>CAYQRD010000006.1:2941-96455 GCA_964419845.1 uncultured Phycisphaeraceae bacterium
TCCAACCACGCCCGCAGATCATCACGCAAATCCCCTGCACTCTGATACCGCCGGTCCGGCTCCTTGGACATCGCCCGGAGCACGATCGCGTCCAGCTCACCGTTGACCGATGCCTCGTGCACAGATGGACGCTCAACACTTCGGTCCCGGATCTGCGCAATCAGATCGCCCGCTGGCACATCGGCGTCGTACGGCAGCCGTCCGGTCAGCGCTTTGTACAGCAGCAGCCCGAGCGCATAGACATCGGTCCGAAGATCGGTCGCGCCCGCACCTGCGCTGATCTGCTCGGGTGCCGAGTACATCAGGGTGCCCAGGAACGCACCCGTCAGCGTCGCGAAGCTCGATTCGTGCTCGTCGATCGCCTTGGCCAGCCCGAAATCAAGCACACGCGGCTGCTCCTCACTCGTCACGATCACATTGCTCGGCTTGATGTCCCGATGGATCACCGCGCGCCGGTGTGCGTACGCGATCGCGTCCGCGATCTGACAGATCGCCCGGACAATCGAACGCAGATCGCGCCACGCTCGTTTCCGCTCGGCCCATCGCTCAAAGTCCTCGCCGGGCACGAACTCCATGACGCACCCGAGGCGCCCATCGCTTAGCTCGCACGAGCCGAGCACACGCACGATCCCGGGGTGATCGAGCCGGGCCGTCAGCTCAATCTCACGCTCGAAGCGGTACCGGGCAGAGGCTCGGCGCATCCCGCTCGCCAGCGGGACCTTGATCGCCACCTCGCGCCCGGTGCCCTGCTGTTTGGCTCGGTACACCACGCCCTGCCCGCCGTACGCGATCAACGACACCGAGGCGTACCCCGCGATCAGCGGCGTCTCATGATCCCGTGGGATCGTCACCTGCCCATCGCCCACGCTGCTCCGGAATCGCTCGAGAAACACATCCGCCTTGCGCATCTCCGACAACCGATCGCGGCAGACCTCGCACGACGCGAGATGTGCCGCCGCCTCACCCGTCGGCTTGAACCCCGGATCGCTGACCATCCGATCCAGAGTCTCCAGATCAAGGCAACCGTCCTCAGTCTCATGCTTGTACGGATCGCAGCCCATGATCAGAGGTCCTCGTAGAGTTCATCAAGGCGCGCAACGATGGGACGCAGCCGCTGCGTCACCCGGTACTTGGCGTTGTAGACCTCCTCGCGGGTCATACCCAGCGACGCTGTGACCTCCCCGATGTCCACGCCACGCACACCGAAAAGCTCGAATGCCATGATCATCGGCTCATCAGTTCCATTCCGGCGCAGCTCTTCAAGGCCCTGACACAAAAGCTGGTTCTGTCGCTCATCGAACCACAACCGCGTGACATGGGCGTCGCTCAGGTGCTCCAGTGCGCCCTGGCCCGGGCTGAATTCTGGATGGCGATGCTTCTTTCGCAGCATATCGATCGCCCGAGAGCGAAGGTGGGTGACCAGAAACGCACTGAGGCGGCCCCGCTCTCGCTCGTACTGCCCCTTGCGGTACGCCAGCACGAAGCTCACCATGGCCGACTGCACCACATCCTCGGCCTCAGCCTCGCTGAGCCCGATCCGTCGCGCCACCGCTAGCATGATCGGGCGGCAGCGCGCATCAAGAGCAACCCACGCCCGGGTATCCCCGGGGTCGTGCAGCCCGTTGAGCAGCGCGGTCGTGGTACGCTCGAGTGACATAGCAGGATATCGTGCCATGTCACGGATGTGTTCATCCGTATCAATCGTCGATTCTCGGGCCGGCGCACTGGCTAAGGCAGCGTTTGCCCTGTGGGCCCTCGGCGTTCGTGGCAGGCTTTGTGTTTCTCAAACCCCGCGACATCGAGGCTTGCTATTGGTTGGTCTCAATAGACTTTCGTTTGAACACGCCGTTGTTCACCGTCAAATCTGAGCGGGCAGGCCCATTCCGGATTATTCCGGAACATGGGGGCCGCGTCGTCATTGGTCACGCGCCGCGTTGCATCAATTCAAGCTCTGACCAGCGTGTGTAGAGTTTCGCGACATGTGCCTGTGCATCCCTGAGTTTGGAGTACACCGCACTCGCTCGAACATGGTCAGTGCTGAGCTGAGGATCAGCGGCTTCTGCCTCGAGCTGTTGCACATGGTCCTCGGCCTCAAGGATGGCCGCTTCCATTCTGTCATACTCCAGTTGGAGCTTGTAGGACAGTTTTCCCGGCTTGGCGGGGTTTGGGTCTTTTTTGACCTGCGTGTCGCGCTTGGGGAGCGTCACCGGTGCTGGCTTCGCCTTGATCGACGCGGCTTTCCACTGGTCCATGGAGGCAAACCACTTGGCCTCACCCCGGTCGTCGAGCGCGAGGTACTCTGTCGAGATCCGCTCGAGCAGAAAACGATCGTGGGTAACGAGCACGATCGCTCCTGTGAACTCCATCAGGGCCTGTTCGAGCACTTCCAGCGAAGGGATGTCGAGATCGTTGGTCGGCTCGTCGAGAAGCAGGACATCCGCGGGCAGCAGCGTGAGGTTGGCGATCAGCACGCGGGCCTGCTCGCCTCCGGAGAGGTTGCTGATGCGGGTCGCGAGTTGGTCCGGATCGAAATGGAATCGTCTGGCCCAGCCCGATACATGAACGGATTGGCCGTGGTAATGGACGACATCGCCGATTGGGCAAAGGGCCTCGTGGAGCGTCTGTGTCTGAACGAGTGATTCCCGGTGCTGGCTGAAGGTCACGACCTTCAGATTGTCTGCCCGATGGATCGTGCCCGTGTCAGGCTTGAGATCGCCGGACATCATTCGCATGAGTGTTGTTTTTCCGGAGCCGTTGACGCCCAGCAGTCCGATCCGCTGTCCGGGTGTGAGTGTGAGACTCAACGAACCGAAGAGACGCTTATCGCCCATCGACTTCGACACGGCATCAAGCGTGAGGAGTTTCTTGGTTTTCCGATCGGTCGATTTGAATGTGAATGAGGCGGCCCGTGAAGTTGACTCGTTTCGATCTTTGGTCGCCTTGAGTTCCTCTCGCCGGTTGGCGGCCGCCTCGACCTGTGACTTATTGCGTGTCTGTCTTCCCTGAATGCCCTGGTTAAGCCATGCTGTATCACGGCGCACCTTGGTCGCGATGCTCGTTTGCGCGGCTCGCTGAGCCTCGAGGAAGGCATCCTTTCGACGGGTGAACTCGGTGTAGTTGCCCCGCGCTTCAAACGAGCCTCCCGGGTAGGCCTTTGAGAGTTCAACGATGCGTGTCGCCGTGTTCTCGAGGAAGCGCCGGTCGTGGGTGACAAAGACGATCGAGATTGAGACCTGATTCACGAATCGTTCCAGCCAGAGCACGCCCTCGAGGTCCAGATGGTTGGTCGGCTCGTCGAGCATCAGCAGCTCAGGGTCCTGAGCCAGTGCTCGCGCGAGCGAGAGTCGCTTGCGCCACCCTCCGGAGAGTGTCGCGACCGGGCGGTCGATGTCAGAAAATCCGAGCTTCGAGAGTGTGATTGAGGCTCGGGTCGTTGGATCCAGGCCCGAATCGTCGCGGTCTTTCAGGCTCTCGCTGACAACCGATAAAGGGGTTGTGTCGCTCCCGAATCGATCGTCCTGCTCGAGGTATACAGCGCGGAGCCCGTTCTTGCGAACGATCTCTCCGTCATCTGGCGCGATCAGGTCCGCGAGGATCTTGAGCAGGGTGGTCTTGCCGCTCCCGTTCGGGCCGATCAGTCCGAGCCGCTCCCCGTCCTCCACATTGATCGAAACGCCCTCGAAAAGGCTGTTTGATGGGTACGACTTTGTCAGATTACGGGCGGTGAGGAGGTTGGGCATAATACTGCTGGGTGCTCGGGTACTTGCCAGATTGTAGGTATATCACCCACACCTGAGAACGACGGGTCGTAGTCACTTACCAACAGTTTTTCGGTGTTGACGGCTCAGGAAACCGTGCTGACCTCGAACCCGCCGATGGTGCGTCTGGCTCGGCAGCGGATGTGGTGCGATGTGGATTTCGATCAACCGGGTATTGTTCGGCCTGCCAGACTTGCAGACAAAGGGAAACCCGGTCATGATGTTGCTCCCTGAGGCGATACCCCCTCCGGTCTGTCATCTGGTTCGCACAAACTTCACGCCATAGGAATCCTGCATGCCCGATCCTTCTACACCGCCCCCGGCTCAGCCTCCGTACAGGGAGGTCACGCTGGCCGCCATCGTGCTCGGGCTCATCATCGGCGCGGTGATGAACGCGGCGATCACTTACGCCGGGCTCAAGATCGGCTTCACCATCGGTGGGTCGGCCATCGCGGCGGTCATCGGTTTCGGACTGCTTCGCGGGATTCTGCGGAAGGGCACGATCCTTGAAACCAACATCGTCCAGACCATCGCCTCCGCGGTGAACACCCCGAACTCGGGAGTGATTTTTACGGTGCCCGTGCTGTTGTTGCTGGGATTCCAGCTCTCGGCGGGTGGACTGGACTTCTGGCTCATCACGCTCGCCTGTGTGTGCGGCGCGGTGCTTGGTGGTGCCTTTATCATCCCGCTGCGTAAGCAGATGCTTGATATCGAGCGATTGCGATTCCCCTCGGCGACCGCCGTTGCAGCGATCCTCAAATCCCCCGGCGCTGGCCCGAAGAAGGCCATCGTGCTGGGTGTGGGAATCGCCTTGGCCGTGCTGATCGGACTCCCAGCTCAGCTGCCTCAGCTGCGCGGCACCGCGGATATTGGAGAACTGCAATCGCTTGTCGAGCAGGAACGGATCGGGCGAGCGGATCTGCTGCTCACTCAAGAGATCGATTCGTGGATCTCCGCACAGGCCGCACCGGAGTCACTTGTTCGGCACGGGCGATTGCAGGCAGAGTTGATCGAAGCGAAGGAGGCGAACCTCCCTGAGCTTCGTGAAGGGCTCACACCCGAGCAGATCCGGGCCAACGCGCAGCGGGTCGATGAGCTGCAGGGACAGGTCATCGATGCAAAGGCACTGGCGATCGCCGAACTGCGTAACGCGTTGGACCATCCTGTCGATCGAGCACGCCTGACCGACTATCCCCTGGAGTTGTCCGCGCTTGCACATCGGGCCAGCACCGGTGAGATCCCGTGGGAGCATCTGCGGAGCACCAAGGCCGGCTGGGCGGCTGACCCGATGTTTGGGTATGCGGATCTGCAGATCCGTATGCCGCGGGTTGTGGACGCGAGTTCCGAGCCGGTCGATTTTGCGTTCAACGGCCCGGGCGTGCGAAGTGAGGTACTGACCACGAGATCGGACCTCGATCGGAACGGTGTACCCGATCTTGTGGTGACAGATGACACGATCGATGTCGGTCGGATACTCGGCCTTCCACTGCAGATCCAGTTGTTGTTTGCCATTGCGCCCTTTGCGCTGGGCGCGGGCTACCTGACCGGGCGTGCCGGTCTGCTGGTGCTCGCGGGCGGTATCTTGGCATATGTGGTGCTCAACCCGCTCATTTATGCGATGGGCTGGATGCCCGCAACCGTAAGCGAGTCCGGGGCAGCCGGGTACGGATTCGGGAATGTGAACCGTCCGCTGGGGATCGGGCTGCTGCTGGGTGGTGCGTTGATGGGTGTGCTCGCGTCGCTGCCGGCCATCCGAGAGGCATTCAAGTCCATCGCGGCAGCGGGAAAAGCCAATACATCGGGTTCCGGGGGCAGTGGGGGCAGTGACGAGCTGGGGCTCAAGGTCCTCATCGCCGCTGTCGCGGGGGCGCTGTTGTTTCTGTTTATTGCCGCGGACTTCACGGGCAAGCAGGCGATCAACTCCATCTGCCCGGTCACCGAGCGTGCCATCGAATCCGATGAGTTCAGTACTCAGTTTAACGGATACACCCTCGCCTTTGTGGACCAGTCAGCGCTGCAGACCTTCGAGGAGGCAAGCCCAGAGGATCAGGCGGCGGTGATCGCCCCGTTCTCGGCAGACCGCAAGGGACTGCTCTCGGGGATGAACCCGCATGTGAGGGCTGGCATCATCGCGGTGATTGGCGCGTTGTGGATCTGGTTTGCGGGGATTATCATCGCGCAGTGCACCGGTATGACGGACTGGTCGCCGATCTCGGGCATGGCCCTGCTCACGGTTGTGCTCGTGTTGCTGCTCTCCGGTCCCGGCGGCGTGCTCGGCGCGGTACTCATCGGTGCAGCCCTGTGCGTGGCGATTACCTGTGCGGCCGACATGATGGCCGACCTGAAGACAGGGTACCTCGTGGGCGCGAAGCCAAAGCGTCAGCAAACGGTCGAGCTCATTTTTACCGGCATCGGCCCGATCATCACCATGGGTGTGCTCCTGGTTATCGTTGTCGGGAATCAGGCCAAGTTCGGCGTGCCCATCGGGCCCGGAACCGATACCTCGGCCCCGCAGGCTCAGGCATTGCAGGCCGTGATCACCGGTGTGCAGGGCGGCGCGATGCCCTACGCCCTGTACGGGGCGGGCGCGCTCATTGGTGCGTTGTTGGGCCTGGGCGCGTTCTCCGGGCTCGGCGTGCTCGTTGGCCTTTCGATGTATCTGCCCTTCGCATATATCGCGACCTACGGCGTAGGCTGCGTGATCAATATGTTTGTCAGCAAGGTGAAGGGGGCGAGCTGGGCTGAGGAATGGGGCGTGCCGATGGCTGCCGGGTTTATCGTCGGCGACGCAGTGCTGGCACTGGGCGTCAACGCCATCGTGCTGATTGCCGGCTAACTCACATTCAAACTCAGACGATCGATATTCATACACATCAACCTCCCTTTGGGAATCAGACCGATGAAACTCTTTGCATATCTGCTCATCACCTTCTCTGTCATCGCCGGATCGCTGGCCAGCAGCACCGCATATCTTGTGGAGCTCGAAGGGGCGGACCCGCAGGCGCTGTCATCGCTGCGGCTGGGGTCTCCGGCTGGTGCCTACGATCCGGCGACCGTCGATCCCGCGTTCACAGAACGCCTCAACGCTGTCCGCGCGGAGCTTGATGCCGAGGGAATCGCCGCGTCCAACCCGCTGAAGCCTGTCACTGCGCCACGCGTGCCCGCGGTCACGCCCCCGGTTGTTGCGGAACCGACGGGTGAGTCCGTTCTACGCTCAAGAGAAGCGGTAGCTTCCGTTGGGCGAACGGGAGATCGCCTGACGCCTGAGCTCGTCGCGTTGCTCAACCAAGCAGGCGTAACCTATGTGAAAGTCACGGAGTTCAGCATGGCCCGGTGGTCCTACGCGTGGCTCTTCGGGGTATCGTGCGTGGGATTGCTGGGCGGCGCATGGCTCGTCCGTCGGACCCGCCGACTCGCGCTGGAAGCCGCGGAGGCGGCAGGCCCGGTCGCCGGAGACAACGCAACCGATGCGCCAACGGTCTTTGCCCGCCTCTCTGGTCGTCTGCACACGCTTGCTGAAGAGCTCGCGGTCACGACAGACCGGAACGCACGCCTCGAAGCCATCGTTCGACACATCGGCCGGATCCAACGCGATGATGTTCCGGCCTTTGTCGCCGACCGTCCGGCCCTGGTTAACCGGCTCTCGCTGGCGGGATACGCCGAGTTGATGGACAGTTTCGCCGGGATGGAACGCCTGCTTAATCGCGCTTGGTCCGCCGCGGCGGATACCCACCTGCAGGAGTCCGAAGAATGTCTCCGCGCTGCTCAGCCGCTTGTCGTCGAGACCCTGCGCCGGATGAAGACCACTGCATGAATGGTTGCTTCGAGGTTCACCGATATAGTCCGTCAGGTCATATTCATCGGACCTGAACCCCAACGCCGTCCGCGACGCGATCGCTCGGATGGAGCACCACAAGGTCGTGCTCGGAAAGCCCCGAGGTGATCTGGGTGAACTGCCCGTTCTGTTCGCCCGGTCTGATCGGTGTCAGGTGTGCGGTGTCGTCGGTGATCCTGAACACAGCCCACTGATCGTCAGATCTGAAAAGTGCACTCGTCGGGATGTACAGCACGCTCGGTTCTTCCCAGACAATAATCGCAGCTTCGACCCGGTACCCATCTCCAAGCGTTGAACGCTCCATCTCCGGTGTCACGAAGTCGGCGATTACATTCACTCGCTGTTCCTCGATGCCGAGTGAGGAAACCTTGGTGAACGCTGAAGGCTCGACCAGTCGGACACGAGCCTCGAGTGGGTCGTTGCCTCCCCAATGGTCAATGACAACGCGGTCCCCCGGCGTAATCCCCACGGCGTCGGTTGAGAGCACATCGATCACAATCTCAAGATCTAGCGGATTGCCAACCTCGATCAATGGGGTCCCGGGGTTGACGACTGCATCACTTTCCTGAAGAACACGAAGCACGACGCCGTCGATCGGTGAAGCGAGTCGCATCTGTGCCTGTGCGTCCTCGCCCTGTTCGCCTCTTGCAAAGAGGAGTGCGCTGCGAGCGACTTCGAGTTCGTAGAGGGAGATCTCCCGCCCGTACTCAGCCGCCCGGTATGCCTCGGTCGCTGTCCGTTGATCCGTTCGAGCGGCATCCAGCTCGTGCTGATTCGCGGCGCCCTGCTGGAACGCATTGGTGATCCGGGCGAGTTCGTTCTCGGCGTAGTCGCTCGTTGCACTGGCGCTCTCGAGTGTCGCCTCGGATTGTCGAACCGCGGCCTCTGCGGCCCGCACGCGGGCCTCCGCTTCAGCCAGCGAGCGGGCATCGAGCAGGTCCGGGTTGGTCGGTTCGATCACCGCGAGCACGGTCTGCTGGGCGATGAGCGTATCGCCTGGATCGAGCGTGATGCGTCGCAGGCGCCCGGTGAGCGGGCTTGAAACGACATAGCGATCGCGAATCCTGGTCTTTCCTTCTTCGTCAACGCTGACTTGCATTGAACCTATGCGAGCGATGCCGGCGTCGACCTCGATCGGTTTGGGGCGCAGGGTATAGATCACGGCTGCGACCACGACCTCACGGACGGTGTACCGCTTGGTCAGCCCACGGGCTTCGAAGACACGCACACCCTTGTTCTCCCTGAGGTCATGGACAGGTTCGGTGTGATTCGATTCCAAAGGAATACCTTCCCTGCGACTTCGATCGAACCATTCGATTCGAATCAAAGCCATAGCGGATTCTACACTCCCCGGGAATACAGCAGCAGCCGACAGCCATCGAGCGGGGATGATCTTTACAGGTTCGAGTTCGGGGCTGCACGAGCAGCCACGGGTGCGAGCAGGTTTGCTTTGCGGCGTGCACAGCCCCATATTCACCCCGCAATGTGTGCAGGCGGTTCGCAGTCGCGTGGTGCACTTGGTGCGTGCCAATATGCAGAGTGCCAGAAATCACGCCCCCAGATCACGATCCGCTGGTCCAACCTAGTGCCCCGCGGGGGCTGATACCGAGCGCCGCCCGGAGCAGTAGCGGCGG
Organism: uncultured Phycisphaeraceae bacterium; assembly: GCA_964419845.1. Classification (GTDB taxonomy): domain Bacteria; phylum Planctomycetota; class Phycisphaerae; order Phycisphaerales; family UBA1924; genus UBA1924. The sequence goes on from CAYQRD010000006.1 coordinate 12,169, forward strand.
CAAGTGACATCTCCACATCTGGCCGCGAAAGATACAATCACCCACCGATCGGTCTGGTCTTGATGCTTTGCACAATCCATCTGCGGGGTGCTCCGCTGCTCAGAACGGAGCCGTGCCGAATCGATCGGAACTGTTCATCCGATTTGGTGTACAATCATCGCATGTCCAAAGCTGTCGCAGATCCCGAGGAAATCCGCCGATTCGCTCAGTTGCTCAAGCGATTCGGTTCTGGCATGGAGCAGCAACTCACGCAACTCAACGGCCAGATGGCCAATCTCAGCCAGACCTGGCGAGATCAGGAGCAGGTCAAGTTCCAGAAGGAGTTCGAGGACACCATGCGCCAGATGGCTCGTTTTCGCGAGGCCATCGATCATCAGGTGCCGTTTCTTCTCCGCAAAGCCGACCGGCTTGACGAATACCTGAGGCAACGCTGATCATGGGCTCGGGCGCGCGGGTCACAGATATGAAAGCGCTTGCCGCGTTCAGGCCCGCCCTGATCCGATTCAGCGAGGATGCCCAGCGAGCGTTGACGAGCCCAGGATCGGATGCCGCAAGGGTGCTGTCATGGCTGCAGCAGGAACGGCTGCCGCATTGGAAACGGGAGATCCGTGTCCGGTCGGAGCAGGCCGTTGTCGCAAACTCCAAGCTCGTACAGCAGACCTCCTCGCAATCCCCGAGGCCTTCGGTCGACGCGAGGAAGGCGTACGAGCTGGCGAAGCGTCGGGTCCGAGAGGCGGAGGAAAAGTTCGAGCGGACGCGTCGGGCGATCCAGACCTTGCAGAAGGAGATCGATCGGTACCGCGGGGCCGTGCAGCCCATGGCGTCGGTCGCTCGGTCTGATATGAAGACAGCAGTCGGGCGACTCGACGGGTATATCCATACACTTGAGGAATACACAAGGATCACCCAGTCGGAGGGGAACCAGGGCAGCGACAGCACGAAGAGCGTGAGTGGAGATGAGCCGGCTGGAGACACGGAATGAGCCAGTCCTCGGGCAAGGGCATACTGACCGATGCCGTCAAGCAGCTCCGGCTCTCGTGGCGACGGTGCAAGGCATCGTGGGCGGATCAGAACGCGGAACGGTTCGAGGCGGACTTCATCGCGAATCTCGATCCTGTCGTGCGACAAGCATGTGATGCGATGGACCGGTTACAATCAGCATGCGACGAGGCAAAGCGTGCGGGGGAGTGAGCATGGTGCCATGGCTGGATCGGATTGAACATGAGTAGTATCGATCGTCTCGGCCATGATGAACAGGCGCAAGCGTTTGCGGATCTGCTTGCAGCACTCGATGCTTGCAACGAGCTGCTCACTGATGCGCATTCACAGCGGTCGAAGTCACTGCTGGCTTCAATGAACAGATTTGATCTGTGCAAGAAGGATGCCGAAGAGCGGCGATCAAAGCAGCTCGAGCAGCTCGAATCCCAGCACGCACAAACTCACTCAGAGATCACGGCAAGGCACGAGGCCAAGCTCGCTTCGGCCCAGAAGGATCGCCATCGCGCCGAAGCGGTCGCTCGCAGCGAGCACAACGAGCGGGCCGCCAAGGCCAAGAGTAAACGCAATGAGAGCGTCTGGCTCGCGGAAACAGTGTTGGAGTCAAATCAGCTCAACGAAGAGCGTGAGCACAATAAAACACTTGCCAAGATCAGCACTTATCACAAGGCCATCGAAACACTCGAATCGAATCTGGTGATCACCATCGGCCCGTCCATGGTGAACCGGATCGCCGATCGAGCGATTCCTCAGGACCCGACACCACAATCACCGGATGCCGATGAGCTCGATGAACTGATCGCTGGGGCCGGCGATGCGATCGATGCCTACGCCGGTGGCGGGATCTTCAGGATATTCAGAGGCCGCGAGAAGAAGATCGAACTCGCCCTCAACGCGCGAGCGTGCATCGAGCGTGCACGCCGATATGCCGAATCTCTGCGCATGCGGCTTGAGTTTGAGCATGAGAACCGCCTGGTCGCGATCCACGAGAAGCATGTCTCGGAGGTTGCCAAAGCGGATCACACGCAACGGGTCGTCATCAAGGATGCTGAACGCAAGGCGGGCGCGGTGGTAAAGGAAGTGTCAGAACTCTACGAGTCACGGCGAGCCAACCTGCAGGATCGGTTTGATCGCGATAAGAATGAGCTGGAACACTGGAGAGCATCTCAGCTTGAAGGGATCGAGACTCGCTACGGCGCGACGATGAAAGAGGCACAATCGGTCCATGACGCACAGTCGCAGGCTGCAGTGTCAGCGTACGAGGCCATTCGTGCCGATGCGGAGTCTTCGCTGCTCGCCAGGGCGCAACCAGCGACCGATCATCTTGTGCAAACAAGCGAGCTGGCCCAGAGAACCAATCCTGATTGGGCGTCGATGCCCGAATGCCCGCAGCCGATGGATGTGCCGCATGTACTGCAGATCGTCAGGGCGCGCCTGGATCTGAGCGATCGCCTGGCCCGGCTTGATCCGGAACTCCGCGAGAAGCTTGGTGTCGACGAACTGATCGAGATGTCCGCGGTGCTCGCCATGCCCGGGCCGAAGTCGTTGCTGATCCGGCATGATGCCGAGAGCCGCTCCGCAGCGCTCTCCGCGATGCGCATGGCGATGACCCGTATTCTCGCATCGTTCCCTGCCCGGAAGGCAAGATTCGTCATGGCCGACCCGATCGGGATCGGCCAATCATTCGCGGGCTATATGCGCCTCTCAGATATCGACCCGTCGCCGGTCGGGCAGCGGATCTGGGCGGACCCGCACCACATCGAGCGCCAACTCCACGATCTGACAGAGCACATGCAGACCGTGATCCAGAAGTATCTGCGGGCGGACTTTGCGACCATCGAGGACTACAACGCCGCGGCTGGTGAGATCGCGGAGCCCTATCGCTTCGTGATCATCGCGGATCTGCACGAGGCATTGACCGATGTGGGGGCCGCCCGGCTCAAGAGCATTCTGGAGTCGGGCCCACGATGCGGTGTCTATGCACTGCTTTCTATAGAAACGGGTCAGAAACTCCCTGGTGACCTTATGAGCACGCTCGGGGCGACAACGGTTGAGCTGGACATCAGCGACGGCCTGCCGCGGTTCACCGACGAACGCTATGACGGGGTTGAACTCGCGCAGGAACCAGAGCCCGATGATCGCCTCACGGCAGAGATTCTCGATCGTGTCGCGGCGGCGAGCACCGAAGCGGGACGGGTAGAGGTCCCGTTCGATCGTCTGGCTCCCACGGCAGCTCAGGTCTGGTCGAGGAAGTGCGATGAGGAAATGATCGTGCCACTCGGCCGGTCGGGCGCTCAGAAGAACCAGGAACTCCGGCTGGGCATCGGAACCAGACAGCACGCGTTGATAGCAGGACGGACCGGCTCTGGTAAATCCACGCTGCTGCATGTGATGATCACCGCCGCGGGGATGTGGTATTCGCCCGATGAGCTGCAGATGTACCTGATCGACTTCAAGAAAGGCGTCGAGTTCAAGGCGTACACCCAGGGCAGGTTGCCCCATGTTCGCGCTGTTGCAATCGAGTCAGACAGGGAGTTCGGGCTCTCGGTCCTCAATCGCCTCGACGAAGAACTCACCACGCGCGGCGAGCTCTTCCGAAAGCTCGGTGCACAGAATCTGCAGAGCGCGAGATCGCTCGCGCCAGAAGAACGGCTGCCCCGTTTGCTCCTGCTGATCGACGAGTTTCAGGAGTTCTTCACGGAAGATGACGAGGTTTCATCGGACGCAACACTGCTTCTGGACCGGCTCGTGCGACAGGGGCGAGCATTCGGGGTGCATGTCGTGCTTGGCTCGCAGACCCTCGCGGGTGCCTATTCGCTCGCACGCTCCACGCTCGGGCAGATCGGTGTTCGGATCGCGCTGCAGTGCTCAGAGACGGATTCGTACCTGATTCTGGGCGAGGACAACAACGCGGCAAGACTGCTCGAACGCCCGGGTGAAGCGATATACAACAACGCCGGCGGGCTCATCGAGGGGAACAGCCCGTTCCAGACGGCATGGCTGCCCGACGCTCAGCGAGATGAGATGCTCGGCGCACTCCCTCAGGACACACGCGATCGACCACAGACGGTGGTGTTCGAAGGCAACAAGCCCGCCGAGTTTGACGCTTCGCTCACGGCGTTCGTCGACGCGTACCCGGAGCGCACCATTCCACGGATGCTATTGGGAGACTCGGTCGCGATCGCACCGCCGACCGCACCAGCGCTCACCCGGCGGTCGGGCGCGAGCATGCTGATTGTCAGCCCGCAACCCGAGCCCTCGATTGGCATGCTGATCTCAAGCGCGATCACATTCTCGATGTCCCCTGATACACGCGTTGTTTTCGTCGACCCCACACCCGAGGATGACACGCAGCACGGTGTGGCGCAGCAACTCTTCGAATCGAAGAATGTCGACATCGAGATCGTCTCGGCCTCTTCAGCCGATCGTGTGGTATCTGAGATCAACACGCTTGTGAACGAACGAACCGAACGCGGGGGATCGCCGGTATTGCTTGTGCTCAACGGCCTGCATCGCTTGCGATCGCTGCGCAAGAGCGATGACTACAGCTTCTCGCTGGATGAGGAGTCCGGATCGCCCGACAAAGAACTGGCCAATATCCTGCTCGAGGGCCCCGCCAAGGGCGTGTGGGTCGCGGCATGGTGCGACAGTCTGAGCAATCTCGAGCGGGCGATGGATCGGGCGGTCATCCGAGAGTTCGGCCTGCGCGTGCTCATGCAGATGAGCGCATCAGACTCGACGATGCTGATGGATTCATCCGCGGCATCGTCACTCGGGGCGAACAGGGCCATCTTTGTCGATGATGTTGCCGGCACCGGCGTGAAGTTTCGACCCGTCGAGTTTCACTAGTCTGGCCGCGATCACATCCAGCATCAGGTCGTTGCACGCCCCGGGCGATACGCGCTCTCGGATGCTCGCCTCGATGTCTGCGGGCGTCAGCGTCAGCCCGTCGATGGACGCGGCCGCCTGCGCATACGCATCGCGAAACGGGATCCCATCGCTGGTCAGACGCACAGCGATATCCGTCGCGAGCATGGATGGCTCGATCGCTTCGAGCATCCTGTTCGTGTGAAGGGTGGCGGTTTCGATCAGCCGCGGGATGAGCTTCAGGGCGTCGAGTGAGACCCGCGCCGCGCGGATCAGGGCGGGCTTGGTGATCTGCAGATCGCGCTGGTAGCCGCTTGGCAGGCTCATGACCTGTTGGATCTCACTCATGGCCCCACCGAGTATCGAAGTGGAAGCGCGAAGGAGTTCCGCCATATCCGGGTTGCGTTTGTTGGGCATGATCGATGAGCCGGTGACAAACCCTTCGCCGAGCGTGACGAAACCGAACTCGGCAGTGCTGAACAGTGAGTAATCCCACGCCAAGCGGCGGACCTCCTGCATTGCCTGCCAGAGTGTCGCGACGGTCTGGTGCTCGATTCTGCCGCGGGAGGATTGAACTGCCATCGGATTGATCTGTACCCGGTCGAAGCCAAGTTCCTCGGCGACTTGCGCTCGTGGGAGTTCGAGGTTGACCCCGTATCCCGCGGCGCTCCCGAGCGGGCTCGTGTTGATCCAGCTTCGGGTGATGGCGCATAGATCGGCACAATCCGCGAAGCCCTCGGCGAAGGATCCCATCCATAACCCGACAGTCGAGGGGACGGCACGCTGAAGATGGGTGTACCCCGGCATCGGAGTCATCAGATGTGCTCGCGCAACAGCCAACGCCGCCTGCCCGGATGAAACGCAGTATGCCCGGGCCTGCTCAAGCACATCGACCATATAGAGCCTGAGCGCAACCGCGACCTGATCGTTCCGGGACCTGCCCAGATGCACCCGCTTGCCAACCACGCCGAGCTGCTCGGTCAGGAACGATTCAATCGCGGTGTGGCCATCTTCGAATCGCTCATCGAGCACGAACTCACCACTGCGGAACAGGCTGGCGAGCTGCACGAGCGATGCATCGATCGCCAGGCGATCGGGGGCGCTGAGGAGCCCGATGATCTGCAGCCCGTTCACATGCGCACGCGTCGCACGGATATCGTAGAGAAAGAGTTCGCGATCCATGAGCACATCGTCGCGGCTCATGAACGCCATCGCGTCCTGCTCGACGACAGCCCCGGGCTTGGCCCATAGTGGGGATACGGACTGATTCGGATCAGCACTCATCAATGTTGCCCCGCGTGCTGTGCGCGCAGGCCGGTGAGTTCATCGAACCCGAGCGCAATATTGATGTTCTGGACCGCTTGCGTGGCGGCGCCTTTGCGGAGATTGTCGAGTGTGCAAACCACTGCGATCTCGTTCGGCCGTAGCGGGTTGACGCTGAGGCCGCCGATTGTTGCGCCATCCGTCCCAACGATCTCACGGATCTCAGGGACTCGCTCTGCAGTAAATCCAATCAGGGATGAACCAGCGTAGAAACCCGAGTAGAGCCCACAAAGCGCTTCCACATCTGTTTCATGTGTAAGCGTTGCCTGTACGGTCATGGTGATCCCGCGAAAGAACGACGCGATATGCGGCGAGAATCGGATCCCGAGCCCGGATTCGAGGCCCATTTGCCGCGTGATCTCGCGTTCATGGGTGTGGTTGGTGAGTTTGTATGGGAGCACACCGTTGGACAACGCTTCGGTGCTGTTCCGTGCCGAGGGCGTAGACCCCGCCCCGGAATATCCCGAGACCCCGAAGCAGTGGGGTGCCTGTGCGAGCAGCGGGGCAATCGGGAGCAGGGCGAGCTGTGCAGCCGTCGCGTAGCATCCCGGGTTCGCGATCCTCGACGCGTGTGATATGGCCCCATTGTTCCGCTCGGGCAGCCCGTACACCCACGAGTCGTTGAACCGATGATCCGCACTCAGATCAACAATCAACCGAGGCTGGTTGGGGCCGGCCTGGATGCTGTCGACAAACGCTGCCGTTGTTGCGTCCGGCACCGCCAGTATTACGATGTCCGCGTGTCGTTGGCCGACCTCCTCGACGGAGAGATTCTCGAAGCGACCGCCTCCGAAGGATGCATTCGAGTGAGAGCCGATCGGTTCGCCCTCGAACTGGCGTGATGACGCGTATGCAAGATCAAGTCCCGGGTGCCGTTCAATGAGCTCAAGAAGTTCCGAGCCGACATAGCCGCGTGCGCCGACGAGCCCGACGCTCGACTTTGTCATCACTGGGGATCCGTGGTCATGATCTGTTGCCGCTTGATGTTGAGATTCACATGCCATGCGTGAGTTCCCGTGCGCCGGTTCCCTTGATCTGAACCGCTGCGTGGTCGAGTGATGGACCAAACGAATGACCAATTGATACGGCGTCATCGATGCACTGATTCATCAAGTTTCGATCCTCATATCCGTACCAGAACACGATCCATTCGCCCGCGCGGTGCATCCCGTCTGCTCTCGGGAGGTACCACTTGTTCGCCTGATTGGTTGATCGGCTCCTCCAGTAGAGCGTCGGGAAATCAGTCCGGATTCGGTTCCAGAGCGAAGCGCCCAGACCGATACCCTGAGCCCGCTCGCTGAGCCCGAGCTTGTCGAGGTAGGCTCCCGGCGCACGCTGCTTGATGATGCCGACCGCCGCGTAATCGCCCGCGAGATAGATCCGTGCATCTCCGAGTGTCTCAAGATATTTCGGATCCAGCGGTCGCTGGAAACTCTGTTCGAGGAGCTTACGAATCCGTTGGGCGTCAAGCCCCTCGATGCCGTTATATACACGGACCGGGCGTCCCTTGCGGATCAGCGTCCCGCTACCACGGTGCGTGAAGAGTTCGCGGGCGATCTTGGCGGGTGTGGTGATGGATACAGATGCATGCTCATCGAGATGGGATAACAACTCATCGATCTCGATGATCTTGCGTGCCATCCCGCCGCTGATCGCTCCCGAGGCAATCATCGGCTCAAGATCCTCGCCGCAGTTGACCGCCGGAATGATGGAGCCGTCCGTATCGAGGATGCCGCCGGTGGGGGTGAGGTAGATCACCTTGGAAGCATTCAGCGCGAGCGCGAGCTCTTTGGTCGCCGTGTCGGCGTTGATGTTGAGCAGCTTGCCGTCGGGTGTGGTCCCGATGGAGCTGAGGATGGGCAGTTGTCCCTGCTGGCATGCGCGGGCGATGGCCTCCGCCTGCACGCCGGTGACTTCTCCGACATGGCCGAGTTCCGCTCGCGACACCGGGTCCGCATCAAAGATGCCCGAGACCAGCGGCCTGGCCCGCACACCGCGGCTGTCGATCGCGTCCGCAAGTTCGGACCCCACACGCTGGAAGACCTTGAGCGCCGCCGCGAGCACCTCCGGCGTGGTGACCCGGAGCCCATCGATGAATCGGGACTCGGTCTGACTCGATGCGAGCTCTGCCGTGAGCTGTGGGCCGCCGCCGTGCACAACCACCGGGTTGAGGCCGACATTGTGCATGAACACCAGCGCGGAGGCCAGCTCGTCGAGATCGTCGGCGATCAGACCTCCGCCGACCTTGATGACCGCATAACGCCCTGTACCCGTATATTCACGCAGGTACCGATCGACCTCGGCCCGTCCGCCGAGGTTGTGCAGGAGATTCAGAATCACTTCACGGTACATGGGCAATCTCTCCCGTTTCGTTCACCGGCAGGCCTGTTGAACTCGACGCCTCAGCAATCACGATGGATTCGTATGCCCGAGCACATCGCTCGAGCTGTCCGACTTCAACAAACTCATCGGCGCTGTGAGCCTGTGCAATCGACCCAGGCCCGAGCACAAGCGTGGGCAGTCCGTGGGCTGCGAAGAGCGCCGCTTCTGTCCAGAAATCGACGCTTTCACCCGCCTCGATACCCCAACGCGTGATCGACTTGACTGCACGATCATCGGGAATCAGTGGCGGGGCGATGAAACGGTCGGTCCAGACGCTGTTGCCAACATCCGACGATATTGCCCGCAGCGCATCGATGCGTATCCTTGTCCGCATGTCAGCCCCGGTTTGTGGCTCGGGGCGGAACCCAAAACGCAGGACCGCTTCGGGGGCGACGACATTTGAGGCGGTCCCCCCGGATATCGAGCCAATATTAAATCGGCTCCCGTCGAGCAGCCCGCCGGGCTGCGCGAGTTCGAGTGCCGCAGATGACCAGCGGACCGCACGATGAATCGCACTCTGATCCGTGGCGTCTGATTGTGAGGTATGTGCTGATGTACCCTCAAAGCGAATCTCAAAGGATGCGAACCCGCGGTGACCAAACACCGCCTGCGAACCGGTCGGTTCGGACACGATCACACAGTCCCAGCCCTGATCCTGCGATTTGAGGAACCCCTCCACGCAGGTTCCCTTGCCGCCCTCTTCATCCGTAGTCAGGAGGATGGCAATCGGGGTGTCGGTGGATTGTGCCACACTCAGCAGACACGCCGCCGCCCCCTTGATATCACACGCGCCGAGCCCGTATGCGAGCCCTTTGTCCACCGAGAGCGAGAACGGGTCCCGCGTCCAGTTCGCGTGTGCCCGCACAGTATCAAGGTGGCAGTTGAACAGGACCCGGGGCGTGCCACGGGTTGCCACGAGATTCACACAGCCGCCGCCCAGATCCGTGATCGCTACCTCACAGCCAGCCCCACGCAGCACTTGGGCGGCGTAGGTGATCGCGTCATGAGCCGGCGTCATGGTCGACACAGGATCAGAGGAGTCGGCAGCAACAAGCACGCGCAGGTGATCGAGTATGCGCTGAGTACAAGATTCGGCTTGGGCTTCATTCACGATGTCACCTGGGTCATCTGAGCTCTGGTGGATTTCATCTCGACGCAGCGTGAGGGGGATCGTTTCTGGGCACCCAGTGCCGAGGCGTTCCCTGCGATTTTGATGAAACCCTCCGCATCCGCCGCCGACCACGCGGCCCGCTGAGCGTACACATTCTCATCATCCATCAGCGAACGATCGGTATCCACGGCCACCGCCAGAGCGGCACCGCCATTGGTTTCGACGGTGACCGTGCCCGTAACATTCCGGTTGGTGGACTTGAGCAGCTCCTCGATGTCGGCCCGGAGTGGCTCGAAGAAGAGCCCGCCAAAGACCAGCTCGGTCCATTTGGACGCCGCGGCCCGTTTGAAGTCGTTCTGCTCCTTTGTCAGCGTCAGCTCCTCGAGCGCTTTGTGTGCGAGCATGAGTGCTTCGATCCCGGGGCACTCGTACACGATCCGACCCTTGAGACCGACGATCGTGTCGCCGGTATAGATCCCTCTGCCCACCCCGTACGCGCCGAAAGCGCTGTTCAGTTTGGCGAGCGTCAAGGCCCCGTCGGTGATGGGCACGCCGTCAACTTTGACCGGGACACCTGACTCGAATGTGATCGAGACGCGAAGTGCACGATCGGGCCACTGCTCACGCGGCTTGCAGAGTGTGCGGCAAGCGTCATCAGGAGCCCCGAGGTCATCGATCTCTGAGCCCGAGACCGTCACGCCGAGGACATTCTCGTTGATCGTGTAGCGCTTGGCACTGGCATCGATATGCACGCCCCGCTTGGCGAGTTCTTCGATCTCGTACGCCCGTGGTTGATTCGTGATCCCCTGGATCTCGCGGATCGGGGCGATGACGGGAAGCTTGGTCAGGCAGCGCACGGACTGGTCAAACCGGAACTGGTCATTGCCCATCGCGGTGCAGCCGTGGGCGATCGCGACAGCGCCGAGCTTGTGGGCGATGTCCACAATCGATTCAACGATGACATAACGATCAGAGCAGAGGATCGGGTAGCGGTTCTGGTACGCGACGCCGCCCATGATGAACGGGACAACAACGGCTTCCCAGATCGATCGGGTCGCGTCGATCGTGTCGTGCCCAACGGCCCCCAGCGACAGGGCGTAGTCGTGGATCTGCTGGGCGCGTGAAGCCTCGAGCCCGCCGGTATTCACGAACACGGTATGCACCGCGTATCCCTTCTCGATGAGGTAGGGGACGCAGAACGATGTGTCGAGCCCGCCGGAGAAAGCCAGGACCACGAGTGGTTTCTTTGATGATTCGGACATGGTGTGTATTCGCTTCCTTGAGTGGGGAGCAGGTGTGGGTTTCACGCAGGAGTGAGAACAGCGGCCATCAACGCCTTCTGTACATGCAGCCTGTTCTCGGCCTCTTCGATGATCAGTGAGTTGGGCGAATCCATCACCGCGTCTGTGGCTTTGATGTTCCGCCTTGCGGGCAGGCAATGACTGAACGCGGCGTTTTTGGTCAAGGCCATTTTCTCTTCGTCGACGATGAAGTGCTTGTATCCATCGCGGATGGGCTTCTCCGCTTCCCAGTTCCCGAAGTAGGGGATCGCACCCCAGCTCTTGGCGTAGACAATGTCTGCACCCGAGTACGCGACCTCGATGTCATGGGTCACGCCGAAGGAGCCGCCCGAAACCGCGGAGTTCACGCGGGCGAAGTCCATGTACCGCTCGTCAAGCAGGTAGCGATCGTCCGGGCACAGCATCGTGACATCCATACCAGCGCGGGTTGCGATCTGGACCGCGGAGTTCGCCACCGCGGTATTGAGCGGCTTGGGGTGGTAGGTCCATGTCAGCACATATTTCTTGCCTCGCAGATCGCTGGTGCCGAAATGTTCCCGCAACGCCATCAGGTGCGCGAGCTCCTGGCACGGGTGCGTGATAGTCTCCATATTGATCACCGGCACGGTCGCGTGCTGTGCGAACGCGGAGAGCACAAGGTCCTTACGGTCCACGGTCCAGTCCTTGAACTTGGGGAACGCCCGGACAGCGATGATGTCACAGTAACGGCTCAGAACCCGAGCCGCTTCCTTCGCGTGCTCCTCGGCGTTGCCGTCCATGACTTCGCCATCTCCGAAGGCCATCTCCCAGGAGCCCGCCCCGGGCTCGAGAATCACGGCGTGCCCTCCGAGCTGATTCGCGCCGATATCAAACGAGGCACGGGTCCGAAGCGAAGGGTTGAAGAAGACAAGTGCGACCGATTTGCCACTCAGCAACGGCTGCAGCGGGTGTGCCTTGAGCTCGCTCGCGTGATCGATCAACGAGGAGAGATCCTCCCAAGACCAGTCCTGAGTTGAGAGAAAATGACGGAGCGCATTGGCTTGTGCTTTGGCTTGCATCATGACCCCCGCAGAATGTTGGTCACCGTTTTCACGAGGCTCGAGGCGGCCTTGTTCGAGGTCGTTGCGATAAAGATCGTGTCGTCGCCGGCGATGCATCCAACCATCCCGCTCGGTGGGGTGGCGTCCAGCTCGCTCGCGACGAAGTCCGCGTGGCCGGGGATGGTCCGGAGCACCACGATTGAGTCTGCCTGCTTCGCGATCATCGCGTGCTCGCGGAGGACCCGCTGGAGTCCATCCGACGGCTGCGTCGCCGAAGGAGGGATCGCACCATTGCGGTCCGGGAGTTGGTAACCGTCCGGTCCGCGGACCGCCCCGATGGCGGTCAGATCGCGCGAGATGGTTGCCTGAGTGACCTCGATGCCCGACGCGGCAAGGGATTCCACGAACTCCACCTGCGTCGAGGCGGACCCGTCGGTGATGAGCTGTTTCAGGAGATGGAGTCGCTGGTTCCGGTGCATGGATAAGTATACGAAGTATGCATAAAAATACAACCAAGCGAATAAAAAAACTTCCCCAGATGTCGAATGGAGGAAGCGATGTGCGATTGTTGGATTGGATCAGTCCACAGAACTCTGGGAGAAGTCGTTCCAGGCCAGTATCCCGCCCTCGAGATTCACAACCTCGTAGCCCGTTCGCTGCAGATAGCCCGCCGCGCGGGCAGATCGCTTCCCGCTACGGCAGTTCACAAGCAGCCGTGTCCCCGTAGGCACCTCATTGATTCGGGAAGCAAGGCGGGTGTGCGCGACATTTACGGCTCCCGGAATGTGTCCTTCACTGAACTCCGTTGCTCGTCTGACATCGAGTACCCGGACCAGGCCCGAGTCGATCAAGCCCTCGGCTTCATCAACGCGAACCTCTTCAAGGGGGATCAGACCGCTGGGATCGATCCGCTCGAACGCATCCACCGAGCACCAGCCCCTGATCCGATCAAGGCCGATGCGCACGAGGTCGCGTACGGTTTCGTCCAGAAGTCCCTTCTCCACAATGAGATAGATGTCTTCATCGTCGCGGACCATTGAGCCGGCATCTGTATTGAACGAGTTGCCCATCGGGAACGACATCGCTCCGGGCAGGTGCCCCGCTCGATACCGATCCCAGTCACGCATGTCGAGGATTGCGACTGCCCTGGCATCGAGCTCGGCGATTTGTTCTGGGGTCATCGACTCGGGTACGGGCAGGCCGCCGAGCACGGGGGGGCCGATCTTGTTATCCCGCTTCATGTTCGCAAAGTACAGCGGCGGTTCGGGCTGGCCGCTGAGAATAAAATCGATGAAGCCCTGCTCATCGCGACCCGCCAGGATCGCCGGGTTGAATCGCTTCTCATATCCCACCGTGCTGGTCGGTACGGCACCCAGCGATTTTCCACAGGCACTTCCGGCACCGTGAGCGGGCCAGATCTGCACGAAGTCGGGGATCCCCGCAAGACGGTTCAGGGTTGAATACAACTCCCGTGCAGACGGTTCCATGGCTCCCGATTGACCAGCGGCGGTTTCCAACAGATCCGGCCGGCCCAAATCACCCACAAAAACAAAGTCGCCGCTGATCATGCCGATGGGCTCTGTTGCGCCCGAGCCGTGGTCTGTGACAAGGTAGACCAAGTGCTCGGGAGTATGCCCGGGCGTGTGGATCGCGGTGAACTCGATGTGGCCGATCCGGAAGGAATCCCCGTCCCTGAGGAGTTGGTGGTCATAGCTCCCGCCGCCGAGCCGCTTGTCGAGCCACTGTGATTGCCAGTCCGGGCCGCCCTCGTCGCTGAGGTACACCTTTGCCCCGATCCGTTCGGCGAGTTCCCGAGCCCCGGAGACGAAGTCCGCGTGGATGTGCGTCTCTGCGACGGCGACAATCCGCAACTCGTGTGCGGCCGCAAGGTCGATGTAACGGTCCACATCGCGCTCGGGATCGAACACGATCGCTTCTCCGCTCTGTTGGCACCCGATCAGGTACGCGGCTTGTGCCAGTTTCTCGTCATAGATCATCCGCATGAACATGTCATGGTCCTCTGTCACGAATCGGGGAGCGTACAGCCGATCTCACTCCGTACATGAACGGCTGCGTGATTCTAGGGTCACTACAATGTGCGGCCATGAGCCTTGCCTCTTAAGCAGCTCCAACGGCATCCGAGAGGGACGATGACCACCCCAATCCCCACGCTCAACCAGAATCCCTCCCCCGAGCAGCAGCCCGAGCGGCTCGAGCTCCTTATTGAGCAGGGAGATGCCGAGCAGTGCACCCGCTGGGTCAATGAAAACAAAGCGGCGGATGTCATACACGACGCGTCGCACCTCAGCGACGCACAACGCACGAAGCTCCTCGAAATGCTCCCGAGCGAGGAAGCCGCGGGGCTCATCGAGCAGCTCCCCATGCCGCAAGCCGTGGGGGGCATCGAGTCCATCGACACCATCAAGGCGGCCGAGATCATCGGGCAGCTGCATTCGGATGATCAGGCCGACCTCGTCGCAGAGCTCGATGACGAGGATGCCCAGCGCATCATCGAGCAGCTCGACGAGCAGTCCGCCGACAATCTGCGCAGATTATCTGTCTACGACCCCGACACCGCGGGCGGGCTCATGGTGACCGAGTTTCTGGTGTACCAGCGCCAGCAAACCATCCGCTATGTGCTCGATGACCTCGAACAGAACGCTCCACGATATGCCAAGTTCAATGTTCAGTACACCTATATCGTGGAGGACGATGGGCGGGTCGTCGGCGTGCTCCCATTGCGCAGACTGATGCTCGCACAACGGGGGGCGACGCTCGAATCCGTCATGATCCCCGATCCCGTCACACTCGCTGATGATACCAGACTCGATGATGTCCAGCAGTTGTTTAAAGAGCACGGGTATATCGGTCTTCCTGTGATCGATTCAGCCGGGCGGCTTCAGGGTGTGGTTGAGCGCTCGGCGGTCGACCAGGCGATGTCCGAGCAGGCGGACAATGTATACCGTCAGTCGCAGGGTATCGTCGGTGGCGAAGAACTCCGCAGCATGCCGCTGCTGCTGCGGTCTCGCCGACGCCTCGCATGGCTCAGCGCAAACATCGTGCTCAACATCATCGCTGCCTCCGTCATCGCGATGCATCAGGACACGCTTGAGGCGGTAATCGCTCTGGCCGTGTTCCTCCCGATCATTTCTGATATGAGCGGATGCTCGGGCAATCAGGCGGTCGCCGTCAGCATGCGAGAACTCACCCTTGGCGTCGCCCGGCCCGGTGACATCATACGTGTCGTAGTCAAGGAAGCATCCGTGGGTATCGTGAACGGTGTTGTGCTGGGGATCATCATCGGAGCCGTCGCGTTCTTCTGGAAGGGCAATCCTTACCTTGGAGGGGTTGTCGGTATTGCCCTGATGATCAACACGATCATCGCGGTGATGATCGGCGGCACGGTGCCGCTGGTGCTCAAGGGGCTCAAGCTCGACCCGGCACTGGCGTCGGGACCGATCCTCACGACAGTAACAGACCTGTGTGGCTTCCTGCTCGTGCTGACGCTCGCATCGAACGCGCTCGACTATCTGCAATGACACCCGATCAGGGTGGTGTCTGATGCGATTCGTGAAGAACGCGTTCACACATGGTTTGGCTTGCGTCAGCGGTTCGTCAAGGATCGGCTCTTTATGGAATGTTGATTCATTCTGAACGCGGCTTCGCTCCGTGTGTGTCTATGTTTGCGACGTAGCTCATCAGCACGCCGCATCAGGAGACAGATCGCATGCACAAGCGAACTCGAACACACCGATTCATCTCAGCGTTCACACTTATCGAACTGCTCGTCGTCATCGCGATCATCGCGCTGCTTATCGGGATCCTGTTGCCTGCGCTCGGATCCGCACGGGTCAGTGCATGGGCCGTGATTTCCAGCTCCAACGCCCGCAGCGTACTCACGGCGGACACGATCTATACCGGTAGCAACAGGGGATACCACCCGCCCTCGTATGTTTACGGAAAAGACCGCGACGGTTTCGATTGGACGCTGGAGATGCAACGGGACTCACACCCATCCCCGATCAACGGCTACATCCATTGGTCATACGCCCTGTTCGACAACGGTGAGATCCCACAGGATGCTTTCGAGTCCCCCGCGGTGACCTCACGCGGTGCTCCGCGGACAAATCCCGGACCAGACGAAGAAAACTGGGAGCCCGAGCAGGTCAACGCGCTCGGCCAGCCTTCTGGTGCTGTTGCGCCGATCGACCGTCAGGTGCCACGATTGGCGTTCGCCGCCAACGCCGCGATCATGCCCCGCAACAAGTTCAATGTGCCCGGATCCCAGCGCAAGGCGATGTTGGTCAAGGAACACCGGATCGAGCGTCCTTCGAACACCATCCTGTTTACCGAGTTCAAGGACACCGCCAACTGGCGATCGCTTTCGGACCCGGGCCTTGGTGAGGACAATGTCATCAAGAGTCATCGCCCGATCACTCCATTCTTCGGCCTCTCGGCGGGTGCTCGTGTATTCGATGAGCCGTCACGATTCAATATCGCACGCTTTGCCTACCCCGACCCCGACGAGTTCGGCGATATCCTCCGGACCATCAGCAACGACCAGATCGGCCTGATCATTGGTCAGGGTGGTTCGAACTCATCGCTCGAAGCTGTTGGAGATGCCTACAACGGCAAAACCAACTTCGGGTATATCGATGGTCATGTCGAGCTCGACGAACTGATCAACACGCTCCGAGAGCGCAAGTGGGGTGAGCGGTTCTACTCGATCTCAGGGAACAACGAGGTTGTTCCGTTCGCTGACGACTGAAATATGTGATCGATCCTCGCAGAAATGCGT
Source organism: uncultured Phycisphaeraceae bacterium (assembly GCA_964419845.1). Lineage (GTDB taxonomy): Bacteria > Planctomycetota > Phycisphaerae > Phycisphaerales > UBA1924 > UBA1924. The sequence goes on from CAYQRD010000006.1 coordinate 28,966, forward strand.
GGATCGATTTGTACCAATGTCATCAGGGGTGCCAGGGTCGGCAACCCGAATCAGCTCAGGGATGACCAATCGCCTGACCCACGCTGTGAAACGCGTTGTTTCCAGCTCGCTATCGGTATGTCCATACAACGGAGAGAGTCCAAATGAACACCATACAGAAACTCAGCCTGCTCGTGACCGCGTGCGGTGCCGCGACAGGCATCGCCAACGCCCAGCCCTTCGGCGTCAACGGTGCCGGGGCAACACTGCTCGAAGCCCTCTTCAGCACACCCGCGAACACACTCGACTTCATCGATGCCGATGGGGACGGGATCACGCAGGAGCAACTCGCCCCCTTCGATTCGTCCCCGCCGTTCCTTTCGTCGCAGCAGTGGCAGTTCACTTACCGCGTCGTCGGCTCGGGCAACGGGTTCGCTGAGATGCGTGACTGGGGTACAATCTTTGCAACCGATCCGGATCTGAGTGCAGCGAATCTGACCCTCAACTCCGACGAGGCCGACGCGGCGTATTTCAACACACAGCTCTACATCGCCGCAGGTGTCACGCAGGGTGCCGCGGGCTCGAGCAACCCCGGCGCGACCCCGTTCCGCACACTCTCAGACGGTTCGTACTCGATCACCACCGGCACCGGTGCTGGCACGGGCGTGCAGATCGATTTCTCGGCGCTCGATGTCCCCGTCAGCTGGTTTGTGCTCAATGACTCAGGAAGCCCGATCTACAACCGTGTCCCCGGTGCCCCCGGATACGGCGACAACCCCCGTCCGGCAACAGGCTTCGACGGCTACGCGATCTCACAGAGCAACCGGCTCAAGGTGCTCGTCTCTCCCAACGGCGTCACCCTCAACACCAATGTCAACAACCCCGACGCTTTCACCGTTTTCGATACCCCTGTTACCCTGACACCCGTCGCCGCGATCGTGAACTTCGGCGTCGGTCTCCAGCAGATTGAAATGTCCGACCTGCGTCACCTCAACGCGACCGGACGCCGGATGAATGGTGAAAATCTCACGGTCATCACCCGTGACTCGGGCTCGGGAACACGGAACGCGTATATGAACGGCATCTGTCTCGATCCATCGTGGGGCGTGGGGGAGAACATCGGTCCCAAGACCTCTAATTCGGCAAACGACCGTCTGGGCCCAAACTTCCAGCCCTCCAACAAGGGCGGATCGTCACGCATGGAAGCCACAGTCAAGAACAGCCGCCTGGGGCTTGGGCATACGGGTGCCGAGCGTGGTGAGTCGAGCGGCTGGCTCATCGATGGCGAACTCGAAGTCCTCGCGGTTCAGTCAGACCTCAAGGGCGGCACGGTCTACGCCCGCCCAACCATCGAGAATGTTGTCGATGGAAGTGCTGACGGGTACAACATCCAGGGCCTTGGCGGCATCGCCACCATCGGCGATCCTCGTTCGGCCCCCGCCAATCTCGGCGGTTGGGGGTGGGATGCGGCTGAGGTCGGAGCAAATCCCAGCCCGATCCAGCCCATGCGAAACCCTCAGGCCGCGGCGTATGTGAACAACATTACCCGGTCGGTCGATGCCGTATCCACGGTTCCCAGCGATCCCGCGAACGCGTTCAGTCCTGGCGAGTTTCTCGCGATCCAGTTCGTGCTACCAGCAACCTCGTTCAATGTGCCGCAGGTGAACCCCGACCCCAGCGAGCCCTGCATCCCGATCGTTCCCAATGCCAATCGAAACGATGTGCTGACTCAGTTCGTGCTCAGCGATCCATTCAATGTCCTCGCACTGCCTGATTACGCGTCGTTCAACACGCAGTCGGGCGGTCTGGTTCCCACCCGTACAATCGGCACCGTGTACTCAGACGGCGTGGCGAACGGTGCATGGTACGAGTCCGTCGATGGCACACGCATCGACTACGGTTCGTTCATCGGTGATACGAACTTCGATACGGTGATGGACAACGATCGCAACCTCATCGCCGGCGATTTCGATGGCGACGGAGCCCGCAGCCCCAACGATGTCCCCGACATGATCGCCGCGTACAACTTCCGATACAACAGCGCCAGCTGGTCGGGCGGCTCGGTTAATCCTGACGGCCGCGCATGCCCCGAGATCCTCGGCGACTTTGATGGCGACGGCAACTTCGACAGCAACGATGTCCGATACTGGGCCGATGGGCTCCACCTCGTGGACGGGAAGCTGGATCGCAAGGCAGGCTTCGTCGCGATCGATCTCGAGTCGGGTATCAACTTCTTCGGGACCTCCTTGGTCACCGGCACTTACGACAACGGCGACGCAAGGGGTGATATCGCCTCCGCCGACGCGTTCGGGGCGGGCACCATGACCAACCCGCTCCCAACACGCGGGTTCCGTCCGAACGGGCATGACGGGATTGTCGATGGATTCGATGTTGATTATGTCTGCGCGAACTTTGGTGATTGGAATCAGCTCGGAGAGGCTGTCTTCAGCGATCTATCAGCAGACATGAACGGCGACCTTCTGGTCAACGCCGACGATGTCGCTGAGATTGTTGAGGGGATCCTCGATTCTGTTCTGGGTGACTTCGACCTCGACGGCGATGCCGATACGGACGACCGCGACACCATTCTTGTCAACCAAGGCGTGGGCGCGTACTACACCCAGGGTGATTTCGACTGCGACGGCGATGTCGACCTCGACGACCTCGACGCATGGGATGCCGCGAACGCGACGGTGTGCGCCGCCGATCTGAACGGAGACGGCATGCTCAACTTCTTCGATGTCAGCGCCTTCTTGTCTGCCTTCAGCAGCAACGACCCCGCCGCCGATTTCACCAATGACGGCATGTTCAACTTCTTCGATGTCAGCGCATTCCTCAGCGCGTTCAGCGCCGGTTGCCCATAATCGAAGTATCGATATAGATCGAGAGAGATCGGCCCCGGCGGTGAAGACCGTCGGGGTTTTTTGTGATCACTCGTGACGGAGGGCAACGATCGGATCAAGGTTCGCCGCGCGCATCGCGGGGTACATCCCAAAGACGATCCCGATGCCCACGGAGATGACCACCGAAAGCAGCACACTCCACATGGTGACCGCGGTGGGCATCTGTGCGAAGACAGTAATCATCCATGGGATCAGCAGGCCGATCCCGATCCCGATCAGGCCGCCGGTGACCGAGAGCACTACGGTCTCGATCAGGAACTGGCCAACGATCTGCTTGCGCTTGGCACCGATGGCGCGCCGGATGCCGATTTCCTTGGTCCGTTCAGTGACCGAAGCGAGCATGATGTTCATGATGCCGATGCCGCCGATAAGCAGGGAGATCCCCGCGATCGAACCGAGCACGATATTGAAGGTGCGCTGGGTTGCCTCGGCCTGACGGAGCAGGGCAAGCGGGACGCTCATGCGATAGTCGTTCTTGGGATGGTTCAGCTCGAGCATCCGATCGATCGCGGCCGCCGTCGTCTCGACATCCCCGATGGATTCGACCTGCACAATGAGCTGATGCAGCTCGACGAGCTCGCGTGATCTTGATCCGCTCGAACGCGTCACACTGATGTCGCCGAACCGTTCGATCGCCACATTGAGCGGTATATAGGCGTCGATGCTCTGGTCGGGGGTCTGCATGGTGCCTGACTGTGTGGTCTCGGATCTCACAACGCCGATCACGGTGTAATATCCCGAGTTGATGAGCACCTGTGCTCCGAGCGTCTGCTGGCCCGCGAGCAATCGGCGGGCGCCGTGCTCGGTGAGGACGACCACGCTCGAGTTCTCGTCAAGATCACGCTGACTCATGCGCCGACCTGCGATCAGTTCACGGGCCACAAGGTCGAACCAATCGGGCGTGGTGCCGACCAGCCGCAGCTCGAGCGTGCGTCCTTCGACGCGTCCCTGGCCGCGGAGCAACTTCGCGGGCACAACCCGATTAACGGTGTCGTAACTCTGCTCGATCCGGTTGAGATCGTCATACAGCAGGCCATAGATATTCATCCGAACATTCATCGCCCCCGCGGCGGCCTGCTCAACGGGCTTTTGCGAGGTGATGATGATGTTCTGGCTGCCCAGCTTCCGGATCTGCTCAATCGCCTCGCGGCTGGCACCTTCCCCAACCGCCAGCATCGCGATCACCGCGCCGACACCGAACACCATGCCGAGCATTGTGAGCATCGAGCGCATCTTGTGGAGCATCAGCGTCTTGATACCCAAACGAACATTCCGGATGAAGCGGGTTCCGATCATCGCACACCCTCGCGACTGAGCCCAGCAACCTTGCGTGGCGGGTTCTGGCGAATCGTTTCGATATTGCCATCGCGCATGACGAGTTCGTACTGAGCGTAAGCCGCGATGTCGGGCTCGTGCGTGACCATGATAATGGTTTTGCCCTGCTCATGAAGTTCGCAGAGCAGGGCCATGATGGAGTTGCCGGTTGCGGTATCCAGATTGCCTGTGGGCTCGTCCGCGAGCAGCACGGACGGATCATTCGAGAGCGCGCGAGCGATCGCCACGCGCTGCTGCTGACCGCCCGAGAGTTCCGTCGGTCGATGCCCGAGCCGGTCGCCAAGACCGACTCGCTCGGCGTAACCCCGTGCTCGATCCGCTGCTTCCATGCCCTCGATCCCCTGATAAAACAGGGGGAGCGCGATGTTCTCCTGCACCGTGAGCTGTGGGATCAGATGAAAGTTCTGAAACACGAACCCGAGGTGTGAGAGTCGGATATCCGAAAGCTCGTCATCGCTGGTATCGGCGATGTTCTTGCCCTCGAGCAGGTAGGTGCCCTTGGTTGGTCGATCGAGACAGCCCAGCAGGTTGAGCATCGTGCTCTTCCCCGATCCGCTGGAGCCCGAAACTGCCCAGAAGCTGCCCCGCTCGATCGACAGATCGACACCCGCGAGCGCGTGAACATCCTGATCGCCCATGCGATAGGTCTTCCATACCTGATTCAGCCGGATCACCTCACCGCGACCCGCCTGAGCAGCGTTGGACATCGAAGCGATGCTTGTCGGCTCCTGCTTGGACTCCATAAGCGAACTCATCAGGGACGGTTCCCTGTAGCACCAGCCGGGCGACCCGAACCGCTGTTCGGACGCATCTGCCCGCCCTCCTGGGGCTTGCCAGATCGGTTGGCGTCCGGCTGCCTCTGTGCGAAGGTTCCCTGCGCATCAGTAAGTGACACATCCTCGCTCAATGGGGGGGTCAGAAGGACCTTCTCGCCAGCTTTAAGCCCTTCAACGATGTGAATCATCGCGTTGTTGTCGAGCCCGGTCTTCACCGGTTGAGCGGTTGCCTGATTCCCGCTGATGACATAGACGAGTGACTCGTTGCCCCGCCCAACGACGGCTTGCAGCGGGACCGCGATCGCATCGAGATGCTCCTCGATCAGGATCGTCGCACGGCAGCTCATGCCTGTCCGCAACTCGGGATGCACGCCGTCGATCATGATGTCCGTGTCGTAGACCTTGAGATCTGGGTTCATGAAGACAGACTGTGCATCGGGGAGCGGGGCGATTTTGGTCACCCGACCGGTAAAGAACGATTCGGCCATCGCATCGATCTTGATCTGGACCGGCTGACCGATCTTGACCTTGCCCAGCGCCGATTCGTGCACCTGCATCCGCACCATCATGGAATCCGCCGTGGGCAGATGGATCAGCTCCTGACGCTCACGGACTTCCTGGCCCTCATCGAGTGGTTCGGTATCCCCTCGCCAGCTGAACTCTGAACTGGTCGCGTAGACGACCATCCCGTCCGCAGGGGCGTAGATTTTGGTCTTGGCGATCTGATCCTCGATCTTCTTGAGCCGGTCCTGCTGGCGTTTGAGCTCCGCCTGTCGAGCACGCAGTCGCGCTTCGGCCTGCACCAGATCGCTGGAGGATTCACGACGGACACGCTCGAGTGTCAATGCCTTCTGTTCGATCTCGGAATCAAGCTCGGCGATACGGCGTTTATGGGTGAACTCCTTGAGGAGGTTCAGGTTCTCCTTGGAAAGCGCCAGCTGAAGTTGGGCACGCTTCATCGCGAGCTCATCCGCCCTGTACTCGGTCTCCGAGAGGTACTTCTCCTCGTAGAGCCGCTTGCTCCAGTTGAACTCGTCGGTCGTGCGGCGAAGTTCCTCATCCTTGAGCGTCACATCGGTCTCGGACTCCATGAGCTGCTTGGGCCACTCACCGAGGAGGTACTTGTCCTTGTCTTCGATCGCGAACTGATTGTCGAGCTCTGCCCTGCTGACATTGCTCTGGGTCTGGATCTTCACAACCTCGAGGTTCTCTGTCGCGGAGACAAAGTCTGCCTCGCTGTTCTCGACCTGAATCTGCTGATCGACGAGACGATCCTCAAGGGAGCTCGAGTCGAGCTCGATCAGCAGGTCGCCCTTCTTCACGATTGTGCCCTCATCGATCACGAAGATGATCGAGGTGCGACCCTCAACCTCGTTCTTCACCACGAACTGGTCGCGAGACTTGACCGTGCCCGACTCGGTCAGGGTGATCGAGAGCGGGGCGCGCTGGACGGTGTAGGTGGCCATCGAAGAGCTGACCTTGGTCGTCCTGTCATTCACCGCGGCCATCGCAGCAAGCACACCGCCTGTGAGCAGGAGTGCGGTGCCGGAGATGATGACATTTCGGATCGATTTTCTCATCTTGAGTCCCTTCACACGGTCATAACTCGTCATTTGCCACGGCGCTGGGGTTGTTCGTTTCGAGCAGTTCGCGAATTTCGTCGAGGTCGACCGCGAGTGGGTCAAACTCGGTCCAGAGCCCGTCGCTGCGCACCGAGAGCACGCCGAGATCGCGCTGGAGCTCCAGCTCGCCGATACGGTAGTTTACCACCGCGTTGGTCAGTGCGTTCTGGGCGGAGTTCAGCGCATTCTGCGCTTCGAGCAGGTCACGGATCTCAGCCCGGCCAGCCTGAAGAAACAAATCCGTTGAGTCTACACGACGCTGAGCAACCCGGACGGACTCGGCCTGAATCTTGATCGATTCGCGTGCCTCTAGCAGGTCACGGAGCACATTGCGGACATCGAGCTTGACCGAGTCTTCGGCCTCCTGCATCGCACGCACAGCCTGCTCATACCCGATGAGTGCGTTGCGATAGCTGTTCCGCTCGCTCGTTCGCTCCAGCGGCAGATCGATGCCCAGCAGCAGCGAGTAGAAGCCGCGGTCCGTGCGTATCTGTGCGTCGTCCTGATTCGCGCTGCTCAGCGATCTGCTCTCCCCAAGCGAAGCACGCCCGAGCAGGGTGACATCTGCACGCAGATTGTCGGCGGCGATCGCCACACCGCGTTGGGCATCAACGATCTCGCTCACGGTAACACGCAGATCGAGTCGGTTGAGCAACGCAATCAGAATCGCGTCGGTCTCATCGAGTTCCAGTGGTCCAGCATCGACATCACTCGGTGGCTCAAGCACCACCGGAGCGTCCGCCGGCGGGACCTGTTCCTGATCCCCCTCGCTGCGTGCCTGGAGATACCGCTGGAATCGTGGCTCGTTGAGAAGCAGATCGAACTCGCTGACATCCAACTCGATCAGCGCGTCGGTAGGCAGTCCGAGTGTGAGCTTGAAGCTGTCGAGCGATCGTTCGTAGCCCTGCTGCGCGCTGATCCAAGAGTTGCGGGCCCGCAGCTCATCCTGCAGAGATTGATCGACCTGAATCTCCGGCAGGCGTCCGGCATCGGCAAGCCGCCGTGCTCGACGCGTCGAAGCAACGACGCGCTCGTAGTTCTCGACCGCGTTCTGGACACGATCCTGCTGCTGAAGCACCGAAAGGTAGTTGCTGGCGATCTGAACCGCGAAGGTTCGCTTGAACCGCTCGAATGTATAGATCGAATACACCACATCTCGCTCGGCCTGCGTCAGGGGCTCGGTGACGACGAACCGTCCCGAACCACGCAGGAGCGGAATCTCAAGGCTGGTGTCCAGTGTCAACCCGGTCGAGCCCTCTCTGCTCCCATTGAGCAGATTCACGAGGTCGACGGCGAGCATGCTCGTGAACCGCATACCGTTCTTGAATCGCTTGCTGAGTTCAAGCGACCCCGAGTTCGATACGCCGTTGGTCTGGCTAGACGCGCCCAGCGAGGAACTGACGACCGAGTCGACGACGCCGGACCATGTATTGCGGAACGCATCACGCTGGAGATCGAGCGACAACGCCGACTGGTAGACCCGCTCTTTCTGTGACTGATAGCTTCGACTGTTGTGCGCAGCGACCTGCAGCGCCTCGAGCAGCGAGAGTTGTGTCGTGCCGATGGGTTCAGGGCCTTCATCGGGCAGGAATCCCGCAGAGCGTGCCTCGGAGTAGGTCTTGTCGGGCCACTGCTCGATCCGCACATCATCAGCCGATCCCCCGGAAGCCGGGGATGCGACAGGGAGATTCTGATCGAGCAGGAGTCTGCGGCGCAGGGTCTGCTCAGCCGGGAGAATGGTGAAGCCGTCCTCACGCTGTCCTGTCACCTGAGGCCAGGTCTCATCGAGGATCCGCATCGCCGTCTGATCCGCTTCGCCCCTGTAGTCCGCGGGTGATTGGCAACCCTGGAGCGTCACCAACCCAACGCCGACGGGCACCGAGAGGGCCAGCCAGGCCGCACGACACGATTTGTTCGAGGGGCGAATGGGGAGTTGCATGGCTCTTGTCTTCGAGAGATCGGCATGATCCGATCCGCTTTGGGTGATCCGTTCGTGTGCTATTCGCCAATTATCGGTGCGGGAGCCAAGCAGACGCTGATCGGGTTGCCATCTGAACTGACTGACACAATGAGATGCCGGTTCCACACCGTTGGCACTTGAGGCGTACCATATACATCATCTATACCGGAGAACGCCGATCGGGTTGCGAACATGCACCCCCAAGCCCCTTGAAGACAGAAAAACACCTCCTGCTTGGAACTGGACCCCGCTGATGCAACCCAGATTGCTGATCAACGCGAAATGGAGGGTTCATCCCCAGACCACAGGTGTCCAAAGGTACGCCGAGGGGTTGATCGGGGCTATGGAGTCGAGCGGGCTCGACACAACGCTCGCGATCCCACCCAGCCCCAACCGCTGGCGTGCGATGCTCTGGGAACAGAGGACGCTCCCGAAAATAGCATCCGGCTACGACGCGTTGCTCTGCCCGGCCAACATGGCTCCGGGCCAACTCGACCCCGCGGTCCGATTGCTTGTCACCATCCATTGCCTGCGATTCAGATTCCATCCTGAGAGCTACTCGCCCGCGTTTGTCCGCTGGTATGAGCACATGATCCCACGCATCATTGAACGGGCGGACACCATACTCACGGTATCCCGTGCACAACAGGCGGAAATCGAGTCGCAGTACCCGGCATCGATCGGCAAAATCGAGCAGCTCGCGCCCGGTGTCGATCCTGTCTTCCGCCCCGGCTATCCACCAGACTCAACTACCCCAGCGGGGCCATATCTGCTCTTTCTCGGCTCAGCGGCCCCTGCAAAGAATCTGGCGATGCTCCTTCGAGCCTACGCCATCTCGCAGGACCTCCCCCCGCTCGTGCTTGCGGGCGTCACACCAAGAGAGGCACGGATCATCTGCCCAGAGGGTGCCGCCGAGCGAGTGTTCGCGATCGGGCACATCGAAGATCCACGGCGTGTGGCGGCGCTGCTCGCCAATGCACAGTGCCTGCTCGCGCCAAGCCGGTATGAGAGTTTCGGGCTCCCGTGTCTCGAGGCCATGGCCTGCGGCACACCCGTGATTGCCTCCGATATTCCCGCACACCGCGAAGTCTGCGGCAACGCAGCGCAGCTTCTCCCCTCCGATGTGCCTGAGCTGTGGGCGCGGCATATCCACGATCTGCTCTCGGATCCGCAGCTGCAAGCGGAGCGTGCCAGGCAGGGGCTTGCACGAAGCAGAGTATACAGCTGGTCTAAAACGGTGAAGTCTCTTGAGCGCGTGGTCAACTCCGGCACCGGAGCTTTGGCCCGATGACCGCGCTGGGTTTCGTCGATACGGGGCAGACCTCGGTTGTGATCGTTACACGCGATCGAGCGGATGTCATTGTTGGGTGTCTGGATTCACTCGAAGCACAGTCCTGTCCGCCTGATGAGATCATCATCGTTGCCAGCGACGAGGACGCTTTCCCCGCAGCGCTCCGAGCGCAGTTCAATCACCTCCCCATTCGTGTGCAGTTGTGCCCCGAGGCGAACATCTGCAAGGCTCGAAACATCGGGGTCGATCATGCCCGCGGGAGTCTCGTGCTCTTCCTGGACGACGATGCCCGTGCTCACACGGGTTGGATCGACGCATTCCGCACGCTTTTCAACTCGGACGGGTCGCTCTGGGCCGCTGGCGGGCTCGTGATCGACATCCGGCCTACTCCGCCACGACCGGAGTTCTCCGCGGGTCTGATCCGCTCATCGGGCACGCAGATCGAAGTGAGAGAGAAATCGCTTTGCGGCGTGCCGCGTGGGTATCTGTCGAACATCAAAGGGTGCAACTTCGCACTGCGTCTCGATCGAATGCCCGAGCATCTGCGATTCGATCCCTTCTTTGCGTTTTCATTTGATGAAGCGGATCTTGCCCTGGAGATTCAGGCACAGGGTGGGGTGGTCGGCTACACACCCGAAGCGATCGTTGATCATCTTCATGCTCCGGGGATCTACCGGGCACACGGGGCGATGGATCGAGATTGGCGGACCGAGTTTGCGAGTCACACCATGTTCATGCTCAAGCACGCACATGGGCAATGGCGATTATGGGGGTGGTGTGTTGTCTGCCGCAGAGCGACCAAGATCCTGCTGACGGTATTCTGGCACTGTGTTTCACGCAGGATGCCCGCCCGGAGGGGGCTGGGTATCGCAGGGGATGTGATTGCTGGGATCAGTGCCGCCCGAGGAGCATACCGGGTTAGACGCGAAGCGTCGTCTGACGATACCGCTCGATCGTCTCGCTGACACCGATCTCGGGAAGCGAGACGCCATCCTCGATCTGAATCGCGCGAGTGCAGGTCTTCTCGACCAGCGCCATCGAATGCGACACGATGACCACGGTCTGATCGGAGTCGATCTTGTCCCTGATCAGCCCGCTCGCCTTTTCCCGAAACGCTTCGTCCCCTGTCGCAAGCGCCTCATCGATGAGCAGGATGTCCGTTTCGATAAAGTACGCGATCGAGAAGCCCAGCCGGGCACGCATCCCGCTCGAGTACACCCGCACGGGCTGATCGATGAACTCGCCGATGTCCGCCAGGCCGGTGATCTGATCCATCGTTCTCCTGATGTACGCGCGGGGCATACCGAGCTGCAGCCCGCTGAGCATGATGTTCTGACGCCCGGTGAGACGCGGCTCGAAGCCGGCCCCAAACGAAAGCATGGCGCACCGGATGTTCATTGCTCGTTCGAGTGTCCCGCGATCGGGATTCACGATCCCGGAGATCACACGCAGCAGACTGCTTTTGCCCGCGCCGTTGCGGCCAATGACGCCAATCGTATCGCCCCGGTTGATCTGAAAACTGACATCACGCAGCGCCCAGAAAATGCTCTTCCTCCACGGCATCCCCCCCTGACGAGCGTAGCTCAGTCCGATCCCGTTCAGCGTCGTAATGGCTCGTGCGTGCTCGCTCATCATCCGATTTTGGGGTACACCTTATCAAAGCGATGGAGCAGTACCATCGAGAGCAGGAGCAGTGAGGCGCCGATGAGCAACGGGATCAGGAGACGGGTCGGATCGGGCATCGTGTTATGCATCAGCACACCACGCGTCTGCTCGATAATGACCGCGACCGGGTTGAGCCCGAGCACACGCTGATACCGATCCGGGAGCATCGCGAGATCGTAGATAATTCCCGACAGGAAGAACGCAAGGTGAAGCAGGGTCGAGAGGATGTGCTGGAAATCCGGGACAAAGGGCGAGAACATCGCTGAGAAGCAGCCGAACCCCGCGATCACGAGGAGTTCAACCAACAGGAGCAATGGGAGTGTCAGCCAGGCGATGCCCGGCTTGTGCCCGGCGATCATCAGAACCACGAACAGGATGAGCAGCGTAACAAGGAACTTGACGCTGTTCACCAGCATGATCGAGAACGGAAATACGGATTTGTGCAGATTCACCTGCTGCATTAACGCACGCGACGCGATGAGTGAACCCGCGCAACGCTGCACCGAGACAGCGAACCATTGCCAGAGCACAATGCCACTGAAGAGAAACACCGCAAAGTCCGGGCGCGGGTCGCTGAGCACATAGTTGAACGCCACGAAGTAGACCGCGAACATCAGCAGCGGTTGCATGATCCACCAGAGATACCCTGCGTATGTTCGGGTCGCTTCGGCGCGCAGCTCGGCGATGGCCCGGTAGAGCACGACATCGAAGGTGTGCCGGAGGATGGACTGGGGCCGTGCAGGCTCGGCGTGCATACTCACATCCGTCGCTTGATGATCCGCTTGGCGGATCGGTACACTGGTCGGAGCGCGGTTCGGACGACCGGCGTCTTTCGTGCGATAGCCTTCGACCGGTCGAGTGCCCAGCGGAAGCGACGCTGACGGATCACACGCACGCAATGCCCCGGGTCGTTCACCTGCTGGAGATAGCAATCGCACGCGAAGAGCAACTCGTTGACCTGGACCCGAAGATCCGCGTTTTCCTGAGCCAACCGATCGGCCCAGTCACGGGTTTCCTGCGATTCACGCTCTGCCCGCTCCTTCACAGCGTTTGCTGCGGCCAACTCGTCCTGAAGCTCCTGTTCGCGCTGAAGCCGACAGTCGTTTTGGAACATCAGCTGGTTTACTTGCGACCGCAGATCCTGGCTGCCGGTCTGCAGTTGCTCGGCCCAGTCACGGGTTTCCCGTGATTCACGCTCTGCCTGTTCTCTCAGCGAGTTTGCTGCGGCCAACTCGTCCTGGAGCTCCTGTTCGCGCTGAAGCCGACAGTCGCTCTGGAACAACAACTGGTTTACTTGCGACCGCAGATCCTGGCTGCTGGTCTGCAGTTGCTCAGCCCAGTCTCGATGTTGATCCCGATCCTGATTGGCCTGCTCAAGCCGTGTGGCGAATCCGCTCAGTTCCTCCTCAAGGAGTTCCTGACGCTGATACTGCGATTCGCATGCTTCCAGCAGTTCCCGGATTCGGTCCGCGTGCTCCGAATCCGGTTTGGCTTCGATATTCGCTTCCGGCAATGCCGAAGCCATTTCGACCACGCGTTTGCGATGCGATCTCAGCCGCTCTTCGAGGATGGGCTGAAGCCGCGGATAGATATTCTTGTAATACCCGTCAGGGCTGTAGAGCACATCCGGATAGCGCAGCGAGATCCCCGAGCGGATCTTAGTGCACTGCGCGATCATCGTTTCGCCCAGTTCGGCCGTGTCGCAACCCATATGCTCCGCGATCCGCAGCGTGTCCTGTTCATGTTCAGGACTGCTGTAGGCATAAATCGTCCTGAACGCCTCGGGCTCCATCCCCGACGCATACAGCAGGGATTTGAAGACGATGGGTGTGTATTCAAAGCAGTGTCGAGGCTCGTGCGAAAGATCGGGCTGGTAGAACCAGTAGGTCCAGGGTGGCATGCCGACCAAAAACTCACGGAGCGCCTTGTAGGAGATCGCGTTGGGGACGGACATCACCAGCGTGCCGCCCTCTGGCATCAACGCGGTGATCCGCTCCATGACCCCCATCGGGTCGGAGTTGATGTGCTCGAGCACCTCGAAGAACAGCACCGTGTCGAAGCTTCCGGTCAGATTCCAGTCTTCCTGACTGATATCGAGATTGTGCGAATCAAAGACAACCTCATCATCGCCAACGCGGAGCTCACGCCGGATCAGTTTCTCAGGGTTGTCCGGATGCCATTCGATCCCGACGATGCGTTCGTATCCGAGGTGTGCTTTCGCCCACAGGCCCATGTAGCCGTAGCATCCGACATCGAGCAGGGACTGATCCGGGGAGTCTGCCTTGGGAATCATCGTCAACGCGTGCATCAGACGCTTGCGGTGCCCGCGCATGTAGGTGTATTCGAGGTCGTCGCCGTTGGCCCCGAGATCATCGAGTGTGTCATCGACGATCCGCTCGGCTTCGCCCAGTGAGAGGTAACGACGCTCGTTCGACGGCGCTTTGGGAATGGACGATCCACTGTCGAGCACATGATCGATGAGCCACTGCTGATTCATACGATCACCGCCTGGGCCCCGATGACTCGTTCAACCGCATCGGGAATCTCGAAGTAGGGGAACCGCTCAAGTGCCTCGCGATACATGCCGTGCGCCCGCTCATGCTGCCCCATGTTGTGCAGGTAGATGCCGATGACCTGCAGGAGTACCCATTTGTTCTCGTCATAGAACATACGCTGCTCAAGCGTACGGAGCAGTGCCGCGTTGCGTTCGGTCTGATCGTACCAGCTCGCATCCTCGCCGAATCGCTCGAGTATCAGCTCGGGTGTGATGGGGCTCTTTAACCTGAAGGATAGCGAGCCACCCCAGCGGAGTTCCTGATCGAGCGTGAAACAGTCATCGAGCAGCATCATCGAAAGATGGATGTGCGGGTGATACTGATGGATGAAATCCTGCTGTATGACCAGAGCGTTTTCGAGCAGTCGTGGGAAGAAAGTACGCACCACATAATCCGTGACGGGCAGGGCCTTGCAGAGGTCGACACCCAATATCTCGATCGGCATCTCATCGTGATAGCCAGCGCTCATCACATCGCCCGGGCGCACATCGAGCAACTCACTGTGGTCCTTCAGATTATCCTCGAACACTCCGAGGAAGCTCTTGTGGCCGTCGAAGTCACGCTGGGGGTAGTTCTTCCGGAGATGTTCGAGGATGTAATCGTCATCGATCTGGAACAGGTCGTAGACACGGATCAGCCCGCTGAGTTTCTCTCGATTCGTGTCCAGCTCCGGGTTCTTCAGGAGCCCTTGAACCAGGCTCATGGTGGTTCCACCCACGAAGCACCCTGCGTCCACGATCGAACCACGGAACCGGAAGGTCCTGCCCGCATCGAAATACAGCGCGAAGTCGCCCTCGGTCAGCATCGAGGGGAACGACCTGAGTGACTTGGGGGCATCATCACGGAACCGCTGCAGGAGCGCCTCAGACTTTCGATCATTTGTTGCCTGATTCGCGTTGTGCGTATGCAGTTCGATCTGCTGGGCGACCTTCGCTGTAGCCGGCATCTTCGGATCGATGTCAGGTTCTTCACTGATCGGGACTGGGCTGAGGCGAGCAGGGGAGGCACCGATCCGGCTGCGGTAGTAGGCAACCATCTTCTGGCTCGGGATGGATCCGGTCAGACGGCTGTACAACGCGTAATCGTACTTGCGGAAGTCGAGCACGCTACGCAGCGAGTCGAGCGTGTAGAACAGCAGTCCTTCGTCGAGATCGCCCTTGGCATCGCTCAGGATTTCCTCGAGAACATCGATCGCGGCTTGTTCGGCTCCTCGCTTGATCCCGTTCTGACGCAGCTTCATCACTAGATGCTCTGCGGTCTTCACCGCGGTGTTGCCCAGCTGATGATCGAGTCCGAAGCGGAGCACATTCTCCTTGATGCATCGCCAGATCAGGCCCTGGCGTCGGATTTTGCCCGAGTCCCAGCCCGTGTTTGAGATGCTGTCGCTCCGATCCCGGTAGGTTACCACGATATCGGGAATGTAGAGCACCTTGCCCGCGCTGTAGTACAGGAACGGCGTATGGGGCAGGTCCTCATGCTCCGCAGCGGGATAGGCGAGACCCGAATCCTGATATACGAACCTGTCGATGAGCGTGCCCCATGCACGCATGGGCACATACTGCCCGCCGGGGATGAATGACGCGCCGAGATAGGCGGTCTCTCCGGAAACAACAGCGCCGGGATGGCCGTTGTGCGATCGATCAAAGTCTCGGTCGAATGCCAGGCGTTGCCCGTCGGACATCACACGGTCACAGCTGCCCGCAACGATGGGGCACCCGCTCAGGCGAGCCTCGCGTACAAGCGTTGAGATCGCACGGGGGCTCGCGAAGTAATCATCGGAATCAAGGAACAGCAGGTACTCGCCCGAAGCGTGCGCAACACCCGTGTTGCGTGCAGGCCCAAGGCCCTGATTCTGCTCATGGGTGACGAGCGTGATCCGATCATCCTTCTGAGCGTATCGCTCGACTATGGCACGCGATCCATCGGGTGACGCATCATCGACAAAGATGATCTCCAGGTCATCATGGTCCTGACGGAGCACGCTCCTGATGCACTCCTCGATGAAAGTCTCGACGCCGTAGAACGGGACAATCAGCGATACACGGGCCGATTGGGACGCACGGGTCGTTGGCTTGAGCTCGACGCCCTTGTGCGTCATCCAAACCCGGAGCCCGAGCGTGCGAAGATCTTCCTCGCTGTATTTCTCGCGTGCTTTCTCAAAGTACTCGTTCGGCTTGCGATCGCTCCAGATCGGGTTCGAATCGACATCGAAGTACTCCTTCATCACGCCCAGCACCTCGCTGGCGGAATAGAAGTTTGAGCACGAACCGATCATGGTGCCGTCGAGGTTGTAGACATATTTGACAATCCCCTCAGCGTGCTTGGCGGGGATGCCCTTCTCTTCAACAAGAAGCAACTCAAGCTCGGCGGGTGACATCGCGAGATGCGCCCAATCGGGGATCGGGTTGTTCTCGGTGAAGCTGTACTGCATCGGCTTCGACTTCTTCCCGCCGCCGGTCGCGAATGTCGCTTCGAAGTCCCCTTCCTGATCTGGGGAATACCACACATGGTGGCCGAGCGTCCCGGCCCACATCGGGCAGCCCTGAAAGTACACTACGCCGTTGGGTTTGAGGAACCGCTTGATTGCTTTGCAGAGTCGCTCGAAGTCGGGGACATGCTCGATGATGGCGATGCCGTAGATAATGTCGAAGCTCTGTTCGGGCAGGTCTGCATCGCTCGCGTCGCAGACCCTGAACTCGACACGATCGGGAAGGGGCTCATCACTCCTCCAGTCGCCGATGTTCGTCGCGACCACCGAGTCGGCACCATTGGCCATGAACAAGCGGGCCGACGCGAGGTGAAAATCGCTGCCGATCTCGAGGACCCGCTTGCCTCGGATGTCGACCCGCGATCGCAGCAGTTCGAACTCCTCGAAGTGATACTCGGCAGCGGTCTGACGAACATACTCGGGCACACGGAGCGTCTGCTTGGCCAACGCGGGCGCTGTCGATGCGTCATCGGGTATCGAATCATCGATCGGCTCGATCGCACGATCGGTGGGATCAGATTCGGACACTTCACCGAGCAGGTCGTTCATCCGTTCACGCTGCGTCGTGACATAAGCGTCATAGATCGCGCCGCATTCCTCGCGCAGTGCTTCGAGTCGCTCGGGGGCATCGAGGATCTCGCGTGTCAGCCTGGCCAGATCTTCGAAATCCTCGCCCGAGTGGTAGGGGTTCTGTGAGTCGAGCCCCACGCTGCCACCCCGTGTGGTGAGGACGGCACACCCGTGAGCCATCGCCTCAAGAGTCTTGATTTTAATGCCTGTGCCACCGCGTTCGGGGTTGATGATCAGGTCACACTGGGCGAACAGATCAGCCGGCGTCTCGACTCTCCCAACCATGCTCGCGTTCACACGCTGGAGGAGCGAGGCGGGTACAAAGTCCTTGAGCGTCTCGCAGACGCCGCCGCCGATGATGATCTCGCTGCGGGTGCGCAACGCATCGTCGCTCACCCAGTGCTTGAGGTATTCGCCTAGATTCTGCTCGTTGACCCAGTTGCTCGACCCGAAGTAGCCGATTCTCAGTTTCGCAGTCGGCGTTGGGTAGTTAATCGCCACCCGGTCGAAAATCGGACCGATGACCTGCACCCTTTCCGGATCGACGAGGCGACGGAAGCCCTCGGCCTCGTGTTCCTGCATCGCGACCACAACATCGCTTCGCTCGCACGCCAGGCGTTCGCCTTCCTGATCGATGCTCACCCAGCCCGATTCCGGGTATCCCTGCTCCAGCATCCGACGGTTGCGATCGACAAAGCTGTCGTGTGTCAGCAGCACCTTTCGCGTGTACGCGTGCACACGATCGAACACGGCGCTCATCCATGGGTAGTTGGTGATCGCGATGTCGTACTCATAGCGATCACACAGATCACCGACAGCATTCATTGCTTCGACACCACACCAGTCATCGACATGCAGGTTCAGCCCGTTGTAGTTCGCGCCCGTCAGCTTCGAAACAACGGCGACTTCCTTGTACAGGTCATAGTCGTAGAGGGCCTTGCGACGCAGATCCGCGTTGACGGCACCGATGTCGTACATGTAGTAGACCACATGGACCTGATAACCAGCCCCCTTGAGGTGGTCGAGCCAGCGGCGCATCAGCGTCGAGTTGCCCTCGTGCTTGCCCGGGTGGAAGCTGGTGAAGAACAGGGCGGTCCTGACACGCGCAGCATCTCCGGATTCGATACGCCGATCGAGATAATCCGCATCGATGACCGAGCCGGGGGTGTGACGGGAAACCCACACATCGCAATCGGGTTTCTTGGCGGGGAATCGCTCGCAGCGTTCGTAGTAGGGGAGAAAACTCGCCCGCTCGGTCAGGCCGTGCCGGTCGAGTTCGTTGAACACGCTGTAGATCTCATCGGGGCAGCGCCGGCCCGTCAGCAGCAGTCGCACATCCGCTCTGCGAGCCGCGAGCTTGCGGAAGGCCACAAGCAGCGGCTCAATCGGAGAGCGCTGCGTATCGATCGGCATGTCAGCGGCGATCACCCGAGTGCCATTGTTAAGCCCACCGTGATCGGTGCGATTCCTCATGCTGACACTCCCCTGCGATGATTGTAAAGAACACCCACCCATAGGGTTGGAAGCCGGATGGGGACAGGCGGATTATTCGCAAATCGGGCAGATATGTCAACAATCGGGGGAAGTCAGTTCACTCCCGGTCGCCCCGGTTCATCGCAGGATCCAGGTACATCTGGACCCCGGGCTCCTTGATCGCCTGGTCGAAACGCTTGAGGGTGTCCTCGATGCGCTTGATAATCGCAGCGTAATAAAGCTCGGTATGGAAGAAATACCGGGCGGTGTCCGCGTCGATGACGGTTACGCTGTCCTCGGTGAGCTCAGGCGTGTGCAGGATCTTCCCGATTGTGAAGTTCTCGAGCGAGAGCGATGCTACGCCGCCGTTGAGGGTCACAATCCGTTTGAGCATAATCGCACGCTGCAACCGCACGATATCACGCTCGTCGTGGATGATGATGGTGAACCGATCGATCCCGTCGGCGTTGGGCTGGTTCATATCCCAGAGCAGTTGCTGCCAAGCGTCCCGGTTCGGGCAATCCACGAGCGCGACCTCGGGGATTGGCTCCGCCGCCAGATCCTGCCGCGCGATTGAGTCTCGTTTGTAGGTGTAGGTCATCGCAATCGCCTTGCCCGGATTGAGTTCGAAGAAGCTTTCCGGTGTTTGACCGTCACCGAGCTTGGTGAGCATCGAATCGAGGAATCGGACATTGTAACCCTCGTAGTCCTTCTCCTCGAAGTAAATAATGCGATGGGGGTTCACCCGCTCATGGACCGCCGTGCGCTTGATCAGCTCGTAGATCATCCGGTCGACAAGGATCTCTTCACCCGGGATCGTATCGTCCGCGAACTGATCGAACGGCTCAACACTGGCGAGCTTGAAGTTGTTGCGGATCAGTTCCCGGGCCATATCCCGATAGATCCGAAGACGCTTGTTCTCTGCGAGGAATCGGAGATCGAAGACATCCTCGGCGCGGATGCGGTAGGCATCGCGGAACAGCTGATTGCCCGTATTATCGAACAGATCGTCGTCCTTGGGCAGCGTCCGACTGATGACATCATCGTCTCGCAAGACATATGGGGTGAGCACGATGATCACCTCCGTCTTCTCGGTCGAAGTCCGCTGAGAGCGGAACGCGTGACCGATGATCGGGAGATCCCCCAGCAGCGGGACCTTATCCTGCGAGATTGACATATCGCGCGAGACAAGGCCGCCGATGATCAGCGGCGTCTTGTTGTCGATGCGTGCATAGGTCTGCACGCGCCGTGTGGAGACTGTGGGCGCAGAGGCAAGCAGGTCACCATTGGTTGACCGGATCTCGAGGTCGCGGCCGGGAACCTGGGCGGACACGACGGTATCGATAAGCATCGAGACCTCTTCTCCTGACTCGGAGATCCGGGGTCGGATGTTGAGCAGGATGCCGGTCGCGAGATACTTGAAGTTGAACGCAACCTTGTTGGAGTTTCCGGAGAAGCCCTCCTGGCTCGTCGCGATCGGGATATCCTCGCCGACTCGGATCGTTGCCTGGCGGTTGTCGAGTGTGAGCACGCTGGGGCGTGAGAGCACCTCCGCTTTCCCGTCACGCACCAGTGCACGCAGCTCAAGCGCCCAGTTCTTTGTGAGTGTCCTGTCCTCGACATTGGTCAGCCCGAGCGTGTCCACGAGCCCGGTCGGGTCGAGCGATCCGAGCACGAAGTCCACGCTGCCCTGTTGGTAGGACCACTCCACACCGAGCTCGTCGAGCCCTTCTTCGCTGATCTCAAGAACCAGCCCCTCCACGAAAACCTGCTGAGCAGGGCGGTCGATGTATTCGTTGAGCAACTGACGGACCAGGCTGTATTGCTCGGGGTGTGCCGGGTGATAGACGATCATGAGCTCGGATGTCGGACCCATGAGCACATCAGATGACAGCGTGCTGGCTTTGGTCGGCGTCGAGGTCTGACCGAAGGCACCGGACGCGGAATCCACATCACCCACGAGCCCCATCATGTTGGCGGCGGGGCTGGGCATGACAGTGACGATCGGGAGTTGGTCGTAGTTGAGTGTTGGGGGCAGGCCATCAACAGCGGGTACGGTGTTGATCCCGAGCCCCTTGAGTGATTTGATCGCCCCGTCCGTGTCAACATAGCTGAGTTTCACGAGCTCACGGGCCAGATCCTTCTGCATGAGGCCGGTACGCATCTGTTGGAGTTGATCGAGTGAGCCGGTGACCATTTCCTGCACACTGTCCGCGATCGGGCTGGGCGTGACGCCGCCATCGGGGCCGACTGTGACCGCCTGCACCCAGAGCTGAGGCATCTGCGAGAGATAGCTCACAAAGCCGATCCGGACCAGGGTCTTCGCGCCCGCTTCACCGTTTGTAACCAGCGTCGGGCCACCGCTGACGGTATCCGGGCGGGAGCCAAGCCGTGCCGCCAGTTCGGGCGGAGCGATCGAGAATCCCTTCTCGGTCTGAAAGCGGAGACTGATGGACGCGATCAGCTCGTTGATCTCGGACAGGCTCATCCGATTGAGTGTAATCAGGCGCCCCGCGTTCTCTGGGAGCATCAGCAGTTCAACCTCATCGCTGTAGAACTCGCTCGTCTCGGTCAGATTGAGTTGCGTGCCCGAAGCATCCGCGCCTGATGCGGCACCATTTGTCAAGGCCTCTCGCTCGGCGCGTTCGCGCAGCGATTCGAGCATACCCGGTGTGATCGTCGGCTCCTGAAGTTCGGCAAGCGCCGCGGCGATACGGGCCAGACCATCTTCATTGCTCGTATCGTCCGCGTCGGCGATCATCGTCCCGCCCAGAACGCGGGGCTCTTCGAGCTCGTAGGACTGGATCAACTGCTTCTGGCTGCTGCACCCCAGCACAACAAGGCCCGTGAGCAAGGCCGGCGCGGCGATCAGCCATGCGAGTCTGCGGACCGGAGCATCATCGAAGCATTCTTTGCTCATTCCTTTGATCCTTCATCGGGGCGAGGCCCCATCTGTTCGATCCGCTGCTGCCGTCGCTCATGATCATCAAAGCGTGCCGATCGCTGAGCACCGACCGTTGAATCCCGGCCCTCGATGAACCCTTCGGGTTCCGGGCCATGCAAAGACCCCGGTTCCAGGCCGGTTTCCGGTTCAGTCGCGGAGTCTGGGGCGGGGACGCCATCCTCATCACTTGATCGGTCATCGGGCACAGATTGCGACAAAACCTCCTCAACGGACCCGTATTCCTGGCGGATGTACGCATCGGGCTTGCCGTCGAAATCCAACTGGCCGTCCCTGATGCATACCACTCGGTCGGCCAGATTCAGCAGGGTGGATTCATGGGTCACCATGATGATGGTCCGGTTCTGCATCTCCTCAAAGACGGTCTCCATGATCTGCCTGGAAGACTCACGATCGATCGAGGCCGTGGCTTCATCCAGAACCAGGATCGGGGCGTTCTTGAGCAGGGCACGGGCGAGCGTGATCCGCTGCTTCTCGCCACGCGAAAGCTCGACGCCGTAATCACTCAGCCGGGTCGCGTACCCCTGAGGGAGCCGCTCGATCACCTCGTGGGCACCCGTGATCCTGCAGGCACGCTCGACCTCCTGACGGGTCGCGTCCGGGCGTGCGTACCGCAGATTCTCATCGATCGTTGCGTTGAAGAGGAACACCTCCTGGAACGCGATGCCGATCCCTGACCGGAGCAGCGTCAGGGGCATCTCGCTCGCATCATGCCCGCCGATCCTGATCGTGCCTTTCGACGGGAAGAGAAAGCGGGGGAGCAGATTGATGGTCGTGCTCTTGCCCGAGCCACTCGGGCCGGTGATCGCAACACGCTCGCCTGGACGGATGGTGAAGTTGATATCCCTGAGCACTTCGGTCGCGTCGTCGTAAGCGAAGTGGACACCCTTGAACTCGATCTCGCCCCGGAGCAGTTCTGTCGACCCGTCCTGAGGGATGCTCTGCATGACGCCAGCGTCATGGATCGGCTCATCGAGCATGTCGAACACACGACTCACGCTCGCGGTCGCCTTGGATGAATGCCCCACGCCGCTGATGATCTCGAGCACCGACGGGTAGAGCATCATGACATACCCGAAGAACATCATGAACTCGCCGCCCTTCATGCGGCCCTTGATCACCTCGAATGCCCCGTAGGCAAGCAGCATGATCGTTCCAAGGCCGACGAGCAGATCCGCGGTGACTTTCTGGGCGAAGTGGTACCGCTGGGATCGGATCTGCGATTTGCGGCTCTCATCGATCGCCTGATGGAATGTCTTGCTCTCCCGGGCCTCGGCGCTGAAGCCCTTGACCACCTCGATGCCCAGGAACTTCTCCACCACACTGCCATACGCGAGCGAAAGATTCTCCTGAGCTTCGCTGTGGCTGAGCTTGATCGGGCCGCGGAAAAACCGATAGGTGACGAACTGCAGAGGAAGGATGATGATCGAAGCGAGCGCCAGGCGAATGTTCATCAGACAGATCACCACGATCAGGATCTGAAACTTCAGCAGGTTGAGCATCAGGAGCGGGAGTTTCTCCTGGATAAAGGTCTGGATCTTGTAGGTGTCGTCCATGACCCGTGCGCTCACACGCCCGGGCTGATTCGACCGGTAGAACCGGAGGCTTAACTGCTGGAGGTGATCGAACAGACGCCTGCGCATCGTGAAACAGATGTCCTCGCTCATCCGGAGCGAGAGCATGCGGCTCGCGTAGAAAAGCGAGTTGCGGGCGATGTAGCTGATGAAGAGTCCCAGCAGGATCAGGCTCAGGAGTTTCCAAGCCCCGCCCATCGCCTCAGCCTGGCCTCCGCCGGTGAATACATCATCGATCAGGAGTTTGATCGCATACGGGGGCACAAGATCCGTCAACGCAAGCAGAATCAACAGCCCGACGATGACCACAAGCCTGGGAGAATGCTCACGCAACAACCCGAGCATGGAGCCAGAGGGCCCCTGATTCTCAGAATGAGCGTTCTCGCCCATGCAAGCTCCGTCTTTGTCGTCCGAAAGATGCCGAATGACACCGTCCGTATCGGCGTATTGTGCACGCGTGATTCAGAAGCAGGAACGAATAAGCCTGTACTTCCGGGAGAGAACCCCCCGTTCATATAGTAAATACTAGTGAAATCGGATCCGGATGCAAGGTTTCAGTTCGAATCGCGTAAATACTTCCATCGCTTGTGTGTGTATGCATGCATGAAAAATCGCCCCCTTTCGGGGGCGATTAAGGTGTATTGAGATGATCCGTGGATCAGATCGGGCGAGTCGACGGATCGCCGTCGCCTGGGTTGGTCGTGCCCGGACGGGGACGGCCACCGACAAACGGGTTATCCGTGTTGCAGAAGCCCGGGACCCACAGGCCGCGGAAAGCGAGGAGGTCGATGAAGTCAACATCACCATCGCCGTCGATATCGGCACGCGGATCAAAGGCCAGATACCACGAGATGTAGATCTGGAGGTCAAGGACATCGACGATGCCGTTGCCATCAAGATCGCCGGGACATCCTGTCAGGGCCGGCGGGCAGCCGTCATACACAGGAGCGCCGATTTCGTGACCGAAGATCTTCAACCGGTAGCTCACCAGTGTCTTCTCCGAGTGAGCGGAGTTGCCGGGCAAGCCGAATGGGCCGAGGTAGGTCACCTGCTCAACACCGAAGCTCGACGGGTCCATGGGATCCGGCATCTCGTCCGGCGGCTCACCCTCGGGGCTGTCCTCGTCGGGACGGAAGTCCGTGAGCGACAGTTGCCAAGTACCGCCTGAGAGCTCGCCCCAGTGCTTGTATGTGGTGAAGGTGTGCTCGTTGTACGCGATTCCGGTCAGGCCGTTCGAATCAGCACGAGGAAGCGCGAGCAGCGAGACGGTTCCGCGTGGTCCCTGCAGCGCCACCAGCAGATCGCCTGCGCCGTCACCTTCGACGGTCAGGGTCAACTCAACGCCCTCAATCTCAATGTTGTCGCGGACACACGCGAGGTTCACATTAAGCGGCGTACCGATCTGCAGAACATTGGTCTCAAGGTTCTCTGAGATCACCGCGGCCTGCACAAACGCAGCATCGGCAATTTCGGCATCTTCCGCCTCGACCGTTCCCGTGTCGAGCAGGATCAGCTGGCCAACGCCGGGGAAAGTCTCAGCCATTTGTACAGCAGCATTCGCATCGATGATGCCAAAGCCGTACTCGTCGCTGTGACGAACACCCGCGGAGTTGGTCGTCCAGAAGGTCGACGAGACCGGACCGGTATCATCGGGGTCCCGAGACCCAAGGCCGAAGAACTGGAACGCCCAGTATGTATCGGTGGGGTCATAGAAGTCTGCTCCCGCGGGGTCAGCGCCGGTAGTTTCCGGAACCGTCGCCGTCTGCTGCAGGATCATCTGGATGTCACGCAGCGTCAGCGAGGGGTTGGCTTCGA
The DNA here is from genome assembly GCA_964419845.1 of uncultured Phycisphaeraceae bacterium. Classification (GTDB taxonomy): domain Bacteria; phylum Planctomycetota; class Phycisphaerae; order Phycisphaerales; family UBA1924; genus UBA1924. The sequence goes on from CAYQRD010000006.1 coordinate 53,934, forward strand.
GCATGAGGGCGATAATGCCCGATGCGATCGGCGCTGCGGCGCTGGTGCCGTTGAACATACAGGTTTCGATGTCGTCATCGAGGAAACCGAGGCCGGTGATGACAGCGTTGCAGTCAACACCGAAGTTGTCTTGGTCATCGTCGGCGCCATCCGCCTGTTCGATTGTGATAACGCCCAGGCCAACCGCCGAGGGGAACCAGCCACCGTTCGGCGGCGGGGTGAACTCCTGATTAAGCAGCCAATCCTGCGAATAGGCGCTGACAAAGACCGAAGTTCCTGTCGTCGAGTAGCCCGATCGTGCCCGGCTCTGACCGACAGACCCGATCGCGATCGTGCGGGACAGCGATGTGTAGGGGTTGTATTCCGTGCGATCACCAAGGTGCCCGCTCCAACGCCAACCCAATGCGGGGTTGCCGCCGCCGTCTGTGCCTGTGCCATCAATGATGAAGACATCGGGTATCCCGTCGCCGTCAGCGTCTTCTCCGTCAAATCCGGAAATATCGAGATAGCCATACTGATCAACCATGGGATCGGTGCCGAAACCAGGCAGACTGATCGCGTTGCCGATCGAGAGGCGGTTGAACCCCTGGAAGTGGCTGCCGTTGCCTGCGGAGAAGACATAAACGCGTCCATTGCGCTGGCGACCGAGACGGATACCCTGATCAAGTCCGATCTGGGCATCTCGTGAGAGACCACGATGAGGGACCTGGGGGGCGACAATCTCGTAGTCATCCGGGAAGGCGACGAGCACCTTGCCAATGCTGTTGGGCGGCACGGGTCCGTCGGCGGGGCCCCAGGAGTTGTTCACGATATCGATCGAGTTGAGCGCGTGCCCGAGGGATTCGCCCTGATCGATACTGTTGCCGTTACGCAGCGATACGAGCGTCGAGTTGTATGCGACGCCCGCTCCCTGAAGCCCGTTGTTGCCCTGCGCACCGATGAGACCCGCCACGCTGACGCCGTGGGAATATGTGACATTGTACGGGTCCGTAGGGATGGACAGATTGAAATCTGTTTTCAACGCGAGGTCTGGGTGGATCTCAAGGACACCCATATCATCAACACGATAGAAGCTGTTCTGGTCCGCCTCGAGCACGCCGACAGTCACGCCCTGGCCCGAGTAGCCCATGGCGTACGCCTGATCGATGGCGTGGTTGCCATCAAATGGAGCCGCGAACAGCGCAGGGTTGTTGAACACATGCCACTGGAAGGGTGCGTTGGGATCGGTGGTGATCGTTGGGCCACCCATGCTCTTGTTGCTCAAAGGTTCGCGATGTGCGACCTCTGCCCAGTTGATCCCTGGCATGCCATCGAGCAGGTTGGTCAGGTTGATCGCATCCTCAACCGACAACGCTTCGACCACGAACACATTGGGAAGATCGAGGAACTTGCGGTAGCTGTGTGCCCCGGGTTGCTTGGTCCCCAACTGGGTGGTTGCCGTGTTCAGCGCACGCTCGAGAATCTGAGCGTTGTCCGCACTGACCGTCAGCTGCGCGTAGATGGTTTTCTCGACATTGAAGCTTGGAACCGCCGGGTTCACCACGCGCGTCGCCACGCTGACCTTTTCAGCGGGCTTGGCAATGATGAACTCTGCGCTGCTGGCCCTGAACTTGAGGACCATGGGCTTGCCCTGAAGGACATTGTCGGATGACTGCTGTGTGCCGGTGTTCTCGACACCGGACTGACCCGAGCCCGCTGTTGTACTCTGCGCACTCGCGGTGCCGGTCACCAGACCAGCCGCGGCGATAAGGTACAAGGCGAGGTTTCGTTTGTTGGATGATCGGGTAGGCATCATCGAACGAACATGCTGACTCATGGTAATCTCCAGTGTGAGCACAAAAAGTGGGTGTGGGGTCTGCTGCGAGTATAGAGCAAATGCAACTGCTTTGCTCCATCAAATCGGCTTGATTTGGCCCTGATGGGCACATTCGCCCGCGATCCGCGGGTACAAGTTGCTTGATCCGCTTGCAAAGCGGATACCCCTCAGCAAAGGGTACGACACGATCCGCAACTCGGTTGCGTCATGTTCTGCAGACTCGCTCGATCTCTGACACCATCACTCGCCCGGCTCGGTCATCGACCGCGGATCGAGCAACTCATTGAGCCGGTCGGCATCCAGAATGCCTTGCTCAACAGCGAGCTCACGCACGGTCTTCCCGGCTTCATATGCCTGGTAGGCGAGCTTGGCAGATGCGTCGTAACCGATGACGGGAACCAGACTTGTGCACATGGCAAGGCTGCCTTCAATCAGTTCCGCACATCGCTGCCGATCGGGCTCGAGACCCTGGATGAGTTTGTCGTTGAGCGTGTTGCACGATCCGGCGAGCAGCGTGATGGAATCGAGCACATTCGCACCCATCATGGGCATGGCGACATTCAGATCCAGCAGCGAACCCACGCCACCCAGACCGCCGGTTGTGACCGCCGCATCATTACCAATGACCTGGCAGGCCGCCATGACGACCGCTTCGCAGATGACCGGGTTGACCTTGCCGGGCATGATGCTCGAGCCGGGCTGGACCGCCGGGAGCTTGAGTTCGCCGATCCCACAGCGGGGGCCCGAGCCCATCCAGCGGATGTCATTGGCGATCTTGGACAAGCTCACCGCGATCGTCTTGAGCAGCCCGGAGACCTCCACGATCCCGTCCTTGGCGTGCTGGGCCTCGAAATGGTTGCTCGCCTCGCGGAACGCGATCCCTGTATCCTGCGTCAGTTCCGCACAGACCAACTCACTGAACCGTGGGTGTGTGTTGATCCCCGTGCCCACGGCGGTTCCACCGATGGGGAGTTCGCCCAGCGTGTGTAGTGCCCGGTGCAGTCGCTGTTCAGCGTGTCGCATCTGTGACGCAAAGCCGCTGAACTCCTGGCCCAGCCGGATGGGCGTGGCATCCTGCAGGTGCGTGCGCCCGATCTTGACAATCTCGTCCCATGCGGCCGCCTTCTCGTCAAGGGCGTCGGCCAAGGAACTGACGGCCGGGAGCAGGGAATCCTTGATCGCCACTGCCGCTGAAACATGCATCGCGGTGGGGAAGGTGTCGTTGCTCGACTGGCCCATATTCACATGGTCGTTGGGATGCACGGCGTAATCGTTCTGCAGATACGCGGCATCCTTGCTCGAACCGACCGGTGCCCCGTGCTTGATGCACACAAGGTTCGCGACGACCTCGTTGGTATTCATATTGGTCGAGGTACCCGACCCCGTCTGGAAGATGTCAATGGGGAAATGTCTGTGCAGCCCGCCGCGGTCCTTGAGCCCAGCCAGAATGGTTTCGCACGCCTCGATGATCGAGTCGCCCTTGGCCGCCTCAAGCTTTTCAAGCTTCATATTCGCCCGTGCCGTTGCGGCTTTGAGCCGTGCGAACGCCTCGATGATCGGCTCGGGCACCGGACGCCCGGAGATGGGGAAGTTGAGTACCGCCCGCTGGGTCGATGCGCCATAGAGCACATCGGCGGGGACGGGCATCTCGCCCATCGAATCCTTTTCAACGCGGGTCGATTCGGGTGTCATCGCGGTGGTTGCGGGCACGGTTTTCTCCTTGAACACAGTCAGGCAGCGTGGTTCTGTATGATGATAGAAGCATGCATCCGCCCGCTCAGGGCAACCGGGGCGTTTTCTGGGCGTATCGCTTTGCGGACACTGGACTCAACAACGGGGAGAACACATGAGAATCAGAGCGGCCGTTTCGTCGGGTTGCTTGTTGCTGCCCATGCTCTGGGTGTGCCTGGGATTTCTCGCAACCCAGGCCAATGCGCAGAACAGCGCCCACCCCGATGCCAAGCCCGTGGTGCCCGAGAATCCCTACATCAGCTTTCGAGACGCATGGCGCTGGGATGTCCGGGCGCAGCTCTTCCTCAACTCAGCCAACATCATCTCAGACGATGTGCGCACGCCGGGCCGTAACTACAGCGAACGAGTGGAAACGGTGCTCTGGCAACCACGACAGGTTGAACTTGTGTACCCGGTCGTTCGAGAGGGCAGCTTCTACTGGTCGCCCAATCGCGATGTCGAGGTCAGCATCCGATTCGACGATGTCGAGATTCTCAATCTCTACGACCGCCGCGGGACGCTGGGACTCGACGGCCCTGACAACCCGGTCGTGCAGCTCGATGCGCCCTACACGCAGAAGTTCGTCGAGGGCACCTATGCCGAGTACACGCACTGGGAGTCAGGCGACATCCTCGGCAGCTACCGCCAACTGCATCTCAAGCACGATTCACACATCGTCTGTGCCGACACCGTGTTCAACGATAATCTCGCTCGTCGGCTCCCCTGGCCAGACGCCTGGGATCCTGAGATCGGAGCGTACCTGACCCCTGTGGTCGAGACCGTCGGCGCCCCGGTGGCTCCAGACGCGGACGAGACAATCCGGACATTGCTTGAGTTCTGGATCGGGCAGGACACCGAGGCACGCGATGGGCCACAGCTCGATGTCGTCAAGTTCCTCACCGGCAAGGTGATCGAGTATTTCACAATCCGCGGCCAGGCCACCGAGTTCCCGGAGCGAACAACCGCGGGTGGACGGCCATCGTTCGCCGTGAGTTCAAACAACTGGGGAGGATTCATCGTGCGCCCGGCAGATGTGATCGCCAGAGACCCGCAGGGTTCTCGTCATGACCTCGCGGTGTTGCTCACGGCGGTGCTCCGCAGCGCGGGCGTACCCGCGCGGACCGTGATATGCATCGATCAGCGGATCGAGGACCCGCTGCTCAACACGGTCAGCCTCGTCGAGTTCGCGATGCACGATCCCGAGCGTGACCTGACCTTCTGGGTGCCGATCGATGTCGACCGAGTCCGCGTCACTGGCGGTCGCTCGTCGCAGTATCAGCGCAAGTGGCTCTACTTCGGGAGCCATGACGAACTGAGTCACATGATCCCGATCGCCTATTTCTTCCATCCGCCCGCCCGATACCGGGCGTACGACCTTCCGCTGCTTTATGGCATCCGCTCAACAGGTGATCAGAACACCCTGCCCAACTATCTGATCCAGGCGTTGCTTGTCGATCCGATCGTCACCCCAACGAGCGGCAACGACAGGGACAGAAACACCAACGACTGAAGCCGCGGCGTAAGGTGCTGAGTGGGGGGATGGAATCAGGCCTTCGCAGACAGGACATGGCCCGCGTGGATCGGCGCGACCACATTGAGCACATTCATCATCACCATCGCCATGGTGTCGAGCGCGTCGATCTCATGGATGATCGATGCGTCGTACATGTTGAGCACGGGCCGGGTATCTCGCTCGTAGATCTCAAGGCGGTTGCGAACGACTTCTTCCTTGGCATCATCGGTCCGGTTCTGCTTCATGGCACGCTCACGCAAGCGGGCGACCATGGCCTCCTTGTCCCGGGCGTTGAGGTGCAGCACCGCGAGCACATCAAGGAACGGCCTGATCAGCTTCGCCTGCGCGACGGTGCGCGGCAGGCCATCAAGAATCAGGATCATCGTGCTGGGATCAAAGCTCCCTTCCTCGATCCGCTTGTTCATATAGCACTGCCAGAGCTCGATGGTGACCTCGTCGGGCACGAGCTCGCCCTTTGACGAGTAATGCTCGAACTTCTTGCCCGCCTCGGAGTCACGGTCGAGTGCACGGAACATATCGCCCGTAGACATGTGGAAGAAGCCGGGAACTTTCCCGATCAGCTCACCCTGCGTGCCTTTTCCGGCACCCGGTGCGCCGAAGAGCAAGATTGTTTTGAACCGGTCCGCCATCGCTGGCTCCTGAGTGTCTGGGTGCCTCGTACAGATCAGGTGAGCTTGTCGCTCGCCCCCTGAACTGGCAGGGTGCAGATCATAGGTCGGCACATGCAAATACAACCTTCACACCTCGATTTGTATCACCAGAAAGAAAACGGGCGTGACCCGATGGGTCACGCCCGAGAACATGCTTTCGTGAATGATCGTGCCGGTTAGGCGGATCACATCCCCGCGGCGATCACTTCCTGCTGCAGGTTCATCGGCATCTCGCGGTACTCCTTGAACTCCATCGAGTTCGCGGCGCGACCCTGCGAGAGACCACGAAGGACCGTGGTGTAGCCGAACATCTCGCTCAGCGGGACATCCGCGGTGATCTCCTTGATCATGCCCTTGTCCTCGGTGTCGAGGATCATGCCGCGACGCGAGGAGAGGTCGCCGGTCACATTGCCCAGGTAATCCTCGGGTGTGATGATGACCACCTTCATGATCGGCTCGAGCAGGATGCTGCCCGCCTTGGAGACCGCCTCACGCAGGGCCAGACGGCCGGCCTGCTCGAACGCGACCTGCGACGAGTCCACATCGTGGTACTTGCCGTCCACGAGCGTGACCTTGACATTGATCAGCGGGAACGGAGCGCTCACACCGCTCTTGGCGGTCTGACGCACACCGGCCTCGACCGAGGGGATGAACTCCTTGGGGATCGAGCCGCCGACGATGCCGTTGACGAACGCGACATTGTCCTTGAAGTCGATGCCGTCCGCCTCGGCCTGCTCCTTGGTGTAGGGCTCGATGTTGACGGTACAGTCGCCGAACTGCCCGCGACCACCCGACTGCTTCTTGAAGAGGCCGCGGCAGCCGTTGGCGACGCCACGGATCGCTTCGCGGTACGACACGCGGGGGCGACCGACTTCGACGCCGATCTTCATGTCACGCACGAGCTTGTTCTTGATGATCTCAAGGTGAAGCTCGCCCATGCCCGCGATGATCGTCTGCCCGGTCTCCTCGTTGTACTCGGAGCGGAACGAGGGATCCTCACGACGGATCGTGACGAGCGCCTCGGAAAGCTTGCGCTTGTCGTCGGCGGTCTTGGGCTCGATCGACATCGAGATCACGGGCTCGGGGAACTCCATGCGTTCGAGGACGATCGGGTCGTCGGTCGAGCAGAGGGTGTCGCCCGTCATCGAGCTCTTGATGCCGACCACGGCAACGATGTTGCCAGCGCCGACCTCGTCGAGTGCCATGCGGTCCTTCGCGTGCATCTCGAAGATACGCGACGCGATCTCTCGCTTGTTGTTGACCGGGTTGAGCACGCGTGTGCCCTTCTCGAGCTTGCCCGAGTAGACGCGGACATAGGTCAGGTCGCCGTGTGTATCGCTCACGACCTTGAACACCAGGCCCGAGAACGGGGCGGTGTCGTCGTGGGGACGGGTGAGCTTTTGCTCTTTGTCCTTGGGATCCGTGCCCTGAACGACGGGGACTTCCTGCGGGTTGGGAAGGTAGTCGATGACCGCGTCGATGAGGCGCTGCACGCCGACATTCTTGAGCGCGGAGCCACAGAAGACCGGGTTGCACTCGAGTGCGATGGTGCCCTTGCGGACAGCCTTCTTGATCATCGGGATCGTGATCGAGTCCTCGTCCTCGAGGTACTGCTCCATCAGATCGTCGTCGAGGGCGACCGCCGACTCGATGAGGTCGTGACGCCACTGCTCGGCCTTGTCCTGCAGATCCTCGGGGATCTCCTTCTCTGTGACGATCGCGCCCGATGATTCGATATCGAACTCATAGGCCTTCATGGTCAGCAGGTCGATGATGCCCTTGAGCTCGTCGCCCTCGCCCCATGGGAGCTGCATGGCGATGGGGTTCGCGCCCAGACGCTTCTTGATGGTGTCGAACGAGTATTCAAAGTTCGCGCCCAACTTGTCCATTTTGTTGATCATGCACATGCGGGGAACCTTGTAGCGGTCCGCCTGGCGCCAGACTGTCTCGGACTGGGCCTCAACGCCCTCCTTGCCGTCGAACACTGCGACCGCGCCGTCGAGCACGCGCAGCGAGCGCTCAACCTCGATCGTGAAGTCCACGTGGCCGGGGGTGTCGATCAGGTTGATCTTGTACTCAACGCCGTCTTTGGTCCAGGGGCAGGTGGTCGCCGCCGACTGGATGGTGATCCCTCGCTCCTGTTCTTCCTGAAGGAAGTCCATGGTCGCGGTGCCCTCGTGCACTTCGCCGAGCTTGTAGTTCTTGCCGGTGTAGTAGAGGATGCGTTCGGTCACGGTGGTTTTGCCCGCGTCGATGTGGGCACAAATACCAATGTTGCGGATGTTTGATAGGTCGGTGGCCATCGCGATTGTCCTTCTTGTTCTCGTTCTCAGTTCGCGTCGTCGTGATTTGTTCTGTTGACCTGCTTCGGGTCGGGCGATCGGCTGGGGGACTATCCCCGCCCGGCATCGCACCGGTTCACGCCCCTGGGCAGTCAGTTATTTTGTGTTGTTCTGGAGTGCGGCAGAGCTTCGCCAAAAGCACGCAATGCAATCACGAAAGATGCCGGGCCGGTTCCGGGTCCGATGACTCTTCCATGGGCGTGCTCCTCACTGCCGGGCACGATGCCCGGATTGGTCCTTTGCTCAACATCTTGCCAATGCAAGACATCCGACGAAACCCGCCGGACCGGAGACATTATTGTCGCCGGACGGGCGTGTTTCGGGATAATCGTAGGCCCAAGACCCACCCAATCAAGAAATTGAACGGGAACGGAACCATTCTCGGACCTTCTCGATCGCTTATGGCATTCCGATCCGTCGGGCACGGGCAAGATCCTCAGGGTTGAGCCCACGCAGCGGGTCGAGCCGGGTCGCTTCGTGCAGTTGCAGGGCACGCCTGGCCCAGTCCCGGGCTCGGTCAATCTCGTCCCGATCGATCGCGTTGTCCATCAGACGCAGCGCCGTATGCGGATCATGCGGCGACTGCTCCATGGCCGACTCCCAGTACCGGGCCGCCTTCTCAAGCCAGCGACGCACTTCGGGTGCATCCAGGTCCGCGGATGCTCGCCCAGCCCATACACTGCCTGCCCAACGGTTTCCCCCCGCATTGAGGGGTGTGTCTGCAAAGAAAGTTGTGGCGCGATCCCACATGTCCCGGGCAAGGTCATCGCGTCCGCTGCTCATCGCCAGGCTCGCGATCCACAACTGCTGCTGGGAAAGAGCGATGCGAGTCGCTGTGTGGGACGGCCGGGCCTCGAGCGCTCGCTCGAGTCGCTCGATCGCGAAAAAGCGCCCGTCGAGTTCGGACTGATTCAGCGCTGGAATGATCGCATCAAGCGAAGCGGGCACGGGACGCCCGAGCAGGTCGGTCAACATCGAAGCCGCGTGATCCAGCTCGGTCTGCGGCTGAGGGCTCGATTCCATCGCATTGAGTGAGCTATTTACCGCGGTGATCCAAGTCGCATCGCGTGCAGCGCTGTGCAGCGAACGCTCCCAGGCGTTGATCATGCCCCATCGCCAGATGAGCACGCCGCCGAGCAGAAGCATCGCTGCGACCGGGATCAGGCAAAGCGTACGGCTGACTCTGACAGGTGCTCGTGTGCTCGCAGCAGCGATGAACAGGGCCCAGAGCGGCGCGGAGTTGATCAGCGATCCGGTCACTTCGATCATCCCATGCACGAGCATGACGCACGCGCCGATCAGCACTGCGTTGTGGATGACTCGATCCGAGACATGGCTTCGCAGGATCAGCACCGTGCAGCCGCCCCAGAGCACCCAGCCGACAAGCAGCGGGGCCATGCCCTCGAGATCCGTCACAGGCGATTGCATCCGCAGTGCGATCAACATCGGGAAAGACACCATAAGCAATGCAAGCTTGATGAGGCGGTCATTCTCTTCTCGCTTGAATCCATCTGGATCCGGTCGGTCCACGCCTGAATGCCCTGCACCCAGAACCACGCGGGACAGAAAGCCAATCAGGGCAATGCCACCGATGCCCAGCGTTGCGAGCCAGTCGAACACGAAGCTGTGGGCGCTCGCTACATCCTCCGGGCTCAAATCGGGCTTGAGCAACGCGTAACGCTGCTGGAACATCCCCGGCCCACAACCCAGCAGCGGGTCGTGGATCCAGATCCGCAGAGAGCCCAGCAGGTAATGCCAGCGGAAGAGCAGGCTGCGCTCCCCGAGATGCTCGCCCATCAACCCACGAAGACCCAGCACCACGATCACGCTGCCGCAAAGGACGAGCAGCAGGCGGCCATCGATCCAGCGGGCTTTCCCCAGATAGATCAATGACCCGAGCAGGAGTCCGATGAGCAGGACACCGTATCCACCCTTGGAGCCGGCGAGCATGAGCCCGAACGCCGCGAAGAGTGCCGCAATCATGAGCAGGTGTGCCACCCGTTGCTTTGCTCTCCAGATGCCAAGCGACAAGGTGAAGAGGGCCGCGCTTCCGGCGGCACAGAAACTCGCGAACACATTGGTCAATCCAAACCATGCCAAGGGCTCTGGGTTGCGCAACCGACGCTCGTACGAGAGGGCCTCGAAAGATTCATTCGACCACCCCCGGGCAGCCAGGAACGCGTCGCGACCGGCCTCATAGGTGCTCAGTGTCCGGGGGTGACTGATAAAGACCTCGTAAATCCCTACGCATGTGAGCAGCAGCGCGAAACTCATCGCGATTGCGCCAAGCATCCGCCGTGCCCCGGGGAGCGTGTGGGCCATGCTCGCCGCGGCAAGCACCGCTGCGACGCCCGAAACGGTTGACGCGTCGAGCACACGCTCGGGATCGATGATGGTGTGATATACGAGAACCGCGATCGCGACACAGAGCAGGGCGATCGAGATCGGTGTAGCACCACGGTGACGCAACGCGTGGCCAAATAGGGATAATCCTGCGCTGAGCACGAGCGCGATGTTGAGAAGCAGGGCCCATCGCGGGGTCAGGCCCACGATCGGAGGCGAGAAGATGAACGGGTCGCTCTGCCACCAGGGGAAGGGATCATGTTCGATCATCGCCCGAGCAAAGCACAGTATGGTGAGGATCACCAGCCCAGCCCAAGCGAGCCGATCTCCGAGCGTCATGGGTTCCTGGGCATCATCCATGCGATGCATCCGAGTGCTTCGTGGGTGAGCGATACTCGAAGATTGCGATGGCGCTGATCAGCGCCAGCACCTGCACACCCAGCAGGATCGCCTGCCAGGGCAGTGCGCGGGTCATCAGGAGCCCAGAGATCCCGGTCGCAAGTGTCAGCGCATAGATGACCAGAATTGTGCTCCGCGCCCGCAGCCCGCGGTCACGCATTCGATGCGAGAAGTGCTGCATATCGCCGACGAACGGGCTCTTGCCCTGACTCAATCGGATCAGTGTCACCGAGACAAAGTCATACAGCGGCACCGCCAGAATCACGACCGGCATCAGCACCGCGTACCACCCGCTCGGAGCAGCGGCGGTGCTGTCCAGAGGTGTATAGGTCGTCCGCACCGTCAGAAACGCCAGCAACAGCCCGATCACAAGAGAGCCCCCGTCGCCCATGAAGATCCTGGCCGGCGGGAAGTTGAACACCAGGAACCCGAGAACTGAACCAACCAGCAGGGCACAGATCGCCCCGACGAACCACTGACCGTTGAGCAGTGTGACAATCAGCAGCATCGAGCCGGCGATGACCGCGATCCCGCCGCTGAGCCCGTCCATGTTGTCAATGAAGTTCATCGCGTTGATGATCGCGGTGAACCAGAGCACCGTGATGATGATGCTCAGCCAGGAGCCCCCGACATACCCATCGAGCAGGGTCATCAAACGGGTGTCGAAGTACGCCGCGAAGATAAGCCCCGGGACAAGCATGATCACCAGCTTGAGCCAGGGGCCCATCGGCCGCCGATCGTCGATCAGCCCCAGCAGATGCAGCCCCAGCACACACCCGATGAGGGTCCAGCCCAGTGGCAGCTGAGACCGGAGCCCCGGGAGATGCGCTCGCATCGGTTCAAGCACGCCGGGCATTGAATCTGGATTGAGCATCCCGAATCCGATCACCGCGATCAGCATTGGTAGCAGCACGCCCAGCGCGATGGCAATCCCACCCGTGTTGGGGATGCGGCGGGCTTCTGCTTTGATCTGTCCAGCGATTGGCGCACTATCGAACGCGCCCGCCCGATGACTCAGGCGCAGCACGATCCAAGTCGTCGGCAGGGCAATCCCCAGCCCCACACCGACCAGCATGACAATCAGCAGTATCACGGGCTCAGTGTAGCGTCTGGGGCATTCTCAGGACCGATGAAGCGAGGCGGGGGCTTCCTGAACACCCGCGTTCGCACGAACATGATCAGCTTGGAGACCCCGAAGATCAGCACGAACACGAGCAACGCACCCAGGCTCATCCAGATTGTCCGCTGCGGGTACGGGCCCAGTTGGTCCACCAATGACACGCCCTCGTGGGAGCCCGACCCGAGATACGAATAGTTTGTGCCAAGCACCGCGTTGAGCCCGATCGTGACCGCGGCATAGACCACACCCCAGATGCTCGCGAAGCGGAGATCCCGCGCGTTGGGGCGATACCCGAGTACCACGATGTCGTAGACAGCACAGCCGACGATCTGCAGGTGGTTGAGCCAGTAGATATAGAATGACAGGTCGCTGTATCCCGCCTTGATGAACGGCGTGAAGAATACCTGTGCACTGAGCCCGATACCCCAGAAGCAGGTCAGTGCCCGTGCCCGACGATCGAGTGTCAAGAGCTGCCATGCAGCAATCCACACCCCCAGCCTGCACATATGCAGGGGCAGTGAATCCTGCAGATCGAAGTAGACCATGCGGCGTGCAAGGATGAACCCCTGCGTGAGCAGGATCGACCAGGCGAGCAGCTTGCGGAATCGGGCCTCACGATCACCGCCCAGTTCGAGATCACGCCGCAGCAGCCGCCTGCCGATCAGGCAGAACGCGATCATTGATCCCAGGCACACCGCGAGCACGACCCAATGAAAGCTGGTGAACGCACGGAACTCATTCGCCCAGTCGTACGACGCGACCGGTTCGGGCATCGGGCTGATGGAGGGGGACGACTGCATCAATGAAAGGGTAACAGACTTACGCGGGCGTGTGCTCGTGACGCAGCTGCCCGCACGCCGCCGCGATATCGCGTCCACGGCTGGCGCGGATATGGCAGTTCACGCCGTGCTCACGCAGCACCCGCTGGAAGTGATGCACATCATCCCCGCCTGGACGCTGGAACGCCAGGCCCTTGACCTCGTTGTAGCGGATCAGGTTCACATTGGCCCGCAGCTTATGGACCACGCCCGCCAGTTGCTCGGCGTGCTCGGGCAGGTCGTTCACCCCCGCCAGCAGAATATATTCGAGCGTAATCTCCCGCCCGGTCTTCTTGAACCATGTTGAGCAGGCCGCCACGAGCTGATCGATCGTCGTGAACTGGGCCCACGGGATCAGTTGCTTGCGGAGCGCATCGTTGGGGGCGTGCAGCGACAGCGCGAGTGTGACCGGCAGATCGAGCTGGTCGGCCAGTTTCTCGATCGCCTTGTGCATGCCTACGGTCGAAATCGTGATCTTGCGGGCGCTGATGCCCATGCCCCATGGGGCCGCGAGCGTACGGGTTGCGTGGGTCACCGCCGCAAAGTTCGCCAGCGGCTCGCCCATGCCCATGAAGACCACATTGGAGACACGGTCCACATCTTGCAGTTGGTTGAGACGCCAGACCTGCTCGACGATGCGCCCGGCTGACAGGTTCCCGTCCAGCCCGCCGATGCCCGTTGCACAGAACTTGCACCCCACCGGGCACCCGATCTGCGAGCTGATGCAGGCGGTCTTCCGTTCTGTGTCCAGAGCCGGGATCATCACGCACTCGGTCTGGCGGGCCGTGTTCGAGTAGGGCATCTGCTGATCAAGGATCGGCAGGCGTGAGCCGTGCTCGACCGACGCCTCATCGGCGGCGACCCGGTTGGTCTCGATGTCGTCGGGCCACTCGATGAGCAGTTTCTGTGTCCCGTCGGTCGCGAGCTGATGCGCCACCGTGGGGCCTGAGAGAAAGGTCATCTGGGTGTTGAGCAGCTCGCGATCCTTTGCGGACAGATTCGTCATCTGCGCCGGATCAACAACGCCTTTTTCATAGACCCACTCAAGGATCTGCTTGGCCCGGAACTTGGGCATGCCGTGCTCCACGCACCAGTATGCCAGCGATTCGGGGGTGTGCTCGAAGAAGTGATTGCTGGGATGTTTCATGCCGTGCCGCCCGTGCTGATCGTCAATGGCACAGCAACCATCCCGTATTCACGCTGCGTGATCTCGGGCGCTTCGACACGCACACGCCGATCGCGATGATCGATGTTGTGCTCCTCCATCAGCTTCTTGAGACTCAGTGGCAGACCGAACTCGACCGTCTCCTCGAACACATCCGCAAGATGCAGTGTCGCACCGTGATGCTCCACAAAGTGGCGGCAGATTTCGCTCACCAGATCCTCTGGCGCCGATGCCCCGGCGGTCAGCATGATTCGCTCGTCACCGGTCGGGTACCACCCCGGGTCGAGTTCGTGTACATCGTCGATCCGCACACCACGCGTCCCCGCGTTCTGGGCGATCTCGGTGAGCCGCACCGAGTTCGATGAGTTCTGACTGCCCACGACAATCACCAGGTCGCAGTGGGGGGCGATCTGACGGACGGCCGCCTGCCGGTTGGTGGTCGCGTAGCAGATGTCCTCGGTCGGGGGCTCTTTGATATTCGGGAAGGCCTGCTTGAGCGCCGAGATGATCACATTCGCGTCGTCCACCGAGAGCGTGGTCTGGGTCAGGTAGACCAGCTTGTCCGGATTATCGATCTTCAGATGCTCGATGCACGCGGCCGATTCGACCACCTGGGTCTGTTCCGGTGCTTCGCCGAAGGTCCCGATGATCTCCTGATGCTCCTTATGGCCGACGAGCAGGATCTGATAGCCCTGGCGTGCATACCGCACCGCGCGTGAATGCACCTTGGTGACCAGCGGGCAGGTCGCATCGATCGAACTGAGATTCCGGGCGTCGGCCTGGGCGCGGATCGCCGGCGAGACGCCGTGGGCGCTGAAGACCACGATCGACCCCTCCGGGACCGCTTCGAGATCATCGACGAACATCACGCCCCGATCGACAAACCGGTCCACAACATGCCTGTTGTGCACAATCTCGTGGTAGACATAGACAGTTTCGTCGGGATCTACGATATCGAGCACCTGATCCACAACATCGATGGCCATGCGGACGCCGGCACAGAATCCACGCGGGTTGGCGAGCACGATCTGCATCGCTCAATCGTAGTCGGTACGCTCGCCCGCGGTTCACACAAAGCCCGCTTGACACGCGACTGCGCCGCCTAGACTTCAAGCCGGGCTCGGAGCAGCCCACGGCCCAGATGAGGATCATCGCATGAACCCGAATCGACGCGTTCTTCACAGTGCACTCCTGAGCATCGCGACCCTCGCGGTCGCCCTCTTCGCATCCCTCGCACCCGCCCAGCCCGACGCGGACGCCAAACTCCTTGAGCAGATCCGACTCGCTGAGCAGACGATGCGACGCTTCGGCATCGCGCAGGCCCCTGAGAAGGCCCCCGGCAGCTTCCGTCTCACCACCTACAACATCGAGAACCTCTTCGACGATGTCGATGATCCGACACTCTCGGGCAATGACGAGGACATCGATGACGCCAAGCCCCATCACCAGATGCTCGCCGTCGCCCAGGCGATCCGGGCGGTGAACGCCGATGTGCTCTGCGTGCAGGAGATCGAGTCCCGCGAAGCGCTTGACATGTTCGTCGAGCGATACATCCCGGATATGGGATACGACCACATCATCTCCCTCGACGCGGGCAACTCGCGTGGCATCGAGAACGCCGTGCTCTCGCGCTATCCCCTGAGCAACCCAGAGCTCTGGATCGGCAAGGAACTCGGCGGCGTACACCCCGACAACTATGGACCCAACGCCAAGAACTTCTACGCCGGCGAGCCGGTCGCTTTCCGGCGCTCGCCGCTCAAGGTCGATGTCGAGATCCCCGCCAACGATGAATCGGGCGACTTCTGGACTCTCACCCTATTCGTGGTCCATCACAAATCGGGCCGCTACAGCGGCTACTGGCGCGAAGCCGAGGCACGCACGATCCTGAAGCTCGCCCACGAGGTCGAGAAGACGCATCCCAAGCGTCCGGTCGTGATTCTGGGCGATTTCAACGCCCAGCCGGGTGACGAGAGCGTGCAGATCTACCTCCGGGCCGGGTTTAACGATCTCTTTGCAAAAGCCAAGCCCGGTGACAGGAAGATCATTTCGCATGAATCGAACCGGCGCATCGACCTGATGCTGCTCAACGAAGCCGCACAGGGCCGCCTTGTGGACGGCTCAGGCTTCGTTCTGGGGACCGCCGCCCGGCCAGAGGGGATCAGTTGGCGAGATTTGGACACATTTGAGGGGTACGCCGCGGATCACTACCCCGTTTCCTTGGAACTACGCCGCACGAACTGAGTATGGCGGCAACGCAGAACGGTGGGCTGAGTTGCCCACCCCATCGTTTCCGGTAGAATCGACGGAACGAACCGACAAGACCCGCAGGGAATCGCGACATGGACAACATCAAACCCTGGCAAATCATCCTGTTTCTTGTCGCAATCGCTGTTCTGGGCTTCTCGGTATGGAAGTTTACGAGTTCGGGTTCGGTCCCAAAAACAAATGGGTACCTCACTGTGGACATCATGACGGGGCAGTTGTACGACATCCGCAAGGGAAAGGCCCGGGGAGTCCCGCTGCCTGCCAAGCACCCCGATACCGGTGATCGAACGCTTTACCCTGTCAATCAAGTTGACGAACTAGTTTATGAGATCCCATCAGGATTTGAGACCTTCCTCACTGAACAGGTACGAGAAGGCTCCAAGCTCGATTCAGGGAAAATGACGATTACCGTATTGCCTGATGATCCGATCAAGTTTGTGCTTCTAAAATAGTGTCAGACTGCCACTTGTATACGGGGCCGATTGCAGATGAGGCAGGCAAAGGAGATTGCCAAATGAAGACGAGAAAAGCCTTTACACTGATTGAGTTGCTGGTGGTCATCGCGATCATTGCGCTGCTTATCGGCATCCTGCTCCCTGCACTCGGTGCGGCGCGGGCAACGGCTCAGACGCTTGTGTGTTCAACCACACTGCGGAGCCTTGGCACAGCCAACGCCATTTATGCGGGCAACTACCGAGACCATTATTCGAGCCCTGTCAATGTCGGGGCGAAGTACCTCGGTCGTGTCGTTGTTCCGGGCGAGGGTCTCCAATACGGTGCCGACGCATTGGAGGGCAACAACAGCCCGGACACCCCGACGCAAACGCAGGACTGGATCACGCCGATGCTTGGGGACTCGCTTGGGCTTTCGTCATTGCGAGCGGAAAAGATGACGCAACTCAACAATGACTTTGGGTGCGCATCCACAAAGGCATTCATCGATGCACCCTATCAGGACAGCGGCGGCAGCGGCCTGCCCGGCGACTTCGATGACTTTGCCGATGAGGTCATCGCTGGGGTGAAACAGAACAGTTATCTCATGCCTTCCGGCTTTGCCCATTACTCGCGATCAGCTCAGGGAGCTCTTGAGAGTCTGATTCAGCGTGTTTCGGTAAGCGGAGGAATCAATATCAGCGCGGACCTCAACTCCATGATGTCAAACCCTTCGGCACCTCAGCAGCCAACTGGGTTCAGGCACAAAATGACTCAGGTCGGTACTGTTGTGTCCGACAAGGTCATGGCGGCGGATGGTTCGCGTTTCTGGACGGATCCCGGTGAAGGTGAAGTGGACGGGATGACCTACAACCCGACTGTTGCACCGCGGTGGTACGGCAATTTCACTGAACCTACCCCGACTTTCAAAGAGTCAAGAGCTTGGGGGCGTGAGTCTCGTTCATCCTCATCGCAAACGAATGTCGAGCTGTCTATGCGACATGGTGAGCGAAAAGTCAATGCACTCTACTTCGATGGCTCTGTCCGCTCGATGGCCGCGATTGACATGTGGACCAACCCGAATCCCTGGCACCCAACGGGCACTGTTTGGAACGATGCAGACAACACCGATGAGTCGATCCAGTTCATGCAAGATCAAGCCCGGGGCCGGTCAGTCGTGAAGATCTACTGAATAAAGACATTGCCATCCGCAAACAAGCCGCCGTAAGGCGGTTTTTTCATGCCTCGAAACAGCCAGATTCTCCAAACTGCCCAGATTGCCACCATTTCGCGCGTTCAGAAACTGTGAAAATAATCCTGAACTTGGTGGTTTTTGACGATTGGCGTTTCCGGCCACGCCCTAATCGTGTATACTCAGGGCTGAGAGATCGTGTGTGAGAGTGGATTTGTTGCCGCCCATCGCATATCGAAGAGATTGATCAGAGAGTATGCGCCCACTGTTTCTGGAGGGAATCTCGTGAAGAACACTATGGCAATTGTGACTATCGCTGGCTTTGCAGCCGCGGCTTCGGCCGGCGGTCAGGTCATCGCATTCACCAGCTTTGAAAACGCGTTCGTCGGCGACCAGTATGTCGATACCGGCGACGCGAGCATGGACCACGACCTGATCAACAACGCTGGTCAGTCCGATGTCGACTTCCTCGCCGACGGCGTGGAGATCGGCTTCGACTCGTCGTACTTCAACAGCCGCAACGATGTTGGCCTGACCGACGGCGACTTCGTCGGCGCGACCAACTTCACCGGCACCGTTGGCGCATTCACCGACGGCGTGCAGGGCTTCCAGCTCCAGGACGCCGACGGCACCATGCGGACCACCTTCGACACCGTGACCTCGCCGCTGGGCGCACCCAACTCACGCGTGGAGTTCGAGTGGTCGCTTTGCTTCGACTTCTTCGTGCAGGAAACCGGCTGGGAGAGCGACGATCGCATCCGCATCTGGGTTGATGCCGACGGCACCGAAATCGACATCGTCAACACGATGGGCTCGGACATCGATGACCTGGGTATCGAAGACCGCTGGATCACCGGCTTCCTCGATCTGACCGGCTACGCCAACATCACCCTGATGGTTGAGCTCGAGTCGAACTCGGGCAGCGAATCGCTCTACCTCGACAACATCGTCTTCAAGACCGGCATCCCCGCTCCCGGCTCGCTCGCCCTCCTCGGGCTCGGCGGTCTGGCCGCGACCCGCCGTCGTCGCTGATCGATTACGAGAGAGACAAACTCGAGATTCTGATCAATCAACCCGTCGCCTCATCAGGGCGACGGGTTTTTACTGCGCTATCCTCGGTTCTCGACCAACCAATACCGGAGAAGAACCATGAGTACTCCTGATGCGATCGAATGGCTGAGCCAGCATGAGAACGAATCCATTGACCGCCTTATCGAATGGCTCTCGATCCCATCCGTCGGTACAGACCCGGCGCACAACGAGGACACAGCGCGGGCAGCGCAGTGGGCCGCGGAACACCTGCGTGGCTCGGGCTTCGAGGTCGAGATCTGCCTGACCGGGACGGAGGCCAAGCCGGGGCACCCGATCGTCATGGCCCACAGCGAGGGCAGTCCAGAGTACGACGGGCCTCATGTGTTGTTCTACGGGCATTACGATGTCCAGCCCGCGGACCCGATCGAGCTCTGGGAATCGGCACCATTCACGCCCGTTCGCAAGCCCGCCGAGGGAGCACTGGGCGAACGGATTGTGGCTCGCGGGGCGTGCGACGACAAGGGCCAGGTGATGATGTTCCTCGAGGCGATGCGTTCCCTGTTTGAGACAGGCGGGGTTGCGGGCGGAGGGGTCAAATATACCGTGATGCTCGAGGGCGAAGAGGAGTCGGGCTCGGTCAACCTCGAACGCTTCGTCGAGCAGCAGAAAGAGCGTCTGGGTGAGACCGATGTCTGCCTGATCTCGGACACCGGCATGCTCGGTCGAGGCCGACCCGCGATCACTTACGGCGTGCGCGGATTGGCATACACCGAGGTCACGCTCATCGGACCCGACCAGGACCTTCATTCAGGCCTCTGGGGCGGGAAGGTCCCCAACCCGATCAACGAGCTTTCCAGAATACTGGCTCAGCTTTGGGATGATGACCGGCGTGTCACGATCCCGGGCTTTTACGAGGGAGTTCGTGAGCTGACCAAAGAGGAGCGTCATCAGTGGGAGGGGCTCGGCGTGAACGAGGCCGTCGCACTGCGTGGGATCGGCTTGCTGCCCGAAGCGAGCATCGGCGAGCGTGGGTTCAGTTTCATCGAACGAGAATGGGCCAGACCAACCGCGGACATCAACGGGATCATCGGTGGCTACACAGGGCCCGGAGCGAAGACAGTGATCCCCTCCTCTGCGAGCGCCAAGGTCTCCTTCCGTCTCGTGGATGATCAGGATTCCCAGACCATCAGCAAAGCCTTCTTCGCGTGGCTCGAAGCCCGGACCCCGCCCGGCTGCACATGGAAGTTCCAGGATCACGGCGGGGGCGCACCCGCGACCTGCGCCACCGATTCCGCGCCCCTGCGGGCCGCGGCCAAGGCGATCGAGGTCGGTTGTGGCATCGCGCCCGCGATGATCAAGTCTGGCGGCTCGATCCCGGTTGCCGGGCTCCTCAAGGAAACGCTGGGTCTGGAAACGATCTTCATGGGCTTCGGCCTCGAAGATGACAGGGTCCACTCGCCCAACGAGAAGTTCGAGCTCGAATGTTTCCGGATGGGGTCGCGTTCGCATGTGGCGCTGGTTGAGCAGTTGCACAATATCAGCGCGTTTCAGGGGTCCTGATCAGGCCGCCTGGGGCTCGGCATCCAGCTCGATCGCATCGGCAACGGCCGAGGCCGCAACCTGAGCGTGCTCAATGGCTCCGATCGGGCCTTCGTCCTCGATGATCTCCACATCGGCTTCTTCACTGATCTGCCCGTGGAGACGAGCGAGATAGAGCTGCTGCTCGAACTGAAGCTGCTTGATGCGGTTCCGCAGGTCATGAAGCTCGGTTTCGTGCTCGATGATGTTCGTGAACACGCGCATCATGGCAAAGACGGTCGCTGCGCTGGCGATCACAAAGACCAGAATCATGCCTGTGCTCAGGGTGCCCATGAGAGCTGTCATCGACGATCCAGAGAAGAATCTTTCGACTGATGCACCAGAATGGGCGTTTGATCGTAGAATATTGAGATTCAATATGCCCCGCATGATTGGCGGCCGGGGCGACATGCAGGAGGCGTGTGCGATCGTGCGAAACCCGGCTGGAAAAGACCCCCAACAGCGGACCATCCGCCGTATGCGAATAACGCTCCTGCATGTATGGAGTGTGCTTGTGGTTGCTTTGCTGTTGCAGGCCCCGGCATTGGCACAGGAAGATACGCGGTCTCAGGGGCAGGGCAACGAGGTTGAACTTAGCGTCGTGAGCTTCGGCATTGGTGGTCTCGCCCGCGAGGGCGACTGGACAGGTGTGCAGGTCCAGATGCAGGACCTGGGCTCCAGCAGCAGGGACATCGTGCTCCGTTTGGAGATACCCGATGAGGACGGCGATCAGACCCAGTACGACCGCGTCGTGACTGCAAACCCGGGCGTTGTCCAGAGTTTCTGGATCTACTGCTGGCTGCCGTACCAGAGCACCGGGTCTGAGTATGTGCTCAAGGCGTTCGAAGCGATCGATGACGGCGGGAGCGGGAACCTAGGAGAAATCGGGTTCCGCGCCGGTCGCCTGCTCGGCTCATACCCGATATACAACCCCCAGATCCAATCCGCTCGGGTTGGTCTCATCGGTGTGCTCGGATCAAACCAACTCGGGCTCGACCAGTACGGGTTCACCGTCAACAACAATCCATGGATGCTCTTCTCCCATGAGCTTCAGCGGACTTCCTCCGGACTCTCGATCGATAATCTGCCCGACCGTTGGCAGGGGCTCCTGAGTCTCGACACGCTCGTCTGGTCCACTTCGACCACCGCTGCCTACGACCCGGGGCGGCTGACCCCCGAGAAGGCCCGCGCCATCCGCGAGTGGGTTCAGCGCGGCGGGCACCTGGTCATTGTCCTCCAGAGTTCCGGAGATCCCTGGTACCTCGGGTCGCACCCGCTTCGCTCGCTGCTCCCGGTTATCAAGGCGCCACGACGCAACGAGGGGGTCTCGCTCGAGCCCTACAGGGCGCTGCTCACCGAGTCCGAATCCGTCGAACTGCCAACCAATGCGGTTGTCTACAGCTTTGAGCCGACCGAGGATGGTTCGAAATCCGACGCGATGCCCGTGCTCGTGGGGCCCGACGATGAGACCGTGGTGATCCGCCGTGTGCTGGGATCGGGGATGGTAACGGTTGTCGGGCTTCCGCTGAATCACGGGCAGCTTCGACGCGTGGGGTTGCCCGAGCCCGAGCCGTTCTGGCATCGGGTGCTGGGATTGCGCGGGAATGTGCTGCGCCCAGACCAGATCACGGACCAGCAGAAGGCCGACGCTGCGAGCCGGGCGTTGTTGCTTTTTGACGATGGTGTCAGCGATTCGATCTCCAAAACGGGAACCGCCGTGCAGGGTGTGTTCTTCGGGATCGTTGTCTTCTTTCTCTATTGGATGTTCGCTGGCCCGCTCGGTTATGCGATGCTCAAGCGTAAAAAGATGAACCAGCACGCGTGGATGGCTTTCGTCGCGTGTATTTTCGGATTCGCCGCGATCGCATGGATCGGAGCGACCGCGCTTCGCCCCAAGCGTGCGACAATCTCGCACCTGTCCCTCGTCGAGCAGGTCCACGGGCAGGACACCCAGCGAGTCCGCACATGGTTCAGTGCGATGCTCCCGACCTACGGACAGGCGACGGTATCTGTGCAGGATCCGGGACAGTCCACCGGATTCGCCGCGCAGGAGAGCACCGACCTGCTGATTCCCTGGGGCTCACCGGATATCACGGGCGTGCTCGGCGGCTCATTCCCGGACAACTCGGGGTATCGGGTGCAGTCCCGCTCGCCCGCGGCGCTGACGGTCCCCACGCGTGCGACCGTCAAGTCGTTCTATTCGGAATGGTCGGGTGACGCGAACTGGACGATGCCCTATGTGGTCGGCGAGCTGGGCTCCGTGGGTGAAGCACAGCTCTCGCTTGATGGGTCTGTGGTTTCGGGGCAGATCGCGCACAACCTGCCCGGGGTTCTGCGGGATGTCAAGGTCTTTGTGATCTACCGCGAGACACCAATCAACCGTGTCGGACAGAACCTGGATCGGCGAATGATTGCGCAGACCGCTGTGTATGCACCGAACTTCGGAACCGACGGCTGGGCGCCCGGGCAATCCATCGAGTTGAGTGATATCACGAGCTTGGCAGCGGCTGATCGTCAGGCCCGACAGAGCAACTACTTTGAGACGGCCGTTCGTTTCGGCGTCGACCGGAGCGGGATTCTCGGCAGCAGGGGGACGCTCACGGATCGTCTCGTCGCCGGAATGTTCATTTCACAGCTCGAACCGCCCCGCTTTGGGGCCTCGAGCAGTGATCCGGTTGGTGAGCGACTCGCAGGACGACGACTGCTGCACGGTTGGGACCTCGGCCGCTGGTTCACCCAGCCCGCCCTGATCGTCACGGGGGTCCTGGAGATTGATCCCGATAATGCAGACCCTGATGCGATGCCCAGCCCGGTCTGGATCGACGGGCGCCGTGTGCCCAGCTCGGGCACCACAGTGGTGACCTGGGTGTACCCGTTTGATCCGGCGCCACCTGTGTTTCTGAGTTTCGATCGTCCAGATGACGGTAATCAGCCGGCAACGGATGAGCAGGTTGAGGATTGATGGTGTTGATGAAAGGGAGTTTTCCATGGCAATGATCGAGACCATCAACCTGACCAAACGCTACGGCGACCTGATCGCGCTCAACGCGCTCAACCTCACCATCAACGAGGGCGATTGCTTCGGCTTCATCGGGCCCAACGGGGCGGGAAAGACGACCGCCATCAAGGTGCTCGCCACATTGCTCAAACCCTCATCGGGTCAGGCACAGGTCGCAGGGCTGACCATCGGCTATCAGAACCGCCAGATCCGCCCGCTCATTGGGTATGTTCCCGACTTCATGGGTGCCTATCAGGACATGGTGGTGCACGAGTACCTCGAGTTCTTCGCGGCGGCCTACAACATCAACGGGCAGCAGCGCAAGAAGGTCGTGAACGATGTGCTCGAACTCACCGACCTGACCTACAAGCAGACCGCGGAGGTCAACTCGCTCAGCCGGGGCATGCAGCAGCGTCTGAGCATCGCCCGTGTCCTGCTCCACGATCCCAAGGTGCTGCTGATGGATGAGCCGGCCTCGGGTCTCGACCCGCGTGCCCGCATCGAGATCCGCGAGCTGCTCAAAGAACTCAAGCGGATGGGCAAGACCATCCTGATCTCCAGCCACATCCTCCACGAGCTCGCTGAGCTCTGCAACACGGTGGGCATCATCGAGAAGGGCGAGCTGCTCTTCAACGGTTCGGTCGACGAGATCCTCCGCCGCGCAAAGGTGGGGCACGTCGTGCATATCGGAGTCGCCGAGCGCATCGAAGCGGCGACCAAGATCCTTGAGACCATGCCCGGCGTTGAGAAGGTCGGCATCGTGCAGGGCGACGGCACCGCGCTGGGCGGCGGGTCGAGCCAGCTCATCCACGCGCACTACGACGATCGCATGGGCGGGAACTTCACCGATATCCCCAATGTGCTCATCAACAACGGCTTCCGGGTCACGCACTTTCAGGAGGAGCCGGTGAACCTGGAGACTGCGTTCATGCGCCTGACCAAGGGACTGGTGCAGTAAAATGCTCCCTCGGTTCTACGCGGAATCGGTTGGGTCCATCCTGGTAACACACCGCCGACACCAGCGGCACATCGGATCGGTTTAACGCCCGCTCGTCCGCAACGCCGAGAGGTTACTTGGCGCAGAATTCAGGGCGATCACGCACTTTTCCGCTGCTGGGATCGACGGCAACGCATCCCGATGTCCCGTCGGTGGTACGCCACTTGGAGCCAAATCGACGGTGTTTTCGCATATACTGCAGCAACACCTCAGGAGAACGCACACATGACCCCGATCTCGACATTGTTCACCCTGATCGCCATGTCTTCGGTCGTCCTCGCGGCCCCGCCCGCGACGGATTCCGTTCCGGTGACAGAAACTGTCCACGGTGAGCAGGTAACCGACAACTATCGCTGGCTCGAGGGTGACAACTCAGATCCCAACAACATGGGTCAACTCAGCAGCGATGTCGCGAGTTGGACGGATGCGCAGAACGGGTACACCCGATCGGTGCTCGACAGCCTCCCGGGTCGCAAGAAGCTCGAAGAGCGACTGCGTGAGCTGATGGAGGTTCCCAGCATCGGCGCACCATCGGTCTACGGCAACCGATACTTCTACTCCAAACGAGAAGGCACCCAGCCGCAGGCCGTCCGCTATGTGCGTGATGGGATCGACGGCGATGAGCGTGTGCTTCTCGACCCGCAGCAGATCGACCCCAGCGGGCTCACCACGGTCTCCTGGACCGCCCCCAACAAGGACGGCTCGCTGATGGCGTTCGGCATGTACGCCTCGGGCGATGAGAACTCGACGCTGTACATCATGGATGTCGAATCGGGTGAGTGGCTCGCGGATGTCATCCCCGGCAAGGTCCGCCTCAGCGGCTGGCTGCCGGACAACTCCGGATTCTTCTACCAGAACCTTGAGGACACCGACGACGCCTACTCGAGCGTGATGAAGCTCCACAGAATCGGCACACACCATCGTGAAGACAGGGAGCTCTTCCGACAGAAGGACATCGAGTTCTTCTACGGCGATTCAGGCAAGAGCGACGCGGAGATCGAAGCGCTCAGGACCACTTGGGGCCCGTTCGGCGTCCCGTCCGAGGATGCACGCTGGATGGTCATCGGCTACTGGACCGGCACCGCGGGCTTGGATATGTGGGTCGCCAACCTCGATGCCTGGTTCCGCACCGGCGAGCTGGACCTCGAGCCCATGGTGATGGGCAAGTCGGGTCGGACCGGCGGGATGCACTACGACGGCGACCGGTTCTACATGCAGCATTCCTTCGGAGCCCCCAACGGCACCGTGTCGATGATCGATCTGAACAACCCGTCCTTCGAGAACTGGCAGACCGTGGTCCCCGAGAGCGAAGAGCTCGTGATCCAAGGCACCTCGTTTGCACGCGGCATCATCGCGGTCAATCTGCTCGACGCGGCAAAGACACGCATCGCTCTTTACGACATGAGCGGCAGGGCCAAGGGCGATCTCGAACTGCCGGGGATCGGCAGCGGGGGGCTGAGCGTCTCCGACGATCGCACGGAGGCTTTCCTGAGTTTCTCCAGCTACAACATGCCCCGGAGCATTTACCAGATCGATCTGGCAACCGGAGAGCGGGAACTCTGGGCACGCCCGGATGTCCCTGTCGATCCCTCGATGATCGAGGTCAAGCAGGTCTGGTACGACTCCAAGGACGGCACCCCCGTCTCCATGTTCATCGTTCACAAGAAGGGGCTCGAACTCAACGGTAAGAACCCGACCATCCTCTACGGTTACGGCGGATTCAATGTCTCCATGACACCCGGGTTCTCCTCGACCATGTTCCCTTGGTACGAGAACGGCGGGGTGTACGCGGTCGCCAACCTTCGTGGTGGGGGTGAGTATGGAAACGCCTGGCATGAGTCGGGCATGCTGGAGAAGAAGCAGAATGTATTCGACGATTTCATCGCCGCGGGCGAATGGCTCGTCGCCAACGGGTACACCAACCCCAATCAGCTCGGGATCGCGGGTGGGTCCAACGGCGGTCTGTTGACCGGCGCCACGGTCGTCCAGCGCCCCGATCTGTTCAGTGCCGCCATCAGTGCCGTGCCTCTGCTTGACATGGTCCGCTATCAGAACTTCCTGATGGCCCGCTACTGGGTGCCTGAATACGGCACCGCAGAGAATCCGGCGCAATACGAGTTCATCAAGAAATACTCGCCTTACCAGAATGTGAAACCCGGCACCAAATACCCCGCGGTGTTGTTCACCGCGGGCGAGAACGACACCCGCGTCCACCCGCTGCACGCACGCAAAATGGCGGCCCTGATGCAGAACGCGACGGGGTCCGACCAGGATCAGGAACCGATCCTGCTCTGGGTTGATCGTGACGCGGGACACGGCGGCGGCAAGCCGCTGCATCTGCGGATCCGCGATGTCGCAGACCAGCGGATCTTCATGATGTGGCAGCTGGGCATGTTCGACGAGTAGACAAGGCGATTGATTTCAAACATGAGGGGCACCGGTCATGGTGCCCCTTTTTCATGCGCTATTCTTCGTGGTGACGAACGAGAGTGCACAGATCGTGATCGTGGGGGCGGGAGCCGCGGGTCTGATGTGCGCCATCATGACCGCGAGGGCATGCAAGGCTCGTGGCATTGATCCGAGGATCACTGTTGTCGATGGAGCAAGGAAGATCGGGGCCAAGATCCTGGTCGCGGGCGGCGGACGCTGCAATGTCACGCATCACCGAGTGCTCCCCGCGGACTACGCGGGCTCATCACGCAACGCGATCAAGAAGGTCCTCAAGGCATTCACAGAACGAGAGACGGTCGAGTTCTTCGAAGCGATGGGTGTCGAACTCAAGCAGGAGGACACAGGGAAGATGTTCCCTGTGTCGGACTCCGCCCAGACGGTTCTCAACGCGCTGCTGAACGCCTGTGACGGGCACGGGGTGCAGATCGTGCACCCATGGCGGGTGGGCTCGATCGAGCACAATGATGGACGATTTCAGATCAGGCCTGCAGACGATCGCAACACACCAATCAATTGCGACCGTCTGGTTCTCGCTACGGGGGGCATGGCACTGCCCAAGACCGGTTCAGACGGCGCAGGGTACCGCTTTGCCAAACTGCTGGGGCATGGCGTGACCGAGCGGATTTTTCCATCGCTCGTGCCGCTGGTGGTCGCCGATTCTGATCATTGGGTGAAGGAGCTTTCGGGGATAGCCACACGGGTCACGATCGAGGTTCGCTCCGGGACCGGCAAGCGATTGGCCGCGTTCACGAACGATTTGCTCTGCACCCACTTCGGGCTGTCGGGCCCGGCGGTGCTCGATGTGAGCCGATGGTATCTCGACGCGCACCACGACGATCCGGATGCCACATTGCTGATCAACTGGCTCGGGGACGCTCAGTTCGATGGGCTCGATCAGCAACTCCAGCAACTGGGGAAGCGCACCGTGCTCGGCTGGTTGCGCGAGCGTCTCCCGGAGCGTCTCGCAAGGTCGTTGTGTGAGCGAGCCGGCGTGGACCCGAGCACGCCCGGGCATGCGATCTCGCGCGAGCAACGCCGGGCATTGGCACGGCTCCTGTGCGAATGCCCCGTGTCGATTGAGCGTGATCGCGGGTTTACATTCGCCGAGGTGACCGCGGGTGGCATCCCCCTGAGCGAGGTATCTCCCTCGACAATGGCGAGCCGTGTCTGCGACAATCTCTGGATCATCGGTGAGATCCTCGATGTTGATGGTCGGATCGGCGGGTTCAACTTTCAATGGGCCTGGGCGAGCGGGACGGTCGCGGGACGGTCGATCGCGGCATCACTCGCCGGTACGACTGATCAGGCGTGCTGAGGCACCATCGCCCGGATCGCGCTCAGGAACAGGTCGATCTGCTCGCCGGTTGTCCCCGAGCCGGGGCTGACGCGGACGCCCCCGTTGGAGCCGGTCCCGATAGCTTCGTGAAGCAGCGGAGCGCAGTGCACGCCGCCGCGGACAGCGATGTTGTGTTCGCTGTCGAGTCGGGCCATAACCTCCCGGGCAATGATGCCTTCGATATTGAAGAGCACAACCGGTGTGCGGCCTTCGATTGTCTGAAGCCCGTAGATGGTGACGCTGTCGATGCCGTGCAATCCTTCGAGGATCCGCTTGGTCATGGCCATCTCGTGCTCATGGACCTCGTTCGTGATCGCATCGATCGCCGCATTGAGGCCTGCGAAACCCACCGCGTTTGATGTGCCCGCTTCGAGCGCGTCGGGGAGCATGGTGGGCATCTCAAGCCCGGGGGCCATCGAGCCGGTCCCCCCTCGGCGCTGGCAGAACACGCGGGACTTATCGCAATCGTCCGGGTAGGCTCTGGGGCTCACATAGAGTGCGCCGGTTCCGGTCGGGCCACGGAGGCCCTTGTGCCCGGCGAGCGGGAGCAGGTCGATATCCCATCCCTGCACATCGATCGGGAAGTGCCCCGCGGTCTGAGCGGCGTCAACCATCACCAGCAGGTCCGGGTTAAGTTCGCGGAGTCTGATGATTGTTTCACGGATCGGCTGGATGGTGCCCAGCACATTCGACGCGTGCGAGAGGGTGACCAGAACCGTGCAGTCGTTGCACTCTTCGATGAGCCGCTCCGCGCTGACATAGCCAAGCTCATCGCACTCGACCACGCTCATCGTGATCATGTCGCTCGTCGCGTAGCAGTGCAGCGTACGGAGCACGGCGTTGTGCTCGATCGCGGTGGTCACGACATGGGGCTTGGTGCTCGGGCAGCGCGTGCGCATGTCCGCACGGAGCACGCCGTGGATGGCCAGGTTGAGCGCATCGGTGCACCCGTGCGTTAGGATCATTCGTTGTGGGCACGGGGCGTTGACAAGCCGGGCGAGTTTGTTGCGTGCTTCCTCGAGCACGAGCGATGCGTCTCTTGCAAGCCGGTGACCACCACGACCAGGATTGCCCGCATGGTGCTTGAGGAAGTTGACCATGGCTTCCCCGACGGCGTCGGGTTTGGGCCAGCTTGTTGCGGCATTGTCGAGGTAGGTAATCGCTTGCGTCATGAGAAGCCCAGTATACACTCAATATCGCGTTCAGGGCGTGCGAGCGGCGTTATCGGGCCGGCTGCAACTACTTTCCTGGTGTGTGGTTGTCGACTGGTACCGGATCAGATTCGGCAGTCTCGACAACCACAACTTCGCCGAGCACCGGCACGATAACCCGGGCTTCAAAGTCATCTCCCGCGGACTCGCGGATCCGGCGCATCGGCTCATCGGTCGGCTCATCGCTGAGCTCGAAGGTCGAGTGATGGATGGGCAAGAGGAAACGGGCACCTATCTTGTCGAACATCTCCCAGGCCTGCTCTGGTGTTGCGTGCATGTGCTCCCATGGGTCGTAAGCACCGATGCCGAACACGGCAAGATCCACACCTGTCAGACTGTCGAACGCTTCCGTGTGTGCGGTGTCTCCGGCAAAGAACACGCACTGGGTGTCCGAACGGATCAGGTAGGCGTTCACGCCCCGGCGCCGGTCGAAAATCTTGCGGGCCCCCCAGTGCGCTGGTGAGATCGACTGGATGGTCAACCCATCAAACTCGATCGCTCTGTCGGCTGCGAGTTCGATCACCTCGCCAAAGCCTGGCGGGATCAGGCGTTTGCAGCGGGTGGGAACAATAACGCGGGTGTTGGGGCTCGCCATCCGCTGGAGGGTTGGGCGATCGAGGTGATCAAAGTGAGCGTGGGTGATCAGAACCAGATCGGACCCGCTGAGAGCTTCGGCCGGCAGAGGAGGAGGTGCGATCCTCGGGAGCCCGATCGTACGACGACCGATCTTCATGCCGATCCGATCGCTGAGCACAGGGTCCACGGCGATGGTCAGGTCGTGCACCTGGGCCATGACTGATGCGTGACCCAGCCACATCACCGCGAGATCGTGCGGCCAGAGCTGCTGGAGCACCTCGGGCAGGTGTGGGAATGGGTCCGAGTCGTTCTTCATCCAGATCGACTCGTAGATTGCCCTCGGGTAGCGTCGAAAGCCGGACCTGAACGCGCGTGCAGCCCGATTCAGACGCGATCCGGTCTGGCTGAGGGGGGGGTTGCGGGGTTTGCCGGGGAGCTTTGCCACACAATATGGTATCCATCGATCGCACTCGATCGGTATGATGCAGCGGGACCATGATCGAACATTTCCTTGCCATCCTGACAACCACCGGCCTGGTTCTGCACTGGAGCATCATCATCGGGCTCGGGCTGCGGATTCTGCTCAAAAGACGCTCTACCGGAGTTTCGCTGGCATGGCTGCTGCTGATCACAAGCGTGCCGTTTGTCGGGGCGTTGATCTATCTGTTGGTCGGGGAACTCTGGCTCCCACGCCGAAGAATCAGGCAGGTCCGCGAATCGAAATCGAAGCTCCGCGATGTGATCAGCATGATCGAGAACAAATGGGAGCTGAGCGACGCGAAGATCCCCGAACTCGCCCGTGGGCTCAACGCCCAGACCCATGCGCCGCTCGGGCTCTCGGCACTCTCGGGCAACAGGGTTCAGATCTACGACTCGATCGCACCGTGCATCAGGGACCTGGTCCGTGATATCGATGATGCGAAAGAATCTGTCAACATGCTTTTCTATATCTGGCAATCCATCGGCCTCGTCGAGCAGGTCGAGGAGGCGCTCAAGCGGGCAGCGGCACGAGGCGTGAAATGCCGGCTGCTGCTCGACGGGGCGGGAAGCGGGCGATTCCTCCGCAGCAGGCGTGCCGGAATGCTGCACGATCATGGGATCGAGATCGTGGCGGCACTCCCTGTCAGTATGCTTCGGATGCTGTTCAAGCGTATTGACATCCGCAATCATCGAAAGATTGTCGCGATCGATCATCGTATCGCGTATACCGGATCGATGAACATGGTCGATCCGGCGTACTTCAATATCGGTCAGGGAGTGGGGCAGTGGGTCGATGTGATGAGTCGCGTCGAGGGCCCGGCCGCCAAAGTGCTCGCGATCAACATCGCCCTCGACTGGTCGATCGAGAACCAGCATCAGGAGCGCACTGAAGAGTTCTTCCGCTCGATCCAGCATGCGCCCGCAGCAGAGATCGCGGGTCACCACATCGTGCAGGTCGTGCCTTCAGGGCCGGATCAATCGGCAGAGCTGATTCACCAGATGCTCGTCACTCTGATCTACAACGCTCGCAAGCGGCTGGTGATTACGACCCCGTACTTCATCCCAGGCGAGTCGATGCTCGAAGCGTTGATCAGCGCAGCACAACGCGGTGTTCGAGTCTCGCTCGTGATTCCCGAAAAGATCGATTCGCTGCTCGTCCGCCATGCCTGCCGGGCGTACTTTGCGGATCTGCTCGAGGCGGGTGTCGAGATCTACACCTACCGCGGTGGATTGCTTCACGCCAAAACGGTGACCGCTGATGACGATGTCGCCCTGCTGGGGTCTGTGAATATGGACAAACGGAGCTTCTCGATCAACTTTGAAATCAGTCTCTTTGTCTACGACAAGGGCGTGCTGGGAGAGCTCCGCTCGCTTCAGGAGTCCTACGCGGCGGATTCAACTCGGATCGAATCCGTGCAGTGGGGGCGTCGCCCTGTGCATAGACGCCTTGTGGAGAATGCGGTTCAACTCCTTGCGCCGATCCTGTAAGTTGATTTGCTGGAATGGGTTGTGTGGCGGCTCGCGTGTGTGTTCCGGTGGTGCGTTCGGCTGTTGCGCCTCCCCGTTCCATCGAAGCGGTAAGATCGAAGTATGCGACCGGTTTATACGGGCAAAATCATCAATCTGGGGGCATTGGTCGCCCATCGGGAAGCGGCCCGCGCACAAGGGCAGACGGTTGTGCTTTGTCACGGGTGCTTCGATATCGTCCACCCCGGACATATCCGGCACCTTCGCTTTGCCGCCGAACAGGGGGACCGTCTGGTTGTCACGCTCACGGCGGACCGATTCGTGAACAAGGGCCCCGGACGCCCCATGTTCGATGAGCGACTGCGTGCGGACAACCTTGCGGCGCTGTCCTTTGTGGACTGGGTGGTCATCAATGATCATCCGACCGCGGCGGAGCTTCTTGAAGCCATTAGGCCTGATATCTATGTCAAGGGTGCCGAGTATGCACACAACGCCGACCCTCGCTTTGAGCAGGAACGCTCATGCGTCGAGGCTACAGGTGGCCGGGTGGTGTTCTCGAGCGATGATGTCGTGTACTCCTCGTCGGCCTTGATCGAATCCCTCCGTGTGCTCCGAGATCCTGCGATGCATTCCGACGGGTTCGTGCGATTGGCGCAGACCCACGATCTGAGCACCGCCGCTGTCGCTCGGGCATTTGAGAGCGCTCGCGGCAAACGCGTAATGGTGCTCAGCGAGAGCATCATCGATATTTACGAGCATTGCCATTGGCCTGAAACCGCACAGGAACACCCGATGCTCTCGCTGCGACCAGAACGCGAGGAGCGTTTCGACGGCGGCGGTGCGATCATCGCCTCCCATCTGGCGGCGATGGGGCTCGGGGTCACGCTCTGCACACCGGTCGGTCAGGACCCCGAGTCCCAGAGCTTTGCCGCCCGGATGCGGCACGCAGGTGTCGACATCCATCCGCTGAACACGGATCGACCCATTCCCCGCAAGGTGCGGTACCTCGTGGATCACAACAAGGTGATGAAGATCGACTCGAACACCCGCTATGCGTTCGGGCCGGAGTGCGCTGATGAGATCGTGAGTCATATCACCCAATCGGGTGGGTATGACGCGCTGGTGATTGCAGATTTCGGGCTTGGCCTCTTCGCCAACACACTTGCTTCACGCGTTATTTCCGCTGTCCGAGAGCGGGTGGGCATGATCCTTGGCGATGTTTCCGGTCGGCGTGCGCAGCTGGGCGAGATGCGGGGTGCGGATGTGCTCTGCCCCTGTGAGGTCGAACTGCGACAGATGCTTGACTCCGAGCATGAGCCCCTGGTGCTTCTCGCGCAGCGTGCGATGGAGATCACAGGCGTGAACACGATCTGTGTCACCCGCGCCGGGGACGGATTGGAAATCTTCCACAGGAACTCGCAGCCCGTGATCCTGCCCGCACTGTGCGTCAACCCGGTCGATGTGCTGGGATGCGGCGATGCGCTGCTGACCGCGATGACCGCTACATTGCTCGGAGGGGGCGACCATGTGCAGGCGGGGTTCATCGGATCGCTCGCGGCGGCGATCGAGGGCGAATCGCACGGGAACATCGCGGTTTCATCGAGTCAGGTCATCGGGCGGGCCCGGCAACTGGCGGCCCAGTTCATCCACGAGCAGGTGCTTGTTGAGCAGGGGCTCAAGGCCATCGGGTCCATCGAGCCACGGATCGCGGCACAGGGTGGGCTTGCGCAAACAAGCAATAAGGCCCCGTGAACATCAGCATGATCATCCCGACGCGGGATCGTCCCGGTGTGCTCCGAGCGACGCTCAGTCGTCTGGCTGAGCTGGATTCGGCAACGCTGGGATCCTGCGAGCTCATTGTGGTTGACAATGCGTCCTGTGAGCCGATCGTACTGCCAGATCGGCTTGCCAATGGCATCGCGGTGCGTGGGATCCGGCTCAGTGAGAATCATCATACCGGTGCCCGGAATATCGGGGCTCGCGAAGCGCGGGGCGACTGGTTGGTCATGCTCGATGATGACTCGAGCGTGCTGCCGTGTGACCTAGATGGCGTTCTCGGTGGGACGCCGGTAGATGTCGGTGCAGTGGGCGGCGAGATCATGCTCGGCAATGGCCAGCGCGAGTCGGGGGGGCTGCCAGAGGTCGTTGTGGGTTGTGGATGTGCGATCAGGCGCAGCGCGTTCCTCGAAGTATGCGGTTACGACGCGTCGTTCGGTTACTACGCCGAGGAATACGACCTGTGCGCCAAACTCATCGCGGCGGGCCAACGCGTGGTGCATACACGGTCGATCCGGTTCGAGCATCGCAAGTCTACCGCCGGGCGAGATTTCAACGAGATTGTCTTCCGGCTGGTGCGGAACAATGCCTGGCTGATTCAGCGATATGCACCGGAGCGTTGCCGGGATGATGCGATCGAGTTCATGCTTGAACGATATCAGGCGATCGCGGAGCTGGAGAACGCGGCTGCGGGCTACCGTCGCGGCATCGAAGCGATAGAAAGAACGCTCGCCTGCCAAACCCACAATCCGCTCGATGATCGTTTGTGGGATCGTTTTACAGGGCGAGCGGCTGTGCGAGCAACGCTGCAGGCGGCGATCGGGCGTGATGTTTCTCGCGTGCGGCTGGTCGGCCCATCGAATGCCAAAGGGCATGAGGTTGTCGTAGCACAGCTCGCCGAGCTCGGGTGCGAGATCGGGAGCGAGGAAGCCCTCCCTGCGGTGGTCTCCACCCTTTCCCCGGGCCCGATGCTCGACGCCCTGGATGCGAACCCCGGTGCGATTGCCCCCTGGTTCCTTGCAAGGGTTGGTTCGACCGAGGCCCCGCTGCATACGATCTGTTGAGCAACGGACCGAAGCGGAAAGGACTCGAATCCATGCCCGATCTCAGTGTGCAGGTCAACGGCTTGACCCTCCCCAACCCATTTCTGATCGCCTCGGGCCCGCCCGGGACGAACGCGAATGTAATCGCCAGGGCCTTCGATGAGGGCTGGGGAGGGGTCGTGTGCAAGACGGTCTGTCTTGAGGCCGACAAGATCATCAATGTCGCACCCCGATACGCCCGCATGCGGGCCCAGAACACGAAAGAGGTCATCGGGTGGGAGAACATCGAGCTGATTTCCGACCGCTCGATCGAGGTCTGGGAGGACGAGTTCAAGCGAATCAAGGACGCCTACCCCGATCGGGTTCTGATCGCTTCGGTCATGGAGGAGTATCGCGAGGAGCGTTGGGTCGAGATCATCGAACGCTGTGCCGCGTGCGGCGTCGATGGGTTCGAGCTCAACTTCTCTTGCCCGCACGGTCTCCCCGAGCGCCAGATGGGTGCGGCGATGGGGCAGAACCCAGACATGCTCAGCGAGATCTGCGCCTGGGTGCGTGACACGACCGACCTGCCGGTCTGGGCAAAGATGACTCCCAACATCACGCACATCACCGAACCAGCACGGGCATCGCTCGCATCGGGCTGTGACGGTGTCTCTGCGATCAACACGATTCTCAGTGTGATGAGTGTGAATCTCGAGACGCTCCGGCCCGAACCGACGGTCGAGGGCTACTCGTTGCCTGGTGGGTATTCGGGCAAGGCCGTGCGTCCGATCGCGCTGCGGATGGTGATGGAGCTGGCTTCCATGATGCACGGCGCGGGGGGGGGATTGGGCGAGTTCGAGGATCGATCGATCTCCGCAATCGGAGGCGTGGAGTCGGGCGACGACGCGGCGCAGTACATCCTGCTCGGCGCGTCTACGGTGCAGGTCTGCACCGGTGTGATGATCCACGGCTATGGGCTGGTCAGGTCCATGTGCACACAGCTCGAGGCGTTCATGGAGAAGCACGGCTTCGATTCGATCGAGGATTTCCGTGGGCACGCGCTGCGGTACTTCAGTTCGCACGCTGATCTGGTCGAGCGTCAGCGTGAAGCACGCGAGAACAAGAAACGAGTGCGAGAGAACGGCAAGGACACCCATTGGGAGGGTGACCGCTTCGTTGAGCAGTCGAGCATGCTCGTCTCGAACAAGTGACGCGGCTCAGAAGTGATTGGGCTGTCGTTTGATGAGGTGCCCGCGGCCGGGCTCGCCGACGAATCGTCCGGCGCGTGCCATGATCGAGCCGCGGACGGTCACGGCCTCCGCCCGCCCGGTGAGATCCCATCCCTCGAACGCGTTGTAATCAACCCTCGATTCCTGGGTGGTGACGCTGATGCGGTGCTCATGGTCAGGGTCGTAGACCACGATGTCGGCGTCGGCACCCACCGCGATGGTGCCCTTGTGCTTGAGCCCGAAGATCCGGGCCGCGTTGGTCGAGGCGACACGGACAAAGGTATTGAGGTCGATCCGTCCGGTGCGGACGCCGAGGTTGTAGAGCAGGTCGACCCGTTCCTGGATCGATGGGATGCCGTTGGGAATGAGCGTGAAGTTGTCCTTGCCCATATCCTTCTGGCCCTTGAAGTCGAACGGAGCGTGATCCGTGCCGACGGTCGAGATGACGCCAGAAGCGAGTGCCGCCCATAGCGCATCGTGGTCTGAGCGATCACGCAGTGGTGGGGACATGACGAACTTTGCACCTTCAAAGTCATCTTGCTCGGCGAGGGACTTGTCGAGGGCGAAGTGGGGGATAACAGATTCAACCCAGAGCTTCACGCCCCGGGCCTGGGCGGCTCGTGCCACTTCGATGGCCGCGGCGCACGAGGTGTGCACGGCATAGACATGCGCCCCTGTGAGTTCGGCGAAGGTTCCCAGATGATGCACACCCTCGGCTTCGACCTGTGCCGGGCGCGATGGTTCGTGCCACTCGGTTCCGGTCTTGCCCTCGCTCAGCAGCTTTTGTTGCATGGCCGCGATCGCGTTGGCGTTCTCGCAGTGGGCGGTGGTGATCACGCCCAGTTCCTTGCCCATCACGAGCAGATCGAAGAGGTTCTCGTCGCTGATGTCCAGTGCGCCCTTGTAAGCGAGAAATACCTTGAAGGATGCGATGCCGTGGTTCGAGACGATCTCGCGAAGCTGCGATCTGGCAATATCATCAAATCGCACGACACCCATATGGAAGCTGTAATCGCAGTGCGAGTTGCCCTGAGCTTTGGACATCCACTCGTTGAACGCGTCCATCGGTTCCTGATCGGGCGCGGGGCAGATCATCTCGATGAATGTCGTGGTGCCGCCGACGATCGCGGCCCGTGAGGCGCTTTCGTGGTCGTCTCTGGCGGAGGTGCCCATGAATGGCAGGTGCACATGAACATGCGGGTCGATAAACCCTGGGAAGACATATTTCCCGCTCGCGTCGATGACCTCGGTGTCATCGGGTAGTGTGCCCGCGTCGATCGATTCTTCGATGCGGGTGATCTGCTCGTTAGCGCAGAAGATATCGGCGTGGTAGTCCGCGTCAGCGGTGATGATGCGGCCATTCTGAATCAGCAGGGCCATGCGTGGTCTCCGGGTTAGATCTCATTTGTGCGTGTATAGGTTTCCGGCCGCCGATCACGGTAAAACTGCCAGACATTGCGCACCTCCTGGATCGTGTCGAGATCCAGATCCGCGACGATGACCTCGGTCTGGTCGCGTGATCCCTGCGCGACGAACTGCCCGCGCGGGTCACAGAAGTAGGAGTTGCCGTAGAACTCGCCGATGTTCCAGGGCGACTCGGTCCCGACCCGGTTGATGGCGCCGACGAAGTACTGATTGGCCACGGCGTGGGCGGGCTGCTCGATCTTCCACAGGTACTCGCTCAATCCCGCAACGGTCGCGGAGGGGTTGAACACGATCTCCGCGCCGTTAAGCCCGAGTTCACGGGCACCCTCGGGGAAGTGGCGGTCGTAGCAGATGTAGACCCCGATCTTGCCGAAGCGGGTGTTGAAGACGGGGTACCCGACATTGCCGGGTTTGAAGTAGAACTTCTCCCAGAACCCGGGGTAGAGGTGGGGGATGTGGTGCTTGCGGTACTTGCCAAGGTAGTTGCCCTCATCGTCGATGACCGCGGCGGTGTTGTAGAGCACCCCGGGCATCTCCTGCTCGTAGATCGGGACAACAAGCACCATGGCGTGCTGTTTGGCGAGTTGCTGCATCAGTCTGATTGTCGGCCCGTCGGGGATCGGCTCCGCGAGGTCGTACCAGCGGATGTCCTGCTCAGCGGGGAAGTAGGGGCCGTAGAAGAGTTCTTGGAGGCAGCAGACCTGGGCACCTTTCGCGGCGGCATCCCTGATGAGTTCAACATGCCTCTCGATGTTCGCCTGTTTGATTTTGGGGATATCCACGGAATCCGGAAGGGCGTTGGTCGCCTGAATCAGTGCGGCTCGGGTGATTCTGGGCATGTGATACTCCTGGACTCACGCACCGTGCGTGCCTGCATGGCAGGTCTGCATAAACCCTAGTCTGGGTCGGGCGGGATCTGCGACTCCCGGCGAAAAAACAGACCCATACGACCGGGCCGAGGCGATTGCGGTATGATGGGCGCTGCAACCTCTTTGGGTCTGCGATGTAAGAGTACATGAGCAGTTCTGCTCGCTCGGTTCCTGCACACACATCACTCACGATCGAAGGTCTTTGTATGCCCAACTGCCCGTTCTTCCGCCCGGCGGTCGCCCTCGCGCTGTTCGCCGGCGCTGCCGCGTACGCCCAGCCGCAGGGCTACATGAATAACGACGCCCTGAGCAAAAAACTCGGCGAGATCGCGTCGAGCGATCACGCGACGCTCTCGACCATCGGCAGCAGTCTCGGCGGCCGCCCGCTCCAACTGCTGACCATCACAGGCAGCGAAGCGCCCGACAAGCAGCCCGCGTTGCTGATCGTCGCCGGGCTGGATGCGCAGTATCTGGTCAGCACCGAGACGGCGACCCGCATCGCCGAGCGGTTGCTCGCCGAGCATGGCGAAGCGATCGAGGATTTTACGGTCTACATCATCCCACGGGCCAACCCGGACGGCGCTGCCCGCAATATGAGTTCGGGCGCTCTGGGGCACATAGGGAACGATCGGCTCGTGGATGAGGATCGCGATCGCCTGCTCGATGAAGACCAACCCGACGATCTCGATGGCAACGGCATCATCACTATCATGCGTCGGCTCGAACCCACGCTCGACGATGTTCCGAGCTACCTCGCGGACCCCGACGACCCGCGGTTGAACATCGAACCCGACAGCAAGGAGAACCAGCGTGCGGTCTTCTCGCTCTACCCGGAGGGGATCGACAACGATAACGATGGCCAGATCAACGAGGACGGCTTCGGGTCGGTCGATCTCAATCAGAACTTCATGCACATGTGGCCCGAGCACGCCCCACACGCCGGTCGCTACCCGCTCTCGGAGCCCGAGGCGCACGCGCTCGCAACCTTTGTCTTTTCGCACGACAATATCATCGCGGCGGTTACGCTCGGGAAGCACGACAACCTGATCAACCAACCCGACTCCAAGGGCAAAGACATCACCGGGCGAGCGCCGAAGGAGATTGACGCCGGGGACGCCGAACTCTTCAAGCACGCCGGCGAATGGTTCAAGGACGCGACGGGCATGAGCAGCGCCAGCAAGGGCGATGCCGCGGGGAGTTTCTACGCATGGCTCTACGCCCAGCGCGGATTGCCAAGCTTTGCCGTGAACCCTTGGGCGCTGCCGGACGCGGGCAAAGACGACGCCAAGAAGGGCGAGTCAGCAGAATCCAAGGCGGAGACGGACAGCGAGTCTGCGCTGACGCCCTCTCCGATTGGGGACATCAGTCAGGAGACACTCGATGAGCTGCTCGAGGCATATGTCGCGATGACCGGCGAGGAGCCCGATCAGACCATGATCGCCACGATTACACCCGAGATGGTTGTCACATACGCGGCGCAGGCCGGCGTTGAGGTCCGTCGCGTCAAACCCGCGGAGGCACCGCCCGCTGCTGCGGGCGATGCCAAGGAAGACAAGGGTGCCAAGAAGAAACTCAGCGAGGACGCGAAGTGGCTCGCCTACTTTGAACAGGCCGGCATCGATGGGTTTGTCGACTGGCAGCCGTTTGACCACCCGACACTCGGGAAGGTCGAGATCGGGGGCTTCGTCCCGGGATCAAGGATTAACCCGCCCGCGGACGCACTCGACGAGCTGGCGGGCAAGCACACGGACTTCGTGCTCAAGGTCATCGAAGCACAGCCGAAGATCGTCATCGAAGGACCCGAGATCAACGATCTGGGTGGGGGGCTGTATGAGGTCCGTCTCGCGATTATGAATGATGGCGAGCTGCCCAGCACGACACAGTTCTCTCGCTCAACACGCAGCATCAAGCCGATGGTGGTCCGACTCTCCGCAATGGTCGACACGATCATCAGCGGGCAGCGCGTCGATCGTGTCTGGGGGATCAACGCGGGCGGCGGACGCTCGGATCATCACTGGATCTTCCGGAGCGACGATATCAGCGCTGAAACCATCGAAATCATTGATCCACGCTTTGGCAATCACACCATCGAACTCGGCAACTGAGCGAACTAAGGAAAGCAGTACCATGAAGATGACACGCAAGACCCATCGCTCATTGATCGCCGCCGCCTTGATCGGTGTGAGCGGCTTTGCCGCTGGATATGCCCAGGCGCAGCAGCAGATACCCTCCAAGGTAGATATCTCCTGGAACCGGTTTTACGACAACGACGAGGTGAACCAGATCGTGAAGGATCTGGTCGCCGCCTACCCGGAACTGCTCACGCTCGAATCGCTCGGAAAGAGCGAGCAGGGGCGTGATCTCTGGGTGGTCACGCTCAACAATGATGCCACCGGCAAGCCCGAGGACAAGCCAGCGATGTACATCGACGGCAATGTGCACGGGAACGAAGTGCAGGCGACCGAAACGGTGCTCTATTCAATCTGGTACCTCACCAAAAGCTACGGTGAGGTCGAGCAGCTCACCGAACTGATGGATCGGGTCGCGTTCTACTTCGTCCCCTCGCAGAACCCTGACGGGCGAGCCGAGTGGTTTGCGAATCCGAACACGCCGAACTCGGCACGGACCGGGCAGCGGCCCACCGATAACGACTACGACGGGCAGCTCGATGAGGACGGCCCCGAGGACCTCGACGGGGATGGTCACATCACCTCGATGTGGAAGTTCGATCCCAACGGTGACTACCGGCGCAACGCGATCGATCCGCGCATCATCGAGCGTGTCCCGGCGGGGGAGCAGGGTGAGCTCAGCCGCCTTGGATCCGAGGGCATCGATAACGACGGCGATGGCCGGATCAACGAGGACGGGCCGGGCGGTTACGACATGAATCGGAACTGGCCGAGCGACTGGCAGCCCAACTACATCCAGTACGGCGCGGGCGATTATCCATTCGATCGCAAAGAGACCAAAGCGGTCGCCGACTTCATCATCGAGCGTCCCAACATCGCTGCGGGTCAGAGTTATCACAACGCGGGGGGCATGATTCTCCGTGGACCGGGCGCGTCGTATCTCGAGAACCTGTACCCCCGCGAGGATCGTCGCATGTATGACGCGCTGGGCAAGGCGGGCGAGGATCTGCTGCCGTATTACAACTACTGGGTGATTCACTCCGATCTCTACACGGTCCACGGCGGGTTCGTAAACTGGCTCGCGGAAGGGCTCGGCGTCGCGAGTTTTACCAATGA
Source organism: uncultured Phycisphaeraceae bacterium (assembly GCA_964419845.1). Taxonomy (GTDB): domain Bacteria; phylum Planctomycetota; class Phycisphaerae; order Phycisphaerales; family UBA1924; genus UBA1924. The sequence goes on from CAYQRD010000006.1 coordinate 95,436, forward strand.
GCTCTGGACCAACAAACGAATCATGCCTGATCCTGATCGGGAGTTCAGCGACGAGGAGCGAATGCACTGGCAGGACCGCATGCTCTTTGGGCAGACATTCACGGACTACACCGAGTACGACCATCCCGAGCACGGCAAGGTGCTCATCGGCGGGGGCACCAAGTACTCGGCCCGTGTCACGCCCCCATTCATGCTCGAGGAAGGTTGTCATCGAAACTTTGCTTTCACCATGTTCCATGCCGGGAACATGCCCGAGTTGCAGTTCAAGTGGGCGGGAATCAAAGACATGGGCAACGGCCTGTGGGAGGTCACCGTCGAGATCGAGAATACGAGGCTGATCTCATCGCGTTTGGCGATCGCCGCTCGCAACAAAATCGGTCAGCCGGACCTCCTCACGCTCGATGGGGCGGATGTCGTTCTGTCTGGATTCCTCGGCGACCGCTTCGATCGGACGATGCGCACCAACGAGCACCGTCCCGAGCGTGTGCTTGTCGAGAACGGGATCCCGGGCGAGGGACACAGCACATTCCGCTTCCTTGTCCGTGGCAATCAGGGGGAGATGATCGGGCTGAGCTACAAGTCCGAAAAGGCCAGAGACATTGAAGTTCGATTCCCACTCCGCGAACGGGAGATGGAATTCGCAAAGGATTGATCAGTTCGATCGATGCGTGTGTCAAACGAGTCGCTGGGAGCAAAACCCAGCGGCGTGTTGTGCAGGCCGTGGTCGGATTCCATGCTCAAGTCGCTGAGGCAGGTCACCCGCAAATCTCGCAGTTTTCGCGGCCCGAACTCCTCGGCTGGTTCGCTGCCGTGGTATTGACGAAGCATGCGCAGAACAACCCGGAGTGTCCCTGATTCGTTGGGTTGGTAGTATCTCCGGGCTCACTTCCAATACGCCGCGATGACCATCGCTACGGCGGGGCGGTCGTCGTCTACTGCCGAACTCGCACGGCGAGCGAGAACAAGTCCAGCGTCTTCCGGCTCGGGATGACGGCGATCGTTGGCCTCCCACGCGGCGAT
>CAYQRD010000007.1:0-6849 GCA_964419845.1 uncultured Phycisphaeraceae bacterium
CGCAAGACCGACACCGCGTCGATGGCCGTCGGGCTCGAAGTCCGTGCACCGTTCCTCGCCAAGGAACTCGTCGAAGCAGCACTTCGAACGCCGCTGGACATCCTCATGCCCAACGGCGAGCGTAAAGGCCTGCTCAAGCAAGTCGCCCGCAAGTACCTCCCCGACCACATCGTCGATCGGCCCAAGCAGGGCTTCGCCATCCCCATCGGCGAGTGGTTCCGCAGCGACTACGGCGGGATGCGTCAACTCCTCCACGACCACCTCCACTCAACCGACCCGTTCCCGGGGCTTGCCGAGGCCGGCGTTGAACTCAATATGAAGTTCGTCGAGCAGATGCTCCGTGAGCACGACGCGGCCGGGGAAAAATCCATCAACCCCTGGCACGGGCGGGATCACTCCCAGCGGCTCTACATGCTGCTGGTGCTGAGCATCTGGGCCAAGTGGTTGCAACGGGTTCGCTCAGGGCAAGAAAAAACCCAAGCCTGAGCGTGGGCTTATTGAAGACTTGCAGGGAAACTCAATCCCGCTTGATGCCGCCGTCGATGTGAACATCCATCTGCGGGAACGGGATCCCGATCCCTGCCTCGTCGAGTGCGACCTTCACATTGCGGGTCAGCGCATCGGAGACCGGCCAGAAGTCGCTCGCGTTCACCCAGACACGCACGGACCAGTCGATCGACGAACCACCGAGCCCGGTGAGGACGACCGCGGGTTCGGGGTCGCCCAGGACATTCGCTGTTGCCTTCGCCGCCGCCAGCAGAACCTCGCGGGCCTTGTCAATATCCGCGCCGTAGTCCGTACCGACATCGACCGATACGCGACGCGTCGCGTGGTGCGAGATGTTCTCGATCGTGCCGCCGAAGATCGAGTTGTTGGGGACGATGATCCGTCGATTGTCCGGCGTATCAAAGGTCGTCGTGAACAACCCGATCTCGAAGATCTTGCCCGTCACCCCACCTGCGTTGACCACATCACCCACCTTGAACGGGCGGAAGAGCAGGAGCATGACACCCGCGGCGATATTACCCAGCATGCCCGACATCGCCATACCAATCGCGAAGCCGACGGCCGCGAGCACGGCGGCGAAACTGGCCGTCTCGATCCCGAGTGTGCCCAGGATGGCGACCCCGCCGGCGACAAGAACCAGGTAGCGTGCCATGTTGGAGAGGAACCGCGCGAGGGTCTCCTCGACTTTGGCCTTGCGGACCGCCTTGCCAACGATCTTTCGTGTCCAGCCAGCAAGGATGAACACCGCGATGATGAGAACCAGCGCGAGAAGGACCGGTTTTCCTGCAGAGTTCCAGAGCAGAAGCCAGGTATCCGTCCCAAGATCACCCTCGCTTACTTGGCTGACGAACTGCCCGAATCCCGAGGCCACCGGGCTAACGACGACATCAGCGCCCTCCTGCAACTCGGTGGCATCCACGACTTCATCCTGTATCAACATTCACGCTTCTCCTCTGGGCCCAGATGCGTTCCTGCGTCTGAGTTCAGGTGCTATTCGTCCCGTTCACCCTAAGCAGGGTGCTGGTCTGAAATCAAGATCAGGCGAACACCCGGGCTGGAAACCTCGCTCACAGACAGCACGGACAATAAGATCCTCAAGAACGGGAGCCATGCGGGGGCGAAGTTTCTGATAGAATTGCACTCACAGGGCCCGCCAAGCCGACGAGTTATATGCGATGAATGAGCAAACCCCACCCACAGATCGCTCCGAGTCCAACCTTGATCCCACCGGATCAACGGCCAACATCAGCCGACGCCGGTTGATGGACTTGGCCGCACGCGCCGGAACCGCGGCGTTGGTCATGGGATCGATCACCTCCGTGGGCTGCCAATCTGCCGCACAGAAGCGGGTCAGTAAGGCGGGCGGCTCTCTGGGTGATCCAATCCCCAACGACCCCATCTCGCAGGCAAGAACACCCAACCCAATCCATGTCTCCCCGAGCGGCCCGCGTGTGGAAGCGATCGATTCGCTCTCTGTGATTCCGCCCTTCGTGATCCCCAGAGACAAATGGACCAGTTCGGGCCCCAAGCGTTGGCTCGCGGATCCGATGTCGACTGTCAATCGGATCACCGTCCACCACGACGCGATCATGCCCGTGCCGGGCGGGGCGTACGCCGAATCACTGCGACGACTCCAGCTCATCCGCACGGGTCACCTGAACAACGGCTGGGCGGACATCGGCTACCACTTCGCCATCGACCCCAACGGACGCGTCTGGCAGGCCCGCCCGCTTGAGTTGCAGGGTGCGCATGTCAAGGACAACAACCCGGGCAACCTCGGTATCGTGGTCTTCGGCAACTACGAGCAGATCCGCCCGACTGCCCAATCGGTCAACGCACTCGATCAGATGCTCGCCTACGCGATGCAGCGATTCGGTGTGCCGCTGGGTCGGGTATACACCCACCAGGAACTCCGCCCAACCGCCTGCCCGGGCAGGAACCTGCAAGCCCAGATGAACTCGACCCGATCGCGGGGCGGACGCCTCGCCCAGATGGTCGGCCCGGGCCTGCACCACACCTGATCTCAATACAGCTGATCGAACCGATTCGGACAACGGACTGCGAAGCCGAATCGTTATGCCTCGGAGCTATCGAGTTCGACGGGCTCAAGCGCATGAGTCTCCCCGAAAATCGCGGAACCGACGCGGACCAGGTTCGCTCCCTCTTCGATGGCGACTTCGTAGTCCCCGCTCATGCCCATCGAGAGCAGGTCGAAGTGTCCCTCGCCGACACCCTGTGTCGCCATGTCATCGAAGAGTTCTCGGCAACGAACGAAGTGCGGTCGCACCGCATCAGGGTCCTTGCTCAGCGGAGCCATGGTCATCAGCCCACGCACACGCACATTGATCATGGTATCGATCTGCTCAGCAATCGCCGCGGCCGCAGCGATCGGCACACCGAACTTCGATTCTTCGCCAGACACATTGACCTGAAGCAGCACATCGATCTCGCGATCGAGCTTGTTTGCGATCTGCTGAATCTCCTCGGCCAATCGCAGGCTGTCCACGGAATGGACGAGCCGAACGAGATCGGCGATCTTGCGGACCTTGTTGCGCTGAAGATGACCGATCATGTGCCAACGCACCGGGGTTGATGGATCGAAACTTCCATGCTCACCCGCAACGCGTGGGTGAAGACGCATCCGGTCGAACCACTCGTTGATCACGCTCGCCCGCTGGGAGAGCTGTTGCACCTTGTTCTCGCCGAAGTCGCGATGCCCCAGCTCGATCAGCTCGCGGATATCCTCGGGCTCTGCGAACTTGGTCACCGCGATGAGGTACACCGAACTCGGTGACCGCCCAGATCGCTGTGCCGCTTCAGCGACGCGTTGTTTGACTTCCGTGTACCGATCTTCAAGCGTGGACATACGACCTCCTGTCATCTGAGCCACCCGCAACATGGGATCATAGGGTATCAGATCTGATCGTTTGGTGCCGAATGCTCGATGAATCGGGCGATCTCAGTCGACGGTGTTCCAGGCTGAACCCCGACGCGTCGGGCTTGTTGGCGCACGCGTGCCCGTGGGCTCGGGCTTGGCTTTCCACTTGCCATAACCCAGCTCTTTGTCCCGCTCCGATGGATCCTGTGCGTCCGCGGTCAGCCCGAACTCGGGGTTGAGGCTCGCGTCGGCACCGGACGCCGTCGGCACATCGACCCGACGCTGCTGGATATCACAGGCGGCGATGAGCGGTATCCCGGCAAGGCAGAGTGTTCCCAGCGCGAAGCGGCGCCAACTTGATCGGTGTATGTATCGCATGGTCAAGTATATACGGCGCATGAAGGCGTGCGTATCCGTCCAAATCGGTATGAATGACCGATCAGAGCGGGTCCTTGGGAAAATCAGGCCCAGCGCTGTGCGGCGGGGGCACATGCGGCGGCTCCTCCCCCACCTTGGAGTTCAGCTCGATCAGACGGGATTCAAGTCGTTCGAGCCGGAGAACCACCGAAGAGAGCGCCCGGTTCAGCTGCGCGACCTCACCCGAGAGAATTTCGATGTGACGATCAGCGTAGCCTGCTGCGTGCTCAAGCCGCTCTACGCGCTGGTTCTGGTCCGGATCGATCTGTTCTGGTTTATTGCCCACACCAGATACTAGGGCCAGTTCTGGTCGTTCATCTGGTCTTGGACAGCGTGAACAGATCACCATTAATTCCAGTCGCCTTCACCTTGTTGCGGCTGGTCTGCTTGGCGTCATAGAGATTCCGGTCCGCGATCTCGATCCAGGCCTCGGGTGTCGACTGGATGGACTCGCCCTCACGGATGCCCACGACCCCGACCGAGATGGTGACCGGCCGAGATGGGTGGCGAGACCAGTGCTTCTGCTCACAGAGCATGCGGATCCGCTCGCAGAGCTTCAACGCCTGATCCGGCTCGGATTCGGGCATGACGATCGCGAACTCCTCGCCGCCGTAGCGGCAGCAGATATCCATCGAGCGGGTTTCGTGCGTGATCAGCTTCGCCACGCCCGAGATCACCGTGTCGCCCGCGGGGTGCCCGTAGGTATCGTTGATCGATTTGAAGTGATCGATATCGATCATCGCGATCGAGAGCGCCTGCCCGTGCCGGATGGATCGGTCATACTCGGATCTGAAACGATCATCGAAATAAGTCCTGTTGAAGAGCTCGCTGAGCCCATCGATCTGAGCCTTCTGTGCGAGCATCTGCAGCAGCGCGTACATCTTCAGTGACGATCGAACCCTGGCACGGAGTTCCGTGAGTTCGAACGGTTTGGTCACAAAGTCAATCGCACCCAGATCGAACGCGGCGACCTTGTCCTGCGATGAGTTCATGCCCGAGAGCACGATCACAGGGATATCACGAGTCCGCGGGTCGTCCTTGAGCATCCGCAGTGTCTCGAACCCGTCGAGCACGGGCATATCCAGATCAAGCAGAATCAGAGCCGGCGTGTGCTCGATGGCCATATCAAAGCCGCGTTTACCGTCCTCGGCGCTGCGGAGCACGATGGACTCCGAGCGCAGCCGTGCATCGAGCAAACGATGGACGAACTGCGAGTCGTCGATCAGCAGCACCGTCGGGGTAGCGCTGGTATCCGGGTTGACCTGAATATCGCTCATGCTTGTGTGCTGTTCCCTGACTCGCGTAGCAGTTGACTCATTCGGGTCCGCGTGAGCGGGCTCAGGATGGATTCATGTAGGAGTTACAGAGCGAAACAAGACTGTCGACCTGTGATCGCAGCGACTCGGCTTCTCGGGTGAGGTCGCAGACACTCTTGATCTGCTCCTCGAGCTTGCCCGCCTCTGTGCCAATTGTGGGGAAACCAAAGCCCGGGGCCGCACCCTTGAGCTGATGGGCCATCCGACCGAGTTCCTCGAAGTCGTCATTGGTGAACGCGACCAAGATCGCATCGACCCGCTGGGGGAGTTCGCCGAGGAAATACTCGATCAACTCCGCATCTTCGGGGTCGTTGATATCCAGACTAAACGCGTTCGGATCCGGTGCGGTCATGGCAGGCCTCCGGGCTCATCCATCGGACGATCCCATAGGCAGGTTTACCCTCACCTGAATTCCAGAGCCCTCAAGCTGTCCATGACACACTCTCGAACCCGCCGGTTCGCTCGACACGCCCTAGAGACGGCATGAACGCGCATACACAACCTGTTATCGGGCCCATCGTGCGGCACGCCATGCGTGTCCCTGCTGGATGGGCAACAATACTGCATGCCCACCGACACGCCGCCCTTTCCCCCTGAAACATGCTCGGACATCCCCGAGCAGGCTCAGCGAGCCCCGCTGCGGATCTTTTTCGGAGGCACATTCGATCCGCCGCATCACGGGCACGCGAGACTCCCGGACCGGGTCAGAACCAATATGAAGCAGGAACGCGCGTGGCTGATCTATGTGCCCGCAGCCAGATCACCGCACAAGCAGCACCAGCCCGCGGACGATGCGCACCGGCTCGCCATGCTCCGCCTGGCGCTCCGCGATCTGCATCGCACCTGCGTCTGGACTGGCGAACTCGACCGTGCCGCCCAGCACCCCGGTCAGCCGAGCTACTGGGTGGATACATGGACACAGCTCAAGCGGTTGGAGATGAACGGCGACAACCGTTTCATTATCGGGACCGACCAGGCCCTCGCGATGCACCGATGGCATCGCTACGACGAGATCTGGCGTGACGCGATCGTCATGCTGCGCGATCACCTGGACGATGCCGATGCGTTTTTGAACACCATGAAGGATTCAGGAGTCTGGTCCGCAGACGATCTGGATCACTGGAGAGATCGCACCGTCGCCCTCCCCACCATCGACGCGTCGTCGTCCTCGATTCGCACCCAGCTGAGCGATGCAGGCACAAGAGAAAACCCGATCGCCGGGCTCGACGATCGGGTCCATAAGTACATCCTGGAGCAGGGGCTTTACACGCTCGCGTGAACACCGGCCTGGGCTGCTTCCTTGAGGGCGGCCGCCTTGTCGGTCTTCTCCCAGGCGAAGCCCGGGTTCTTGACCGTGCTGCCGTCCTGCTTGGTGTAGCTGATCTCGGTTGGGCTGCGCCCGAAGTGCCCGTGGCGGGCGCTGGGCGAGAAGATGGGCTTACGGAGCCCGAGGGTCTCGATGATCTCACGGGGTGTCAGCGGGAAGACCTCGCGGACCGCCTTGGCGAGATGCTCAGCGGAGACCTTGCCGGTGCCGAAGGTGTCCACCAGCACGCTGGTGGGCTCGGCGACGCCGATGGCGTAGGAGAGCTGCACCTCGCACTCGTCGGCCAGGTCCGCGGCGACGATGTTCTTGGCGATGTAGCGGGCCATGTACGCGGCCGAGCGATCGACCTTGGTCGGGTCCTTGCCGCTGAAGGCGCCGCCACCGTGGCGACCGCGGCCGCCGTA
>CAYQRD010000007.1:6949-13620 GCA_964419845.1 uncultured Phycisphaeraceae bacterium
ACCGTGACCTGACTTTTGGCATCGGGGCGGAGCCCGGGGATGGTGCCCTCGCGTCGGACCTGGGCCTGCTGGGCGACCAGCTTGTGGCTGAGCATGATGGGCAGGGGCATGAGCTCTTCGGTCTCTTTGCAGGCGTAACCGAACATCATGCCCTGATCGCCCGCGCCCTCTTTGTCTACACCCTGGGCGATATCAGAGCTCTGCTTGTTGAGCGCCACCATGACGGCACAGCTTTCGGAGTCGAAACGCATCTCGCCGGTGGTATAACCGATGTCGCGGATGGTCCGGCGGACGATCTCGGGGATATCGACATAGGTCGAGGTGGTGACTTCGCCGGCGACAACGACCAAGCCGGTCGCAACAAGGGTCTCGCAAGCGACGCGTGAGTGCGGATCATCGGCAAGCATCGCGTCGAGGATCGCATCGGAGATCTGGTCAGACACCTTGTCGGGGTGCCCCATCGACACGGACTCGGAGGTAAAAAGCTGGGTCTCGCTCATGTGCTATTCCTTCCATGGCACTCTGGTTCAGCCGTTGTTTCGGATGAGTTGATTATAGCCGGGAGCACCGTCACTTCTCGACCGTTTGGCCCACGCAAACCCGACGCACCCCACCTATCGTCCTGACATGAGCACCACCCGCACGCGTTCCAAGCCCCGCACCAAGGGACTCACCTACGCCGACTCGGGCGTCAGTATCGAGGCCGGCGACAAGTTCGTCGGCTCGATCGGTTCGTTGCTGCGCCGCACGCACGGGCAGCGTGTGATCGACAACCCGGGCGGGTTCGCCGGGCTGCTACGGCTGGATTACAACGAGCAACTCTTCAAGCACAACTACAAGGACCCCGTCCTCGTCGCCTGCGCCGACGGCGTGGGCACCAAGGTCCACCTCGCCATCGAGATGAACAAGCACGACACCGTGGGCATCGACCTGGTGGCGATGAATGTCAACGACCTCGTGGTGCAGGGTGCCGAACCGCTGCTCTTCCTCGATTACATCGCGGTGAACGCCGTGGACCAGGATGTGCTCTATGACATCGTCAAGGGTATCAGCGACGGGTGCAAGCTCGCGGGCTGCGCCCTCATCGGCGGCGAGACCGCCGAGATGAACGACCTCTACAAACCCAACGACTACGACCTCGCCGGCTTCAGTGTCGGCGTCGTCGAGCTCAAAAAAGCAACCAACCCCCTGCGAGTCGAACCGGGCGATATTGTTCTCGGGCTCGAGAGCTCGGGCGTTCACTCCAACGGGTACTCGCTCGTGCGCAGGGTCATCAAGCACGCGAAGCTCAAGCTCGACAAGGCCTACCCGGAACTGGAGACCGACCGGACCCTCGGGGATGTGCTCCTCGAGCCCACCCGCATCTACGCCTCCTCGATCGTCAAACTCCTGCGGGCCTACAAGGTCAAAAAAGTCATCAGCGGCATGGCCCACATCACCGGGGGCGGCATGGAGGGCAATCTCAATCGCTCCCTGCACGCTGGTGTCGATGCCATCGTCGACGAATCGAGCTGGGAGGTCCCCGCGGTCTTCCGGTTCCTCCAGAAGCACGGTGATATCGAAGAAGCCGAGATGCGCCGTGTGTTTAACATGGGCATCGGATACACGCTGATCGTCCGGCCAACCTTCGCCGAAGCGGTGACCCGCCGACTCGAAAAGTCCGGCGAAAAGGTCCATGTGATCGGCAAAATCGCCAAAGGCAAGGGCCGCGTGCGGATCAAAAACCGTTCCAACTGACCGCTCAACATCTCATCCCCAGCGATCACACCTTGCGCGTTCGATTGCGTTGGGCGTGGTAACTGTTTACAATTCACCCGGGGTTCAACCCCATCGTCGGGGACATCACACAATCAAGAGGAGCCAACCATGGGAATGGTCAAAGAGTTCAAGGAGTTTGCCCTCAAGGGCAACATGGTCGACATGGCCGTGGGCATCATCATCGGCGGAGCGTTCGGGCTCATCATCAAGTCACTGATCGATGATGTCATCATGCCGCTCGTCGGCAGAGCCACCGGCAGCGGGATCGATTTCAGCAATATGTATATCCCACTCGCCGAAGGGGTTGAGAAGGGCCTCGCCCTCGAAGAAGCACGCGCACAGGGTGCGGTCTTTGCCTACGGCAACTTCATCACCGTCCTGATCAACTTCCTGATCCTGGCGTTTGTGATTTTCATCATGGTCAAGATGATGAACAACGCCAAGAAGAAGTTCGAGGCAGAGAAGGAAGCCGCTCCACCACCCAAACCGGCGGCTGATGTCGTTCTCCTCGGTGAGATCCGAGACCTGCTCGCCAAGAAGAGCTGAATCACCGATCGACCCACTGAAGCCCGACAGCGTCGGGCTTTTTTCATGCCTCAGGCCTAATCGCGGCTCGTAGTTGTTGATAGTTATTGATCATGCCCGGCACGCGTGGTACTTTGGATCCACCCAAGAGGAGTTCGCCATATGACCGTGCTGGTACAACCCGTCAGCGCACTCGCCATCGCATGCACGACCGCTCTGGGACAGATCCCGCCCGGCGCGGTCGGGATCGATCGTGAGACCTACCTCGACCAGCTCGAGGGATTCTGGCTCGCCGAATGCATCGCCAACTGGACCGGGTTGCAGACCGAAGGGCGGAGGCAAGTACCGCCGTTCTACACCGATGCGGATTGGCCGACGACTTTCGACGGCCGCATGCTGCGCTTTGTGACCGACCAGGACCCCTGGAAAGCCGATGACGACACCGACATCGAATATGTCTACCAATCGCTGATGAACGAGCACGCGACGCCCCTGCTCAGTCCGGCGCAGATCTCGCAGGGTTGGTCCGAGCATGTCAACGATTTCATCTGGGTCAGCAACGCGCGTGCACGCGAACTGATGGACCGCGGGGTCGTGCCCCCCGCCACCTCGCTCCCGTCCGCCAACAGCTTCTACCTCCGCATCGACGCGCAGCTCACGACAGAGCTCTTCGGAGTCATCGCCCCGGGCATGCCCGCCCGGGCGCTCGAGCTTGCCCATCTGCCCATCGGCACCACCGCTCGCGGGCACGCTGCCCATGCGTCGCAGTATTTCGTCGTGCTGCACGCGCTGGGCGGAGCGCGTGGCGCGGCGGCACTCAATCCGCAGGGCATCGAACAGCTTGTGATCGATGCCCGAGCCTATATCCCCGACACCTCAAAAGCAGCCGACATCATCGACACGGTCCTCGCGGACTACCAGTCGAACCCCGACCCGACAGACTGGGAACGCACACGCGACCTCGTCGCGGATCGCTACCAGATCAACGACGACGCGAACGACTTCCGTTTCCTCCACTGGACCGAGAGCTCGGTGAACTTCGGTTCCGCCCTCGTTTGCCTGCTCTATGGCCAGGGGGATCTCAGGGAGACCATCCGGATCGGCACACTCACGGGCTGGGACAGCGACAACCCGACAGCATCAATGGGCGGGCTCATCGGGCTCATGCTCGGTGCCGATGGCGTGCGTGATGTGTTCAGCGATGACACGCTCAGCGATCGCTACTCGATCAGCCGGACACGCGACGCCATGCACGACTACCTCCCCGACGACCCCCTGGCAGAAGACCTGCTCAGCCTGCTCGCGAGCCGCATGCTCTCCAGCGTAGACATGGCGGTTTCCCTCGAGGGCGGAGTCGCAAACGCACTGGGATGGCTCATCCCACCCCAGCGACCCGCAGACGCGATCCTGCACAACCCCATCTCCCGTGAGGGATGGCGAAGCGCGAACTTCACCCAGCGGGAACTCGGATCGCCCCCATCGGCCTCCACATCGCTCTCCACGCTACCGGTCGCGGGGGCGGGCAGCCCGTCGCCCGACCGTTTCGCCAACGGACATGAGCACGATCCCAGCGGTCGAGAAGTACTCACGCCAACGCTGAACCAGTACTTCTGGACCAAGGGTGCCGCGCCCGACCCAGACGGCTTTGTGGAACTCCAAGTCAGCTATGCCCAGTCTGTCCAGGCCCACAGGATCCGCTTCATCGAGGGCGATCATCTCGCAGAGGGCGGGTGGTTCGAGACCATCGATGTGCAGGTGCGAAGCGGGAACACCTGGTCGAGCGTGCCGATGAACATGAGCGAGCAGCTCGACCCCACGACCCCGTTCCAGATCATCGACTTCACGCTGGATGATCCCATGCTGGTCAATGCCGTCCGCGTGCGTGGCATCGCCGGCGGGTCCGAGCAGTTCGTCACCGCGTCCGAGCTCGATGTGCTCACCCTTGCGTACCTCCGCACACACCGGAGCTGGGACATCAACAGCGATCTACGCGTGGATGTCGATGATCTGCATGAGTTCAACCGCGCCCCCTACGACCTCAACGAGGACGGGGCCGTCGATGGGCTCGATGCGAGCGAGCTCGAGCACGCCCTGCGATGGCGCGAGGCCGAACTCATGTTTCAGGGGCGACGCTGATCGTTCTTGGAAGCCGCAATGTGAAGATTGCATGAAGGCCCCGCGCCTGGAATCACCTGAGCTATGGTGTGCGAATCACTCCCGCACCGCTCCGGTGACTCCTCAAGGGGAAACTCAATGCCCGATCCGAATCGCTCCGCAACCGTGCTCTTTTTGTGTACCGGAAACTCCTGTCGGAGCCAGATGGCCGAGGGATGGGCACGCGAGTTGCATCGTGATCGAGTCCGTGCGTTCTCCGCCGGGATCGAGCAGCACGGGCTGAATCTGCACGCGGTGCGTGTGATGGCAGAGCGCGGCATCGACATCAGCGGGCACCGATCAAAGACCCTCGACGACCTCCCGGGGATCGAGTTTGACCTCGTCATTACCGTGTGCGGTCACGCCCACGAGAGCTGCCCGGTATTCCCCGGCAATGCACGCGTGATCCACCACGGCTTCGATGATCCGCCGAAGCTCGCAGAAGCAACGGACTCGCCGCACGAGGCGATCGAGTGCTACCGACGCGTGCGCGATGAGATCGGTGCCTTTGTTGAAACACTCGGGGATCACCTGTGAGGGTGCTGCTCCGTAAGTCAATCGCCGAGGGGTTCGGCGCGTTCATGATTGTCTTTGCGGGCTGCGGGGCAGTCACCGCGAATCAGCTCAGCGACGGCGCGGTCGGGCACGCGGGTGTTGCCGCGAGCTTCGGGCTCGTTGTCATGGCGATGATCTACGCGATCGGGCACATCAGCGGCGCGCATATGAACCCCGCGGTCACCATCGCGTTCGCCGCGACACGGCACTTCCCGCTCAAGCGGGTGATGCCGTACATCATTGCGCAGTGTCTCGGCGCGGCACTGGCGGCCCTCTTGCTGCGATATTCTCTCGGGCCCGTGCTCGCACTGCAGAACCCGCAAGCCGTGCTCAACCTTGGCGTAACGCTCCCCATCGACGATCGCGCGAACACCGCGCTGCTGTGGGAGTTGGTGCTGACTTTTGTGCTCATGTTTGTGATCATGGGGGTCGCAACCGACTACCGGGCGGTGAGCAAAGCCGCGGGCATCGCGATCGGTGGCACCGTCTGGTTCGAGGCACTCTTCGCAGGCCCGATCTGCGGTGCATCGATGAACCCGGCCCGCAGTCTCGGGCCCGCACTCGTCTCGGGGCAACTTGAGCATCTCTGGGCGTACCTCCTCGCCCCCACCGCCGGAGCAATGGGCGGTGCACTGTTCTACCAGATGCTCAAGAGTACAGAGGAAAAGAACCCCGAAAGGTCGTGAATTTCATCTGCATAGACTGTCACCGCAGGATTCAAGCCTCACAGCGGAGATTCACAATGTCAACACTCTACACCGCACGCGTGACCTCAACCGGTGGTCGCAACGGCCACATCACGAGCGACGACGGGCTCATCGATATGGACATCACCGTACCGCCCGGGCTGGGCGGCAAGGGGGACAAGCCCAACCCCGAACTGCTGTTCGCCGCGGGCTATGCCGCCTGCTTTGGCAATGCCGTGATCTATATGGCCAAGGACAAGGGCATCGAGCTCAGCCCCGACGATGTCAAAACAACGGCCGAGGTCGAGCTGTTCACAAGCAAGGACGGCGGCTTCCACCTCCGGGTCCATCTCGACAACGAGGTCCGGGGCGTCGATCAATCGACGGCGGAGTCGATCGTCGATAAGGCCCACGAGATCTGCCCCTACTCGAACGCGACCCGTGGCAATATCGAGGTCACCCTATCGACCAAAGGCACCGGCGGCTAAACCCGATCGCCCCCTCCCAATCCGATACCCCGCATAAAAGCGACACCGCTGCGAATGCCTTCCCTCTGCAGCGGGACGATCTGCTCGTCACTCATCGGGGCTTGCACGATTGATGGACCACAGAATCCATCGAATCGATGCTGGGGTGAACCAGCAGTTGAGCAAGGGAGACTTCGCATGGATTTCGACAGCCCCGCCGTCCTGTTCTCAGGGATTCTGATAGGTGCCGTAGGTATGGGGTTCTTCATATACGGCAAGAAGAACGCCGACTTTCATTCGTTACTCGTTGGTGTCGCGCTTAGCGTGATCCCCTTCGTGGGCCACTCGCTGCTGACCCTCTGGGGTGCCACGGGTCTCTGCGCATCGGTGTTCTACGCAACGACCCGTCGGGACTGATCATGAGACCCTGCGAGCCCTGAAGCGGTGCACACAATGAAAAACCCGCACCTGAACGGTGCGGGTCAAACTCCTCCGGCTGGACTCGAACCAGCAACCTAGCGGTTAA
>CAYQRD010000007.1:13720-83672 GCA_964419845.1 uncultured Phycisphaeraceae bacterium
TCAAACTCCTCCGGCTGGACTCGAACCAGCAACCTAGCGGTTAACAGCCGCTCGCTCTACCATTGAGCTACGGAGGATCTGTAGAGGGATAAGACTATCCCCAAACTCTGTTCGGTCAAGCCCACCGGCGGCTTGGATTTTCCTTCTGATTCGGTCTCAGATCCCTCATCCGCCCGGGCTATGGCCCGTATAACCAGTTATGCAACGCCACACACCCCCTCGGCTCGTCCTCGCGCTGCTCGCTGTGCTCTCGGTTGTGTGCCATTCACCCGGAGCTTTGGCCCAGCCATCGATCCCGCTGGATGAAAAACCGCTCCAGGTAGAAGGACGCCTGCCCGAGTCCGTGGTCGTTGCGACCAGCGGCCAGACGATCCCGGAAGACCTCCTCGCGGTCCCGATGCTCCGCGATCTCACGGGTCTGATCGCGATTCTCAAGCCCAGAGACTTCGTATCACTCAACCGCCTCTCAAGGCCGGTTCCCGACCGTACCGCGGAGACCGATTCGGACCCGATCGCATACATCCAGTACACGAGGGGTCAGGTCGACGGACAACTCGCCGTCCGAGTGGTGGATGATGAAACACTGAGTCTGACACGAACGGGCGACACGCAAAGCGTCTGGGAGATTCGTCGTGAGGTCTTCGACCGGCTCGGGATCAGCCTCGGATCCCCCACGATCTTTGAGGCATTCGAACCATCCTCCGAAGCAATCTCGATGGTGCTGCCCACGCCGCACACCCAGTCCGAGCTGGTGCTCGATCCGCAGACCGTCCGCTCACGCATACGCATCAGCTTTCCACACCTGACACGCGATCTTGGGAAGGAAACTTTCCGTGTGCGTCTGCCCCGGAACTATGACCCGCAATCACCCGCCGGGGTGCTCGTGTGGATCAGCCCCTCGATCGACGGTCGCATCCCCTCGATCTTTGAACCCGTCTGCGACGAACTGGGGCTTATCGCCATCGGTGTGGACAACAACGGCAACGATCGGGCCATCACCGATCGGCTCCAGAACCACCTCGACTCGATCGAAACGCTGGCCCGGCACGCACGCATCGATCGATCGCGGGTTTACCTCACCGGAATGTCCGGCGGCGGTCGCTGCTGCGGGATACTCCAGCTCGCCTTCCCCGATCGCTTCGCCGGGGCGGTGCCCATCGTTGGACTCGACACCTACCACAACGCTCCCACGGGCACCGCCGGTCAGTACTGGCCCAAGCGTCTGGGCAAACCCAACGGTGGGAACATGCGTTTGCTCAAAGATCGACGGATCCGATCCATCACGGGCAGCGCGGACTTCAACGAGCCGGAGATGACCCTGCGAACACAACTCCTCAGGGACGACGGGGTCAACGCGGAGATCGATGTGATCGAAGGCATGGCCCACACCATGCCCAGCGCCCAGCAGTTCAATGCCGCCCTGACCTGGGTGGACGAACCAAGGCGGGAAATCATCGCACAGGCTCAGGCCCGGTGCACGAGCATTCTGGAAGAAACGCAGGGCAAGGATGTGAGCCAGCCCGCCGTTCGAAGACAGCTCATCGAGGTCATGACCCTGATTCCGTATTCGGAGCAGGCCTGGCAGGCCGCGGCCCGACTCGGGTACAACAAGCCCGACTGAGCGGAGCGGCAGCCACGCGACCCCGGTATCCTCTGTAAATGACCACCGGCTCCCCGATCCGTATCGCCGATCGATTCTCCTCGTTTGGCACCACCATTTTTTCCGAGATGTCCGCGCTCGCCAACCGGCACAACGCTGTCAATCTGTCCCAGGGCTTCCCCGACTTTGACGGCCCGGACTTGGGCAAAATCGCCGCGGCGAGCGCAATGGAGAGCGGGCACAACCAGTACGCCCCCATGCCCGGCATCCAGCCTCTCCGTGAGGCGATCGCCGGGTGGGCTTCGCGCGTCAGCGGGATCGAAAGCGACCCCGATCGCGAGATCACAGTGACCTGCGGCTGCACCGAAGCGATCGCGGCGACCATGCTCGGGCTGCTCAACCCCGGCGACGAGGTCGTGATCTTCGAGCCCTACTACGACTCCTATCGCGCTTGCCTCTCGATGGCGGGAGCAACACCCCGATTTGTAAGCATGCACCCCACAGAGGACGGCTTCTCGTACAACATCCAGGAACTCCGGGCCGCATTCAGTGTCAAGACCCGGGCGGTGCTCATCAACACCCCACACAACCCGACCGGGATGGTCTTCAACGAGACCCAGCTCGGGGAGATCGCGGAGCTGTGCATCGAACACGACGCGATCGCGATCAGCGACGAGGTCTACGAACGCCTCACCTACGATGATTTTCAGCACCGTTCGATCTCGACGCTTCCGGGCATGCGAACTCGGACCGTCGTGCTCTCAAGCTCGGGTAAGTCGTTCTCGCTGACGGGCTGGAAGGTCGGCTGGGCCATCGCCCCAGAGGAGCTGACCCGAGCGATTCGTATGGCGCACCAGTTTCTGACCTTCTCCGTTGCCACGCCCCTCCAGCACGGCGTCGCCGCGCTGCTCAACGAGGGCGAACCGGAAATCGAGCGGCTCCAGGCTCATTACACCCGGACCCGTTCGCTGCTCGGCGAATCGTTGCAGGATCTGGGCTTCGAGCTCTCGCTCCCCCACGGCTCGTACTTCATCCTCGCCGATCACTCGCGTGTGACCGAGCGGCTGGGCCTCAGCGATGATGTCGAACTCTGTCGCTGGCTGCCCGAGCACGCCGGGGTCGCCGCGATCCCGCCCAGCGCGTTCTACAACACGCCCGGCGATGGCTCCTCGCTCGTGCGTTTCGCGTTCTGCAAACGCACTGAGACGATCGATGAGGCGATCCGTAGACTGCGAGCGGCCCTGAGATAAGCCATGATCCCGATCCAGTTCCAGCCCGGGCTCCCTGATCGCGAACGCCGCCTGGCACGCGGGGCCATCGAGTCGGTGCTGCGCGCTTGCGACCCGAGGCGAGCGATCGCCGCACACATGCGCCACATGCCCAACGATCGCCCGACACACATTCTCGCGTTCGGCAAAGCCGCGATCGCGATGAGCGCCGGCGCAATCGAGCAGCTCGGTGACCGATTCGCCCGCGCAACCATCCTCGCCCCCGAGGCACTGGTGCTCGAAGCCCAGTTCAAAAGCAAGTTTGTTGCGCTCTACCCGTGTGATCACCCGCTCCCTACCCAGCGGAACATCGAAGCGACGCGCGAGCTGGTGGACCACGCCCGCTCGATCCCGGACGACCACAGGGTGATCGTGCTGATCTCGGGCGGTGCCTCCGCCATGCTGTGCCTGCCCCGCCCTCGCGTGTCGCTCGGGCAGATTCGCCAGACGACCAAGGACATGCTCCGCCGGGGTGCCCCGATCGGGGAACTCAACGCGATGCGCACCCGCATGGAATCGCTCAAAGCGGGCGGTCTTGCCCGTGAGCTTGAGCATGTCGAGGAACGCTTCGTCTTCCTGCTCAGCGATGTCATCGGCGATGATCCGAGCGTCATCGCCTCGGGCCCGATGCACGACGATAATCCTCCGAGTGCGCCCCACACCCTGATCGCGAGCAACAACACCGCGCTCGATGCGCTCGCCGCCTGGTGCGCCCGCAACGACATCCACTGCGAACACATCACCCGCCAAGTCGTCGGCGATGTGTTCGAATCGGCCCGGCTCCTGTCTATCCAGCTCTGTGCCAGCGAGCAAACCGCGCCGGTCGCGTTCCTGCTCGGCGGCGAGCCCACCGTGAACGCATCGGGCACCGATGGTATCGGCGGCCCGATGCTCGAGCTTGGCCTCGCGGCCGCTGCAGAACTCATGCGGACCGACTTCGACTGGACCATCCTGACTTTCACGACGGATGGCATGGATGGGCCGAGCGACAGTGCGGGCATGGTGCTGTGCTCGTCGATGCTCGCATCGGAGGCCAAAGGAGTAGCCTTGCGCGATACACTCAAACGCCACGACACGAGACCGATGTGTGATACACTGGGGGCGACGATCCATACCGGTCCAACAGGCACGAATGTCAACGATGTTGCGATCGCGATCCGCTGGTCGCCTTGTACTACCTCGGACAAACCAACAGCGAGCGATGTATGACCGTATCACTCTGGCAGCGCAACCCAACGCACACCACCGAGCAGTGCGATGTCGCCATCATCGGAGCGGGGATCAGCGGACTGTCCGCCGCCATCGAGCTCGAGTCTCGCGGGATCTCCGCAATTGTGCTCGAAGCGGAATACGCAGGATCAAAGGCATCCGGTCGCAACGCCGGTTTCCTTATACGGGGTGCGGCAGAAAACTACGCGAACGCATCCAAAAAACTCGGCAGAGAAACCACACAGTTCCTGTGGGAGTGGACACAGGAGAACCTCCAGGGGCTCAAGCGTCTGGGCATCGAATCCACCCCCGGCTACGCGAGGCGTGCTTCATGCGTGCTCGCGTTGGGAGAGCCCGAGCACAGCGAACTGATCGAAGCCCACGCGATGATGCGCGAAGACGGGATGAGAAGCGAGCTGATCGAGCCCAAGGACGCGCCCCGCGATCCGATCTGGCGGTCGGGCAAGCCGACCATCGGGCTGCTGAACAGCGAGGACGCCGTATGCTCGCCCATCGAGTTGGTGCAGCTCCTTGGGGCAACGCTGAGCAGCACACCGGTCTTTGAGGACGCGGAGGTCTATCGAATCGAGGACGATGGGAACAGGATCCGGCTACGGACACGGGCCGTCGATGTGATCTGCTCGCGTGTGCTGGTCTGCACCAACGCATACGCGGCAGGCCTGCTGAATGATCTCGAAGGTGTGATCACCCCCAACCGTGGTCAGATGCTCGCCATCAGACCCCGCAAGCGATCCGACTCCCGGCTCGAATACGCCTACTACCTCAACCACGGCTCGGAGTATGTCCGTTCCGCCCCGAACGACCAGATCATCTTCGGCGGATGCAGGACCTATTACGCCTCAGAAGAAGCCACCAGCTCCGATGAGACCAGCCGCAAAGTCCAATCGCACCTCGAGCAGTTTGTGAGAGAGCTGATCACAACGGAGTACGACATCACCGCACGCTGGTCGGGAATTATGGGCTTCAGCCCCGACGGCATGCCCGTGGTCGATCGGGTACGGGTCCACACCCTCGAGAATGACCACATCTGGTTCTGCGGTGGCCTCACGGGTCACGGCATGTCGATGGGCTACCAGACGGGTCGCCACGCGGTGCGTGTGATGCTTGAAGGCGAATCGACCCGCTTCGGGCTCAACCGATTCAACAAGCCCGGATGAGCCGCAATTTCTGCGTTCACCCTGCCAATTTCATCACTCCAAACCGGTATTCCGCTGGTTCTTTTCGCCCATCGCCCTATTCTTTGGGTCCCCAGAAGAGTGATACAGAAGGCATCGATGCGGGTGCGCTGGGGAGCATCGGAGACGACTTTGGCCAAGCAAGACGACAAGTTCACCATGGACGCGATTGTGCTCGAAGCACTGCCCAACGCGATGTTCAAGCTGCGACTTCCCAACGAACAGCAATCCGAGATCATCGGCTATGTTTCGGGCAAGATGCGCAAGCACTACATCCGCATCCTCCCCGGTGACACCGTCACGGTCGAGATTTCTCCCTACGACCTCACCCGCGCACGCATCACCTACCGGCGCTGAGCAACCAAAGCTCTATCGATTCAAAAGCCACCCATCCCGGGTGGCTTATCCATTGGTGATTCTTTGCCTCCTTAAGCGGACGAGGCGGCGAGCCATGCTTTGATGATCGCCGTGAGCTCACGCTTGGCGTCTCGGACCTCATCGGGGCTCGTGAAGCTGATGATCGCCCGGTCGTTGGACGCCCATTCGAGCAGATCACTGTCCGAGTCGATCAGACGGCTGCTCCGCTTGGGCCCGGACTTGGCACCGCAGTGCAGGATCAGGCGGACTTTGTCCTTGGCGATGAGGTTGAGCGTCAATCGGTCATCGCCGCCGTGCTTGTAGCTGGGTGCGTTCCACTTGATGCCTTCATCAAGCGATGGATCGGCCTTCCGAATCAGCGAAACCATCGCAACCGCGGTGTCGAGGAGTGGGTGTTTGTGACCAGGGAGAAAATCATCAACGAAGCGTGTTGCTGAGCGTTCGGCCATAAGAACCTCGTGGCATCGAAATGAACGAGTTGGATCCTGGAGTGACATGACTGCTCCATCCGAGCATGACCCGCATGATAACCGTTCTGATCATCGAGAACCAAGCATATGATGCGGCCCGGTTCTACAACTCGATACAACTTAACTCTGAGATCACAACCTACCCAGACCTTGGGCCCCACATGCCCACTTGTGGGCTACGGGACTCGGTTCTCGGCTCTGCATGGAATATGCTTCCCTTTGTATTGCCCACATTGTGCCTGCTCGGATCGAGTACCGAGACGGTGAGAAAGACTTCAAACGGATCCGTAACCCCGCTGACAACCATCGCCCCTGCTCATTCTGCAGCGATTAACTCAGGACTCACATGCTTCGCCTGACCGGGATCAATCTTCCGCTCAAACACGCCCCGGATGCCATCGCAAAGGCGGCCATCGCTCGGTTACGCATCAAGCCAGAGCAGTTGATCTCCTGCACGGTTGCTCGCCGTGCGCATGATGCACGCAAGAAGACATCCATCTTGTTGGTCTACTCACTGGATGTGGAAGTCGAGGACGAGGCCGGCGTCCTCGAGCGGTTTGCCAACGACTTCAATGTCAAGCCAACACCGGATCTGGACTATCGATTCCTGGCCCACGCGACAGCGGACATCGCCAAGCGTCCGCTGGTGATCGGTGCCGGGCCGTGCGGTCTCTTTGCGGCGCTGCTGCTGGCGCAGATGGGCTTTCGCCCCATCATCCTCGAACGCGGCAAGGTCGTCCGCGAACGCACCAAGGACACATGGGGGCTGTGGCGCAAGTCGGTACTCAATACCGAATCCAATGTCCAGTACGGCGAGGGCGGCGCGGGAACATTCTCCGACGGCAAACTCTACAGCCAGATCAAGGACCCACGCCATCTCGGGCGGAAGGTCCTGACCGAGTTCGTCAAAGCAGGGGCACCGCCCGAGATCCTGACCGAGGCCCACCCGCACATCGGCACCTTCCGGCTGGTCAAGATGGTCGAGAACATGCGTGCCACGATCCAGTCGCTGGGGGGAGAATACCGCTTCGAGAGCCGTGTAACCGAACTGGACATTGAGACCAGCCGCAATGGTGAACGGCAGGTTCGCGGCGTCGTGCTCTCCAACGGCAAACGCCTCGAATCCGACCACATCGTGCTCGCGATCGGGCATAGCTCGCGCGATACATTCCAGATGTTGCATGATTGCGGGGTCTATATCGAGGCGAAGCCCTTCTCGATGGGGTTCCGGATCGAGCACCCCCAGTCGCTGATCGATGTCGCACGGTTCGGACCAAACGCGGGCAACCCCATCCTCGGCGCGGCCGATTACAAGCTCATCCATCACGCCAAGAACGGGCGAGATGTGTACAGCTTCTGTATGTGCCCCGGAGGCACGGTCGTCGCGGCAACCTCCGAAGAGGGCCGTGTCGTCACCAACGGTATGAGCCAGTATTCCCGCGCCGAGCGCAACGCGAATGCGGGCATCGTCGTTGGCATCACGCCGGAGAAGGACTACCCCGATGGTCCGCTTGCAGGGGTTGCGTTCCAGCGCCGGTGGGAATCCGCCGCCTTTGTCGCCGGGGGAAGCACCTACGCCGCCCCTGCGCAGTTGGTCGGCGATTTCATCGCGGGGCGACCCAGCACCTCGCTGGGCAGCGTCATCCCGTCATACAAACCGGGTGTCCACCCGACCGACCTGAGCCCATGCCTGCCGGGATACGCCATCACGGCGATCCGCGAAGCGCTCGTTCGTTTCGGCCGTCAGATCCGCGGGTTCGATATGGATGATGCGGTGCTCACGGGTGTTGAGACCCGCACCTCGTCACCCATCCGAATCAAGCGTGACGAGCATTTTCAGAGTCTCAATACCAGGGGTCTCTATCCCGCGGGGGAGGGCGCGGGATACGCTGGCGGCATTCTCTCCGCTGGTGTTGACGGCATCAAGGTCGCCGAAGCGGTCGCCCAGAGTATGCTCGCGTAATCAGTTGAACATGTTTTGGCAAGAGGCCTGTGCGCCACTGCACAACCACAAGCAAAGGCTGGGGATCCAGAACAGGGATCCCCCATACAGAAGGCCCCGGCATGTGCCGAGGCCCTTTGTGCTTCAAATCGGGGCGAGAGGATTCGAACCTCCGACCTTCTGACCCCCAGTCAGACGCGCTAACCAAGCTGCGCTACGCCCCGTCACTATCCCGTCCCTTCGGACAGGCATCAAGCATAGCGCCGATCTGAACGCTTGCCAACCCAAAACAGCACGCCCCGATCACAAACCGCATATGCTCAGTCACCATGACCGATCGAGACCCGACGACCGTTGCCGCCCAGAGCCTTCTGATCCGCAGGGCCCGAGTTATCGACCCCGTATCGGGGCTCGACGCGACACGCGATGTGCTCATCCGTGAGGGCCTGATCGCGGGGATCTCCGAGTCGATCGACGAACGCGTCGACCGGGTCATCGACGCGGGCGGCAAGGTGCTCTCCCCGGGCCTCATCGATCCCCATGTGCATCTGCGGGACCCCGGGCAGACCCACAAGGAGGACATCGCCAGCGGGACCGCCGCGGCGGTCGCCGGCGGGTTCACCACCGTCTGCTGCATGCCCAACACCCAGCCCTGCCTCGATTCACCAGAGGTCGTCGAGTACATCAGCGCCAAGGCCGCCCGAGAGGGTCGCTGCCGTGTATTCAGCGTCGCCGCGGCAACCCAGGGTCGCAAAGGCGAACGCCTCGCTGAGATCGAGCTGTGCGACAAGGCCGGCGCGGTGGGCTTCAGTGACGACGGCGATGTCATCGAGTCCGCGTCCATGATGCGAACGGTGCTCCAGACCGTCAAGACTACCGGCAAGGCGTTCATGCAGCACTGCCAGGAACTCACGCTCACCAGGGGCGCGACGATGCACGCGGGTTCGGTCGCGATGAAGCTGGGCGAAAAGGGTTGGCCACGCGAGGCCGAGGAACTGATCATCGAGCGAGACATCTGGCTCAACCGCTCGATCGGGTGCCGCTACCACATCCAGCACATGAGCTCGGGCAACTCGGTCGAACTCGTCGCCAGGGCGCAAGCCGAGGGCATCCCGGTCACGGCCGAGGCATCGCCCCACCACCTGCTGCTCACGCACGAGGCGATCGAAACCCACGGCACACTCGCCAAGATGAACCCACCGCTGCGGGAACAGTCCGACATGGACGCCCTGCGACAGGGCGTCGCCGACGGCATCATCACGGTCCTCGCGACGGACCACGCACCCCACCACAGCGACGAAAAGCGCAACCCGATGAGCGAGGCGCCGTTCGGGATCATCGGGCTCGAGTCCGCGTTCTCGCTCTATCACAAAGCGCTCGTCAAGACTGGGATGATCGATCTCGCCAAGCTCATCGAGCTGATGACGATCAACCCCGCCAGACTCTGCAACCTCGATCACTGCGGCGTCGGGTCGATCCGGATCGGAGGCACCGCCGATCTCACGCTGATCGATCCCGAGCACGCCTGGACACTCAGCAAGGATCATCTCGCGGGTAAATCGGTGAATACCCCATTCCTCGGGTGGGAACTCGGTGCTCGTCCAGTCATGACCATCGTCGGCGGACGGATCCAATGGGAAGTATGACCGCGAAATGAACCCGCTCAAGATCATCTGGAACAAGCGTGAGATCGTCATCGCGATCATCGCGATCCTCACCATCACGCTTCATCTGATTCTTCGATTCGGCACGGACGCAGGGCCCGAAACAGCGCGTGTCCCGCTGCTCATCTGCCTGTTCCTGGGCGGCACCCCGCTGGTACTCGAGCTGCTGGGGAAAGCACTGCGCCGCGAGTTCGGCTCCGACCTGCTCGCCGGGATCTCGATCGTGACCGCCGTGCTCCTGGGGGAGTACCTCGCCGGCTCTTTTGTGGTGCTGATGCTCTCGGGCGGCGAAGCGCTCGAGGACTACGCCGTCGCCAACGCGTCGAGCGTTCTGAAGGCACTTGCCAAACGCGTGCCCTCCGTCGCGCATGTGCGCCGTGACGGGTCACTCGAAGATATCCCGCTCGAGGATGTCAAAGTCGGGGATCAGGTCACCATCTTCCCACACGAGACCTCCCCAGTGGACGGCACGGTCA
This sequence comes from uncultured Phycisphaeraceae bacterium, assembly GCA_964419845.1. Taxonomy (GTDB): domain Bacteria; phylum Planctomycetota; class Phycisphaerae; order Phycisphaerales; family UBA1924; genus UBA1924. The sequence goes on from CAYQRD010000007.1 coordinate 23,924, forward strand.
TCGATGGGCACGGTGTCATGGACGAGTCGTTCCTGACGGGCGAGCCGTACATGATGTCCAAAGCCCCCGGTTCCAGTGTGATCTCGGGCTCGATCAACGGCGAGAGCGCGATCACGATCGAAGCGACGAAGCCCGCGGAAGACTCCCGGTACGCACGAATCATGCAGGTCATGCGAGAAACCGAGCAACGCAAGCCGCACATGCGCCGACTGGGGGATCAGCTCGGAGCGATTTACACCCCGATCGCTGTGGCACTCGCGATCGCGGCATGGCTGATCAGCGGCGACCCAACCCGCTTCCTCGCCGTGCTCGTCGTCGCGACACCATGCCCCCTGCTGATCGGGATCCCCGTCGCAATTATCGGTTCGATTTCACTCAGCGCCAAGCGGGGCATCATCGTCAAGGACCCGGGCGCACTCGAAGTGATCAACACCTGCAAGACGATCATCTTCGACAAAACCGGGACACTGACCTACGGCACGCCCGTCGTCACCAACATCATCACCGCGCCGGGTGTCAACGAGGGGAAGCTGCTCTCCCAGATCGTCTCGCTCGAACGCTACTCAAAGCACCCGCTCTCAGACGCGATTGTCAATCTGGGCGAGGAGCGCGGCGTGTCCATCTCCGAGCCCTCCGAAGTCTCGGAAAAACCGGGGCAGGGGCTCAATGGACTGATCGCGGGGACACGCGTGCTCGTGACCGGGCGCAAGGCGCTCCCAAACATCGACCCCGACGGCGTGTCGCTGCTCCCAGAGCAGGCCGCGGGCTTGGAGTGCGTCGTCGTGATCGACGGCAAATACGCCGCGACGGTGCAGTTCCGCGATGAACCCAGAAAAGACGGCAGACTCTTCATCGAGCACCTCTCAGAAAAACACGGCTACGAGAAGATCATGCTCGTCTCGGGTGATCGCCAGAGCGAGGCGAACTATCTGGGGGAGAAGGTCGGGATCAAGACCATCATCGCGGATCAGACGCCCGAGGAGAAGGTCGAGATCGTGCGTCAGGAATCGCTCCGGAACCGCACCTGCTTTGTGGGCGATGGAATCAACGACGCCCCAGCCCTCTCGCTGGCAACGGTGGGCATCGCCTTCGGGCAGGCGTCGGATATCACAACCGAAGCCGCGGGTGTTGTGATCATGGATTCCACTCTTGAGCGAGTGGACGAGTTCTTCCATATCTCCAAACACATGCGCCGCATTGCTTTGCAGTCCGCAATCGGTGGGATGCTGCTGAGCATCGTCGGGATGATCCTCGCCGCGATGGGCTATCTGCCCCCGGTCGCCGGAGCGATCACGCAGGAGATCATCGATGTCTTCGCCGTGGTCAACGCCCTGCGCGCCGCGTGGCCGCCGAGGGTGATCTCCGACATCCGAGACCATTAATGTGATCATCTCGGCGTCACCGGGAAGAATGACCTGAATCGCCCTAGGATTGGCCTAGGCAAGTTCTTTCGAGCCCCAAGAGGGCCATAACCGACCAACTCCAAGTTCAGGACGGAACCAGAATATGAGCGTCAAAATCGGAATCAACGGCTTCGGCCGCATCGGCCGCCTCGTCTACCGCATCGCCGCCAACACACCCGGCATCGAAGTGGTCGCCATCAACGACCTCGTCCCCGCCGACAACCTGGCATACCTCCTCAAGTACGACACCATGCACGGCCGCTTCATGATCGACGGCAAGCCCGCCGAGATCACCGCGACCGAGGACTCGTTCACCGTCAACGGTCAGGTCACCAGGACCACCGCCGAGCGCGACCCCGCCAAGCTCCCCTGGGGCGACATGGGCGTGGACTATGTGCTCGAGGCAACCGGGCTCTTCACGACCTACGACGATGCCCACAAGCACATCGAGAACAACGGCTGCAAGCGCGTCATGATCTCGGCACCGACCAAGACCCCCGACACGGTCAAGACCATGTGCCACAAGGTCAACTGCGGGCAGTACGACCCCAAGACCGACCTGATCATCTCCAACGCCAGCTGCACAACCAACTGCCTGGCACCAATCACCAAGGTCATCCTCGAGAACTTCGGTCTCGTCGAGGGCCTGATGACCACGATCCACGCCGCCACCGCGACACAGCCCACCCAGGACGGCCCGTCCAAGAAGGACTGGCGCGGCGGACGCAACGCCTACATGAACATCATCCCGGCGAGCACCGGCGCCGCCAAGGCCGTGGGCCTGTGCCTGCCCGCGACCAAGGGCAAGCTGACGGGGATGTCGTTCCGCGTCCCCACCGCCGATGTTTCATGCGTCGACCTGACCTTCCGCACGGAGAAGGCCACGAGTCTCAAGGACATCAACGCCGCGATGAAGGCCGCCAGCGAGGGCCCCATGAAGGGCGTGCTCGGCTACACCGAGGAAGAGGTCGTCTCGAGCGACTTCATCAGCGACCCCCACTCGTCGATCTACGACGCCAACGCCGGCATCGAGCTCAACAGCAACTTCTTCAAGGTCGTTTCGTGGTACGACAACGAAGCGGGCTACGCCAACCGCTGCGTCGACATGCTGCGCATGATGGCCGAAAAAGACGGTCTCTAAGCAGTCCAAGAAAACGAATAAGAGACGGCTCTCAATGGGAGCCGTTTTTCATTCGCTCTGCTCGTTGATGCGTGCGGTCAGCTCGTCGGCGTTGGGCACGAAGTTGCCGCTCGTCGCTGAGCTCTTGAAGTTGACCAGCGGGAGCATCGGATCCATGCTGGCCTTGACCCAACCGTCCGCGACCATCACCTCAAGACACTGGAAACAGAGCATGATGTGCAGCGGAGCGCTGTCGCCGTAGTGCTTCTGACATACTCGGATCACGGCGGTACGGATGTCATGGATGACGCTCTTTTTGGCCAGCACCTGCTGCATGATGCTGAACATGCCCACCGTGGGCAGACGCTTGCCGTCCCGCTGGTACTCAAGGGCAACACGGATGTGACCGCTGCTCAGGAAGGAAGCGGGGACCTTTTTAGCGTGCTCCAGATCGAGCTTGAAGATGTTGTACTTGCTGATCTCCCACTGCAGTTCATCCTCGCCGCCGAAACGAGCCGCGAGCGACTTCACGCCGCCCAGATCGACGCCGCCCAACCCGGCGGCCCCCTGCAGATCATCCGTGAACCCCCCGGTGGAGAGCCATCGGAATGCCTCCTTCGGATCCATCTCAAGCCCGGCCTCTTCCGCGATTTTCGCCGAATGTTTCTCGAGATCCGTGAACTGCCCGTTCCCCGCGTACCAGAAATCCGCAAAGCGGATGTGCTGCTTGATGCGTCGACGCTGGGTCTGCTCATAATCGCTCATGAGCCACCTCGCGTCGCGCTCGCCGCGTTCCAGTTCGAGAATCACATACGCGGCGTGGCGGGCACAGGTATGGGTGAGCATCATCCCACCTGCCAGGATCGGATCTGCAAAGCCGGCACACTCACCCGCGAGCATCCAGTTCGCCCCGACAAGACGCTCCGCCAGAAATGACCAGTCCTTGGTCGCCTCGACTTCGCCGCGCTGCGTGGCGTTCTTGGTCAACTCACGCACGCGGGGCTCCTGCTGGACCGCCCACGCATAGATTTCCTCGGGCGATTTGCCCGACTCCTTGTAGAAATCAGCAGGGCATACGAAACCGATGCTCGTTCGTGTGGGCCCGAGCGGAATAAACCAGAGCCAGCCCGTCCCGATCGACAGCACCTGCACCCGAGTGCCGCCCACGCCGATCTCGACCGCCCATTCGGTGTTCTCCCAGTAGTCCCAGAACGCGACATTCTTCAGGCTTGCCGGCTGATCGAGAGGGACCTCCATCGCCTTGCGGATGATCGCCGCGTTGCCCGAGGCATCGATGAAATGCCTGGCCCGCAGCTCGTGCTCGTCCCCGCGGACATCACGCACAACGACATGATCGATTCGGTCGCGGTCATCGTCGCCACGGATAACCCGAACGACCTGGGTCTGCTGATACACATCACAACCGAGTTCCTGCGCGTGATCGAGCAGAATCTCGTCGTATACGGCCCGATCAACCTGCCAGGCGGTGTTCATGCGGACACCCTCGTAGCGACCCGGACGGGCCTCCTGCTCGACCTGTTGCGGATCGACGAAGTTGAAGTCCCAGAGTTCGTCGGAGCCTCCCCAGCGGTAGGTCGCCCCAACCTTCATGGGAAAGTTCGCTGCCTCGCACTTTTCCCAGCAGCCCATCTCATTGAGGATGCGCCCGATCATCGGCAGCTGGCTCTCCCCCACATGGTCACGAGGAAACCTCGCCTTCTCGATGATCGTCACCGAGAGTTCTGGCATGTACTTTTTGATTAGTGACCCCGTTGTAGAGCCCGCGGGCCCACCCCCGATGATCAGGACATCAGACACATTGTTCATGTTCAATGACTCCACACTTGAAACCCCAGTATCGCAGAAAGATTCGCGTTCCACAACCCCATTTCGAGCGTCGAACTGAATCCGATACCGGGCAGTCCTATTCTTTGTCAATGCGATACAAATGGACTCTTCTGCGTGCCAGTCAGTTTCTCCTCGACGGGGGAGGAATGTTCGGAATTATCCCCCGCGTCGTGTGGGAACGCAGCGTCACACCCGACGAGAAGCACCGGATCCGGCTCACGCACAACTGTGTGCTGCTTGAGTCCGTCGAGCCCAACCCCGAGACTGGCAAGCCCCACCGCTACCTGATCGAGGCGGGCACGGGCGACAAACTCGATGCAAAGATGAGTTCGATCTTCGGGCTCGACGCCCGAACCGTCGAAAGCGAGGTCCAGCGGATCGGGCTCGATGTCAACGACATCGAAGCAACGATCGTTTCGCACCTCCATTTCGATCACGCAGGCGGTCTGACCCGCCGGGCACGCGAGGGCGAGGAGCCCGACTGGGTCGCGACCAAAGCTGGAGCCGCTTCGGGCGATTGCAACGAAGTGAAGTTCACCTTCCCCAACGCCGAGCTGATCGTGCAGAAGCGTGAATGGGTCGACGCACGGAACAACGACGCCGTGATGACCCGGACATACTACCGTGACCATATCCTGCCCTTCGAGGACGAGCGTCAGCCGTTGGAGAACGGCCGCCCGCGTCTTCGGCTGGTCGAGTCCGCACGCCCGTTCCCGCTCAACCGCAAACCCTCCCGCGATGAGATGCCCAAGAACACCCTCGAAGAGCGAACTACCCAAGTGCTCCCGGGCATCGAGGTCTTCCTGGTCCCCGGCCATACCTGGGGTCAGCAGGCCGTGAAGTTCGAGGACGACCAGGGTCGGACGATCGTGTTCACACCCGATGTCATGCCCACACATCATCACATCGGGCAGCCCTACTCGCTGGGGTACGATGTGGAGCCCTACACATCGATGGTCACCAAGAACTGGCTGCTCCATGAAGCCTGCGAGCGGGGCTGGGTGATGCTGCTGGATCATGAACCGGGGAACCCCTGTTTCAAGGTCCATCGCAACGATCGCCACTGGTACGATCTGACCCCCGAAGATTGCGGGATCGAGCCCACCTGAACGCTGGGGATCTCGGCCCCGTCGCCTATAATCGAGAACGCATGAGTTCCGAAGCGCACCCCATCTCGACACGGGATCCGGAGCCGGCAGGCGAAGCCGTCGGGCAGGATGTCGTGGAGACCGGCGAGGAAACCCGGGCCGCGCCAGCCTCCCCCGCCGAGGATGGTTCCTCGGCCCACGCTGAGCCCACTCCCAAGAAGTCCAAAGGACGGGGATCGGCCCCCAAGCCGCCCAAACGGACGCTGTTCGAGCGTGCAGAGGCATTCGTATCCAATCTCTCGACCCGCAACAAGTTCTGGAACCGGGTCTGCTCGATGATCTGGCTCCCCTACGCATACCGCTCCGGCATCACGATGAGCAACGACGCGAACACCTATCGCGCCACGCTGCCCTTCCGCCGATTCAATAAGAACTGGTACAACGCGATGGCCGGGGCCGCCCTGCTGGGCAACTCCGAGATCGCGGGTGGCAACTATGTCTTCAGCGTGTGCGGCGGCGACTACACCGTCGTCTGCAAGCACCTCGAGTACAAGTTCCTCCGCCCATGCCACGGCCCCGCCGAATACCGGATGACCCCGCTCGATGACATCCACGCGCTGGTCGCCACGGGCGAAGAGTTCAACATCGCGATCCGGATGGACATCGTTCAGGTGCTTGTCCCCATGAGTGAGCAGCGTCTGGCCGAAGAGGTCGAGGACGCGGGGAGCGGCGCACCCAAACCCAAACGCGTGGGCAGATGCACCGCGACCTTCCATGTGACGCCCAAGGCGCACCACAAGGCCAAGAAGCAACGCGGGACCTCGCAGGCATGAGCAACGCCCACGAGCACGCACTGGCCCCAGAGCACAAGCCGTCGAACCCGATCGTCTGGGGCGCGTACCTCGCGTGCTCCTGGACCTGGTGCATCGGAATGTTCATGCCCGTCCTGCTCCTGCGCGACTTCGGCTGGCTGGGATTCATCGTCTTCGCGGTACCCAATGTGATCGGTGCCGCGGCGATGGGCTGGGTCCTCAAATCCCGAGCCGACTCCGAATCAATGGTCCGCAGGCACCCAGCCGCGATCTGGTGGTTCAGCGCGGTGACCATCGCGTTCCATGTCTACTGGGTGCTCTGGGTCTTCCAGTACCTGCGCATGGCCCTGCCCATGTCTCAGAACGCGAGCTACGGCGTTCTCGCGGCCTTCATCGCATTCTGGCTCGTCAGCAAACGCTCGAGCTATTTTCGTCGCATGCCCCAGCTCGCGACGGTGCTCTGGATCTTCAGTTTCCTGGTGCTTGCAGCGACCTTCGTGCTCCCGGATCTCAAGCCCATCGGCGACCGGTTCCACCAAGCGCACCCGAGCAACGCGATGGGCCTGTTCATGCTGCCCATCAGCGTCTTCGGATTCATGCTTTGCCCCTACCTCGATGTCACCTTCCACCACGCACGCCAGCAGCTCGACACACGCCCGCGCGGGCGCATCGGATTCACGCTCGGCTTCGGTCTGATGTTCGCGCTCATGATCGTGCTCACCACACGCTATGCGCCGATGCTCATCGACGCGATGAACGGGCAGGTTTCGAACCCGACGCAGACCGCATGGATCGGCGCCGTGCTGCTCGCCCACATCCTCTTCCAGTGGGTGTTCACGGTGCAGGTCCATCTCGATCAGGTCAAATCGCTCCCCACGGACAAGGTGCCCCCCTATCGGATGTTCATCGGCATCGGATTGGGCGCGGGGATGCTCGGTTTCTTTGCACACAACCTGCCCGACCACGCCTCGCTGCTTGGCGGCGAAATCGTGTACCGCGGCTTCCTCGGCGCATACGGCCTGGTATTCCCGACCTATGTGCTGTACCGGATCGCCATGGCCCACGGCGGGGCGAAGCCCCTCTCCTTCGGCGCGATGTGGACCGCGATCGTGCTCGCCACTCCCATGTTCTGGATGGGCTTCATGGAGGGCCAGTCAGTCTGGCTCGCCCCGGGGATCGCGATCGTCCTGCTCATCGCCGGCATCGGCATGATCGATCGCAAGCAGCGCTCCACGAGCAGCAGACCGGGCGTGTAAATCAGCGTTCGCGTCGCCGCTGAGCCGCTTCAACTGATCCACAATCGCCCGTTTCGAGCGATCATCGAGCTGCTTGGCCTGGTTCGCGGCCACGATCGCGGCGTTGCGTTGCATCATGCCCAGCTTGGCGCGTTTCATCGCAGAGCCAACGAACGCGTCCCTTCGCGCCGCCTCGTCCCACCCGAGCACCTCGAGCAGATCGAAGCCCGATCGCGCGGACCGGTACGCCGGGTTGGACTGGGCCGGGAGTCTGTCGCTGGGTCTCGTGGAGTTGTGCGGACAAACCTCCTGACAGATATCACAGCCGTAGATCCAATCACCCATCTTTGAAGCCAGTTCGGGATCAATCTCACCGCGATGCTCGATGGTCAGATAGCTGATGCATGCGCGGGCATCGACACGATGCGGCGTGATCGCGCGGGTCGGGCAGGCATCGATGCAACGGGTGCATGTCCCGCAGTGATCGGACACGGGCTGGTTCTCTGGCGGGTTGGCCGCGTCGAGCGTCATCAGGATCCCACCCAGGAACATGTAGCTCCCGAGTTTGGGGTTGATAATCAGCGTGTGCTTGCCCACCCAGCCGATGCCCGCGCGCTGAGCGAGTTCACGCTCAGGAACGGGCGCAGTGTCGACAAAGGCCTTGAACTGTGCCTCGGGGTGCTCTCGCTGCAGTTCGAGCAGTAGCCCGACGAGCCGCTTTTTGATCAGCTTGTGGTAGTCCCTGCCGCGTGCGTAGCGAGCGATGCGACCATGCCCCGGTTCGAGGGGATCATCAAGATGGTCATCACGCCCCGCATACAGATCCCCCACCATCAGCGCACAACCGGCACCCTCAAGGATCCCGGCGGGGTTCGCCCGCAGTTCGCGATGCTCGTCGAGATAGCCCATCTCCCCATGCATGCCCGCGTCGAGCCAATCATGGAGTTCCTGTGCATGCTCACTGGGCCCGAGCGAAGCGATCCCAGCGCACGCAAACCCAGTCGCGCGTGCACGATCGATCAGTTCGCGGCCAAGTTGTTGCTGTGGCGTGTGTGTCGTCACGCATTGATGGTAGCGACGCTCAGACCCCGGCGGGCTGCTCGCCCTTCACCCACGAGTAGAGCGTATCACACGCGTGCCTGAGCACCGCACCGCTCTCCGCTTTGAGTCCGGGGCACCAGAGCTTGGGGTACTCGTAGACTATCCAGCCCGTGTAGTTGATGTCGCGGAGGGTTTCGATGAGCTTGGCGATCGGGAATCGGCCTTCGCCGAGCATGACGGGGTTCCCGTCATCATCGACATCACTCACACGAACAATCCGCAGATGATCGGCCAGAGCCCGAACCCCATCGACAGGGCACTCGCCCGCGTTCACGGCCGCGAGCATGTTGTACGAAGCACCGAGCCACTGCGAATCAACACGCTCGATGAGTTCGAGCAGGTCGACGCTGCGGGCGAACGAGCCCGCGTTCTCGATCAGCAGCCGCACCTCGGTATTGCGGCAGGTCTGAGCGGCCAGCTTGAGCCGCTCGGTCACCCGCCGGGTGCTCCAGGTCAGCGGCTCGGCCGCGGGCAGATCGCACCCATACACCCGCACAAACTCGACCCCAGCGCGGGCTGCAAAATCAACGAACTGCTTGGTGTCGCTCACGCCCGCTTCCTCGTTCACGAAGATCCGCCCAAGCAGCGGCGGGTCGATCATTTTGTCGAACTTCACCCCCGTGGACAGACACAGCGGGGTCACCCCCGCGTCGTCAAAGATCGAATCAACCTCCGTGGGATCGAGCGACATCGGATCGTTGACCATGCGCTCCTGTACGCTCAGGAAACTGCGCATATCCACGCCGAGGTACCCCAGCCCGGCGGCCTGATCGACGGCTTGCTGGAGGGTCCAATCGGGGCAGGCGAGAGTCGAAAAGGCGATCTTCATGCTCGGTCCTCGTGGTCGGGGTCGTCGTGGCTCAGGCCCGCGGGCGGGCCATGCAAGTGTATGTCCCCAGTCGGCCCGCTGCACACCCGCGGGCACCCGCGTAGACTCAGTGACACGCATTATTCACGCACGGAGCCCCCATGACCTCAGCACGCGATATCGAATCGAGCATCCACACCGATCTGGGCGACAAGATGACCTACTCGCGGTTCCTCCGCCTCGACAAGCTGCTCGATTGCCAGGAGATCCATTCGGACCCCGCAAACCACGACGAGATGCTCTTCATCATCCAGCACCAGACCAGCGAGCTCTGGCTCAAGCTCGTTATCCACGAAATGCGGGCGGCCCTGGAGTTCATCAAGGACGATCGGCTCTCCCCGGCGTTCAAGGTCATGAGTCGGATCAAGCACATCCAGGCGCAGCTGCTGCACCAGTGGGATGTGCTCGCGACGCTGACCCCCTCCGAGTACACCCAGTTCAGATACGCGCTGGGGACCGGGTCGGGATTCCAGAGCGTGCAGTACCGAGAGATCGAGTTCCTGATGGGTAACAAGGACGCGAAGATGATCCCCGTGCACGCCCATGACGAGAGCGCCGTCAAGCTGCTCACCGATGCGCTCCACACACCGAGCATCTACGACGAGTTCATCCGCCTGCTCGCCCGACGGGGCATGGATATCCCACGCGAAGTGCTCGAACGGGACACCACGATACCGCACCAGTCGAACCCCGAGGTGCTCGAAGCCGTCAAGACCGTCTACACCCATCCCAAGGAATACTGGGATCTCTACGAGATGGCTGAGAAGCTCGTCGACATCGAGGAGCAGTTCTCGTTCTGGCGATACCGGCACATGAAGGTCGTGGAACGCGTCATCGGATACAAAGCCGGCACCGGGGGCTCATCGGGGGTCTCCTTCCTGCGCAAGATGATCGACCACCGCTTCTTCCCAGAACTCTGGGAAGTCCGCACCCATCTCTGAGGTCGCCACATGCTTCTCAACGACGCACAGCAATCCATTGAGCAGCCCGTCGCCCGGATGGGTACCGGCCCGCTGCGTGAAGACGGGGTCATCGAGCACATCCACCCGCTGTTCTCAAGGGTGCTGCAGCGCAACGAACGCACCAGCGAGATCTACCTCGCGAACCATTCGCTCGGACGCCCGCTGGACCTCGTCGCCCCCGTTGTCCAGACGGCGATTGATGGCTGGTACAACGAAATCGACGGCGTATGGGGGTACTGGCTCGAAGCACGCGAAGCGTACCGCACGCAGATCGCACGGCTCATGAAATGGCCCACGCCCGATGCGGTGGTGCCCAAATCCAGCGCCGCCCAGGGGCTGCGGGCTGTGCTCAACGCGCTCACGACGACGAATCCCAACATCGTGAGCACCCGATGCGAGTTCGATTCGATCGACTTTGTGCTCAAGGCCTACGCCCACAAGGGACGCGCCAGGATTCGCTGGGTCGACCCCGACGAACGCGACATGCTTCGGGCAGATGACATCATCAAAGGCATCGACGAGCACACCGATCTCGTTATTGTCTCGATGGTCTGTTTCGTGACCGGACAGCAGGTCGAGGGGATCGATCGCATCATCAATCACGCTCATGCATGCAACGCGCTGGTCGTGCTCGATGCGTATCACGCGTACGGCGTCCTGCCGATCGACTTCGGCGCACTCGGTGCCGATTTCATTATCAGCGGCAACTACAAATACACGCGTGGTGGCGCCGGAGCGTGCCTGCTCGCGATCCATCCGAGGCACCTGAGCCCCAACGGCGGCGTGCCCGATGCCGATTCACTGTTCCCGATCGATACCGGCTGGTTCGCCAAGAACGAGCCCTTCGCGTACAGGCGTTCGGACTCGCCCGAGTTCGCTCCCGGCGGCGACGCGTGGCTCGAGGCCACGCCGCCCGTGCTCACCTATTTCCAGGCGCTGCCCGGACTGATGCTTTCCAACGCGATCGGCATCGACCGCCTGCGTGCCTATTCGCTTGCCCAGCAGCGGACCCTTTCAGAGTGCCTCGAACGCTTCGGTGTTACTCCGCGACTGCTCGAGCACCGGGGGGCGTACATCCTGATCGAAACGACCATCGGGCACGAAGCGATTGAACGGCTCAAAGCTGTCGGCGTCAACGCCGACGCGCGCCCGCTCCCACGCGGTGGCGGTTGGGTCGTCCGGCTCTGCCCCGACCTGCTCAACACCAGCGAGGAACTCACGGAAGCCGCCCGCCGGATCGCTTCGGTGATGTGCCCCGCCTGAACTCAGCCGCGATCGCTGTCCGTGTTGTCCATCGGAAGCACGATCACAAAGTCGCTGCCCCGTCCGGGCTCTGAGTGCAGCTCGAGGTGTCCGTGATGCGCCTCGGCGATGCGTCGCGCCGTCGGGAGCCCGAGCCCGGTGCCACCCGATCGCGTCGTGAAGTACGGGTGGAAGATCTTCCCCCGCGTCTGCTCGTCGATCCCAGGCCCCGTGTCTGTCACATGCACCCGCACGACGCGCTGCCCGTGATCGTCCACTCCAACCTCAACCCGCAGCATCAGATCCCGGGCGCCGGCGGTCTGCTTCTCCATCGCGTGCACCGCGTTGAGCATCAGATTGAGCAGTGCCTGCTTGAGATGATCGGTATCGACCCGAAGCACGGGCGAGGAGGGGGCCGTCTCGACACGCATCCGCACTCCCGCGCCCTCCGTCGTGGGTGAGAAGAAATCAGCCAGTTCCTCCACAACCTGATTGATCGGGGCGGACGACAGGTTCAGCCTGAGCTCGCCGGCATACTCAAGAAAGTCCTCAAGAATCCCCCGAAGTCGCTCTGTCTCACGCCCGAGTGCTTCGATGCGGCGCACGAGCCGTGACCGCTCCGCGTCATCGAGCCCAGAATCCTCGACCGCTTCTTTAAGCAGCTGGGCATTGAGCCCGATCGTCGAGAGCGGGTTCTTGATCTCGTGCGCGAGCCCGCCTGTCATCGATCCGATCTCCGCAAGGCGTTCGGCCGCCTGCGCCCGCCGCTGCGCGTGCTGTGCTCGTGTGATCGAGAGCCGCAGTCTGCGGGCACCGAGAATGTACGCGACAACCCCGCCGAGCATGAGCCCAAGCAGCAGCATCGCGAACCCCGCGTAGATTGTCATGAACTATCCCCGCCGGTGAACAAGACGATGAGTGCCTACCCGATCATGCCGATCGGCTCGGGTCAACTCTATCCCGATGTGGACGGCGATGCGATGGAGCGATCTCGCGTCTTACCGCCTGGGTGTGCGCGAGTATGTCTTGCGAGTCACGACCACCTCCGGGGTGTCGCTTTCTTCGGTGTCGGGGATTTCGCGGTGCACACGCGTGGCCCGCCAGCCCTTGTCGTTGTGCTCTGCGTCATAGGTGACCTGCGAACCATCCTTGAGCACACGGAACCCGTCACCCTCGATCACGGTGAAGTGAACAAAGATGTCCTGACCGTCGGGCCCGATGATGAACCCGAATCCTTTTCGAGGATCGAACCATTTCACAGTACCGTTGATCGCTGTCAGTGTGTTGGATGCACCACCTGCTGCGTTCGGGCTCGATTCGTTGTCCGACATAGCGTATAACCCCCCGGGGTGTCCCGAACCCCTGATCAAAACAGTCCCAGCACGGCATCCCACAAACGGGATTGACGCGTTCATTCTTGAACGACGCGCCGCACAGAAATCGCGAACCCCTTCACGAATCCGTGCCTACCGATGCGCCCGACTTTGGTCCCCCGGGCGGCTGGTGGCTTGATGTACGAGCAACTGCAGAAACGGCTCTGCGATGCTCCGACCGCCCACGAGAACTCGGCCAGTCACGACCAGCATACCAAAAACCGCTCCCGCGTCAAATAACACACCGCCGGGGTTTCCCGGCGGTGTGTCAATTTGGGTAGGATGACTCCAGAAACTGCCGGTTCAAAGGCGAATTTACTCCGCGGAAGCGGTTTCGGCCTTGTCCTCACTGCGGCGTGGTTTGCGGCGGCGGCGCTTCTTGCCACCCTCGCTGTCCCCGCCTTCGCTTCCACCCTCATCCGAGCGGTTCTCGCGACGGGGCTTCTTATCGTCCTGTGCCTTGGAATCGTCCCAGTTCGGGTCCGCACGCTTGATCGAGAGCTTGATGCGTCCCTGATCGTCCACGAGCATGACCTTGACCTTGACGATGTCGCCGACCTTGACGACCTGGTTCACATTCTCGACATACCCGTCGGCGAGTTCCGAGATGTGGCACATGCCGTCGGTGCCCGGGGCGATCTCGATGAAGGCGCCGAAGTCCTTGGTCGAGACGACCTTGCCCTCGTAGATGGTGCCGGGGCGGACATCCTCGCACAGAGCGCTGATCTCGGCTTCAGCGTTCTCCACATTCTCGCGGTTGGTCGACGAGACCATGACGGTGCCGTCGTCCTCGACATCGATGTTGACGCTGTACTTATCCTGGAGGGCGCGGATGGTCTTGCCGCCCGGGCCGATGAGCTTGCCGATCTTCTCGACATCGATGTTGAGCTGGATCATCATCGGTGCGTACTTGCTGGTCTGCTCGCGTGGAGCGGCGATCACGCCCTCCATCGCCTCGATCAGCTCGATACGCCCGGTGTTGGCCTGCTCGAAGATCTCCACGATCTGGCTCATGACCAGGCCGCGGGCCTTGAGGTCGAGCTGGATGCCGGTGATGCCGTCACGGGTGCCCGAGATCTTGAAGTCCATATCGCCGAAGAAGTCCTCTTCGCCGATGATGTCGGTCACGAAGACCTCGTTCTCGTCGTTGTCGTCGGTGAAACGACCGACCGAGATGCCGGCGCAGGTGTTGGTGATGGGGACGCCCGCGTCCATGAGCGCCAGACAGCCGCCGCAGACCGAGGCCATCGACGAGGAGCCGTTGGACTCGGTGATGTCGCTGACGACGCGGATGGTGTAGGGGAAGTCCTCAGCGCTGGGAAGCACGCCCATCAACGAACGCTCTGCGAGCGCACCGTGACCGACTTCGCGACGCCCCGGGCCCATGATGCGCCCGGCCTCGCCCACACAGAAAGGCGGGAAGTTGTAGTGCAGGTAGAACTTCTTGCTGTACTCGGGCATGAGCCCGTCGACGACCTGCTCGTCGCGACCGGTGCCGAGCGTGCAAGACACGAGCGACTGGGTCTCGCCACGCTGGAAGAGGGCCGAGCCGTGGTTGCGGGCGAACTTGCCCACTTCCATGAACAACGGACGGATCTCCTTGAAACCACGACCGTCGGCGCGGGTGCCTTCCTTGATGATCAGCTTGCGGGTGATCTTCTTCTCGAGCTTGCGGAACGCCTCGCCGGCCTGGCCGCGACGCTTCTTGCTCGCTTCCCACTCGCCGGGCGTGCCCGACTCGTTGACCTTGAAGTGCTCATCGAGCATGGCCTTCTTGATTTGCCCAACCTTATCGCCTCGCTCGTTCTTGCTCTTGATCTGGCGGGCCTTGGTCAGTTCCTTCTCGACGAGCTTGGTGACCTCGGCCATGACATCATCGGGGATGATGTTCATGTGGTCGCCCAGTCGCTTCTCCTTGCCGACCTTGCTCACGAGTTCGTCGATGAGTTCGAGCATGGGCTTGAGCCCGTGCTCCTGACCGAACTCGATCGCAGCCAGCACCTCATCGTCGGGCACTTCGGCGGCTCCGACCTCGATCATGTTGATGCCGTCCTTGTGGCCGGCGAGCACGAGATCGATGTCCGAGTACTCAAGCTGGGCGTTGGTCGGGTTGATGATGTGCACCACGCCGTCCTCGGTGTGGATGCGCCCGACACGCACGGTCGCGGTCGGGCCTTCGAACGGAGCATCGCTGATCGCGAGGACCGCCGAAGCCGCAGATCCGGCGATCACATCGGCGTCGTTCTCGCCGTCGTGGCTCATCACCCAGCACTGGATCTGGATCTCTTCGATGAACCCATCGGGGAACAGCGGACGGATCGGGCGATCGATCATGCGCATGGTGAGGACTTCCTTCTCGTTGGGAGCGCCCTCACGCTTGCGGAACCCGCCGGGGAACTTGCCGCCGGCCGACAGCTTCTCGCGGTAATCGATCTGCATCGGGAAGAAGTCGAGGCCCGGACGCGGGTCAGCGCGAACCAGCGAGGCACCGACTGTGGTCTCGCCGTGGCTCATCAGGACATAGCCCGATGCCAGCTTGGCGATCTGCCCGGTCTCGATGCGCATGGTGCGGCCGCCGATTTGTTTCTCGACGACGACGGGTGTGTTTGCTTTGGTCATTTCTTCTTTGCCTTCCAAATTGGAGCGCGTTTCGTCGCGCCCTGATGCGGCCGTGAGGTCACCGCGGTTGATGGATACACCCGATCGGAGATCGATCGGTGCACGCATCGCCAGCATGGGGACCCATCCTCACGCATTTGAGAGGCAGAAGACGGGAGGCAGTTCGTTCGATCAGATCAAACTGCCCTGCGTCTGCTGCCACTCTCAATGGGTCCGGGTCTTGTTTGTCAGCACCCGGTTCACACCGAGTCGCTTACAACAAAGCCCCGCGTGCACTCTCGTACACGCGGGGCGGTTGGTTTATCTCTTACTTACGCAGACCCAGACGCTGAATCGTCTCGAGATATGCGTTGTGGTCTCTCTTCGAGAGGTAGCGAAGCAAGCGGTTCCGCTTCGATACCATCATCACCAGACCTCGGCGGTTGTGGACATCACCCTTGTTCTCACGCAGGTGTGTCGCGACCTGCTTGATGCGGGCGGTGAGCAGTGCAATCTGCACTTCGGGGCTGCCCGAGTCACCCTCTTTGCGGGCGAAGTCCTTGATGATCTGTGCTTTTTCTTCAGCTGGCAATGGCATGGATTCTGAGCTTCCTTCCGTCGCGAGCGTCGCAGTAGGAATCTACCGCGATCGCCGCCGATGCATGAGCCCGACCACGACATGTGGACCGGATACCAATGATAGCCCCGCCCGGGCTGTCGGCCAATCCGGGCGGGGGGGTGATCTTGTTCTCAGTTGCGGCAAATACGGGGAAACAGCTTAGATTCAGCCCAGAATCCATCCCCGAATCTGACCGATCAGCGGCGACGACGGGATGCAAGCCCCAGCCCGAGCAGGGCAATCGCACCGGTCCCGGGCGATGGAGCAAGGAGCTTGTCGGAGCCGCCGTCGTTGAGCCCGCGGAAACGGACTGCGAAATCGGATCCGTTGCCGACAAAGCTCTCCGCACTCAGCAGACTCGCGTCTGATGCCTGGATCTGGAACTCGAAGGTCCCGCTCTGCCCGACCCCAAGGCCGAAGCTCGGGGTACCGCCACCGAGCCAGTTCGCACCCAGAGCCGCTCCCGCGTCGAACATGCCGAAGGGTGAAGCAAGTTCTTCGCCCGTGTCGAGGAAGCTGACATTGCTCGTCGACATCAGCGTGGCATTCGCGAGCGCGTCGCTGCTGAGGATGTTGAAGACAAAGCCGGTCAGGTACCCCCCGAGCGATGCATTGCTCGAGTTATTCAGCGTGATCGAGAGCGTGCCTATCGAGCCGCTGTCGAAGCTGTAGTCGAGCATGCCGTCGAAGGAAACCCCCGTTCCTTCGATGCTCGAATTGACATCACCGGAAATGGACATCAGCTCGGCGCTCGCCGACGCGGATACCGCGCCGACAGCAACCATCGCCGAAACGACGAGTCGTGCAACATTGAACTTCATCTCGAGTCTCTCTTTCTCTACTCTCGAATATTCAACTTTGTCCACGTGCCCCCGCCCGCGATGGGTAAGTTGAAATACCCATATCATAAATTACCGGACTCCAGCGATTTATGCAAGAGAGAAACTGGGCAAGAATCAAGGTAACTCAAAATCTGGGTGTAAACACCCAAAAACATCCCGAGATTGGGCCTATTCTTCGACCCGGGTGTGCATGTTCCCCTGATAGCTCTCCAGGTGACCGCCCTTGCTCATGATCTCGTCGATCACGCTGCGGAACTGGCCGTCGGGCATCGCGGGCTTGCTACCCATCAGCTGCTCGTAGATCGAATCCGTGATGCCCAGGAAGACCCGCATCGCATAGTCATAGACCGCGTCGTGCTCGTCGCGGGAGAGATCCAGACGGAGCTCGTTGATCACCTTGGTCCCCATGCCGATCCACTCATCAAAGGTCTGCTTGGAGATGTTCTCGTAGATCCACTGCCCAACCGCGTTTTTAAACGGCGGACGCGGCAGCTGAGCCCCCCGCTGCCCGGTCTTCTGACAGAGAAAATCGCCCTCATGCACGGCAGGAGCGGCTTGCTTGGCGTTTTCGTTCTTGACCTCCGGGATCGGTTCATTGATCGATCCAAGCATCTCGGCGATCGCGTTCTTGGGCATCAGATCGCCACGCGTGGTCGCTTCGATGTAGCCCTTGGTCAGCACGACCTTGGCCTGCTCGACCCGCCCGGCCTTGATGTACGCGTCGCCCGCGAGCTGGTAGGCCTTGGTCATCGCCTCGTTGATCTGCGCGCACTTGGCAAAGGTGTCGCCGGCTTCTTCGAACTGCTCGTTCTGGAGCAGCGCGTTGCCAAGCGAAAAGTAGGCCATGTCGTTATTGGGATCGTCAGCGATCAGCCGCTGAAACTGCGTGATTCGGGTCTGGGGGTCCATGAGGGCTCCTCAGGAAGGTACAAAGATGGTCGAGAATCGGGCTTACGAGCTCGTGCGGTCCACGACGCGGTACGACTCGCGTTCGCCGCGCCCACGCAGGGGATAGTCCTTCCGCAGGGGATGGGCCGGGTAGTCTTCCCAGAGCAGGATGCGACGCAGATCGGGGTGATTGTTGAACCGGATCCCGAACATGTCGAAGACCTCACGCTCAGTCCACTCCGCCCCGGGCCAAAGGTCACACACCGAATCAACGACCAACGCCGGGTCGTTCTCGATCCCGTCGGTTGGCAAAGACGGGTCCAGGAAGACCTTGACAAAGAAGCGATCGTCACGGCTGTACGCGCACAGGTTGTAGACCACCGCGAACCGCCCCTCTGTTTTCGCGGGATAGTTCAGGTAGTCGATCCCGACCACATCGCTCAGGAAGTTGTACAGGCACTGCTCGTCATCACGCAGGAACTTCATCACCGCGTGCAGGTCGCCCGGCTCGACCACCAGCGTGGGCTGGCCGCGAAACTCGCTGGCGCGCAGCTTGATGCTGGGGAATGCCCCTTTGACGCGCTGGAAGGTCGGGTGCGTGATCGTGCTCTTGGTCATGGTGTTCCTCGTGCCGAATCGGCGTCCGTGCGTGAACACAATCGTAGCCGTCTGCGCGGATTCGGTCAGCGATCTAAGGCTCAGGAGATCCCCAACAGCCCCAGATCCTCCGCGCAGAGCAGTGCAACCCTCGGCGACTGCTCCAGCAACCCGGCGAATCCCTCAAGGATCATCGGGACCGTGGGCCCTCCAGAACTCAGTGGGGCCGATTCGATCAGGCCCGATTCTGCACCATGAACAACCGAGCGAAGCAGGACCAGCCCAACACGACCATGCTCGACCATCTCCAGACACAGCTCATTGATCCGGTCGAGGTGATCCCCCAGATCACGCATCATCGAAGGCACGATCCATCCCATCGGGTCCAGCAGCAGTGTCGCGTCCTGACCGGCACCGCGGGCACACCAGTTGAGCGTGCTCACGGCATCGCTGAGCATGCCATCGCTGCTGGGCCGAATCAGGAACTCGATGCCGACTGATTCCGCACGCATTCGGGCCTGGCGATAGGCGGAATCGAAACGATCCCAGCCCGCCTGGCTCCAGCTCGCAATCCAAGACGCCGCGTCCTGATCGGGTTGGTGCCCGCGATGCCCGGCCCAGTCTCGGAGCACGATCCGATCCGCACCATCATGATCGAGTGCCTGCCCGGATGCCCAATCGAGCAATGACACACCCGGATCGAAGGCATAGCGGATTCCCAGCGACGGATCCATGTATCGACCCGCATCGGGGCCGTGTTCATGCTGTGATTCAAGGATGAGGTGCATGACCAACCCTAGCAAGCCGGCGGTCGCAGCACGCGAAAGCTGCGCTCCTGGCGCAGAATTCCGACCCCGCGCAGGGTCCGCTCGGGTTATCTGTTCGTCTGACGCGCAGGAAGCTCCCGATATCGAGCGGGCACCCGTAGGGGAGCAAGGCCGCTGCCTGGGTGCGCTCGAATGAGTATGGAGACTCAACCATGACCGATCTGTTTTCGTGGACACGAAGCACCGCGACGCGCGACCTGAATCGCTGCGAAGCCCCCCGGGCGACCCTCTCCATGGAGCAGGTCGTCGGCGAGATCATCTCGATCAACCGCTCAGCGACGGTCGAGTATCTCTCGCAGTTCAAGCGAGAGTCACTCGACAAGTACCTGGACCATCTGCTTGCATCCCAGCAGCCGCGTGGGCGCGAGTCGAGATGGGACCGCCCCGGCGACGCCCCGGCGATCATGTCGCGCCGCCGGATCGCCTGAATCCCCAATATCAGCATACCGGAGCGTCCGTCTGCCCCCAGGGGCACAACAGGCACTCTCTCCCTGTCGGGCGGACCTGTGGTGGGGTCCGCCCGACTTCTTTTTGTGCCCAGATGTCACATTCTGGTCCCGGCGCGGTTATCGAGTCTCAAGCCCGGCGCAGAACTCGTCCGATAAGGGCAGTGAAAGGGTCGTGCTCGGCCGCGGGACGGAGCCCCGCATCGCACACCCCGGCGTCCCGGCCGCGCCCCATGGAGTGGGGCACAGGACGCACCAACAGGATCGAACGGGCGGAGCCCGACGACCACAGACGATCACCCCGCATGATGTCATAGCACGGGGGATTCGCGCGGCCCGCTCTGGGCCTGCGTCAGCGGAGTGCCGTCATGCGCCACCTTTCGAACACCAAGAGAACCACCATGAAGATATCGAACCACCGCTCGTTGATCTGCCCAGTACTCATGATCGCATGCGCGGGCTCGCTTGCCGTGCTCCCGGCCTGCGGCGCCAAGCGCGCCGGCTTCTGGGACAAGAGCAAGCAGTCATCGCTTGAGTCACGCCAGGCGAGCGCCCGCACCAGCAGCTACCTTGTGGCCAATGAGAACACCGGCAATCAGGACCAGCCCCAGCTGGGCGGATCGCTCAAGAGCAACGGCAGCGCCAGCATCGACGCGATGAGCGCCGAGGGACGCAGCGGCTCGTTTGTCAGCACGAATACAACACAGCCCACGACCACACCCAAGGTCGCCAGCAGCAACCAGAGCACCGGCTTCGAGGATGAGAATCTCGGCGGCAGCCCGGATCAGCAGAACCTGCGGCTGGGCAACGCCGACGCGGTCAATCCCGCCGAGCGTGACCCATACTTCACAGACAGCACCCAATCACCCGCGGCCCTTCGCTCGGGCGATATCAGCGCGTTCGTCTATGCCAACGCCATGGGCATCGAGCTGCCCAGCGAGTCCACCGGCGAAGCGGTCCGCGCCACCGTCAATGTCCGTCAGATCACCAGCTCCTACGCGGGCTCTGATTTCGACCCCAGCGTTTCGCCCGACGGACGATTCCTGGTCTTCGCGAGCACGCAGCACCGCCCCACCGCGGACATCTACCTCAAGTCCAGCAACGGCTCGGTCGTCACCCGTCTGACCGATGACCCGGCCCAGGATGTCATGCCCGCCGTCTCGCCCGACGGCAACTTCATCGCGTTCTCTTCCGATCGCACCGGGAGCTGGGACCTGTTCATCATGCCCTTCGAGGGTGGCAAGGTCGTGCAGCTCACCGCGGAGAGCGCCCACGACCTGCACCCGACCTGGTCGCCCGACGGCCGTCAGGTCGCGTTCTGTCGTCTGGGACAGCAGTCGGGTCGATGGGAAATCTGGGTCAAGGATGTCATGACCGATGCGGGCCCGCAGTTCATCGGCTTCGGGCTCTTCCCTGAGTGGTGCCCCGTTTCAGGCACCGGGATCGCCGGTGCCGATCAGATCCTGTTCCAGCGCTCGCGTGAACGCGGCGATCGTGCGTTTTCGATCTGGACCCTCGATTACAACCCCGTCCCCGGGACGGCTGGCCGCGAGACCGAGATCGCGGCTGGGCCAAACCAGGCCCTGATCAATCCATCCTGGTCGCCCGACGGCAAGTTCGTGACATTCGCAGCCGTCCCCAACTCCCAGTCCTGGTCGCAGGGCGGCAGCGCCCGCCCCGAGTCCTCCACAATCTGGATGGTCTCGACCGCCGGCACCGGCAAAATCAAGCTCACCGACGGCGACACGATCGACCTCATGCCCGTGTGGGGGCGCAACAACGACATCTTCTTCGTCTCGAATATGGATGGTCAGGACCACCTCTGGTCGATGGAACTCTCACCGGCGATTCGTGCCGCGAGCGTGACCATGCCCGATATTGCCAACTCCTTCGCCACGGTCCCCACCGACGGCGACACCGAATAAACCCACCCACCCGCCGGGCATGACGAGAGTCATGCCCAGCGTTTCACCGGGGCTCGGATGCCCCAGGACACTTCGGACGGGAACGGATGCCCGTCTCAGCTTTGGCAGGACGCCATGACAAGTGCACAGACCATGCTCTCCACGCTGATCGCCGCCGCGTTCGTGTGCGCCACCGCCCTCATCGGCGGCTGCACCACGACTAAGCCGCGCGATCAGCTCTACCCGCCCGGAGTGATCGTGTCACCCTACGACACCGTTTCGGGCGATGTCCTCTGGGCCGTGATCCCACCGATGAACGAATCGGGCACCTCGCTCGTCGACCCCGCGTCGATGGGCGACGCGATCGTTGCGGCAGCCCAGGGCGTCCGCGGCGTGCGATGCCTGCCCGTGAATCGCAGCATCGATGCCATGCGCACGCTCGGGATGTCCAACGGCATCGAATCATCGAGCGACGCACACAAACTCGCTGAGTACCTTGGCGCAGACGCCGTACTCGTGGGATCGGTAACCGCGTACGACCCGTACGACCCGCCCGTGCTCGGGCTGGCCCTGGCGCTCTATGCCCGCCCCGGCTCGATGGCCAATCTTGCCCAGGCCAAGCTCGACTCACGAGCATTGACCATGGCATTCACAGACTTCGGGACTTTCGATGGACATAGCTTCGCAGGCGAACCGGTGACGGTCGTCAGCGAGCACCTCGACGCACGCAACCATGAAGTGCTCTTCGCCGTGCGTTCCTACGCCGAGGGAAGAAGCGATCACAGCAGCGCCCTCGGATGGCGGATCTACCTCGCGAGCATGGACCTGTACACACAGTTCGCCGCCCATCACTCGATCGGTCGGCTGATCGACGAGGAATGGCTCCGACTGGCGCAGCGACGCTCAGCCCGGGGTCCGAATAACTGAGCGGAGCCGCGTGCTCCCTCACACGGAGCACGCAGGTGAAACCAGAATCCAGCGAACCCAAGCACGACCCCAGCATCCCTCGCGAACGAGCCCATGTCGGGGGCGACATGGTGTGTGTCACCCTCCAGCGGCCTCCCCACTTCTGGCGGTTTGCCTGCCCCAGCGCCGGTACCGGCGATCTGCTCGAACGCCTCGCCGCGATGGCGGATAACCCGAACAACCCAATGACATGGGAGGACGCGGAACTGATCGCGTCCGAAATTGTTGTGCATCATCATCTTGATCACCCTTCAGCCGGTGAACGGAACGACCGATAGCACGACTGACATCCCGACAAACGGACTCACTTTTTCACGCCGCACCGATGCGGACCGCCCGGAGCCCACGCATGACCACGCTACCGATCACAGACGAGTTTTCCAGTTACCTGACCGACGAGCGCCACTTCTCGCCCTACACCGCTCGTTGTTACGGAGCGGACCTTCGCCAGTTTGTTGAGTACATCGTCAGTGACTCGGGCATCGAGATTGATCAGACCGCTGAGCGCGACGCGCTCAAGTCTCGCACCAACCCCGGCGACATCGCGGGCAAGATCGATCGCCCAACCATTACCAACATCATCTGCGACGCCGACGCGGAGGTCATCCGGGCCTACCTCGGGTTCCTCGGCGAGCAGAGCTACTCGCCGGCAACGATGGCGCGCAAGATCGCGACGCTGCGTTCGTTCTACAAATGGGGCAATCGTCACGGGTTCACCACAACCAACCCGATGACGCTGATCCGCACGCCGCGACAGTCCAAGCGGCTCCCCAAGTCCATCACCATCGAACAGATCGAGCGCCTGCTCGCGGCCCCCAACGAGCACGATGTGCTCGGCCGGCGTGATCGCGGCATGCTCGAAACACTCTACTCCACCGGCATCCGTGTCTCAGAGCTTGTCGGCCTCAACCACGACGACCTCGATTTCGAGAACGAGGCAATGCATGTCCGCGGCAAGGGCCGCAAGGAACGCATCGTGCCCCTGGGTTCGCACGCGCTCGCCGCGATCCGCCGCTACATCGAGCTCATGAGCAACGATCCCAAGTTTGGCCCGATCTGGTCGGCCCGTGGATCGGCAACCGAACCGCTCCCGCTCTTCCTCAACAAGCACGGCAAGCGGCTCTCCTCACGCAGCGTGCGCCGCAAGCTCGACAAGTACCTGCGTGCGGTCGGGCTGGATCCATCGATCTCACCGCACACCCTGCGTCACTCGTTCGCGACACACCTGCTCGACAACGGCGCGGACCTGCGCAGCGTGCAGGAACTGCTCGGGCACCAGTCGCTCTCGACGACCCAGGTCTACACCCATCTCTCGACCGCCCGCGTCGAAGACGCGTACAACAAGGCCCACCCACGGGCCGAGGCCAGCTGACATCAATCCGAGCTTGTGCCCGACAACGCCCCGAGCATCGCCCGGGGTGTTTCTTTATACCCCGGGATGTGCAGGGCCGGTGCCAGCTCGCACAGCGGGATCAGCACGAATGATCGCTCATGGATCCGCGGGTGCGGCACGCACAGCCCGGGCTCGTCGATCACGAGCTCGCCCATGACGAGCAGATCCAGATCGAGCGTGCGAGCACCCCAACGCGCCTCGCGGTCCCTGTCCCGTCCGTGCTGATGCTCAATCTCCAGCAGCGTGCGGAGCAGCTCGTGTGGCCCGAGCGATGTTCGGACACGGATCACGCCGTTGAGATATGCACCCTGGCCCGCTGGCCCGACGGGGTCGGTCTCGATGATCGTGGACACCATATCGAGCTCGATCCCGGGCAGGGCTCGGATCGAACTGATCGCGGACTCGATGGTCCGCGCCCGGTCCCCCAGGTTCGATCCGATCGCGATGTAGGCTTCAACGCTCATCCTCGAACTATTCGCCGGCAATGGCCACCGGCCCCGTATGGGCATCAAAAAACCGGCCCATTGAGGGCCGGCCAAGAGAGATTCAGCCGGATTGGTCAGGCCTTCATGGGCTCGAGTTCACGCATGCGATGCTGCATCTGGGCTTTGAGCCGGGCGAGGATCGACGAGTGCATCTGAGATACGCGTGACTCCGAGAGATCGAGGGTTGTTCCGATCTCCTTCATGGTCATGCCCTCGTAGTAGTAGAGCACGATGATCAGGCGTTCGGCGCGGGTGAGCCCCTTGGTCATCAGTTCCTTGAGGTCCTGACGCTGGATGAGCTTGACCGGGCTTTCCTGAGCCTCGTCCTTGATGACATCGATCTCGCGGAGCTCGCGTGAGCCCTCGGACTGGTAGCACTTGCGGGTGATGCTCGTGACAGCGACGGCCGACGAGTCCCGCTTGTACTTGATGAACTCGTTCTTGTCGATCTCGAGCCGATTGGCAACCTCTTTGTCTGTCGGCTTGCGTCCGAGTTCCATCTGGATCTGCTGCTTGGCGGCCTCGACCTTGGAGGTGCGATGACGCACGAGCCGCGGGACCCAGTCCATCGACCGCAACTCATCAAGAATCGCACCGCGGATACGCGGGGCGCAGTATGTCTCAAACTTGACGCCTCGTTCGAGGTCGTACGCGTCGATCGCGTCCATAAGCCCGAACAGGCCCGCGGACATCAGATCCTCGAGATCGACCTCATCGGGAAGACGCTGATAGATCCGTTCCGCGTTGTAGCGGACCAGATGCAGGAACTTTTCGATGAAGAAGTTGCGGAGCTCTTCTGTTGCTTCGGCCTTGTAGAGCACCCACACATCCGTCATTTCCATATCGTCGAAACGAGTAGGGAGATTGCTCGAGGTTGCATGTTGTGCGCTGTGGCGCGATGAGAACTTTGACCTCATGGCTGTCATGGTCGACTCCTTGACCCTTGACACACACGACGAATCGTGTGCGGTGCTCCGGGCGGGGACGGTTGAATCAGTTGCCGTCCGATATCACGAAAGAAATACGCCGGGAGTTTCCAGATTGTCTGTATGGGCGATCCTTGCCCAAACCGGCTTGAGTATATCGAATCTCAATTGCCGGTGTGGTAGGGGACCCATTCTTTTTATGCGGCATTTTTCATGCGAGCCACCACTTGCTCGTGCGCTTGCTTGGCCCGTTCGAGCTCTACCAGCTGGGAGGGTTTTTGGGGGCGTGGACGATCCGATTTGTAACGCAGCACATACTCGCGGACGCAGACCTCCCCGACCATTCCCAGGATGCGCCCGATGATGGTGCACACCACCATCGCGATCATGGCCCGCACGAGGATGACATAGCCCGGATTCCCCGCAAAGAGCCCTACGACACACGCGAGCATGAACGCCATCAGCCCCAGCACGCCGGAAACCAGACGGGCGGGGATGTCCGCGAGATACTCGCCCGGATCGGCGAGCTTCTCGTCGTCCACGACCTGGATGTCGTCGTACGAGTTAGCCATTCGAACTCCCTCATCGGCTGGATGTCACTCATGCAATAGCCAACCGCGCATCAGGTGCGCATTTCATGCGCACAACAACGCGGATACCCTGTTCACGCAAAGCGGAGGCCAGAACCAATCGGGTTGAGAGATGGGGATGAACGGTGGACGAAACGCTCAGCGTCCGAAGAGTCGCCGACGGGGCGCGGCGCTGGCGCGGCCCTCGATGCCGAGCCAGTCGATCATCGATGCCGCGAGCTCGGCCATGTCACGCGATGCGGAGCACTTGGGCGACTCGATCATGTAGGGGGTGCGGGCCTTGATGGCCTTGACGACCTTCTTGTCCTTGCGGATGTAGCCGATCATGGGGAGCGTGTGTCCCAGGAACCGATCGCAGACCCCGGAAATCCGGTTGTGCACCGCGATCGCTTCCTTCTCGTTGATCGCCTGATTCACGATCAACGCCAGGGTCGGCATCCGTCGGTTCGGCTCTTCGGATTGCTGGGTGACCAGCACCTTGATCAGCGCGTAGGCGTCGGCGATGCTTGTGGGCTCGGGCGTGACCACGATCAGGCATGCGTCGGCCGCGTCGATGAACGCGGTCACACTCGGGCCCAGCCCGGCGCTGGTATCGATCATGATCACATCATTACACTCGTGCAGATCGTTGAGCCGGTTGAGCAGGACCCTGCGTTCTGCGTCGTCGAGCTCACCCACGCGACCGATCCCCACCGAGCCGGGGATCAGTCGGAATCCGCCCGGGGCATCGATCGCCAGATCCTCGAGCGAGAAGTCCGCGCCATCGGCAACCGCGGACTCCAGCCGCGCCTTGGGCATCAGCCCGCAGAGCACATCCGCGTTCGCCAGGCCCAGGTCGGCATCGAGCAGCACCGCGCGCCGGTTGTGCTTGGCCAGCGCGATGGAAAGGTTGACCGAGGTTGTGGTCTTTCCAACGCCCCCCTTGCCCGAAGCGATCGCGACAACTGGGATGCGCCGCACCGGAGGCGTGAAGCGGCGGTCGTTGGGATCGATCTCTGGCGTGTGACTGGACTGCTCGAGCGAGCTGACAAGTTCGCGCAGGCGCGATGCCTGATCGTCACCCCCACCGCTGCCTGCGGCGTTGTCGTGGGGTGGGTTGTTGGAGTTCTGTGCCGACACAACCTGGCTCATCCGTTCTCCTCGTCCTCTCTCCGAAGCACGGCGTCCGGGCCGTCGAGCACGCAACGCGCCAAGCGATCGGCGCGAGCGGGCTCAAGATCGTCCGGGACCTCCTGCCCCACGGTCACAAAGCTCAGCGGGAGGCCAATCCGATCACAGAGTCCCGCGATCGGGCCGGTGGTCACCGCCTCGTCGAGCTTGGTAAGGATACACCGGTCGGGGCCCAAAGCCCGGAATCGTTCGGCGGTCTTTCTCAGCACATTGTCCCCAACCGTCGTGGAGAGCACCAGATGCGTCTCGTCGGGGGCCGCCGCGGCCGCGAACTCCGCGAGTTCGTCGAGTCGGCGTTGGTCATTCTGGGAGCGCCCGGCGGTGTCCACGACCACGATATCGCAGTCTCTGAGCGATTCGACAGCCTCTGCCATCTCCTGCGGGGTGTTGGCAACCTTGAGCGGGAGCCCGATGATCCCCGCGTAGGTCTTGAGCTGCTCGACCGCCGCGATCCGATAGGTATCCGAGGTGATCAGCCCCACCCGCTTCTGGTGCCGGAGCTTGTAGGTCGCCGCGAGTTTGGCCACTGTGGTCGTTTTGCCGACCCCGGTCGGGCCCACGAGCGCGATCACACGCGGGCGATCGGTGCTTGAATGGTGATCGATGTTGAGCAGCGACTCACTGCGTGTTCGGATGGTCCGTTCGATCTCACGCAGCATGGCCTGCCGCACAACAACCGGGTCGCTGAGTTCGACTCGATCGAGCCGATCCCGGACCAGGCCAACAAGCCGATCTGCGAGATCAACAGGGACATCGTTGTCCATCAACTGCCGGTATAGCGTGAAGAGCGGCTGGGGCATCTCCCCGCTGGGCAAACCGCCGTCGTTCGATCCGGTGTTCACGGCGACAGCGGTCTTGCGTGTCGATTCGAGCACCTGGCCCATCATCTTCTGCATTGATTCGAGCTGAGCCCGCAGTTCCGCGTTCTCACCCTGCGGTACCTGTGATGGTTTGGGTTCGACTTTGCGAGGCTCGGGCTCGGGCCGCGGCCGGGCCTGCGGCTGAGCCATGCGCGGTTTTGGCAGAACCGGATTGGCGCGGGGCTTGCGATCGGCCTGTTCCCCGAAGAGCGCATCGCGCCCTTCGAGTCCTCGTTCGTCCACGGTCTGTTCATTCTCTGAATCACGGTGTGAACCCGTGCCCGGCGATGCGGCGTACGACGGCTTGGCTTCGACCGTGCTGGCAGCGAGTCGCTGACGCGTCAGCGTGCGACCGCGCTGCACGACGATCTCGGGCGCGGTTTCGGGCTGCGGCTTTGATGCGGGTGCTTGCTTGGCGGGCTGCTCGACCCTCGGCATGGTTCGCGTTCGGCTCGCGATGCCGGCCGTTGTGGGCGAGGACGCGGTGATCTCCACCATGTTTTTGCCGCCGAGCCCGAGCCATGATCCGACCCGGTAGCTGCGGGTGTGCAGGATCATCGCGTCCTTGCCGAGGTCCTTGCGCACCTGGGCGAGGGCCTGAGCCATGGTTTCGGCGGTAAATGTTTTGAGTTTCATAAGCCGTCCTGGCGGTCGAGTGGAGCTTTACACCCAGATGAGCGATCCGCCCCATCTGGTCACCAATTTCAGCTTCCACTGTATCCGTTTGAGACGGTTGATACCACCATGGGTTGGGTTGTGCACAGTTCATGCACGAAGATGTCGTGTTAAGAGGCCGCGGCCCCGACATGCTGGCGCGCCCCGCCGCGTGGCTGCTCCTGCCCGACGGGCTCGATGAGCGCAAGCGACTCGACATCGATCCCGGGCACGATCTCGTTGTACCCAAGTACCGCTACCGCAGGAACATGCGGTTCGATGAT
This sequence comes from uncultured Phycisphaeraceae bacterium, assembly GCA_964419845.1. Taxonomy (GTDB): domain Bacteria; phylum Planctomycetota; class Phycisphaerae; order Phycisphaerales; family UBA1924; genus UBA1924. The sequence goes on from CAYQRD010000007.1 coordinate 53,025, forward strand.
CTGCCATACGCACTGACGGACCTGCGGCGAGGCGATCACCACGGGGAGTCCCCCGTGCATGGTCACCTGACTCAGCCCATTGCTGATCTGGGTCGCGATCTCGCGTGCCACCCGCGCGGGCATGTTCATGCTCGTTCCCTGTGCTCCGCGGTCGATGTACGCGTTGATCTGGTCCTCGAGATTGGGATCAAGCGTGACGCAGAGCAGCCTGAGATTTCCCTCGTCGTCGGGGGTCGCGTACTGGGCACAGATCGTGCGGCGCAGTCCGTTGCGGGCATACTCGACGAGCACATCGAGGTCCTTGGTCTTGGTGCCCCAGTCCGCGAGCGTCTCGAGCACGCTCTCCATATCCCGGATCGGGACACGCTCACGGAGGAGTGATTGGAGGATCTTCTGGAGCTCTCCTGTCTTGATGATGCCCGGGATCGTCTCTTCGACGAGTTTGCCGGCTTTCTCTTTGAGGCCTTCGACGAGATTGCTCACCTCTTCACGCGTCAGCAGTTCATCCGCGTATGCCTTGACCAGCTCGGTGATATGCGTCGCCAGCACGCTGGTCGGATCCACAACGGTGTAGTTGAGCGTTTCTGCACGCGAGCGCTGCTGCGGATCGATCCACATGGCATCAAGCCCGAACGCGGGCTCCTTGGTCGGGATGCCCGGGATCTTCTCGCTGACAAGCCCCGAGTCCATCGCGAGCAATTTTCCAGGCTCGACCCCCCCGCTCGCGACCGGGTTGCCACGGATCTTGACACGGTATTCGCCGGGTGAGAGTTGCATGTTGTCACGGATACGCACGGGCGGCATGACCAGGCCGAGTTCGACGGCGAGTTGGCGGCGCACCGCGCTGATGCGATCGAGCAGGTCGCCGCCCTGATTGGTATCGATCAACGGCACAAGCCCGTAGCCAACCTCAAGCTCGAGCACATCGACCTTGAGCAGATCCTCGATGGGGGGTGGTTCGGGTGCGCCCGGGCGTGCGAGTTCCAGCTCGCTCTCGAGCTCCCGCTTCACCTTGCCCTTGGCCATGCGCATCATCGTGATGCCAAGCGTGCCCAGACCCAGTCCGGTCACCATCAGCGGGACGGTCGGCAGCGGCGTGAACGCGAGCAGACAGAGGAAGCTGGCGGTGATGATCAGTCCGACCGGCTGGGCCGTCAGTTGCGAGGTGAGCTCGGTGCCCAGGTTGTTCTTATCGCCCGAACGGGTGACGATCAGCGCGGCGGCCATCGAGATGATGAAACTGGGAACCTGCGAGGTGAGCCCGTCACCGATCGTCAGGCGTGTGAAGACCTCGGCGGTCTGCCCCGCGGGCCAACCACGATCGACTGTACCCACCGCGAAGCCGCCGAGGATGTTGACGGCGGTGATGATGATGCCCGCGATGGCGTCACCCTTGACAAACTTCGACGCACCGTCCATCGCACCATAGAAGTCCGCCTCGCGCCCGATCTCGTCTCTGCGGGTGCGTGCTTCCTGCTCATTAATCATGCCGTTGGCGAGTTCGGCGTCGATCGCCATCTGCTTGCCCGGCATCGCGTCGAGGGTGAATCGTGCCGCGACTTCTGCGATGCGTCCCGCGCCCTTGGTGATGACCATGAACTGCACGATCATCAGGATAGAGAAGATGATGACACCCACAAAGAGCGAGTCGCCGGCGACAAAGCTGCCGAAGGCACTGATGACCTTTCCCGCCACGCCCATCGCCTCTTCGGGGCTGGAGGCGTCCGCAGTCAGGATCAGACGCGTCGACGCGATATTGAGCACCAGGCGCAGCAGCGTGGTGGCGAGCAGCAAGGACGGGAACACGCTGAACTCGAGCGGACGCTTCATGTAGAGCGTTGTGAGCAGCACGATCACACCAAGAGAGATGTTGATCGAGATAAAGATATCGAGCATCGCCGGCGGCAGCGGCACCAGCAGCACCCCGAGCAGCATGACAAAGCCGACGGGCACGATCAGGGATCGCATCTCCGCCACCCGCAGCATCCATGCTGGCAGTGTGATCGAGTTTGACTGTTTCTCAGCCAAGTATCGGTGCCTCCTGCACCATTGAGTTCGACGACATCCGTGTCGTCCTCAGGTTACACGCCCGCGGGGGTTTCTGCCCGATGTTCACGCTTGAATTTCGTTTCCGCTCGCCCGTCGATCCGGTAGACATACGCGAGCAACTCCGCGACCGCCTCGTAATGCTCGAGCGAGATCTCGTGCCCGACATCGATCCCCCAGTACAGCGCCCGCGCCAGCGGCGGGCGTTCCACGATCGGGACACTGTTCTGACGCGCGATCTGCCGCATCCGCAGCGCGATCAGGTCAGCGCCCTTCGCGGTTACACGCGGTGCCCCCATCTTTTCAGGGTCGTAACGGATCGCGACGGAGAAGTGCGTCGGGTTGGTGACGATCACATCCGCCTCGGGCACGGCCTTGCCGATCTGCTGCATCACGATCTCACGCGCCATCTGACGGCGCTTCCCTTTGACCATCGGGTCGCCCTCCATGGTCTTTCGCTCGTCCTTGACTTCCTGCTTGCTCATACGCAGGTCCTTGGTGTGCTGCCACTTCTGGTAGATGTAGTCGATGATGGCGATGAAGATGAGCAGCACGATCAGGATGATGGCGAGGATGAAGATCAGTCTGAGGATGTGCGTGAGCGCCATGCTCGGGGTGAGCCGTGGCAGCGCCGCGATCGAGTCGAGGTTCGACATGATGAAGAGCGACGAGACGATCACCATCACGGTGAGCTTCAGCGAGTTGACAACAGTCTTCATGAGCGCACGGATACCCAGGATCCGCTTGATGCCCGCCATCGGCGAGAGCTTGCTGAGCTTGGGCCGCACGGGTTCGCCGGAGATGAGCCACCCGACCTGCAGAAACCCACCGATGTACGCCATGATCGCGGCCAGGACCATGATCGGCACGACGATCACGATGGCCTCATACGCCACGATCTTACTGGCCGCGAAGATGCTCTCTGTAGAGCGGATATCCGATGAGATCTCGCCGCCCAGCGTGCGACGCATGATGCTCGCGAACATCGCGGTGACACTGGGTCCGAGCACCATGAAAATGAGCATCCCGCCCAACAGCGAGATCGCGCCCGACAGGTCCTGGCTCTTGGCGACCTGCCCCTTCTTGCGAGCATCGGAGAGCTTGCGTGCGGTTGGTTCCTCGGTGCGTTCGCCCAGATCATCCATGGCCCGCACCCCCGAAGCTCAGGACCCAGTCGCGTATCAGGTTGAGAACCATCACGACCTCGTCGCCGGCGACCACGCCGATGACCCCGATGAGCAGGAGCAAGATGGTCAGTCCAGCGATAATCTGGATCGAAAAACCGACGCTCATGATATTGATCTGCGGCATGGTCTTCATAATGAACCCCATCGAGATCAGCAGCATCGAGATCACGCCGAGGATGGGCGATGCCACCCTGAGCGCGAGCTCGAACCCCGAGTTGATGACACTCACCAGCAGCTCGAGCGGGGTGTCTTTAGGCCCGAAGGTGCCCGAGCCGATGTGCACGAACGAATCGGCAAGGGTGATGAAGATCAGTTCCATCCCACCGACCCCGATATAGATGAAGATGCTCAGGTAGAACAGCAGTTGCCCGATCACGCTCGAGTTGGTGTCGAGCTCGGGGTTGAACGATTCCGCGAGCGAGAGTCCCATCTGATAGCCGATCACATAGCCACCCATCTGGATCGCCATCATGGGGATACCCATGATCACACCCATGACCGCACCGATCATGATCTCAGAGAAGAAGAGCGGCACCAGCTGAACCAGATCGAGTGAATCGGGCAGCTGGGCCTGCGGGACAAAGGGATAGACGGCGACGGTGAATGTGAACGCGAGGAGTGTCTTGAAGGTGAACGGGATGCTGTTGCTCGTGAGCAGCGGGGTAAACATGAACACACCCGCGATGCGCGTGAGCACGAGCATGAACGGCATCGCGTGCACCAGGATGGGCGTGAGATCGGGCATGATGCTCCGTGCGTCATTCAGAAGAGTTGGAGCATCTCAGCGGTGAAGGTCAGGATACTGCCCACGATCCACGGGAGCAGCAGGATCGCGACAAGGATCACGCCCACGATCTTGGGCACGAAGGTCAGCGTCTGATCCTGGATGGATGTGATCGACTGGATGAGACTGATGAGAAGCCCGATGATCATGCCCGCGGTCAGCAGCGGAACCGCGATCTTGAGCGTGATCATCAGCGTTTCACGGATCAGCTCGATGGATGATTCGTCGTATTGCATCGTCTTCCCCTGTGCGTTGTTTCAGCTTGCAACAAACGGCCCGGATCCTTGTGGCGGATACGCACCAGCAGTAGGACGGGCAGGATCATCGCCGTCGACGCGCTCGCGCGGGCGCTGCCGCCCTCCTGCACGAAGCTCTCGAGCAGCGAACCCACGATCAGCGACCACCCGTCCACCATCACGAACAGCATGAGCTTGAACGGCAACGAGATCAGCACGGGCGGGAGCATCATCATGCTCATCGAGATCAGCAGCGACGCGATCACCATGTCGATCACGAGGAACGGCAGGTACACCCGGAACCCCATCAGGAATGAGACCTTGAGTTCGCTGAGCATGTACGCGGGGACCAGCGACATCGTCGAGACATCAGCACGCTTGATCGTCTCAGGCGCGCTGGTGTCCACGCCCTGGTAGTTGAGGATCATGTACAGGCTCGACCAGTTGTCGCTTGCCTCGATCTGATCGAACATGAAATCACGCACCGGGGTTGAGGCACGATCCCAGAGCACATCGACATCCGTGATCTCACCGCTCTGGTAGGGCACGACCGCCTCGGCCCAGATCCGGTCGATCGTCGGCTTCATCACCAGCGCCGTCATAAACAACGCGAGCCCTGTGATCACCTGCGCCGGGGGGAGCGATTGCGTGCCTATCGCCTGACGCAGGAGCGCCAGCACGACCATGATGCGAACGAAGCTGGTCGTCATGAGCATGATCGACGGGACCAATGAGATCACCGTCAGCAGCATCATGATGTTCAGCGCGACCGAGATGCCGCCCTCGGAACTGCCGCCGCCGCCGCTGATCCCCGAGCCCATATTGCTCGCACCGTTGATCAGGCTCCCCGCATCGTTGAGCACACGCAGCGGGTTCATCTCGTTGACGGCCCCGGGTGTTTGCCCGCCGCCGAGGCTCTGTATGCGCAGCATGTCGACGCTTGGGACCTGCGGCCCGTAGCCCTGCGCAAACACGCCGCCGGCGAAAACCAGCAGCGTGACAAGGACCGGGATCAGGAAGGCAAGCCGATTCACTGTTGTTCGCCCCGCCGCATGGAAGCCAGGCGACGCCGCAGCACATTGGCCGCCGCCTTGCCATCCGTGCCCGACGACCAGAGTTCTGCCCGATCGCCCTCGTCGGTCGTGATTGTCCGCACGGGCTCGCTCTGACGCTGGGGGAACCGGACCTGACTCGAACCGCGCACGGGCTCGTCGTAGCCGTAGATCGATTCGTCTGTCAGATCGTCGGCTTCCTGCAACGCCCGCTCAAACGATCGCGCGATGGTCTCGCCGTTGGCGCTGCGGGCCTTGAGCAGTACGGACGCGACATCTTCCGGGTCGGTCAGTTCGCAGAGGGTTTCCATCGTTGCCCCGCGTGCGTGCTTGCCACGGGTTGCCGCCCCGCTCGCCACGAGCAGGATGCGCCGGTCAAACTTCATCACCACCAGCGTCATACCGGTGCCGATCGGGTACCGCCCGATGATCTCAAGGATGCCCGAGGGCGCCGTTCCGCCCGCGCCGATCTGACCGACGAGCCCGCCTTGGGCACGGGAGAGACGCTTAAAGAACTGTGCGATGCCCAGGATCAGCAGCAGCACACCCGAGAGCGCGATAATGGTCTGCCCCCAACCATCGCCCAGAGCGAGCAGGCCCGTTGGCTGGGCCTCTTGGGCTTGGGCACCCACAAGCGTTGCCGGCTCGGTCACGGAGACCAGCGGGAGTGTCTCGCTGCCACGAAGGTCACGCTGCAGGACCTGATCGGGCTCCTCGCGTGTGGCGACCTCTGTCGGCGCTGCTGACGCCGCCTGCATCTCTGCGCTGCGGGCTTGCGCGAAGAGCATCTCGTCGATCACCGGGCGAGCACGCTGACTCGACGATTCCTCGTTGGTATCGGCGGGCGTGCTCGGCTGGGTCTGAATCTGTGTGGGGATCTCGCTGGGGCGTGGGCCCAGCTGTGCCTGAGCATGCGCGGCTGGAACCCCGAGCAATGCAGCGAGAACAATGATGAATCGTGATTGGGTGTGCATGTCGCCGTCCTGGCTGCTGCCGAGCGGGTCCCCCGCTCGTTGAAGTTGTTTGTCTGACTCAGTCTTCGCTCTCCGCGATGTCGACCACCTCGTTGATACGAACACAGAAGAGATCGTTGAGCACGAGAACCTCACCACGCGCCACACGCCGATTGTTCACGAACACATCAACGGGGTCACCCGCGAGCTTGTCGAGCTCGACAACCGCACCGTCGCTGAGCTTGAGCACATCCTCGACAAACATGCGGGTCCGACCGAGCTCGATGCGGACATCCATGTGCACATCCGAGAGCAGGTCGATCTCGCCCTTGGCGTTGACCGGCGCGGAAGTCTGGAACTCGGGCGCACTGAAGGGCTGAGCATCCCCCCCGCCGCCACTTGACGGTGCCTGGGGCTTTGTGCTGACCGCCGAGTCGGCGACACCCTGAACCTGATTGATCGCGGCCATCGCAGCGGCGAGGGCCGCGGCCTCGGCCTCAGAGTTCGTATGTTCTTCTTCAACAGCATCTTGCGGCTCGACCGCGTCCGCCCCCGCCTCCGTCTCGGGCTCCGAAGACCCGTCGTGCTCCTGCTCGGGAAGAGCGTCTTCGGGCGTGGGCTCGGGCGTTGGGGTGTCCTGCTCGTCGGGCATCGCGTGTCCAATCCTTGGGGTGCGCAGCGCAATCACTCCGATTGCTCGTGGATTGGTTATCGGCCGCGATCCTGCGGGGCATCCACTTTTTGCGCACGCCGCGCAAGAAAGCCCCCGATGCGCAAGGCGTGCGCATCGGGGCGTCGTGTTCCTGTGTGCCTCGACTGGATCAGGCGTCGGCCGGGAAGCCCTTGAGCTCGGGGATGATCACCCGATCGATGCGGGGGAGCCCGTCCACATCGAGCCCGAAGACCTCATTGAGGTAGGTCGTGAGCTGACGCGTGAGCGTCTCACGCCCGGGCTCGCGCAGATGGCGATCCTGGGCCCGGCTGAAGATCATGCCCACGCCCTCTTTGATGGACGCCGCGTCGCGTTCCATGATGCGATTGATCTCGTCCAGATTCTTCTGGCGTATACGAAGGTAGATCTGTGTGCGCCATTCCCACACGCGCCCGGTCTGCATGTTCTGGAAGCGATCATCGACGAGCATGATCTCGACGGGCGCTTCTTCGCCCGTCCCCTCGAGCCCTTCGAGCTCGCTCGCCTCGACCGCCTTGGGGCCACCCATCGAGCCCAGGAGCACGAACAGCCCCCCCGCCTCGACGAGCATCAGCGCACCGACGATGATGAGGGTCTTGAGCCCGCCCTTCTTGGACGCGCCCTCCTCGACAGACTCTGCCTTGGTTTCTTCGTCGGCCATGCCGCAATCTCCCGTGTGTTTATCCGCCCGCGCCCGTGAAGTTCGGGTCTGGGTGCGTCTGCTCGACCGTGCGACCGGTCTGGTACACCTGAACTCGGCGATTGGAGGCTGCGCCTTGTCCGCCCGCGCCCCCAATCTCCACAGGTTCGACACTCCCCGCCGATTCAACCCGCAAGATCGCGGGATCGACAGCGCCTTCTCGGACCAGGAAGTCCTTCACCGCCTGCGCACGCCTGTAGGCGAGCTCATCGAAGCCGTACCCGCTCGTCTTCTCTTCGATACCCCACGCGTGCCCCACGATCGGGCAGATGTAGTTGAGCCCGCGGATCTTGGGAGCGATCTGGTCACGGATCAGGTCCTGAGCCCGTTTGGTGAGCTCGAAGCTGCCGGGTTCGAACTCGATGCTCGCGCCCACCGCGTGACGGGCCCCCTCCTGCACGATATTCGTCTGGGTCTCTCGCCCGGGAACGCTCTGATCGACATTCTCATTGGTATTGCGTTCGTTGCCGTCACGCTTCGCACGCTCGTCGCGATAGCTGACCATGGAGTTGTCCACGCTCTCGAGGAGCGCCGCGAGCCCAAGCCCGCCGTTGGCACCCATCGCGCTGTTGATCGACTCGACGAGCTCTTTGTACTCCTTGGGCTTCTTGATCTCGGAAAACGCGGCGAGCAGGATGAAGAAGCACAGCAGCAGCGACATCATGTCGCCGAATGTCAGAACCCATTCGGGGATCTCTGCCTTGGGCGCTTCCTTCTTTTTCTTCCCCATCGTGCACCTCGATTCAGCAGAGCCAATCAGGCGGCTTCGGCGGCCTCGCCGAAGCCGTTACGCTCGGACGGGGGCAGGTAGGTCAGCAGTTTCGACTCGACAACACGCGGGTTGTCGCCCGACTGGATGGCCATGACACCCGCGATAATGACGGTTTTCATCAGCACCTCGGCCTGGTCGTTCTGATACAGCTTGTCCGCGAGGGGACCGGCAAACACATTCGCGATCACTGCACCGTAGAGCGTGGTGATCAGGGCGACGGCCATACTCGGACCGATCGAGGAAGGATCGTCCATCGAGCCGAGCATGAAGATCAGGCCCATCAGGGTGCCGATCATGCCGAACGCGGGAGCGTACTTGGCGAACTGGTCGAGGATCATCTTGCCCTGGATGTGACGGTCCATGACGCCCTCAAGCTCGGTCTCCATGATGACGCGGATCAGCTCGGGGTCCGTGCCGTCGACCGCCATCTTGATGCCGCGGACAACGAACTCTTCCTTCATGTCACCGATGTGGTTCTCGAGACTCAGGATGCCCTCGCGACGCGCGATCTCCGCGAACTTGACGAGGTCCCTGATCACGCCCTCGATGTCGGGCGTTTCGTTGAATACAGACTTGAGGATGACCGTGTGCGCCTTGGTGATCTTGGCGAGCGGGAACGCGCAGATCACTGCGCCTGCAGCTCCGCCGACCACAACCACGAGCGAGGGGATATTGATCAGCGCAAGCGGATCACCGCCGAGCACGATCGCGAGCCCGACAGACACAAACGCAATGATCAAACCGACTACGGTACCGATATCCACCAGTATCCTCCACACAGCGGGGGTAGCATCCGAGCGTCCGCTGTACCGGTGTAGTATCGACGCAGCAGCGCCCGCCCTTGATGCATACGGCGTGAAAGGCCCGAATCGGGTGAGGTAATGTGATTATCAGACCATCGCAGCTGGCTCAGGCGGGCTCGCACAGGCGACGCAGGTGACGGTTGTACTCGATCACCCTGCGGACGAGCTCCTTGCTGGGTTCGCGCACGACCAGATGCTCGCCGCTGATGAGCGTGACGATGGTGTCCGGATTCTCTTCGATCGTCCGGATCAGATCCGCGTTGAGCACGAACTTCTGCCCGTTGAGTCGGGTGACGGAAATCATCAAAGCTTCCTCTGGGTGGGCGACTTTGCCCACGCTCTTATCGGCCCAGGACCAGCAGCTGCTGCATCAGCTCGTCGGCCGTCCGGATCACACGCGACGACGCGGAGTAGCCCGTTGAGGTCAGGATCATCTGGGTGAACTCTTCACCGAGGTCCACATTCGACTGCTCAAGCGCACCGGAGACAAGGGTGCCCGTGCCCAGCGTGCCCGGCGAGGTCACCGATGCGGGGCCCGAGTTTGGACCGGTCGAGAACAGGTTCCCCCCCTCGTCGATCAGGCCCGCGGGGTTGGTGAAGTTCGCGAGCACGACCTGACCCATTGTCTTGACGGCACCGTTGGAGAAGCGGCCGAAGATCACGCCGTCACCGCCCGCGGCGAACGACTCGAGTGTTCCGGGCGGGAGACCGTCGACTGTGAGCCCGACCATGCTCGAGGGCGCCGCGGCAAGCGATGTCGTCGAGCCCTGATCCGATACGAGCCTGAGTGTCCAGCTCAGCAGCGGGTCGGCACCCGAGTTGCTTCGATCGATCGAGAGCGATATCTCTGCGTTGTCTGGGTCGGGTTGCCCGTTGGTGTCGAACTGCAGCGTGCCGGTGCTCAACGCGAGCCCGCTGCCCGCGTCGTCCTCGGAGTCGATGAAGTATCGCCATACCGGGCCCGCGTCGGGCGTGGAGTCGAGCACCATGGTCACATTGGCGGTGACCTCGGCACCGAGCGAGTCGTACCCGACGATCGTTGTCCTCACGCTCTCGCCGTCCGCCGAGGCGTTCTTGTCGGTGACAAAGGGTGCGCCCAGTGATGTGCCGTCGGTATCGAGCAGTTCGATATCGCCCGAAGCGATGATCAGATCGTTGACCGAGCCCACATTCCCCACGACGGTGATGATGCCGGTCAGGGGGTCGACCGTCACGCCGGGCGTGCTTCCGTCGGGGTTGGGCGAGCCGGTGTTCTGGATCCCGATGTTGAGGTTGAGGAAGTCCATGAAGTCCTGCACGGTGGTGCCCGCGGTAATGACGAGCTCGGCATCGGGCAGGTCGGTGCCGCCGCGTGATGCGCCGTTGGTGCCGCGGAGACTGATGGTCTGCCCCACGCTGAACGCCGCGGTGCCCGAACCGGGCAGGTCGGGGTCTTCGACGCCGGTCAGCAGCGTGGCCGCGGTGATGAATCCACCCGCGGTCGTGGAGAGCCCGGCGGTCGCCGATCCCAGAATATCGATGCTCGATCCCTGGGTCGGGAGGTCCCCGTCCTTGTTGAGGTTTCCCACGAGTGCGATGTTGCTTGTTGCCTCTGCGATGGTCTGCTTACCCACGGGGATATTGATTGGCACGAGCTGACCGGTGAGGATGTTGAACTGGTCGTCGACGGCATAGCCCAGCAGCTTCTCACCCGAGACGGTCGCGAGATTGTCGTCTGCATCCTGTCGGAAAGCGCCCGCACGCGTGTAGAAGTTGGTCCCGCCACGCTGGACAAGGAAGAAGCCGCTGCCGTCGATCGCGAGGTCACGCAGGTCGCCTGTACCGTTGAAGCCCGAAGTGCTGAAGTCGCGCTGCACGCCTGCGATCGCGACACCGTTGCCGATCTGCTTGGGGTTGATGCCGCCGCTGGAGGCGCTGGGGCTGGTGCCGAACCCGAGGTTCTGAGAGAAGAGCGACTCAAAGAGCATTCGAGAGCTCTTGAACGCGGTGGTGTTGACATTGGCGACATTGTTGCCGATGACATCGAGCTTGGCCGAATGGGCGTTGAGGCCTGAGAGCCCGGTGAAGAGCGCGCTTGAGAGAGCCATCGAGTGTCCTTCCTATATCCGACCCGGAACGGTGTGCGTCGCCGTCGGTGAACTCATGTGCCGGCTGCAGCATCCGCCTGCGCGAGTGTGCGTGCCAGCGATGCGTTTCGCACAACGCGTGCCGGAATGATCAGGCCCGACGGGTCGGGCTGTTGATCGATCGTTTCCGCGTCGGGATCGCTCGATGACGCGCAGACGAACGCATCGATATCCGAGATCAGGAGCCGCTGCTGGGTTTCGGGCGCTTCGAGCACGACACGATTGCGCACATCGACGCGCAGCGCGTGCCGCTCGTGCAGAATCAGCGCTCGCTCGCTGCCGGCGGCTGCGGCGATATCCACCGCCCGTGCGATCTGTTCCTGCTGCGCAAAGTCGAACACGCCCGAAGCGCTGGGCCCGAATGTGACACCCAGTTCCGTGCGAGCCCGTCCATGAACAGCGTCGTCGAGCATGCCCTCGAAGCGATCGACGGGGTGCCCGGCGGGCTCGCCCAGATCAACGGGGCGCACCCCGCGCCCGAGCGACTCGAGGAGCTGAAGCTGAACGGTTTTCATGATCAGCCCTCACGGTCAGACATCGCTGCTGACTGTCTTGCGCACCGGGTCGATCGTGTTCCCGCCCGGGACCTGGCCGGTACCCAGATCGCCCGGGTTCACCTGACCGCGGTTGGGGGTCAATGTGTCGCCATCACCGATGGGCGGATCGTCATCGTTGTTCTGATCATCGTCGTCATCGATCGGTGGCTCATCATCGTCGATCAGGTCATCGATCGGGCCGACGATCTCATCGACATTGCTGAAGAACATCCGTGACCCGTCGAACAGGTTCAGCACGGGCCCGTCCTGTGTCATCGAGACCGAGACAACCAGATCAGCGACCCGGCGATTGTCGAGCGTGATGCCCGAGACCAGCGAACCGATGAGCGATGACGCCGCGGCGAACTCGGACTGATTGACGAGACGCGAGAGCGAATCGACCATCTGCGTGTCCGACTCGATCGAGCGGAGTGTCGAGAGCTGATTGAGCATCGACTGCGTGTCGTTGGGCTCGAGCGGGTCCTGGTTCTGAAGTTCCGTGAAGATGATCTGAAGGAACTGCCCGCTCGTGAGCGCACTGAACGCGTCCGTCGAGTTGGCCGGCGAGCCCGAAGAGCCCAGAGAATCGATCGCACTCATGGTTCACTCCTCTTTCACGCGATTGCGTCAAGCCCAAGCTCTGACCAGATCGAACCCGAAGCGACGGGTTCGAGCCCGTCGTCACGGGTCTCCAGCGGGATCACACCATCACCGCGCGGCTGCGACGGTGATCGCCCGCCCGTGTTGTTCTGTCCGTGCGAAGCGTCCCGCTCGCCCCCGAACCCGGCCGATGCCCCGTCCTGGGCCGGCGCGTCGGGTTGCTGCAGATCGATCTGGAGGTTCTCGACCTTGACCCCCTTGGCCTGCAGCGCCTGCATGAGATCCTTGCCGCCCGCGTTGAGCAGATCGCGTGCCTCCGCGGTGGATGCGGTCATCCGCAGCGTGATGCGATCGCCGTCGCGTTTGATGTTGATCTGCACGCTGCCGAGGTGCGACGGGGTGAGCTTGAGCGTCATGTCCCCGTTGCTGCTGCGCAGCAGCGATGCGAGTCCGCGTTGGACCTGGGCCATGATCGACGCACGCTCGGAAACGGGCTCGCTGCCGCTGAGCTGACTTGTCTTTGGCGTATCCGCACGCAGCGATTGGAGACCGTCGTGCCCCACCCCGGCCTCGATCCCGCTGATCGCCCTTGCGGTCAGCGCGCCCTGCACACGACCCTGTGCCGCGGTCTGCACGCTCGCCTCGATCGCGCCCGAACGAGTGACATCGGTCGGAGTCCGGATAGTCTGCACGGGCTGCGCCGCATCGATGCGTGTGCTGCGGATCTGCTGGGTGTCGCTTCGCGCCTGGTCCGACTCGGGCTTGATCGTTGACTGCTCAACGGGTGTGGCGTGGTGCTGACGGATCGTCGGATCGCCATGACCCCGCCCGGACTGCGGCGGCTGATCGCTCAGTGAGTCGCCCGGGTTGTGCCCCGCAGGGCCGATCCCGCGTGGGGCGGGTGGGGCCACATCCGGCTCGGGCACATCATTGCTCGACACGGGCGTCTGCGGACGCGGCTGCGTCTGATCCGCATTCTGTGAGGTCTGGCCCAGGCGCGTATCCACGGCGATCGTTGTCAGATCGGGCGATGCCTGGGCTTTGAGGGCTTGCACCAGCCCTCGCATGCTCAGCTTGGCCTGATCGCCGCGGTTGACCAGCAGATCGAGCCCCACGGCCTGCTTCGTGTTTGGGATGCTCTCGCTGGAATCCGCACCGCTCTGGGGTTGACCGGATTCTGCCACTCCCTGAGCGGGCTGAGGTTGATTCTCGTTTGCAACGGTCTGCCCGCTGATCTCGCCAGCCGTGCCCGCACGCGCGTCGCCCCGGGTCGCGTCGTGCGACCCGGCATCATCATTCTGATTCGACGGCGACTTCCCATCCTCCGCGCCGTCCTGATCCGAGGACGCCTGCGCATCGTCGGCCTGTGACTGCTCGGCGATCGAATCGCGCTCGTCGTCCTGCGCAGAGTTGTCCGTTGCCTGCGTCAGCTCGCTGTTCTCGGTGGGCGAGTCGAACACGTGCAGGATCTGCGCAAAGCCCGGCGCAGCATCCGCGCCCCATGAGCGCACATTGGGCGTGCTCCTGGGGCTTGTGAGGATTCGGCTCGGATCGTTGGATGTCGTGTTTGTGTTGTTGGTTGCTATGCTCATGGGTTGATTCCGCTGGCGGTCGTGGTCTCAAGACCACGCAGCCGAACGGATTCAAGCAAATCTGCTGCCAACTGTTCCTCGCCCGATTTGACGAACTCCGTCATCACCGATGTCCGCGCGCGATCGTCCATGGCACTGAGGTACGAAACGACCTCCTCGTACTTGCCTTCGCTCGCGAGCAGCGTCGAAAGGACCGCTTTGGCGTCCTTGGGGGCCATTCCCGTGAGAATGCCCAGCGCTTTCTTGAACTGCTTGCCGCCCTCGAGCCCCGCGAGGCGCGCACGCATCGCCCGGAACTCCTCCTGCTGACGCTCGAGCTCGTCCTGATCCCGTGAGAGATCCATGCGTTCATTGCGCAGTGTGAGCTGCAGATCCTGCACCTCACGGCGCATGCGCTCGAGTCGAGCGATGTCGACCTGCGTCATCTCCACACGCACCAGGTTGCGTTCATCGCTGTTGAGCGCCATCGCGGGCAGGGGCCTGGGCTTGGCGGCTTCGGCGGCGGCGGCGGCCTGGGCTTCGGACTTGAGCCGCGCCTGCTCGATCGCGACGGGCTCATTGAAGAGCTCCGTGAGTTCAAGCACCCGATCCTCGCTCACGCGCCCCGAGGAGAACAACCAGCCGATCCCGCCGAGCATGGCGAGCAGGTTGAGCACGAGCAGCAGGAGGATCGATTTCTTGAGTCGTTTCATGGGTGTATCCCTTCGTCTCGCCTGTGGCGCATCACGCTGATCTCATCGAGCTCGTGCGTCTCTTTCCGGTCCTGCGCCTTGCGGAAGTCACGCTGCTGCTGGTCACGGAGCATCTCAACGGCTTTCTTTCTCGCGGACGCCTCGGCCAGTTCTGAACGGGCCGAGCCGAGTTGTTTGTACACCCGAGCCAGCTCGAGCACCGAACGCTGGGCATCGAAGTTGTGCTTGAGCGAAGCGCCGGCCTGCATCTTGACGGCTCGCACATCCACGCGCTGGCCGACCCCCAGGGCTGTTGCCAATGTCCGTCGCTCATCGCTCATCATGCCCTGACACGCCCGGATACGCGATTCCAATGCCAAACGCTCGCGTTCGAGTTCCGCGACAACGAGCATCCTGTCGCGTTCCTCCCGCTCGCGTTGATCGAGCACGGGCTGGAGTTTGAAGACGAATCGTGGCATATCCCTGTCTCACTCCCCTGATCGGGTGTTCATCGGCGGGTCGGCTGGTTCTGCTGCGGGTTCTGGGCTCCGAGCATCGCCTTGCGCTGCTGGATCATCTCGCCGGCCTGCAGGGCGAGCTTGACCATCATGTTCTTCGCGGGCTCGAACGCTCCACGCTCGTTGGTCCGTTGCTGGAGCAGCTCGTTGATGATGTCGATCATGTCGATCGCGGTGTCCGCGTTCGGGCTCGATCCCGGCGCGTACGCCCCGATCTGCAGCAGGTCCTCGATCTGTTTGTATTCGGCGAGGAGTTTGGTCAGTTGGAGGCGTGCCGCGATCTGGCCGCTGTCGCTCACATCGCCCGCGACACGCGAGACCGAATCGAGCACATCGATCGCGGGGAAGTGGCCCTTGTGCGCCAGCTTGCGGCTGAGCACGATGTGCCCATCGAGGATGCCCCTCGCGGCGTCGGAGATCGGCTCGGTCATATCGTCGCCTTCGACGAGGATCGTGTAGAGCCCGGTGATCGAGCCGCTCCTGGCGTCGCCGAGATCCACGCAACCGGCGCGTTCCAGCAGCGTCGCGAGGGTCGAGAACACCGACGGCGTGTAGCCCTTGGTGGCGGGCGGCTCGCCGATGCTCAGCCCGACCTGACGCTGGGCGTGCGCGAAGCGTGTCACCGAGTCCATCATCAGCAGCACATCGTCGCCCCGGTCGCGGAAGAACTCGGCGGCGGTGCTCGCCAGCTTCGCGGCCCGGATCCGCAGCAGCGGTGACTCGTCGCTGGTGGCAACGACCACGAGCGAGCGGGCGAGCCCCTCGGGCCCCAGCGCGTGATGAATGAAGTCGAGCACCTCGCGTCCGCGTTCGCCGATCAACGCGATGACATTGACATCCGCGTCCGTGTTGCGAGCGATCTGGCCCAGCAGCGTGGACTTGCCGACGCCGGGGCCCGCAAAGATACCCATGCGCTGCCCGCGCCCCAGCGGCGTCATCAGGTCGATCGCTCGCACGCCCGAACGCAGGGGCTGGTCGATCCGGCGACGCTTCATCGGGCCGATCGGGGTCGGGTTGATCGGTCGGTTCACGCACTCGTGGATCGGGCCCAGATCATCGATCGGCTGCCCGAGCCCGTTGACGACCCGCCCGAGCATGCACCGCGAGACCGGGGCGGCCTGATAGACCTGATGCAACGCGACGCGAGCCCCCGGGATGATCCCCGTGGTGTCCGCGAGCAGCATGATGATGGTGTGACGCCCCTCAAAGCCGACGACCTCGCCCGCGACATGACCGGCGGCGACGGGTGAGTCGATCCGCACGAGCGAGCCGATGGGGACGGGCAGATCCGTCGCGAGCAGGGTCAGCCCGCGCACGCTCGCCACCCGCCCGACGATGCCGCGCGATTCGAGATGCGAGAGGGTATCGAACTCTGGCGCAAACAGATTCACGCCGCGTCGTCCTTGAGCTCGTCGAGGCCGCTCGATCCCGCCGAGTTTTCTTCACCGGCCTCGGGGAGCCCCATCGCACCGTCCGCGGTGTGCTCGCTGGGGAGCAGGGAGTGGATGATGCGATCGAGCTGCGTTGCGATGGAGGCGTCGATCACGCCGCCTGCGGATGTGCAGGCGACGCACGAACCGGGATCGAGCGTTGGGTCCGTCACGACCTGGGCGTGCTCGCAGCTCGCGAAGCGGTCGATCAGCGTTGGGAGTTCCGCACGGATTCGTTCGGCGTCGTCGGGGTGCACACGCACGACCAGACGCGTGCTCTCGGTGACTGAGGAGAGCACCGATTCGAGCTGCGATACAACGATCGAGGGGTCGAGATTGATCGCTCGGCGGACCACACGCTGCGCGATCGCGGCGGCGAGCTCGACGACCTGAACGCGTGCGGCCTCGAGCATCGCATCGCGGCGCTGCTCGAAGTGTCCGAGCTGCTCGGTCCACATGGCGATGATCTGCTCGAGCTCCTGGGCACGCGCGGCTCGTGCTTGCTCGATGCCATCGCGCTGGCCCTGCGCGAAGCCCTCCTCGCGACCGGCCTTGAGTCCCTCGGCGTGCCCCTGCTCTCGTGCGGTGCCCAGCAGGCGTTCTCGCTCTTTGAGCGCGTTCTGCACGATCGCCGTCGCCTTGGCGTTGGCGGCATCGACCAGCGCGTTGCCGCGCTTCTCGAGGTCGTTGAGATCCATGACATACGCATCGCGTGTGTAGGACTCGATATCGGCGCGTTTGATCATGCCCATCGCACACCTCCTTGGGGACGCTCACTCGCTGATCGGTCAGACGACCATCTCCGAATCGCCGCCGCGGCCTTCGATCATCAGGTCGCCCGATTCCTCGAGACGACGCACGATGTCGACGATGCGCTGCTGTGCCGCCTCGACATCCGAGACGCGGACGGGGCCCATGAACTCCATGTCCTCCTTGACCATCGCCGCGGCACGCTCGGACATGTTGGTGAAGATCTTCTGCTGGAGCTGCTCGCTCGCGGTCTTGAGCGCCAGCGAGAGCTCGTCGTTCTCGACCTCCTTGAGCACGGACTGGATGCCCTTGTCGTTGACGAGCTTGATGTCCTCGAAGACGAACATGAGTCGGCGGATCTCCTCGACGAGATCGGGGTCGTCGGACTCGAGCCCCTCCATGATGGTCTTCTCGGTCGCGCGATCGGTGAGGTTGAGGATCTCGGAGACGGTCGGGACGCCGCCCGCCTTCTCCATGCTCTGCATGAGCATGTTGCTCAGACGCGACTCGAGCCCGCGCTCGACCTCGCGGATGACCTCGGGGTTGGTCTGCTCCATGTTGGCGATCCGCTTGATGACCTCGAGCTGCTTCTCCATCGCGAGCCCGCAGAGGATCTCGGACGCCTTGTGGTGCGAGAGGTGGCACAGGATCAGCGCGATCGTCTGTGGGTGCTCGTCCTGAATAAAGGTCAGCAGGTTGTCGCTCTCGGCCCGCTGGAGGAAGCTGAAGGGCGTCTTCTGCACCTGGGTCTGAATCTGGGAGAGCAGCCGCTCGGCCGTGGTCGCGTCGAGCGAGTTCTGCAGCAGCATCTTCGCGTAGGAGAGCGAGCCCTCGTTGGCGTACTGCGTCGCGATCGAGATGCTGTAGAACTCTTCGACCACCGCGTTCTGGATCTTGTCGGGCACACGGCCGAGCCCCGCGAGCGATCGTGTGACCTCTTCAACGCGCTCGGGAGGCATGTGCTTGAGCACATCGGCGGCGCTGTCGGGCCCGACCGCGAGCAGCAGGATTGCCGCTTTGGTCACACCGTCGAGTTCGGTGATTTCATCCGGGAATGGTTCGTTGTGTTTGCGTGCCATTGATGTGCTCGGTCTCCGCCCTGCTTATCGCTCGTTGGTCTGCTCGGCCCAGCGTTCCACCAGACCCGCGGCGGACTCGGGGTCCGACCTGATGAGTTCGGAGACCTGCTCGCGGAGGTGCTGAACTTCGACGAGCTGGTCATCGACCTCGATGCCCGTCATGACATGCTCGCCCTCGCCGGCCTCGCCGATGAGCTCGCCGTTGGTTTCCAGGTTCGGCGGGATCCCGACGAGCCGCTCGGCATCGGGCAGCTCGATCCGCTTGCTCGAACGCTTGACCATCATGCCCATCATGCCCAGCGAGATGACCGCGAGGACACCGATGAGGGCGGTCTCAACGAGGCGACCGCCGCCCGCGAGCATACCCCCGCCGCCCGTGAGCGAGCCGAGCATGCCGATGCTCTGGCCGCCGTTGGGGCTGAGGATCATCCCGCCCATGGGCGACATCTGCAGCGAGAGCTCGCCCTGTGTGGGCTGCCCGTCCTGATCCATGCTGATCAGGTGCGGGCGCACCAGCGCTTCGAGATTGGAACGGGCCGCGTTGAAGAATGTGTCCGCCTCCTGCTGTGTCACGGGCTGGGGTTCAGCGCCGTCTTCAGCCGTGCGACCCAGTTCGATCATCTTGACGATGTACTCCTGGGGGATGATCACCGACGCGCTCAGGTGCGTGGGCATCCCGCGTGGGTCGAGAACGGTCTTGGTGCGGCTGCCGATCGCGGTCGCGAACTCCGTGTCGCCCATGTTCTGCTCGGAGCTGTTGCCCGAGCCGCCCCCCTGATTGATGGAGACGGCCTGATTCGAACGCACGCCGGCCTCGGCACCGCGGTTGGCCTGGCGCGTCGTCGAGTCCGTCTTCTTTTCACTCTCGAGCAGCGAGACCGAACCCTCGCCGTTGGGGGCGTAGAGGTTCTCGGTGGACTGGACGCTGGTGATATCGACATGGGCGGTGACCGAGACGACCACATTGGGGATATGCCCGAAGAGCCCCTGGATCTTGTCGCGGGTGTGCTTCTCGACCTGGGCGGCGTATTCGAGGTAGCGGCCGGATGATCGCGAATCGTCCGAGCTCACGGTCCGGGCGCGGCCGCTTGTGCCGTCGATGACCTGGACACGCTCGGGGCTGAGACCGGAGACAGCGCCCGAGACGAGTCTGGCGACGGCATCGACCAGGTCCTGGGACACGCCCCCGCCGCTTGTGGTGAACACGGTGACGGAGGCCGTCGACGGGCGCGCGGCGCGTCCGAGGCCGGTGGTCTGCGGGATGTCGAGGATGACGCTGGCCTTGTGCACGCCCTGGAAGTGAGCGATATTGGAGGCGAGTTCATTCTGGAGTGCGATGTTGTACTGCTGACGGTGCTGCTGGTTGGATGCCTTCCAGTCCTGGCTTCCGATGAGATTGGAGAAGAGCAGCGTGGTGTCGCCGGGGAGCTGCCCGGTCTGCGCGAGGTAGGCGGTCGCGGCGCGTTGCTGTCCCTCGGGGATCACGACGCGGCCGTCGAGCACTTCCGCGGTGAATCCGGCGCCCTGCAGGGCGCGGACGGTGTCGACTTCCGATCCGGCGGCCATCAGGTCGACCATCGAGGGCTTGGCGGCGTATTGGGAGACGAGGAACAGCGCCATCACGGCGATGACCGCCAGTGATGCGAGGAGCAGCTTCTGCGAAGCGGTCATCTTCGCGATCTGCTCCTGGATCTGTGCCATGACCCGGCGTAACTGGTCCATCCTTGATCGGCCTCCTGCCCGGACGGGCGCAATCCTTGCACCCCAACACGCGAAACACGCGCTGTTGATCGGCATCATCGGCCGAAGCGCGCGCGCGGCTTGATAACCCAAAGGGACTTATGGGATCATTTTTTCAGGAGGGCATCTCTTGCGCACAACACGCGAGAAGCGACCGGGCTCAGACGCGCATCTGCTTGATCTCGTCGTACGCCTGCACGACCTGATTCCGCATCGCCTGGAGCATCTTGAACGCGGTCTCCGCCTTCTCGGTCGCGGCGACCACGCCTTCGAGGTCGTTGCGTTGACCCGTGACGAGGTCCTCGGCGGCCTTGGACGCGTCCTGCTGCAAGGCGTTGACCTCGCTGAGGTTCTGCATGAGCAGGTTCTTGAAGTCCGGTCCCTGCGCACCGCCCTGACGCTGGCGGAGCGCCGGATTGGGAAGCTGCTGTGGGCCGCCCGCGTTTGAGATGAGTCCGAGTGGATCGCTCATGGGTGTGTCTCAGTCGAGTCGTTCATGCAGTGTATCACGCGAGCAGACGCAATGCCTGTGCCACCATGCTCTTCATGGTCTCGGCGGCGGCAACATTCGCCTCGTAGGCACGCGAGGCCTGCAGGCCGTTGACCCATTCGGTCGTCGAATCGATGTCGGGCACCATCACATAGCCCTCGGCGTCCGCGAATCGGTGACCGGGGCGGTGCTCGCGACGCAAGGCGCCCTCCTGGATCTCGATCTCCGAGACCTGGACGCCCTGGGGCTGCGAGGGATCGCCGGCGGGCGCAAGCATGGCCGCACGACGGAGGTAGGGCTCGTACTCGCCTTTGTCGTTCTGCAGCGTGTTGGCGTTGGCCAGATTGGCGGCGATGACCTGCATGCGGGTGCGCTGGGCGATCATGCCTGAGGTTGAGATATCGAGCGAGCCGTACACGGTTCACACTCCTTTAGATGACCCGCTGGGCGATCGCGCCCAGGATCAGTGATTTGTTCTTGCGCATCAGGTCGCTGGCGACACGGAACATGGTCGCGTTTTCGATCATGTCCTGCATCAGTCGCTCGAGATCGCGATGGTTGCGGTCCTGGAACAGCACGCCGTCGGTCGGGGAGGTGGGCATGAGCTGCATTCGACCGTTGACCATCCTGACTTCGTCTGCGCCGGAAATGTCCAGGTCTCCCGAACGCCCCCCGTTGCGGTCGCGTCGGTGCTCGATCGCCTGACGGAGAGAGTTCTGGAACGATTGCGGGTCCACATCGACGCCCTGATAGTTGGGGGTGTCGATATTGGCGATGTTCTGCGCGATCAGACGCTGACGCTGACCCGAGAAGAGGAACATCTTCTCGAGTGCGGGCAGTGCTCCGGCTGTGGACAGGTCGTTGATCATGCGTTTGGTTTCCGTTGCCCGTTGGTACGCAACCCGCGTACCAGAACCGATGGGCCCGCTAGAGACTCTGGGCGACCAGACTCTCTTCCTTCCATTTCTTGAGCTTGAGGCCGAGGGTGCGGACCCCGATGCCCAGCGCCTTGGCGGTTTTCTGGCGATGCCCGTTGAATCGCTGGAGCGTGGCGA
This sequence comes from uncultured Phycisphaeraceae bacterium, assembly GCA_964419845.1. Lineage (GTDB taxonomy): Bacteria > Planctomycetota > Phycisphaerae > Phycisphaerales > UBA1924 > UBA1924. The sequence continues at coordinate 74,836 of CAYQRD010000007.1, forward strand.
CGATGGTCTCGCGTTCGATCTCCGAGAGGGTCCGGTCGCCGGGCAGGTCATCGTTGACCCGCTCGCGTGCCATGCCGGTATTGAGCGGGGTCGCGGTCCCGTTGAGGGGCTTGGCCTCGGTGATCGACGCGCGGGGCGGGGGTGTGCCGTTGAGACTCGCGGCACGCAGCGGGGTGGCCTTGGGCACGGGCTTGCCCGCCATGAGCCAGGGCTCGACGAGTGTTGATGCGATGACGCCCGACTTGGGATCGCTGAGCACGACCGCCCGCTCGCAGATGTTCTGGAGCTCGCGGACATTGCCCGGCCACGCGTATCGCTCGAGCATCACGCGTGCGTCGTCGTCGAACTTCATCGGCTTGCGTCCGTCACGCTGGGCGATCTGATTGACAAAGTGCTGCGCCAGCACGCACACATCGCCCTCGCGATCGCGCAGGGGCGGGATGGTGATGGGCAGGACATTGAGGCGGTAGAACAGATCCTGACGGAACTCGCCCATCGACGCGGCGTGGGGCAGATCACGGTTGCTTGTCGCGACGATGCGGACATCGACGCCGATCGTTGTGCTCGAGCCCACACGCTCGAAGGCGCGTTCCTGAAGGACACGCAGCAGCTTGGCCTGGATCTGGGGCGAGACCTCGCTGACCTCGTCGAGCAGCAGCGTGCCCTCGTTGGAGAGCTCGAAGCGTCCCTTGCGGAGCTTGTCGGCACCCGTGAACGCGCCCTTCTCGTGGCCGAAGAGTTCGGACTCGAGCAGGCTCTCGTTGAGTGCGGCGCAGTTGACGGCGAGGAAGGGGTTGGTCGTTCTCGGGCTCAGGTCGTGCACGGCGCGGGCGACGACTTCCTTGCCCACGCCGCTCTCGCCGGTGATGAGCACGGTCCCGTGGCTCGAGGCAACTGCCCGCACCTGCTCGCGGACCTTGCGCATCGCGTCGGATTCGCCGACGAGTCGATCGAGACCCACGCGTTGCTCTGCGCCCGCGGTGCCCGCACGCAGGACGGCGTTCTCGCGGATGAGCCCGGCGTGCTGGATGGCGCGTTTGACGCTGATGATCAGCTCGTCGCCTTCGAAGGGCTTGGTGATGAAGTCGTACGCGCCGTTCTTCATGGCCTGGACGGCGGTCTCGATCGTCCCGAACGCGGTCATGAGTACGACGGGGAGTTCGTCGTCGAGCGCGGAGATCTTTGCGCTGAGCTCGATGCCGGTCATGCCGGGCATGTTGAGATCGGTGACGACGCAGTCCGGGCGTCGCGAGGCGATCTCGCTGAGTGCGGAGCGGGCGTCGATAGCGGTGCGCACGGTGAAACCCGCACGGGTGAGCGTTGAGCCCACCGAGTCGCGCATCATTTCCTTGTCGTCCACCACGAGTACGGTTCGTGCCATGGGATTACCTCGTCACGCACGGGGAGGCGCCCGCGTGCGGTTGTACTGATCTCAGATCCTCGAATGATTCGTTGCTGTGGCGAACAACCACAACGGGCTGGCTGACCGGGACGATCAGCCGGACCCACGCGCCGTTGGCGTGGTTCCCCACCTCGACCATGCCGCGGTGCGCATCGATGATCCGATGCACGATGGCGAGCCCGAGCCCGGTGCCGGTGGCGCGGGTCGTGAAGAAGGGGTTGAACATGCGTTCGATCACCTGCTGGGGGATGCCCTCGCCGTGGTCGCGGACGGTGAAGGCGATCGCCGGCTCGTCGCGATCGTCGCGTTCGATGCCGCAGGTGGCTGTTTCGATCTCGATGCCGCTTGTGCCCGCGAGGCGGTTGGCCTCGCCCGCGTTGCGGAGGATGTTGACCAGGGCCTGCTGGATGAGCGTGGCGTCGCACTGGAGCTCGATGGAGCCCGCGGGGTGGTCGTGGTGCACACTGCCGGCGATGTCGGCGCAGCACGATTCGATGGCGTGCTCGATGACGCTGCGTGTCTCGCAGGGCTGGAAGCGGGCCTTGATCTCACGCGCGAAGCTCAGGACATCGCCGACGATCTCGTCGAGCCCGCGGACGGCGCGGCCGATCTTCTCGACGATCTGCTGCTGCTCTGGCATGTCGCCGAGGTCCTCTTGGAGCATGCCGGTGTAGAGGCGGATCGATCCGAGCGGGTTGCGGATCTCGTGGGAGATCCCCGCGGCCATCTCGCCGAGTGCCGCGAGTCGGCGTGAGCGTTGGAGTGCTTCGTTGGCGTCTCGGAGCTCGGCGTTGAGTCGTGAGACCTCGCCGCGGAGCTGGGCGTGGGTGTGCTCGAGCTTGGTGGTGACCTCGGTGAACGCGGACATGAGTTCCGCGAGGTCGGTGGGCGAGAGCGACGCGGGGGAGGGCATCTCGGGGCGATGGGCATCGACAAGCTGTGCGGTCGGTTGGGTCATGCTCAGCCCCTCTTGTCCTGCATGATCGGGTTGGGCTGCTGGTTGCGGGTGGAGTAGGCGCGGAGCGCGTTCCTGCCCGTGCCTGTGCCGGCGAGCTGGACGGCGAGCTTCTCGCGTGTCTGCTCCATGTGCTGCTGGTCCTGTGCGTCGCGTTCTCGCATGAGCTTCATGGCGTGCTCGAAGCTGGCGATGCGTCGCAGGGCGCGTTCGAGCGTCTGCTGGCCCAGCGTGGTCCGTGTGCCGGGGTCCTCGATGAAGGCGCCGAGCTCCTCGCCCACGCGGATCATGCCCTGCACGATCGGCTCGCGGATGGAGACGATCTCGACGATCTGCTGGACCTGCTCGGACTCGACGGCCTGACGCTGCCGGGCCCCCACCGCTTCGAGCTGATCGATGAGCGTTCCCGCTTCTTCGAGCAGCGATTCGAGACGCGACTGGAGCATCGCGGCATGATCTTCGTTGGGACTTGTGTTGCCTTGCGTCGTGGTCATCCGTGACCCTCACTTGAACCGGCACCGCGCGGGACTCCGTTCCCACCAGCGGGTGCTTGCAAGGGTTATCGGTCGCTTGCGCGGATTTCTCCACACTGTGCGCAAAAAACACGCTTGCGGGGTCGGTCAGGGCTGCGCGTCGGCGAGCAGCTCGGTGTTGGACTCGAGCCAGCGTTCCCAGTCCTTGCGGTCCATGGGCAGCGTCGGGTCGTCCCAGACCTCGTCGGGCATGATGGCGTAGAAGCGTTTGGCACGCTCGTTGGCCGTGCGCGCACGCCCGATCTGATTGGTCTGCATGTAGGCGTTGACGATCTGGACCATCGCGACGAGCGAGGCGGGGTCCTCGACATAGCGGTCGCGGGCCTGGTCGTAGTAGCCGATCGCTCGGTTGTACTCGCCCAGATCGAAGGCGCAGTCGCCGAGATAGAAGTGCGCGTTGCGCAGGGCGATGGACTCGAAGATGCCCAGCGATGACTCGGGGCGGGCGGCGAGGATCGAGATGCTCTCCTCGTAGCGTTCGATGGCGATGCGTCTGTGCCGGGCGACTTCGGCGATGCGGCGGTTCTTCTCGGCCGCGGGCATCGCTTCGATGAGCGTGGATTCGATGGAGTCGCCCAGGCGTCGGTGGGCGTCGGCGAGGCGGAAGATGGCCGAGCCGGTCTCGGGGTCTTGGGGATAACGCGAGCGGAACTCCTCGTAGCGTTCGATCGCCCGCTCGGGCCGGTCGGTGCGGTCGAAGAGCCCCGCGAGTTCGAGCAGGGCGTCGCGGAAGAGTTCGGTCTCGCTTGAGCCCATGGAGCCGTCGATCGCGGAGATGAGCAGCTGCTCGGCGTCGGCGTCGTTGCTGGGGTCTTCGTCGTAGAGATAGGCCTGCGCGAGCGGGACATGGCTCGCGTCGGCCAGGGCACCGATGTCGGCCCCGGCGCCGCCGCCTCGGGCGCTGATGAGGCCCTTGTACACCTCGGCGGCGGTCTGCAAGTCGCCCAGTGCCCGCAGCGATTCGGCGAGGCGGAAGAGCGCTTCGGCGTGGCGTGGGTCCGAGGGCATGGACTCGGCGTAGTTCTTGAACGCGGTGATGGCCTCGGGCTGGTCGCCGGCGCGATCGAACAGGTCGGCCGAACGCCAGAGCGAGTCGGCGAACACGGAGAGGTTGGTCACGACATGACGCTCGGCGTGCAGGCTGTAGCTGGTCGCCGAGGCGATCAGGTGACGCTGCACCTCAGCGCGCGAGGACGGGTCCAGGCCCAGCAGCGACTTGGTCTCCTCGATGGGACGCCCCAGCAGCGATTCGGCGGCACCCTGATGGGCGCGGGCCTGCGCCAGATAGATGGCGCTGGGGGTGTCGAGGTCGCGGTAGAGGCGCTGTGCGAGCGTCCCGTAGAGGATCGCGTCGAATGGCAGACCCGACGCGAGCGAGTCGTCGGCACGCCCGAGCAGGGAGGTGAGGACCTGCTTGCGGGAGGGGTAGGACTCGATGCCCAGCGCGTTGTACATGGTCACGAGATCGGAGTAGGCCTCGATCGAGAGTTCGGGCTCGCCCAGGGCGGCTTCGGTCTCGCCCAGGCCAAGCAGCGCCAGGGGCAGGGCGGAGGAGTTGGCGTGGTCGTTGACGATCTCGTCGTAGAGGTCGCGTGCTTCGCGGGTGTGGCCCTGCTCGTCCTCGACCATCGCCTTCATCAGCAGGATCTTGGCGTAGTGCGGGTCGCCCGAGGCGGCGAGCTGGCGCGCCGCGCGGATCTGCTCGTCGGCCTGCGGGATCGCGCCCTGCTGCACATAGGCCTCGGCGAGGATCAGGTGCAGCCGTGAGCGGTCCACCTCGCTGGCGTCATCGAGCCGGGGCAGCTCGCGGAGGATGCGGGTGATCGTGTGGTCGGCGTGGCCCTGCTCGAGACGCACGCGGCCCTGGGTTTCCAGGGCCCAGACGCGCTGGTCCACGGGCAGGGCGGTATCGATGAGCATCTCGGTGATGAGCTCCATCGCCGGCTCGGTCTCGGGGGCCGGGCGGTCGAGCAGGGATTCGACGGCCCTGCGGTAGATGGCGTCGCGGAGGTACCGCTTGGACTCGGGGATCTCGCGGGCGTGCTGCATCGCCAGCGGGGTTTCGTCGCGTGCGATGTGGGTGTTGGCGAGGGCGGCGAGGTCGCGTGGGTCGAGGGTGCCTCCGAGGCGGCGGGCCTCCTCGTACTCGCGGATGACCGAGACATGGTTGCGGTCGTCGCTGATGCCCAGCTTCTGCTGCCCGTAGTAGATCGAGCGGGCCTTGGCCAGGTGGTAGAGCACCTGTGCGGGCTTGGGGGTGTCGGGCTGGACGACCCAGGGGTAGATCTCGGTGTTGAGCAGTTCGATGGCCTGCTGGTAGTTCTCGTCCTCGATCATCTTGTTGGCCAGACGGATCGTGGGTGTGAGGTCGGGCTCGGGCGTGGTCGAGACGCTGTAGGCGACGCCGAGCATCAGCATCCCGCCGGCGACGAGCAGGGTGGGGAGCTGCCAGGCATCGCGCCAACCGGACTTGAGCACGGAGACCGGGTCTGTGGGCTCTCCGAGGCCGTCGGTGTCCATGGGTGGACGATCGCTCTCGACATCCACCATGGAGTCCTCTGGGAACGGGGATTCCTGGGGGAGCCCGGATTCGTTCATGCTGTTGAGGTCTTCGCTCACGGGGTGCTCGGTGGCTGTGGACGCGGGCGCACACGCGGACCGCGGGCCCGGTTGGGCTTATAACTCACATCGGACATTCGGGGGTGGCGGCTTCAGCCCGGGTTCCAACAGCCCGAACGCGAGGCGTCGGGCGTGCGGGTCATTCGGGCTCGTCGGACGCGGGTGGCTGCTCGGGGCGTGGCATGACGACGAGCGTTTTCGAGGCGCGATCGCCGCGGTGGAGCGTCTCGGGGTCGATCAGGGCCAGGGCCGCGACCGGGGGCAGGACCCATTTGATGATGTTGCGGACGAGCACGGACCACAGCCCGGGGCGGGTGCGTGGGCCGTCCTGGGCGCGGGCGACACGGATGCCGGTGATGAGCTTGCCGGGCGTGGCGCTGAGCAGGTACTCGAATGCGGTGGCGTAGAACACCCCGGCGATGATGGTCGCGGGGATGACGGCCCAGGCGTTGTCGGGGCGGACGATGACGCTCAGGGTGAGGATCTCCGAGGCGCTCACGCCGAAGACCTGGCCCACGAGCGTGGCCACGATGACGGCGTCGAGCAGGGTCGCGATGAGGCGTCGCCCGGGATCGGCGAGCACGCACCCGTCGGGGAGCAGCATGACGCTGGAGCGATCGGGGAGGATGACGACGACGAGCACGCCCACCATGATCAGGATCATCATGCCCACGAGGAACCGGAACTCCTCGGCCGTCACCGGGGCGCTGGCGACGGGGCTGCCTCGGAAGCGGACGCTCGCGTTCATCAGGTCGAGCTCGATGAGTTCGATGGATTCGGTCGGCTCGACCATGGCGGGATCGGGGGCGAGGATGTGGGTGCGGATGCCAAGCAGGGTCTCGCTGGAATCGAGCACGCCGTACTGCGCATCGCGTGGCAGGTCGATGCCCGTGGCGACGGTGAAGACCCCCGCGGGCGACCAGGATCGCAGCCGGGCCAGGCCCTGCTCGTCCCAGTCGATGGCGGTGATGGCGCGCCGGCCCGAGCACAGGCGGGTGTGGCCCCCGAGGGGCAGCGCGTCGGGCAGGGGCCGCCACTGCTGCGACCCGGCGTCGTAGCGCTGCGCGTGGAAGCTGGTGCCGGTGCGATCGACGAGGACGATGTCGGTGTCGATGGCGACGAGGTCGAGGCGTCTGGTGTCGAGCCCCTCGGGCAGGGGCACGCTCGACCATGCGCCGCCCTGCGCGCGGAGCAGCACGGTGGCGTCGGGCTCGCGGACGAGGGCCCAGATGGCGTCGGCGCTGGCCTCGAAGTCGAGCAGGTCGCCGGGGGTGATGATGGGGTCGTGGGTGTCGAGGCGGTCGGGCGGGTCGATGACCCAGAGCCCGCCGACGGGGCTCGGGGTCGCCTTGGCGCTGTAGACACGCATCATCCGCTGCCGGTTGGCCGAGACGGCGCGGTAGACCATGTACACGCGGTCACCCGTCGCGCTCATCGCGATGGGCATCCGCTTGCCCAGCGGACGCATCGACTGCACCTGCCCGGGCTCCGAGGCCTGATAGGGCGGCGAGGCGCTGGAGTTGGCGTCACGCGGGGCCAGCAGCACCAGCAGGTGATCGCCCAGACTGTTGCGGTACACACTCCACGCGCGGCTGCCCGTCTTGTCGAGCGTGCTGGCCAGCAGTGTCGGGCCCGGCTCGGTCACGGCCTGGGGCGTGGGTTCGGCTGTGGGCGCGTCTGTTGTCGTATCCTGCGCACGGAGCGGGGACGCGAGCAGGCACAGCAGGCACACGAGCGGGATGGTCAGGCGGGTGGGCATATCAGGGCGCGGGCTCGGCGGGCTGCTCCGCATCGTCGGGTGCCGCTTGGGCTTCCTCGTCGAGGTCGATCACCTCGTGAACGCGGTAGGCACGCTCGAGGCGTTCGGGCTGGAACACGACGGGGCGGATGTCGCGTCGCTGCGGCTCGGAGAGCTCGATGCGCACGAACCCGTCGTCGCTGGGGGTGGTGATCTCGACCTTGCCCGGGACCGACACGGGCAGCGCGCCGGGGACACTGGCGTCCTTGTAGCGGGTGAGCTCGGCGGTGGCGATGAGTTCGTTGTACTCGTCGAAGGCCTGGGCCTGGATCACGGTCGCACTCGACACATCGAACCAGAGGATGATGCTCCCCCACTCGTCGCCCGACTGCGCCGGGACGCGGATGCCCACGGCCTTGCCGTCGTCGCGCCAGCGGGTTCCCCCGGCGGTGGCCATGTCGATCGGGGCGAGCCCGGAGAGGGCGATGATCTCGGCGGGGTGCACGGGCAGGCCCAGGGCGGCGGCCTTGCCGCGGGTGACCTGCTGCATGTCGCCCACGAGCATGACCCTGCGGTCGCTGTCGGCGAGGTTGAACGACCAGTAGGCCTCGGGCGATGCGCCGAACACGAAGTAGGTCTCGCCGAGCTTGCCGATCGAGAGGGAGATGCGGCCGGGTCGGGCGATCTGCAGGTGCCCCTCGCCCTGCTCCTCGTAGGCCTCGCCGTCGTCGTAGCGGCCCTTGGCGCGGACGCTCACGCGTGCCCACAGGGTGTCGAGGGGTGCGATGCGATCGTTGTGACGCTGGGCGATTTCCTGCGTGCTCGGCGGCGGGCCGAGCTTGGCGACATCGACCTTGCCCCCGCCGGCCCGGCAGCCCATGAGCATCGCGGGCACCATCATCATCAGCAGGAGCGGTCCCAATCGGTTCGGTCGTGTCATCATGATGCCTGCTCGTCGAGGTTCATGACCTGCCCGATCTCCTCGGACGCCTGGGCGACGGCATCGTCGTCGAGGCCGGGGTCGATGACATTGAACAGCGGGCCCTCGCCGCCCTTGATCCGCTGACGCAGCACCAGCACGCCGGGCTCGTCGCCCTTGGCGGGGGTCGAGCGTTCATAGACCAGCACCTTCTTGCGCATGAGGATCAACGCGAGCAGGTATCGGAAGGTGACCTGACGCGGCTCGGTCGTCTCGGCGAGCTGCTCGAAGAGGTCGAACATCTCATCGGGCGACACGAGCTGCTTGGGCTGCTCGTCGTGCTCGGGCAGGGTGCGTTTCCAGAAGCCGAAGAGCGTCGCCTCGGGCGGCAGGTTCGGCCCCTTGGCCCACGCGTCGAGCGTGTAGGCGACGCGGACCAGCGCCTCCTCCTCGGGTGTCTCGATGAGCGCGGCGATGTGCTCCTCACCCACAGCGATCTCCCGCCCGGACTGGGCACAGATGTCCTGGGTCTTGATGATGTCGTAGGGGGCGGATGTTGTGGCCATGCGAGGAGTGTAGCAGGGGTTGGTTGGAGGGGTGTCTTGGGGAAGTGCGTGTGCGCTGGGTGGTGTGATGGCATGAAGGAAGGTGGGCAACTCTCTCCCAGAGAT
>CAYQRD010000008.1:0-34987 GCA_964419845.1 uncultured Phycisphaeraceae bacterium
CTGCTCTCGCTGGCCGTCGGCCTTTCGTCGGCCTCGCTCCAGCCCGCATCCGATTCGACGCCGACCATGAACCAGGCCATGACCCATGTGCAGCAGGGGCAGTGGGACGAAGCGATCGCGGCACTCAAAGCGATCCTCAAGGCGGACGCGACCAACGCCCAGGCCCAGTTCATGCTCGGCTACGCGTTGCACGCATCGGGCGACCTGGACAACGCGATCCTCGCGCACAAGAAAGCCACCAAGATGCCCGCGGTGGCGCCCCAGGCGTTCTACAACCTCGGCTGCGCCTATGCCCTGCAGGGCAAGACGAACGACGCGTTCGAGGCGCTCCAGACGGCGATGGACATGGGTGTGCGCGACACGGCTCAGTTCAAGGGCGACAGCGATCTCAAATCACTTCACAGCGACGAGCGCTGGTCGCCCATGCTCAAGTCAATCGATCAACTGACCAAGGCCGAGAAGGCCCTCCATTTCTGGGTGGGCGAATGGGAGTGCTACAGCACGACCAACGGCAAGCTCTCGGGCACCAACACGCTCGCGTTCCGTGTGAATAAGAATGTGATCCACGAGTCATGGGCCGGAATCGGCGGACAGTTCAGCGGCGAGAGCTGGAATGTCTACAACCGCCAGACCAACGAATGGGAACAGACCTGGGTCGATACGACGGGCAACCGCCTGTTCACCACCGCCAGGTGCAACGACGATTCGATCGATGGGCTGATGTTCGAGGGTGAGAACATCGCCCCCGGATCCAAGCCGAAGATGACCCGGATGCATGTGCGCCCGATCGACAACGGACGGGTGATGCAGACCGGGTTCACGAGCAACGACAACGGCAAGACATGGACGCAGAGCTACGAGTTTGTGTATGTGCCCAAGGGCGAGGATTATGTGTTTGAAGCCGAGTCCTGAGCCAGATCCTGATTCGCAAAGTACCACGCGACGATACAGATAGTCACGAGTGGCACCCAGCACACGATGATCAGCCAAGCCTGCTTGGGTTGGACTTTATGCCAGCCGCGAAGACCCCAATAAAACAGGAGCAGGTAGATCGAAAACCAGAGCAATCGGGTAGCGACTTCTGGCAATGAATCAGTGAATCCCGTGGTTCGTTTCTCAACAAATCGAACGAGGGCTGGCAAACCTGCGAAGAACAGTGCGTCATAGAAGCTGATCTTATCTTTCGTGATCTGTTTGAAGAGCCATTGGAACAGGCCGGTACAGCTAACGAAGACCAGCCCGACGATGATATAAGGCTGAAGATCATTCATGAGCGTTTGCCTCATCGGATAGCGCACGCAAGGCATCGAACGCCTGCATCGGCGTCATCGAATCGAGCTTGAGTTCCCGCAGCGAATCGACAACCGGGTGCTGCACATACTCGGTGAAGAGCCCGAGCTGGGCGTTGGCAGCGGCTTTGTTGGCCGACTGCACTCTCTGCGTATCGACCCGCCCGGCGTGCTCGACGCTCAGCGATTCGAGCACCGACTTGGCGCGCTGGGTGACCGCCCTGGGCACGCCCGCGAGCTGGGCGACATGGATGCCGTAGGACTGGTCGGCCCGACCCGATCGAATGCTGTGGAGGAACGCGATCTCCTGATTGCCCTCCTCGGTTGTCCACTCGCGCACCGCGACATGCAGGTTCTTGACCTGATCCTCGAGGCGAGATTCGAGCTCGGTGATCTCGTGGTAGTGCGTTGCAAAGAGCGTGCGGGGCTGATGCTCGGCGAGCCACTCGCTGATCGCCCACGCCAGCGACAGGCCGTCGAGCGTGGAGGTGCCGCGCCCGATCTCGTCGAGGATCACCAATGAGCGGTCATCGGCGTGGTTGAGGATGTTGGCCGTCTCGATCATCTCGACCATGAAGGTCGACTGGCCCCGGTGCAGCGCGTCGTCGGCGCCCACACGCGTGAAGATGCGTGTCGCGATGCCGATCGTGGCGCCCGCGGCGGGGACGAAGCTGCCCGCCTGGGCCAGCACCACCAGCAGCGCGTTCTGGCGGATGTAGGTGCTCTTGCCCGCCATGTTGGGCCCGGTGATGAGCGCCAGTGTCGCGGGCGAATGGTCCTGTGCGAGCGTGCAGTCGTTGGGGACGAAGTTGTGCCCGAGCGTCTCGTCGAGCACGGGGTGTCGTCCCTGCGTGATCTCGAGCGTGGGCTCGTTGACGACTTTGGGACGGACCCAGCCGCGTCCCGATGCCTTGATCGCGAAACCGAGCAGGCAGTCGATCGTCGCGACGATGTCGCTGAAGCGGGCGAGCGCGTCGAGGTGCTCGCGGGCCCGTTCGCAGAGCCGATCGAAGATGATGCGCTCGCGTTCATTGGCCCGGTCGCCGGCGGTGAGCACCTTCTCCTCATATTCCTTGAGCTCGGGCGTGATGTATCGCTCCGCGTTTTTGAGCGTCTGCTTGCGGGTGAAGACATCTGGGGCACGCTTCGCCTGCGCCGCAGGCAGTTCGATGTAGAACCCGAAGACCTTGTTGTACCCGACCTTGAGCGAGGGGAGATTGTGTTCGTCGATGATGCGCTGCTGGTAGTCGCTCAGCCACTTGCCCGCGTCTCGCTGCAGCGAGCGGGCCTCATCGAGGGCCGGGTCGATGCCGTCGTTGATGAGCCCGCCCTCGCGCAGGTGGGCCGGGGCCTCGTTGGTGCAGCAGCGGGTGATTTCCTCTCCCAGCGGGAGCACGCTGTCTTTGACCTCGGCAAGCGACTGATGCTGCGATCGCAGCGCGTCGCATCGTGCGACGGCCTGCATCAGCGCATCGATCTGCACGCTCGCGCCGCCCAGCGCCACCAGATCACGGGGTGTAGCACGCCCCAACGCGATGCGACCGCTGATCCGGGCGAGGTCGCAGATGTCGCCGAGCACCTCGCCGAGATCTTCGCGAAGGGTGCCGCTGAGGGTGAGCGATTCCACGGCGTCGAGACGCGCGTTGATCGCCCCGGAATCGATCAGCGGCGACGAGAGCCACTGGCGGACGAGCCGCTTGCCCATTGGCGTGTGCAGGACGCAACGCGTGCCCACCGGGCTGGCGAGGAAGACCCCGGCGAGCGAGCCGCTGAGTGACTGTTCGCGGATCGTCTGTTCGATCTCCAGCGAGCGGAGCGAGACCCGGTCGATCAGGCAGTGCTGATCGCGTTGGAGCATTCTCGGCGGGCGCAGGTGCGCGAGCGTGGCCTGCTGCTGATCGGGGCCGCGGGAGCTCTGGGCGTCATCGATCGCCTGTGTTTCGCTCAGGTAGCGGATGATCCCGCCCGCGGCCTGAACGGCGGGGGAAGCGGCATCGAGCCCGAGCCCCTCGAGTGTGCCCAGCCGGTACTGCTGCTCGATCGCTTCGATCGCTTCCGATTGACCGAACTGCCAGCCCGGGCGTGGGGTGGGCGAGGCGTTGATGGTCTGCGCGAGCTCGGTGACGCGTTTGGGCGGGTCGCCGCTGATCGGGGAGGCGAAGATGAGCTCGCGCACACCGGCGCGGCTCAGCTCGTCGGCGCACTGCTCGAGATCGCCCGCAAAGAGCATGAACGACCCGGTGGAGAGTTCGGCGATCGCGACCCCCGCGTGCTGGTGATCATGGATCACCACCGAACCGAGCGTGACGGTCTGCTCGTCGCGCAGCAGCGATTCGTCGACGAGTGTGCCCGGCGTGACGACCTGGGTGACCCCGCGATCGACCACGCCCTTGGCCTCTTTGGGGTCCTGAAGCTGATCGACGACCGCGACGCGGTATCCCTGCTCGATTGCTCGCTGGAGATAGGTGGATTTCTGATGGTGGGGGACCCCGGCCATGGGGATCGCGTTGCCGCGGGTTGTCAGGGTGAGCCCCAGATCACGCGACATGTTCTCAGCATCCTCGCCGAAGAGCTCGTAGAAGTCGCCCATGCGGAAGAAGAGCACGCAATCCGGGTGGCGCTGCTTGATAGCGCGCCACTGACGCATGCCGGGTGTGTCCCACGGGTCCTTGGCGGGCTTGGCACTGGATTTGACGGCTTTGGTGGGCATGCAGGGGCGATTGTATCGAAAGACCACACAAAAAAAGCCCGCGACTGCGGGCTTTGTTGTGGGTTCGTGCGTGCGCTCAGCGATCGAGCGCGTTGGCGTAGTCATCGTACTGACGCATGCCGACGAACTGTTCCTTTGGCTGCCCGTTCTGGAAGACGATGACCGTCGGGATCGAAGCGACACCGAAGCGGGCCGCGAACTGGGGGTGCTCATCGATGTTGAGCTTCCCGACCTGTGCCTTGCCCTCGTAGTCGTCCGCGAGTCGATCGATCGTCGGTCCCAGCGCCCGGCATGGGCCACACCAAGGTGCCCAGAAGTCCACGAGCGTGGGGGTGTCGCTGTTGATGAGCTGGTCGAAGTTCTGGTCGGTGATCTCGATAACGGTTTGTGTGGCCATGTTTGCCTCCGTGGGTTGATGGATTCAGATGTTCCTGTGGGTCGTCCGCAGGGTCCAGAGTAAACCGGTGGACCGTTCGGTCTATTCCAAATGGCCCAGATATCACATGAAGTGGGTTCAGTTGCGAATAGCCGGGACGGAGAGGGTGCGTCCGGGTCGCGAGCAGGCTCGCTCGAGCAGGATTTCTGCGATTGTACGGGCCTGATCGGCGGGGGTACGGGTGCGGATCTGGCGTGCGGTACAGTTGGCTCCGCTCGCGAGCATCGCGAGCATGCTCGCCAGTTCGCCCGGATTGTCGAGTTCGGCCTGCACGCACATGTCCTCGAAAAGCGAAGTGACATGCAGCAAGTGGTCACGCGCGGCGATCGCGGGCTCCGAAGTCGGATCCGGGAACTCGGCGACGGCGGCCTGGAACATGCAGCCGCAGAACTTGTCGGAGCTGTGCCACGATGCAAGAGCGTCGAAGACCCCTAAAATCTGCTCATAGGGGTCGTGCAGGTGGGCGACCGCTTCGCGGAGCTGCTGGATCATGTCCTCGCTCGCGTTGCGGAGCACGGCGACGATGAGCATGTCCTTGGAGCCGAAGTTGTTGTAGAGGGTCATTTTGGCGACCCCGGCCTCATCAAGGATGCGATCGATGCCGGTGGTGTGAAACCCCTCGGTTTCAAAGAGCCGGCGAGCGCATGAGAGGAGCTGTTTTTTCTTTGGTGATGCCATAGGGTGCCTATTCGAGTATACAAGATTGTTTAGATGAAATTTTCTATCTGGTTGAATAATCAGACAGATTGGTCTATTCTACTTCGTGATGTGTACCTTCACAAGTGTGGAGGCCAAAAAATATGGGAGATCGGGCCGGGCCTCCGGCTCTGAAGATCTGAAGGAATGACAACCATGGCACGAATCGCACCCACGACGATCGAACATGCACCCGAATCCACGAAATCCACCCTCGAGGGCATTCAGGGGAAACTCGGGATGGTTCCCAATCTGCTCGCAACACTGGGAAAGTCCCCCGCGGCGCTTAACAGCTATGTCAAGCAGAAAGAGGCGCTGGCTTCGGGCACGCTGGGCGATCAGTTCGGTGAGTCGCTGGCGATCGCGATCGCGAACTTCTCTCAATGCGGCTACTGCGCTTCGGCGCACAACGCCATCGGGAAGATGGTGGGGCTGAGCGAGGCTGAGCGGGAACTCAACCGAAACGGGAAGTCGGGCGATCCCAAGACCCAGGTGGCGATCGATCTGGCGCGTGCGATCGTCGAGAACCGCGGCTTTGTGGGTGACGAGGCCCTCGAACAGGCACGGGCCGAACTCAACGAAGAGGAGATCCTCGAGGTCGTGACGATCACGGTGTTCAACCTGTTTACGAACTACATGAATCATGTGATCGAGACTGAAAATGACTTCCCCAAAGTCGAACTCGTTGCATCGGCCGCGGTCTGAGCAGCGAAATCAGCGGCGCCGGGCGATTGCTCGCGAGTTGAATGAATCAGGCGTCGCCTCGCCCCCTCTCCGAGGTGATGCCGGCCGGGCCCCGGGTCCGGAGCCCGGCCACAATCGAGAGTCCGACCGCGCCGTGGTCGGACAACAGGATCACCCCATTTCCTGCGCCGCGCCGCCCGAGTGTTTCGGGCGGTGCGGTTTTTGCATGTCGTGAATCCGGGCACTGCTCGCGGGGCGTGGGGCTAGAGTCTGGCGTGAGCGAATCGACGCCGACCAATACCGAGCCCATCGAGGGTGTGCTGATCATCGACAAGCCGCTGGGGCTGTCGTCGATGCATGTGTGCAGCATCGTGCGTGGCAAGCTCCGCGCCGGGGGGGCACCCAAGCGGGTCAAGGTTGGGCACGGGGGCACACTCGACCCGCTGGCGAGCGGGGTGCTGGTGGTGCTGATCGGGAAGGCGACCAAGCGATGCGATCAGGTGATGATCGGCGAAAAGGTCTACGAGACCACGGTGGATCTCTCGCGAGTCTCGAGCACCGATGATCTTGAGGGTGAGATGACGCAGGTCCCGATTGACCGCGAGCCCACGCCCGAGGAGGTCCGCGCGGCGTGCGAGCGCTGGACGGGCGATGTGATGCAGACGCCGCCTGTGTACTCCGCGATCAAGGTCGGTGGGAAGCGTGCGTACGCCATGGCCCGACGGGGCGAGGATGTGAAGCTCGGGCCGCGTCCGGTTCGGATCGATGCGATCGAGGTCCTCGGGTACGCGTGGCCCATGCTCCGTCTCTCGATCACATGCGGCAAGGGAACCTATATCCGGTCGCTCGGGCGGGATCTGGGTGCCTGCATGGGCGTCGGAGGGGTGCTGACGGCACTGCGCCGCACGCGGGTGGGGCGGTTTTCCATCGACGATGCTGTGCTGCTTGATGATCTGCCCAACCCGATGGATCCCGCAACACTGACATTCGACGCCGGGCTCTTTGAGTGAACGCCGGTTCGTTCAGTTGTGCTCAACGGGTTCCCAGATTTCCGTAAGCCCCTGCCCGTCGCAGATGCGTCGGACGGCCAGGTAGACGAGCGTGGCGCTGGTGAAGAAGATCGAGATGATGTAGCCGGCCACCAGCAGTTCGACGATGCTTCGCCAGAACTCGATGACCAGATGCGCGTATTCCTTGGTCGCGCCCAGGTCTCCGCCGCCGGTCAATGCCCGATCGGTCGCGTCGTTTGCGAGGAATCCCGCGGCCCAGTCGGTCATCTCGATACTGACATTGGCGAGCATGGCGAAGAGGGCCGCGGCGAAGGTGCCCAGCAGGGTGAGCACGAGCACATAGAGCAGGTAGCGCAGGGGGCGACCCACGACATACGCGTAGCAACGCTGGATCGCATCGAAGCCGTCGGTCCCCTCGATGCTCAGTGCGGGGACGATCATGGGCAGCGCGACGACATGCAGCACGAGCACGAGGGTCGCGAGGATCCCGAGCACGAGCCCGATCCCGTAGAGCACCGCGCCGAGCAGATCGACAACTGGGACGCTGAGCAGCAGGCCACCGAGCCCGATGAGCAGGAAGACGAACGCGCTGAAGACGATCGGGCCGGCGACGGCCCCGATGAACTGTCGAGCACGGCGGAGGGTGAAGTAGACGGTCTCTTCACGCGTCGCAAACCGGCCCTGGGCAAACTCGAACGCTGCTGAGCGTGAGATGGAGCCGCCGACGAGCGTCAGGATGGTGATGATGGGCACGCCCAGGAGCACCGAGATCAGGGGGTTGTGCATCACCCCGTCGCGTATCAGACGGGCGGCATCGATCGCGGTGTTGCTCAGCTCGATCGGGTCGAGGCCCATCAGCGCGTGCATGAGTCGATCACCCAGCGTCGAGATCGAGCTGGGCATGAGGGCGTCGCCCGAAGTGGTATCGACGGCATCTGCGGTGCCGGAGTCGCTGAGGAGGGTGTAGAAGCGGATGACGAGCGTGAGCAGGAACGCGCCCACGCAGCCGCTGATCAGGCGGTTGGGTGAGAGGGCCAGGGCGGGTGCACGCAGCACGCGGGGCCAGATCAGTTCCTCGGTGAGATCGCTGAGCATGAGCTTTGGCTCGCGCACGGCCCGGTTGGATTCGCGGGATCTGGGATTGGGCGGGCTGCTCGGGGGCTTCATGGGTTGATGGTACACGAATCTGCTTGCCCTGGCGAGGTGAACGGTCGATGATAGTGTCATGATGCAAACCATCCGACAGTGGATCAGCCGGGCGATCGCGCTCTGTGTGATCGGGCCGATCGCTGCAAACATCGCTTCGGGGCCCGTCGGGTCCGACGGCTCATCGCAGCACACCCTGCTCACGGTGGATTCGATGAGCGCGGGGATAGTCGCGCTGCTGGTCGTCAGCGGGCTGATCGTGCTCATGGGGGTTGTCGGGGCAAAGCTCGGCGGTCGGCGTGAGGGACTGCTCTGCATGGGCTTCGTGCTCGGGTGGGTCGCGTGGACACAGGGGCGGATGGGGCAGGTGTACCTGCTCTCGCCCGACGCGGGGACGAGCGTGAAGCTTGCGATCGAGTCGCTGGGGCTCATGCTCGTGGTGCTCTTCGCCGGTGTGCTCATCAGCCGTGATTCGGAGAAGGATCCGGTGTCGAGCTTCGCCCCCGCTCACCTGCGCTCCTGGATCAGGAACAAGGCGATGCTCGGCGCTCTGGGTGGCGGGGTTGTGGGAGCGGTTGCGATGGCCTGGCTCTTCGGACGGACCGATCTCCCCGGTCAGTCCGTAGGCGTTGGGCTCTTCGGCGGAATCCTGGCCGGGGTGGTGGGCGCGATGTCGGCCGCTTCGCTCAACGGCAAGGCTGAGCACACGGGGACACCCTTTGCGCCGATCATCTTCGGCGTCATGCTCGCGGGGGTGCTCGGACCGCTGGTGGGCATCGTTGCACCTGGGCTGGGTGAAATCGGCGAACTGGCGATCGTGGGCGAGCTGCCCGGCTATCTCGCGTTGTCGCCCGCCGCGTGGGTCATGGGCGCTTTGATCGGCGTGCCGGTCGGCCATTCGTGGGTCGAGCATTCACACGCGCGTGTGGAGCACAAGCCCGCTGGCGCGCGATGAATCGCTGATCTGATCCGTGTTTCCCGATGCATCGGTGCACGACCGTGCGTCAGCCGCCCGGTGTGGTCCTCACCGGGGACGGGGCGTTGATCACGGTGCGATCGTTCGTCAGATCCCAGCGGATCGTGCGTGCGGAGACCGGGGCGGCCCCGGTGTTGTTATAGAGCGTGACGAGTGAGTTGCCGACCGAGCTGGCGAAAAGCGAATCGGCGATCGCGTCATACTCCGCGTTTTCGCAGAGCAGCTCGCGCCCCTCGAAGAGGAATCGGACATTGCCCTGAGCGGTGGCGCTCTGCAATGCGTTGCTCGATCCGACGAGTGAGGTGTCGGCCGGGTTCTGGACGGCGGGGGTGCTGTCCTGTGCCGGCTGTGATGCAGCGTCGAATCGCGCGATGAGTGTGTCTGTCGTGAGGGTTGCCACCTTGTTGCTTTTGAGCGACTTGTGATCCACCTTGACATTGCCGTTAAAGGTCCCCTTGCCCACGGCGCGTTCGAGGAGCATCCGGGACTGCCAGTTGAAGCGTGTGAGCCCTGAGCCGCTGAGTGAACGGTCTGCTTGGGGGGCTGGCTGGTCCGTTTCGGGTGCTTGGTTCTCTTCGGGCCGGTCGAGCACGAGCAGGGTGCCTGCTCCGGGGATCTCGAGCGTCTGCTTGAGGTTGTCCGCGCGGATCTGACCGCCCTCGAGGTAGAGCACGCCGGTCGCGATCTCGGGGTTGATGGGTGAGTAGGAGCGGGACTCGATCGAGGCGGGCTCGGGTGCCTTGCCGGGCAGGGCGCGTCCGCTGGCACGGGCGCTGATGAGCTGTCGCTGGGGTGTGCTGCCGCCCGCGACTGGGTCGGCGCTTGGCATGGGCGTCAGGTTGATGGTGATTTTGTCGGCGTTGATCGTGTCACGCGTCAGCGCGTCGGGCGTGGAGATGACGCGGACCCCGCCGCTACAGTTGAGTGTGCCGAGGGTGTCGTCGAACCGCATCGATTCGTTCCATCTTGCGTTGACATGACCGAGCTGCCCCTGCACGGCGTTCTGATCCTGTGCCAGCGCGAGATCGTGATCGAAAGTGCCCGGGCCGAGCACCTCGATGCCGCGGCGTTTGGCACGCAGCGTGATGTGCTCGCCGGCGATGGTGGACCCGGCCTGCGTGACGCTGGTGCCTGCGCCCGTGAGTGTGATGACCTCGTTGAGCCCGTCGGCGGAGAGCTGTCTCGCCTGCGCCGTGGTTCTCTTGCTGTCGCGGTAGTTGACATTGCCGCTCGCTGAGGCGGTCTTGATGCGTGTCTGTCCGTCGGCATCCACGATGAGGTCCGCGCTCATCTCGTCCGCGCGGAGCATCGCGTCCGGTGTGCGGCCCAGCGCAGAGCCGCTGGAGACCACGCGCACCGGCTGGGGCGTCGAGTCCGGACCGCTGCCGGGGATAAAGTCGATGCTCAGATCCCGTCCCGAGAGCAGGCTGTTGCTGGCGCTGGAGATCACGCCCTCGGTCAGGCGCAGGTTTTTCAGCGCTGCGGCGGGCTCGAGATCAGGGTCGAGCGTGGCCTCGAGCACGCGTGCACCCAGCGAGTTGCCGTCCTGCTCGGCCATCGCAGCGCCCTCGAAGCGTGCGGCGCTCAATCGCTGTGTGATCGAGCCGTCTTCTGCGAGCGCAAACTGGATCTGGGCCCGATTCTTCCAACGGATGCTTGCGGTCTGGGTTGGATCAGCATGGAGGGTGGTGATCTGTCCGCGTTGCTTGAGATCGAGTGCGCCCGTGCTGAGGTTGGCACGCATGTCGCTCGCGATCAGTGTGCCCGCTTCATCAACCTGCATGCGGATGATGCCCGTTTCGCTCTCCTCACCGATGAAGTGGGCGATCGCGCGCGTAGCAAAGTAGGTGACGCTGCGTGCCTGGCCGGTAAAGCCCCGCTGCGGAGCGTCCATGGTGATGCCCGATCCCTCGTTGCTGCTCAGGCGGAGGGCGAGGTGGTCCTCGACGAGTTGGAGCGGGATCTGCCCGTCGATCGGGCGGACCCGCATCGGTCCCGACCAGGTGATGACCAGGTCTCCTGCGCCGTCGTCTGTGCCCGGAACGGGGCTGGTGGTTTCAATGGCCGGGGCGGAGGCCTCGGCCGTGCCAGCTGGCTGGGACTGCGTCTGGCTTGAGGGGGCCGGGTCGTTGGCGGGCTGCTGGGCGAGCGCGATGGTCTTTATTGCGTCCGGGGGGAGCTGGCCGTCTGTGAACGCGGCCCAGAGTTCGAGGGTATCGGCGTTGACACTTCCATTCTGGGCGATGGCGGCGGTGACCTGATCGTTGAGTGTCACGATGTAGCGTTGGATGTCGGGTTCGATCGGCTCGGGTGTTGTGGGCGGGGCGGTGTCGGAACCGGGCTCGGTGGCCTGAGCGCGTTCGTTGGGCTGATCGGATGCCGTGCTCGGGTTTTTCTCTGTGACCGGTGCGGGCGTGTTGTTTCGTTGTCTGGCGGCATCGGTGTGGATGACGAGTTGATCACCCCTGACGACATCGATGAGCTCGATGCGATTGCGCAGATCGTTGAGGATGACTGTGAGATCGGTGCCCGAGAAATCGACCTGATCTGATTCGATCTCGAATCGCCCGGCGCTGCGCATGCGGAGGTAGCGCCGTTCGAACTCGACCGGCTGGTCGAATCTTGCGATGAGGGTGGGGGGCTGGGTATCAGGAGCAGGCTGGCCCGGTGCGGGGGTCGAGTCGTAGGCGCGGAGGAGGATATTGCCTTCGAGCGTGCCCGATTCGGGGGCCTGATTGGGGTCGGGCATGAGCATCGTCGCGTAGTCGGCGTTGACGCGGATCGCCCGCCCGTCTTCGAGGAAGATCCACGATTCTGGCTGATCGAGTCGGCGTCGGCCCTCGCCGATGGGCTCGAATCGTTCCGCTCGCAGAGTCGACGCGACCCGGGTCGGATCGTTCTGATCGACGATGGTGACGAGCATCCTGCCACCCTGCTGGGTGTCTTCGATGTCGATAAAATCGCCGGGATCGGTGGGGAAGACATCGGGTGTGTCCGAGCCGGTTGGCGTTGAGAAGATCATCGAGACGGCGACGACGATGGTGAAGATCAACGCGAGCGAGCCCGCGGCGATGAGCCCGATGCCCCGAATTGAGATGCCGCTGGGTGATGCCATGTCGGATTCTAGGGCGGTCTATGCGACGGTCGGGGTCGGGTGCCTACAGTCCCCCGCATGATGTATTCGCTCAATGTGAACTCGATCCGGTCGCTGCTCAAGAAGCGGGGCAAGAACGCTCTGGGCGTGCTGGATCTTCCCCGTTACACACACGAACATCTGGGTCTGCGGGCCCTGAATCTGTCGACCGATCTGCTCAAGGGCATGGGCCGGAGCGATATCGAGCGCATCCGCGATCAGGGTGACAAGGTCGGGTGTACCTGTCTGATGCTCAGTGAGACCGAGTCGCTGGATCTGGGCAGCAGCAAGGACAGCACGGGTGATGCTGCAGTGGAGCGCATGTCGCGGGTCATTGTCGCAGGCAGTGTGCTGGGCTGTAACGCGGTTTCGCTGTCGATCTCGTCCAAGGACACCGACGACGCGTTCGATCTGGCCACGGAGCGGTTGAAGCGTGTGCTTGAGTACGCGGATCGTGTGGATATCAATGTGCTGATTTCGCCCATGGAGGGCCTGACGGGGGATCCGGATCGGACCACTGACCTGGTCAAGGCGATCGGCGGATTCCGGATCGGGACGCTCCCGGACTTTGAGATGGCGCACAAATCGGGTGATGCATCGCATTATCTACGCAGGCTGACGCCGTACGCGACGGTTGTGAACGCTTCGACGCTCGCCTTTGTCGAGGGAGAGCCCGATGACGACGCGATGATGGCGGTCGAGGGCCTCACAGGGCTCGATGCGCTGGCCGCGGAGCTCGAGGCGATGGACGATTCCGCCCCCCCGGTGCATGTTGGCTACGAGCTTGAGCCGATGGTCGCGGCGATTAAAGCGGTGGGTTTCAACGGGAATATCGCCCTTGACTACAGGGGGGATGGTGATGGTACACTGGGTGTGCTGCAGACCAAGGATGCGATCGAGGCGGCGCTGGTGTCGCTTGCGGAGTCCTGAACGAGCAGCAGGTGCATCAGGATGGTGCAGGAAGGGTCCGCCGTGCCCGTGACTCAGACCACGCCGACATCCACAAATACGGGGTTCACGGTGCCGAGCACCAAAGAGATCATCATCACGATTGACGGGCCCGCGGGGACTGGCAAGTCCACCGTGGCAAGACGGCTCGCGCAGCGTCTCGGGCTCGATTTTCTCGATACCGGCGCGATGTACCGCGCGGCGGCGGCGATCCTGATCGATCGACAAATCGACGAGAGCGAGGTCGGAGAGCTGGTCTCGACGGTGATCGGCGCGGATCTGCATTTCGATTGGTCGCAGGACCCGCCGACGATTCTCGCCTGGGATACCCCGATCGATCATCGCATCCGCAGCGACGATGTCACACAGAAGGTCTCGTTCGTGGCCACGCTTCCTGAGCTGCGCAGCCACATGGTGCGCAAGCAGCGGATCATCTTCGCCCAGCATCCGCGGCTGGTCACCGAGGGGCGAGATCAGGGATCGGTCGCGTTCCCCGACGCACCGGTGAAGTTCTACCTCGATGCGGACCCGAATGTGCGGGCGGTGCGTCGGATCGAGCAACTCGGGCTCGGGGCCGAAGTGAGTGTCGAGACGATGTGTGAGCGCATCCTTGAGCGGGACCGGATCGATTCGACCCGCAGCGACGGGCCGCTGGTTTGCCCCGACGACGCGGTGGTGATCGATACATCGGAGCTGAGCATCGACGAGGTCATCGACGAGATGGAACGCGTTGTGCGAGAACGATTGGACGATCTGTGAGCGAGCGGGAGCTCTGCACGACCATCGCGGGTATCGAGCTGCGGAGCCCGATGCTGCTCGCGGCCGGGACCGCGGGTGTGCTCGGTGAGATGCGTGATGTGCTCGATGTGTCGCGGCTGGGTGCGATCGTGACCAAGTCGATCACACGCGATGTGCGTGCGGGCAACGCGTTCCCGCGGATCACCTTTGCCCGTGCGGGCATGATGAACGCGATCGGGCTGGCGAACCCCGGGGTCGACGCGTTCGAGCGTGACGAGGGGCCCAGGGTGAAATCGATGGGCTGCGCCGTGATCGGATCGGTCGCGGGCGATCGCATCGAGGATTATCTCGAAGTCGCGACCCGGCTGTCCGCGATCGAGGGTATGGCCGGGATCGAGGCGAATGTCTCGTGCCCCAATGTGCATTCGGGGCTTGAGTTCGGGAGTGATCCCGCGGCGCTGCGTGAGCTGATTTGCGCGTTGGCTCCAGCGGTGGGGGATCTGCCCTTGTTCGTGAAGCTCTCGCCGGTGACGGTGGGGACGCCGCACACGATCGTGGATCTGGCGCGTGTGGCGATCGAGTCGGGTGCGAAGGGATTGACGCTGACGAATACGGTCCCCGCGATGGGTATCGATGTGCGGACACGCAGGCCGATCCTGGCGAATGTCACGGGCGGCCTGAGCGGGCCGGCGATCCATCCGATCGTGGTGCGGCTGGTGCATCTGGTGTATCGCGGGGTCGCGAATGACGCCGGGGTGCCGATCGTTGCCGCGGGCGGTGTGTCACGCTGGGAGGACGCTGCGGAGTTTGTGCTCGCGGGTGCGAGCGCAGTGCAGATCGGCGCGGGGAGCTTCGCTTCGCCGCGTGCGTCGGTCAGGATGCGCAGGGGGCTCGCGCGATGGGTCCGTTCCCAGGGCGTTTCGACGATTGGTGAACTGGTCGGCAGGGTTGAGCTCGGCACCTGATCAGGCGGGCAATGTCGCGGCGTTCTCGTGGATGCTCCAGTAATGCTCGAAGGAGGCGGCGAAGGTGTGCTGTTTCATCAGCTCGACGCCGTTGCGTCCGAGCGCTTCGCGCAGCGCGTCATCGCATGCGAGGGTGGTGATGGTGTCGATCCAGCGCTGCTCGTCGTCGTGTGGGAGCACGAAGGCGGTGGGCGCGTCGGTGTGCTGGTCGTGCACGATCTCCTTGGGCCCGCCCTGATCGGTCACGATGACCGGGAGCCCTGATGCCTGTGCCTCCATGACGACCTGCCCGAGCGTGTCGGTGGTGGAGGGGAAGATGAAGAGGTCGCACGAGGCGTAGAGGGTTGCGAGCTCGGTGCCGTGCCTGAAGCCAAGGAAATGAGCCCCGTGCTCCTGCAGACGCTGCTGCATCTCGGTGCGGTAGGGGCCGTCGCCGATGATGATGAGCTCGATCTCGCGTCCCTTCGCATGGACGCGTTCGCGGATGGTCGCCCAGTTTTTCACGAGCATGGGCAGGTTCTTCTCGGTGCTGACCCTGCCGCAGAAGACGGCCTTGATGGTGTCGGGTTTGACGCCGTGCTGAGCCCAGATGCTCGGGTCGCGCAGGGCGTGGTCGAAGCGGGTGTTGTCGAATCCGGCGCGGAGGCGGACCAGCTTGTCCTTGTCCACGCCCAGCTCAACGAGACGCTGGGCGTAGTCGGCGCTGCGGGAGAAGACATACTTGAAGCGCCGGTAGAAGAAGCGCATGTGTGCACGGCAGACGGAAGAGCACAGAGAGTTGTCGAACAGCTCGTCGATGTACGCGGGGAAGTCGGTGTGGTAGACACCGACGATGGGGACACGCATGAGCCGTGCGGCGATGAAGCCCACGCTGCCGACCGGGCCTGGGGTCGAGATGTGGATGACATCGGGCGCATACTCCTCGGCGGCTCTGAGCATCTCGATCGCGGGCGGGATGGCGAGTTCGAGGGTCTCGTAGCCGGGCATGGCTCGTGCGTAGACGGGGGTGAAGTTCTGCACGCCGTCCACAGCGGGCATCGGAAGGCGTGTGGAGGTGAAGACACGCAGATCGCGACCGGTGTCGTGGGCGGTCTGGGCGGTGTTCTGGATGAAGCGGCAGACGCCGTTGATGTCGGCGAGGGTATCGGTGAACTTGAGCACGCGGGTGGGCGACGGTGTGGGTGTAGGGGTCATCTCAGTGATGATTGTTGCGGAATGGTTGCGGGGCCGTTCAGGAGGCGCAAAGAAAAGCCCCGCGCCGGGGGTATGGACGCGGGGCCTGTGCAGGGGATGCTCTGGATGACCGACGAGCTCGGGGGTTGTCGGCACCCATGCTGAGCATCCACACCCGCTGGGACTGCCCATAAGGTGCGATGCTCGCGCACAAAAACCCCTCTGCTGAGGGGACAATTTGTTCTCGGGTTCCGGTTGTGCGGGCGCTTTGAGCCCGATCAGGCCCGTATGTCCAGCAGTTGCAGCACGGCCGCCGATGAGGTCCGGGCGGCCAGTTCGGCGGCGATGGACGCCTGGCCCAGGATCTGATTGCGGACCAGATTCGAGCTCTCCCGGGCGTAATCAGCATCGCGGATGCTCGAATAGGAGCGGGCGACATTGATCTGCTCCTCCTCGAGCACGCGACGCTCGGCTTCGGCGGCCCGCTGATCGGCACCGACCTGTGCACGCTCCTGCAGCACCGCGTCGCGGGCACCGTCCACCAGGCGCTGCGCGGCCTCGGGGTCCTGCTCGATCACACGCGACAGGTCGCTGAGCGAAACGGTCTCGTAGATCGGATCGCCCGTGCCCTCGTCGACCCCGACCTGCATCTCGGTCGTGACATCACGCATGATGTCGATGCCCGTCGCGGGCAGGACCCGCTCGATGCCGTTGAGAATGCCCGAGGTCTGGGTGGTGATCGCGCCCATCTCGCTGGATGTCAGGCCGCCCTCGTTGGCGGCCTGGACGACCAGTCCGTCCAAGTCACTGATGTTGTCCAGCTGGGCACCCAGCGCGCCGTCGCGGATGTTCATGAACGATTCGTTCCGCTGGATCGCTTTGATCTCGGCCTGATTCTGGCTCAGACGCGCGGCGAAGTTCTCGCTGGCGATCAGCTCCGCCGGCCCGTCGCTGCCCCGGTTGATCGCCTGGCCTGTCGCCATCCGTTCCAGCGTGCGCATGGCTTGGCGCTGATTGCTCGCGATGCTGTTCAGCAGCGTCCCGGTCCCTATGTTTCCAATCCTGCTCATGGCTCAAGCGTGCGAATCGGGGAGCGTGGATGCCAGCAATGCGGGCGGAATCGTGTGGCAGGGGGAGGGTGAGCGAAGCTGGGAGAACCGATAACGCGATGGTCAGGCGGTCTTTGTGCCCGAGTGACGCCAGCCGCACTCTGGGCAGCCGTCCGAGAAGTTGAATCCGAGTTCATACGCGCAGTAGGGGCAGCGTCCTCGATGCATGCGACGGGCGTGCATCACGCTGCGGATCAGGCTTGCGAAGAGAAAAGCGAGGATTGCGTAGAAGACCGTGTTGATGATGAGCCCGCTCCAGACCGGGTGGTACGGCAACCAGAGCCGCTCGGCGTGGGGCCATACAGCGGGTTTTCCGGCCAGGGCTGCGGCATCGATGCGATCGAAGAATGCGCCGCGGGTTGTGGTGGGGAATGTGCCATCGGCGAGGGGGGCGGAGTCGTCAACGAGCGATTCGCAGCGCAGCGCGAGTGCGGGGAAGCCGGCTTGGGTGACGGAGATCACGCTTGTGTCGGGTTGCGGGGGCGAGAACGAATCGAAGAGTCGCTGAGATGTCTCGATCGCGTTGGTTCGCGGCAGGAATGGTGACCATGCCCACCAGATGCTGATCTGGTTGGGGTGGGTGCGAGCGCGTCCACGCCGGGTGATGTGGAACTGTTCCTCGAGCACGCCGAACCAGCGCTGCTCGTTGTAGTAGACGCTGCCCTGTGTGCCGTCGTCGCGTGGCCAGACGAGCTGGGTGAACTTCATGTTGCCCGGTCCGAGCATGTGTGGGATCAGCGCCAGGCCCCAGGCAACCAGCAGGGTCATGAGCAGCCCGATCGCCGAGAAGATCATCGAAGAACGCAATACAGCGATGACCTGTCGTGGTTGGGTGCGTGGCATATCCGATCATACCACGCGGCGGCTACACTCTGCCCATGTTCGCACGCTATCGGTTGCGTCATCCCGGAACCCCGCTCCCGTCGTTGCTGTTTTACGACCTGTGCCGCGAAACGGTGCTGTTGTATTTTCGGATCTTCCACCGGCATCGGCGGGTGGATGTGATGAACATCCCGCGTGAGGGTCCTGTGCTGCTGATCGCGAACCATCAGTCGTTCTATGACCCCCCGGCGATCGGGTGCGGGATCCGGCATCGGCACTCGGACTACCTCGCCAGGGCGTCGCTGTTCAAGTTCAAACCCTTCGGGTGGCTCATCGGGCAACTCAACTCGACACCCATCAAGCAGGGCTCGGGCGACACGGGCGCGATGAAAGCCACGATCGAGAAGATGAAGAACGGCCGGCTGATGCTCGTGTTCCCCGAGGGCTCACGGTCCCTCGATGGTGAAATGCAGCCCTTTCAGCGTGGTGTGGCGGTGCTGCTCAAGCGTGCCCATTGTCAGGTTGTGCCGGTGGGGATCTCGGGCGCGTACAGGGCCTGGCCGCGTGGTCAGCGTGTGCCGCGCCTGTTCCTCGACAAGATCGTCGTGTGCTACGGTGACCCGATCCCTTCGGACGAACTGATGAGCGCGGGCACGGACGAGGCGCTGAAGCTCCTGCAGACAAAGGTCGAGGCGCTGCGTCAGCGGGCTGAGTCGCTGCGCTGAACGCCGGTTATTCTTCTCGGCCAGCCGGTTCGTTCGCGGGTGTGGCGGGTGTGTCCGTGGGCGCGTCGGTTGCGTCGGTGCGGACGATGGGCACCAGGAGCGTGCGTCGTTCGCGGCGCACGGCCTCGTTCTCGCCGATCACCGGTCTTGCGGGGTCGTCGATGGGCACCAGGATTTCGTCTGAAGCGGCGGTTTCGGGTCGGATGCTAACCTCGTCGCTCCGGACGGCACCGAGCAGGTCGGCGAGCAGGCGATCCTGTTCGGTCGTGAACGCGGCGTTGACGCCCTTGTCCTGCGAGATCTGGTAGAGCGCGCCGACAACCTGTGCGTAGGAGAAGCCCAACCCCGGGCGAGGGTCTTCAGGTGTGGGCTGGCGTGCGAACATCGTGATGAGGTTGGGCAGCTGCTCGGGCACTTCGTTCATGGTCAGCGTGGTTCGGTTGACTTCGTCGCGATAATACAGCCGCACCGGTGAGGTGTAGTCCTCCGCCACGAGCATCAGCCGATCGGACCATGCCGAAGCGAGCAGGGGTTTGGTCAGTTGGAGGTCCTCTCCGAAGAGCACGATGCGGGGCTCGTTCTGCTGTGTGATGTAAATCAGCGGCTCACCGAAGGGGACGATGTCGAGGAAGAACTTGTCGTCGATCAGCGACCGCCCGACGCCGCGGATCGGGTCGGTGGGGACATAGATCCTCGAGAGCGCGTCGATCTGCGAGTTGCTGGCGACGATGCCCTGGCTGTTGCTCTCGAACATCCGGGCGAGCCGTGCCCTGCGTGATCGCAGCGCCCGCTCCATGAGCTGCTCGTAGGCCTCGACGCGGACCGTGAGCTCGGGTTCATCGAGCAGGTTCTTGAGTGTGTTGTCGACGAGGATCGATTGATCGATCTGGCTCATCAGCGAGATCGCGTCGGTGCGGTATTTGGAGTTGACATCGTTGGCGATGTCACGCAGGGGTTGCACGACGCGTGGGTCGCCCATCGCAGCGCCGGCACGCAGCGCGGCCAGACGCGGGGCGGCTTCGGGGTGGTCGTAGAGATCGCTGATGAAGGGCAGGGCCCGTTCTCCGAGCGCTTCGAGACACAGCGACATGTCGCCCGCGAGATAGGGCTGATTGACGAGTGTCTGGGCGTAGCGCCGGGCGTAGACCTCGGGGTAGGACTGGTCGATGGTGATGTGCGAGAGCAGGTCGAGGAAGTGCTCGCGGTCATCGACATACTTCGACGGGATCTGGACGAGGATGAGCGATTCATCCTTGCCGCGTGCGGTGGGTTCCCGCTCACCGGTAGGAAGCGGGAACGCGGTGTTGATCGCGCTGACAATCTGGCGTGCGCGCTGGTGCGACGGGTTGTTGAGGATGATGTCGATCTTGGTGGGGAAGGTGACCTGCCCGCCGTCGAGGATTCTTCCGACATCGCGGGTGACACCGTCGTATTGGCCTCCGGGTTCGGCGAATGGATTGAGGAAGATGGGGCCTTTGGCTTTTGCGATGATGCGAGCCTGAGGGTCGCCGAAGGCGCTGGGCGGGCCGATGCGCAGGTCGGTGCTCCAGAGCTTGCCGCCCTCGAGGCTCGTGGCGTTGATGGCGCGGACATAGATGTCGAAGCTCTCGCCCTCGCGTGCGCCGGGTGGCACCGCTGCCTGGACGATGACCGCGGCGGTGTTGGGGTCGCGGAGCAGTTCGGAAGGGGTTTTCCCCGCGACGGCGGAGTTGCGCTGATCGTTGGCGATGCCGACTCCGTTGAGACCCATCTCACGCTCGAGGTGGGCGGCGTACTGCTCGGGGATTGTGAGCCCGCCGGTGCCGTTGAGTCCGACGACGAAACCGATGCCCGAGACAAGTGTGCGTTCGGTGCCGGTGATGCGTGCTTCGGCACCGATCGTCCCCCGGAGCGGGGCGGGGATGTCGTTGCTGATCGCGGGCGCGGCAATGGTGGGCTTGGGGATGGGCTTGTTTCGGTTGCGCCATTTCTGGCACCCGACCGCCATGGATGCACCCACCAGCAGCGAGGCGAGCAGGAGAACACGCGTTGCGTGTGGAAGAGACAGGGCAATCTTGCGATGGTTCATCGGCTCGGGACCTCGTTGTATTGGTCGTGCGGGCTTCAGCGGTGCGGTGCGCGGGCACGCTGCGGAACAATCAGCATCACACGCATCAACGCGCGGCATGGTCGTGCTTGTTCGCAGGAAGCATCGTAGAGCGATACGCAGCCCGGAGCGCTTCGTATGCATGATTGTGGGTGTTGTTGTGCGCTTGTCGCAAGGCCTGATCACCAACACGCCGGATTCGGAGGGCGAATGTGGAAAACCGCCGGCGCGGCGGGAATCTTTATGTTTGGAAACTGGTTGGTTTGTGATTGTAGAGCGGAATCTTGTTGTCAAAAACGGCGAAAGGCGCAAGTTGTTGCGGGGGGGGGCGCTCGGCGCAATTCGTCAAGGAACTGTTCAGAACAGACCCGACCCTGTTTGGGCGAATGCCGTTGAAGAACGGCAAAAATATGTCCAAAAAATCGGCGTACCCTGACACCCAACAGATTGTGTGGTGATATGCTCTGGGCCCGGCCGATGAACCAGATATGGTGGTCGTGGGGGACAAAACACTCGCTTGTTTGACAGGAGAAGTCATTGTCTTTCAGGGGTTTGGAATCAACCGACAGGTTGTGCGCAATGACCCGTTGATTCGACAAGGCCTGTGTCCGGGATGGTCCGGTAACACAAGGCGTGCGGGTGTTTGAGATGATGCTGGACGACGAAAGTTGTTTGGTGTATGTTTGATTCCGGTTTTCCATGTCGTTCTGCGGCATGACGGGCGATCCGGGGGGATGAACCACGGGACGCCGGGTGAAATGGTGTTCGGGATCAATCGGGACCCATTCGGTGGGGTCTGATCGCACCGACACCCTGTTCGTCGGCGGCTCCGATTGAGCCGTCGAGCACATAACCGAATGACTTTTCAGCGCCAGGCGCTGGCGGTGTTCATGCATCGCTGGGCCATCGCTGTGCACTTTGTGAGCCCCCTCAATGCCGCGTGGGCGCGGGACAACGGTGGGCTGGGGAAAAGAGACCTCACGGGGCAAGGGAAGCCCCGGACAAACAGCGGCCCGCACGCGAAGATGCGTCGCGCGTGCCGCAGGGATGGAGCGAACCGTGCCGGTACTTTGCGATACTCAGATTGAACAACTCGTCGACATCAAGCCATTCGAGAAGGCCATCAAGCGCGATGGCACCATCTCTTACGGCGTGTCGTCCTACGGGTACGATGTGCGTGTGGGGACGGTCTTCAAGATCTTCACCCCCACACCCAAGTCCGGCGGCATCGCCGTCGTCGACCCCAAGAACTTCACCGATGACCTGATGGTCACGGTCGATACCGCGGTGCAGGGCACCGACCATGTCATCATCCCGCCCAACAGCTTCGCGCTGTGCGAGACGATCGAGTGGTTCGACATCCCGCGTGACATCCTCGTGCTGTGCGTGGGCAAGAGCACCTACGCCCGCTGCGGCTTGATCGTGAATGTCACCCCGCTCGAGCCCGAGTGGCGCGGCAAGGTCACGCTGGAAATCAGCAACACGACCCCGCTGCCCGCCAAGGTCTACGCCAACGAGGGCGTGGCCCAGTTCATCTTCCTCAAGGGCGATCAGGTCTGTGCGCAGAGTTACGCGGACAAGGCCGGGAAGTATCAGGACCAGGGCGGTCTGACGCTGCCCCGTGTCGACTGACATTCCAACCAAACAACTTGCGTGCACGCCTTTGTTCTGCGTGATGATCTCTTTTATTGATCCACTCCACCGAAAGACAGTTTCATGAAGATCACTCGTCGATTCACCACGGAAGGTACTGACCCGTTCGCATCCACCCAGTGGACCACGCGTTCGAGTCGAATCACGAACCCCGATGGCTCGGTCGTCTTTGAGATGCCCGATGCCGAGGTCCCGGTCGGTTTCTCGCAGCTGGCGACGGACATCATGGTGTCCAAGTACTTCCGCAAGGCGGGGGTGCCCCAGTTGCAGGAGAAGTTCGCGCTGCCCGGTCAGAGCAAGCGCCTCAAGAATGAGGACGGCTCGGTCAAGACCGGCCCGGAGCGCTCCGCGCGTCAGGTGATCCATCGCCTGGCCGGGTGCTGGCGTCACTGGGGTGAGACGCACAACTACTTCGACACCGCCGAGGACGCGCAGGCGTTCTATGACGAGCTGGTGTACATGCTGGTGCACCAGATGTGCGCGCCCAACTCGCCGCAGTGGTTCAACACCGGGCTCAACTGGGCCTACGGGATCAGCGGCCCGGCGCAGGGGCACTGGATCGTCGATCCGGCCAAGGGTGTGCCCGAGCTGGCCGACGATGCCTACTCGCATCCGCAGCCGCACGCGTGTTTCATTCAGTCGGTCGATGACTCGCTGGTGAACGAGGGCGGGATCATGGACCTGTGGATGCGCGAGGCGCGTCTGTTCAAGTACGGCTCGGGCACGGGCACCAACTTCTCGAACCTGCGTGCTGAAAACGAGCAGCTCTCGGGCGGCGGCAAGTCGTCGGGGCTGATGTCCTGGCTCAAGATCGGCGACCGGGCCGCTGGCGCGATCAAGTCGGGCGGCACCACCCGACGGGCCGCCAAGATGGTCTGCCTTGACATGGACCACCCCGATATTCATACCTTTGTGAACTGGAAGGTCCGCGAGGAGATCAAGGTCGCGGCGCTGGTCGAGGGCATGAAGGCGATCGCTGGCGAGAAAACCTCGCCGCTGGATACCGAGACCGTGGGCGAGACCGCCGCGCGTCTGGGGCTCAAGCTCGATTACGACTTCAACGGCGAGGCCTACAGCACCGTCGCGGGCCAGAACTCCAACAACTCGGTCCGTATCCCCGATGCGTTCTTTGATGCCGTCGATGATGGCGGGGAGTGGCAGACGACCTACCGCACGACGGGCGAGGTGGCCAACACCTTCGACGCCGGTCAGCTGTGGGACGATATCGCGTACGCCGCGTGGCGCTGCGCCGACCCGGGCGTGCAGTACGACAGCACGATCAACGCCTGGCACACCTGCCCCGGCGCGGGTCGCATCAATGCGAGCAACCCGTGCAGCGAGTACATGTTCCTCGACAACACGGCGTGCAACCTCGCGTCGTTTAATGTGCTCAAGTTCTACGACAGCGAGACCCGCGCGTTCGACTACGAGAAGTACGAGCACGGCATCGATCTGTGGACGATGGTGCTGGAGATCTCGGTGCTCATGGCCGCGTTCCCCAGCAAGGAGATCGCCGAGCTGAGCTACAAGTACCGCACGCTGGGTCTGGGCTACGCCAACCTGGGCGCGATGCTTATGCAGGCCGGGATTCCCTATGACTCTGAGCAGGCGACGGCCGTGTGTGGCTGCCTGACGGCGATCCTCACCGGGCGCAGCTACCGCATGAGCGCGCTGATGGCCAAGGAGCACGGTGCCTTCCCCGGCTACGAGCCCGAGAAGGAGAACATGCTGCGGGTGATCCGCAACCACCGTCGCGCCGCGATGGGCGTGTCGCGTGACAGCGGCGAGTACGAGGACCTGCGGATCGCCCCGGTGCCGATCGACCACGGGCTGATCCGCGATCATCAGGTCCCGATCGAGAACGGCATGGAGCTGCTGCACCGTGCCACCAAGGCGTGGGACGAGGCGCTCGAGCTTGGCGAGAAGCACGGCTACCGCAACGCCCAGACGACTGTGATCGCGCCTACAGGCACGATCGGCCTGCTGATGGACTGCGACACCACCGGTGTCGAGCCCGACTTCGCGCTGGTGAAGTTCAAGAAGCTCGCCGGCGGCGGCTACTTCAAGATTGTGAACGCTTCGGTCGAGCCCGCGCTGCAAGCGATGGGCTACGACGAGGATCAGCGGCGCGAGATCGTACAGCACATCCTGGGCACGCTCAACCTGCATGTCCCCATGCCAGAGGCGGTGCTTAACAGCGAGGGGCTCTCGCTGTCGGGATGGCTCGAAGAGCACGGGATGAACAGCGACGATCTCAAGAAGATCACGCACGGTCTGCCAGGTGTGTTCGAGCTGGGCTTCGCGTTCAGCGCGTGGGGCCTGGGCGACGACACACTCGAGCGGATCGGGGTCAGCCCCGAGGAGGCCAAGGCCGACCCGTCATTCAACGCCCTCAAGCATCTGGGGCTGACCAGCGGCCAGATCGAGGAGCTCAACCAGCTCGTCTGCGGCACGCAGACCATCGAGGGTGCGCCGCACATCAAGGATGAGCACCTCGCGGTGTTCGATTGTGCCAACACCTGCGG
This sequence comes from uncultured Phycisphaeraceae bacterium, assembly GCA_964419845.1. GTDB lineage: Bacteria > Planctomycetota > Phycisphaerae > Phycisphaerales > UBA1924 > UBA1924. The sequence continues at coordinate 24,825 of CAYQRD010000008.1, forward strand.
CAAGACCGGGACGCGGTTTATCGAGGCCGGCGGGCACATCCGCATGATGGCCGCGGCCCAGCCGTTCATCTCGGGTGCGATCTCCAAGACGATCAACCTGCCGCACGACGCGACGATGGACGACATCAAGGACAGCTACCGCCTGAGCTGGGAGCTTGGTCTCAAGGCCAACGCCCTGTACCGCGACGGGTGCAAGCTGAGCCAGCCGCTGAACTCCAAGAGCGACACCAAGGAAGACGAGGTGCTCGACGACGCGGGGGAGCTGAGCGACGAGCTCGAGACCACGCAAATGATCGAGGAGGTTTCCTCGGATGTGGCCCAGCTGGCGCATGCGGTGAGTGAAGAGAATGTCCGCATCGTGATCAAGAAGGAAGTCGAGATCGTGCATCGCCCGATGCGTCGTCGTCTGGCCGATACCCGCCGCTCGATCACGCACAAGTTCAATGTCGCGGGCCACGAGGGCTACCTCACCTGCGGCATCTACGACGACGGCATGCCCGGCGAGCTGTTCATCACCATGGCCAAGGAGGGCTCAACCATCGGCGGGCTCATGGACTCGCTGGGCACCTCGACCTCGGTCGCGCTGCAGTACGGCGTGCCGCTCGAGAGCCTGGTCAAGAAGTTCACGCACCAGCGCTTCGAGCCCTCGGGCATGACCACGAACCGGGACATCCCGTTCGCCAAGTCGCTCGTGGATTACATCTTCCGCTGGCTGGGTATGGAGTTTATCGAGGGCTACCGCGACGCGAACGCGCCCAAGCGGCCCGAGAGCAGCGAGACCCCGAGCACGGCGAATGTGGTCACCCGGCGCATCACCGGCGGCGATATCGAGCCCAAGCCCGAGCCCAAGTCGGGGGGCAAGTCAGAGCGCATCACGATCCGCGACGAACGCCACTCCGAGGCCCATGTGTCCGAGACCGCGATCGAGACGGGCAAGAACACACGGGTGACCGTCACCGAGACGCACACGCAGTCCTCTGCGAGCGCCACGCTGAGCAAGGCACTCGAGTCGTCGGGCGACGCGCCGCCCTGCGATGTGTGCGGCACGATCACGGTGCGCAGCGGCACCTGCTACAAGTGCCTCAACTGCGGCAACTCGCTCGGGTGCAGCTGAGCACATCGATCGGGCAGCGTTTGAGTTGAATCAGCCGGTCTCTGGCAGTCGGCTTTGAATAGAGGAGGAACGCTCACACATCAGGCACACACGCGGCACGCAGCGGTCGACTCGGCGCGTGCAGACGAGGGTCTCGAACGGTCGGTGGGCTGACGGATGGCCCCCCGCGGTACCGGGGTCACGGACTGATCCCGCCCGTTCACCGGCTCCGCCCTGCTCATCCAAGGCGCATTGCGCCAAGGAGCGATGGGCAACGGGGCAAGCGAGGCGTTTTGATGGCATGGACCCAATCGGGTGCTGTTGGCCGCGTGTAGATGTGTGGACAATCTGAGGATCGTCAAGATCCCACCCAGCGCAGATCGGGGGGCATCATCCCTGCCACCTCAACCCCGGTCTCGCGCCTCCCACCCCCGGGCACGCCCACCACGGCCCGGGGGATTTTTGTGCGCGGTGAAACCCGCCGCGGTCGAATCGCAACCAGAGGAGTAGTTTGGAGGGGTTATGACAAGCGCAGCGATCAATCATGAGAACGACTCGGTCAGGTGGGGGATCGTGTCCCTGATCACGCTGTTCGTGTTCGTGGGCATTCTCGGTCCCAAGCTGCTCTGGATGGACAGCGGCTACGCGTCACTCGTTCGATCCTGGCCGCTCGATGTCCAGTTTGTCATCCACCCGACCATGCGCATGCTGCTGGTGCTGCTCGGTTGGGTGCTCGTCATGCGCATGCGAGCGTCGGGGACGGATGTATCCATGGGGCTGCTGATCGGCTGGAGGCGTGCGTTCATGGGGATCGGGATCGGGCTGCTGTGTTCGCTCCCGATGCTGATTCTGGGATTCATGAGCACTTCCTTCACGCCCAATCGCTACGAGATCATGCACATGGCGATCGCGCCGGGATTGACCGAGGAGATCTTCTACCGGGCTTTTCTGTTCGGCTTGCTTGTGCAGGTCGCTCGCTGCCCGGTCTGGACGACGGCGATCATCACCGGCATCGTCTTCGGGCTTGCTCATGTGGATATCACACCCGATGAGGGGAAGACCATCGTCGGGCAGCTTGGGCCGGAGATCGCGATGATCTCGCTGGGAGGGTTCATGTATGCATGGCTCTTCTGGGAGTCGCGCTGGAATCTCTGGCTTGTGATCGCCCTGCACGCGTCGATGAACCTGTGGTGGGACATGTTCGATCTTTCGGTGACCCCGCTGGGCAGTTGGGGCGCGACCGGCGCGCGGGTGCTGTCCGTGGGACTCGTCGTGCTGCTCGTGTTCGGGCTGCGTGTCTTGGGGCCCGGGCCCGGCGCTACGATCGGGGATGAGCAACCCGCAACCGACGCATGACACAACAACCTGGGCCACGCTTCTGGCCGGGTGGGTGCACTACGCCCAGAGCGCCGTGGCGCTGCCCGACACGGCGCAGGGGCAACGCTGGAGGGAATCGGTCGCGCCGACCATCGCCCTGCACGCCCACGCGATGGCGCTGGGGGAGATCGAGAAGGTCGAGCCCGAGGAACGGGCGTTGGCGATGGACCGATCCGAACTGAGCATCAAGGAGCACGCGGCGGCCCTCAACCGGATCTGGCGCGGCGAGCCCATGCCCGGTTCGATCAGCGAGCTGATTGAAGACGCTCAAGACGCCTGGGAGGCGGCGCTGCACGAGGGTGTGGTGTGGGTTGTGAAATCCGAGCGGTTCAAGAGCTTTCATCCCGCGGAGCTGGCCGAGATGCTGCTCGACGCAGGGTTCATCGGCGAGGTGCTGGTCTCGGCACCCGGTGTGGAGATGTTCAGGGGTGCTCCGATCGCGACCTGCCGCGAGAACTTCGGTGGCGAGCCGGGGCCAGACATCGTGCGCATAATCGATGCGTACCTGCACGCGTGCGATGGTGAGGTGGACCATCCGCAGATCATCCGCCCGGTGTGTCAGGTGTATCGACAGTTCAACTTTCTTGCGGGCGGAGCGCAGCAGGACCTGGTTGCGTCGGTCACGGGTGATCTTCAATCGGGGCAGCCGCTGTTGATCCCGGTGGTGAGTGGGGGGGCGAGTTGCCCGGTGCCGCTGCCGCCCAGAGCGAGCAAGCCGCTGGATCCTGTTGAGGTGGTCTGGTTGGATGATGAGGATCAAGAAAGCACCGTGGATTGAGTAAGAGACGGTGATGACCGGTCGTGATTCGCGTTTGTGGCGACTAGGATACGGACCCTCCCGCCGGGGAAGTGCCGGCGGACCATTCCGAGGATTTTCACCCGACCACCCCGCAAGGGAAAGGACGACGAACCATGCCAAAGCGTGCCAAGATCTCGATCATCGGAGCCGGCAATGTCGGCGCGACTTGTGCCCACTGGGCCGCCCAAAAAGAGCTCGGCGACATCGTGCTGCTCGATATTCCCCGCGCCGATGCGCCCGACCAGCACATGCCCAAGGGCAAGATGATCGACCTGGGCTGCTGTGCCCCGATCGAGGGATTCGATTCGACCCTCACGGGCACCTTCGACTACAAGGACATCGCGGGCAGCGATGTGGTCATCGTCACCGCGGGGATCCCGCGCAAGCCGGGCATGAGCCGCGATGATCTGATCGAGACGAATGTCAAGATCGTCAAGTCGGTCAGCGAGAACATCAAGCAGCACGCGCCCGATTCGATCGTGATTCTGGTGTCCAACCCGCTCGACGCGATGGTCTACACCGCGTGGAAGGCGACGGGCTTCCCCACAAACCGCATCATGGGTCAGGCCGGAGCGCTTGACTGCGCCCGCTACCGGGCGTTCATCGCGTGGGAGCTGGGCGTGAGCGTCGAGGATGTGCAGGCGATGCTCCTGGGCGGCCACGGCGACGACATGGTCCCCTTCCCCCGACTCACTTCCGTGCACGGCATTCCCGTCAGCGACATGCTCAGCCAGGACAAGATCGATGCGTGCGTGCAACGGGCCAAGGTCGGCGGCGGCGAGATCGTCAAGCTCATGGGCACCAGTGCGTACTACGCGCCGGCGCTGGGCACGATCCAGATGGCCGAGGCGATCATCAAGGACAAGAAGCGCATCATCCCCAGCGCCGCGTATCTCGACGGGCAGTTCGGTCACAAGGGCCTGTTCGTCGGCGTCCCGGCGCTGCTGGGCAAGGACGGCGTCGAGAAGATCGTGGAGTTCAAGCTCACCGATGAAGAGCAGAAACTCTTCGACGAGTCGGCGGCCCATGTCGAGGATCTCGTGAAGGTCGTTAAGGAACGCTTCCCCGAACTCGCATGAATCGTTCACAGTCATGCACAAAGAAACACCCACCGATTCGGTGGGTGTTTTTCTTGTTGGGTTGTCAGCGTCGTTTTCGCTTCCTGGGCTTTGTGTTCACAGCGTAAAGATCACCGATTTTGTCGACATACTTGCGCCGCTTCTTCGCTTCGTGCTCGATCAGTACATTCTCGGCATCTTCGCCGAGTGAGGTCAGCAACCGATACAGGTACGGCGCGGAGCCGAGCCAGCGACGCCAGCGTGCATGCATGTACCAGAATGCGATCGGGGCGAATATCGCCGCGGGGATGATGTAGATCTTCACGGGATTGGTGATCGCCATAATCACAAGCCCGAGCGCCACGAACATCATCGCCAGGCCCATGACGAACTGGCCGCCGGAGCTGAGCATCTGCCTGTGAACGAAGGTGCGTCGATCGGCGACACTGCCGAGCTTCGCTTCGGGATCGTTGCCCAGGATCCAAACGGCGTCTGGATCATTGGGATCGAGCTCCGGCTCCACTTCCTCCTCTGGGCGGCGAATCGCCTGCTCGACCCATGACGGATCGATATCGGGCAGAAGTTCCTGACGCTTCTTGTCTGGCGGGTTTCCCATCGAGTTCTGTGTCCCCCATTGCGTGCAGGTGCATCGATGTGCATGTGCGGCGCACCGACTTGATGATACTTGGGCGGGCAGGCCGCGTTCTGTATCTTCTTTGTAAAGAAACGGGGGCGGTTTCAGTTCATTGCATCAAACCGGGCTTAATGCAATCCGCGACGCATCAGTTGTGACTGCTTCGCTTCCAGAGCAGGCGGTATTCGAGCAGATTTCGCGCATCCTCGCCCAGCGTGGTCAGGAGCCGGTAGTAGTAAGGCGAGGAGTCGAGCCAGCAGAACCAGCGCCACACGCAGAGCGGCAACAGCATCGGCGTGGCGATCCCGGCGAAGAGCAGCAGGTGCGGTGAGTCTGTGCTGTATGCCAAACCAAGGGTCCCGCCCAACGCGGCGACCACAAGCAGCACATAGATGATCTGGGCTCCGGGGCTCGCGAGACGACCGAGCGTAGAGACGCGTTGCACCCTGATTCTTCGGAGCCTGGGATGCGAGTTGGCTGGGCCATCAGCTTCGGAATCGTTCTCGTAGACAAGGATTTCTTCGTGTTCGGAGTCGTACTCGGGGATTTCGGCCCCGTCGAGGATGGCCCGAGCGGCCAGAGCCGCGTGGGACTCGCGATAGGCCTGCTGCTGCTCGATGATCGAACGCAGCGAGCGTCGGTCGTAGGTCTCGAACAGCGTGCCGTCCGACGCGTGCTCATCGATCGCGCGCTCGCCGATGTATGGGCGTGTGTCGAGATAGGCCGTCTCTTCGCTGCGGGCCTGGTTCGGGTTGGGTGTGTTTTCCTTCATGCTGACCCCACGACGATCGGTCGATCGATCCTCCCACCGGAGCAGAATACGGGCGATTCGGACGACCTGATCCGAGCATTCGCACCCATCGGGCCAGTTTTCGGTCAGATTTGAGGGATTGTGACAGAAAGAGGTTCTCAATGAGTCCAGACTTTGGGCAGCCGCCGGGCTGGAGGGGCCGGGTTGGGTGTCTAGAATGCCCCAAGAATCAATAAATCAACTCAAAACGAGGAGATCCCAGCATGCTCAAAGTTTGTTTGCTCAGCACCGCGATGTGCGCCGGTCTGATGACCGGTGCAGTCAATGCTCAGCCCGATGCCGTCCAGCCCGAGCAGCCCGTCTTCGAGGCACCTTCGCTGTTCGCACCGAGCTGGTCAGACGAGGGCATCGCAAAGGTTGCCGACCAGCTCAGCGGGACTTGGGCCTCGACGAGTGATTTGGGTGGCAGCCAGATCATGATGACTGTTGCGCCCGCGCCCGTCGAAGGCATGAGCGACACGATGTATGTCGAGAGCGTTCGCGCTGACACGCCCTGGGCCCCATACCGGCGTTCCATGTTCCAGCTCTACCGCTACAAGGGCGAGCTTCGTCTGCGGACCTATGAGTTCTCGGTCGGCTCGACCTCGATCGGCCTTTTCGACGGCATCTGGGCCGCGACGGAGTACTTTCCCGAGGTTTCGCGTGATGATCTGATCGCGACGCTCGATGTCGAACTCGAGCTGACCCCCAACGGGTTTGCGGGCTCCACGCCCTACCCCTACCCGACCGGTGTCGGCGGCGCGGTCGAGATGACCAGCAGCGTCACGCTCGACGGCGACACGCTGAGCGTCGCGGATCGCGGCTACGGTGCCGACGGCAGCGTGGTCTGGGGTGCCGACGCCAACAGCGAGGTTGAGTTCGAGCGTGCAGCCCCTTACGCCCAGGTCGATCGTCGTCCCGACGGCATGATCATTGTCGATTACGGTCCCGCGGGCGGGATGGCCCCCCAGGACAGCGACGAACTGCATGTGCATTACGAGGGCTTCCTCACGGACGGCACACGATTTGACTCGAGCTACACGCGTGATCTGCCCTTCGTGTTCCAGTATCCCCCGGGCACTCGTGCCATCACGGGCTGGGGCATCGGCATGGACGGGTTCAGCGCAGGCAGCCATCGCAAACTGATCATCCCGGGCTACCTGGGCTACGGCGAGCGCGGCAACCCACGGGCCAACATCCCCGGGGATGCAACACTCGTGTTCAATGTCTGGATGGCGCACATCGAACGCCCAGAGCCCGGTGAAGCCCCCACGATGGAGTCGCACACGCACCCCGACGGCACGGTCCACGACGGACCCGATCACGACTGATCGCACGGTTGTCGACGGACGCGAGCACATTCCCCGCAACGGGCCGCACCACGGTGCGGCCCGTTTTCTATGATTGGTTCAAGGGCTCTGGCACGCATCGCGGCCCGGGCAGGAGCAGGGTGATATGAGCGCACAGGATTACTATCAGGTCCTCGGGGTGAGCCGGGATGCGGACGCGGACGCGATCAAGCAGGCTTTTCGAGCCAAGGCGCGCAAGCTGCATCCGGATGTCTCAGACGATCCTCAAGCCGGGAAGAAGTTCTCCGAACTCAACGCTGCGTACGAGGTGCTTTCGGACCCCGAGAAGCGGGGCAAGTACGATCGGCTGGGGCACGAGCGTTATGTATCCGGCATGCCCGAACAGCAGGCGCGGGCGCAGGATGTCGACTTCGGCGATCTGGGCTCCATCATCGACGCGATGTTCGGCGGCGGTGGGGGCGGCGGGTTCGGTTCGGGGTTCGGCGGGTTCCGTTCACAGACCGGAGGTGCAAGCGCCCAGCATCGCCGTCCGGCACCCAGGGGGAAGGATGTGCATCTCGGGCTGCGGGTGAGTCTGCACGATGTGTATGTGGGCGCGACCAAGACACTGAGCGTGCCCAGCGGAGACGGGTATAAATCCATCGAGGTGAAGGTGCCCAAGGCGATCAAGTCCGGCGCCACGCTGCGTCTCAAGGGGCAGGGGCTTTCGAGCCCGATGCAGGGCGGCCGGGCCGGAGATCTGCTTGTGCGGATTCAGATCGAGCGAGATCCCCGGTTTGTGCGTCTGGATGACACGCTGGACCTTACCGCGGATCTGCCGCTGAGTATTGCTGAGGCGACGCTCGGCGCGAAAGTGGATGTCCCCACGATCGAGGGAAAGGTCGTGACGCTGACGATCCCCCCCGGGACGGCTTCGGAATCACGGTTCCGCATCGCGGGGCACGGGCTGGCAGGGGCCGACGGGGCCCGTGGCAACCTGTACGCGAAGGTACGCATCGTTCCTCCATCGGGGGCGCAGATCAGCGAGGCGCTGCGTGATGAGCTCGAGAAGATGCTCGGGAGCGGTGATTCGGCGAAGGTATCGGATTGAGTGCAATCTGATACCGGAGCGGCCCATTGGGTGTTACACTCAACGGGTGCAGTAGAGCGGGGTATGCGTGCTCAAGCAGAAACACAACTTCTTTGTGACACTCTTCGCGTTGCTTGATGTCGGCGCGATCTCGGCGGCTTCGTTCGGTGCCTGGGCGATCCGCGTGGACCGGTTCGGGCAATCATGGCCCAGCGAGTGGGAGCACTACTTCAAGGATTCGCTGGTACTCTACGCGGTCCCGATCGTGATCCTCAATCTGGTGATGTTCAAGCTCTACAGGCCTCGGCGTGATCGCGCACTGGTGGGTGAGCTGGGGCAGGTCATCAAGGTCGCGTTCGTTTCATCGATGCTGATCATCGTCGCGCTTTGGGTTGTGGGTTCCAGCCGGCTCAACCCCGTCGGGCCGCCGGTGCAGCAATACCCGGGCTGGCGTTTGGCGACCGACCCGCTGCGATTCCAGCTGGCGATCTTCACGGCCATGCTCCCGGCGCTCGTCGGTGGGCAGCGTGTGCTCGCCCGGCTGTTCCTGCGTTTCATGCGCCGCCGCGGGTGGAACATGCGACATGTCGCGATCGTCGGCGTGGGGCGTCTGGGTCAGATCACGGCCCGCACGCTGGCCCGCAACTCATGGACCGGTTTGCGTGTCTCGTACTTTGTTTCGCATCACGAACAGACGCTGCGGAACACATGCCTGAATCTGCCGGTTCGGGGCGGGGTGCGAGAACTCGAGGCGATCCTGGAGAACAACAAGGTGGACGCGGTCTATCTCGCCATCCCCAGCGCGATGGCCCCGCAGCTGCCGCAGATTCTCAAACGCCTCGAGCGGTTCGCGGTCGATGTACGGATCGTCCCGGATGTGCATCCGCGTTACCTCCCGCAGAACATGGTGGTGTCCGAACTTGAGGGCATGCCGATCCTCAGCTACCGCGAGAGCCCGATGGCGGGTGTCGGTGGGGTGCTCAAGCGGGCGCTCGACATCTTCGGTGCCCTGCTTGGCTTGCTGATCTTCGGGCCGCTGATGCTCCTGATCGCGGTATGCATCGCGCTGAGCACACCCGGGGGCGTCTTGTTCAGGCAGCGGCGCGTGAGTCTTGGTGGAGATACATTCTGGATCTACAAGTTCAGAACGATGCGCACGCATCCCAAGCGTGGTGACGCATCGCACGAGGCCAAGTGGACCTCGCGAGACGACCCGCGCATCACGCGCATCGGCGGGTGGCTGCGACGCACCAGTCTCGACGAGTTGCCCCAGCTCTTCAATGTGCTCCGCGGCGATATGGCGCTTGTCGGCCCCCGGCCCGAGCGGCCCGAACTCATCGACCGATTCCGTGAGGACTGGCGGGGGTATATGCTCCGGCAGCAGGTCAAGGCGGGCATGACCGGGTGGGCCCAGGTCAACGGTTTGCGGGGTGATTCGAGTCTTCGAAAGCGACTCCAATACGATCTGTTCTACATCCGCAACTGGTCGATCTGGTTTGATCTCCGGATCCTGATGCTCACGGTGGTGCGGGGCTTTGTGCACCCAAACGCGATCTAGCCTCACAAAGTCATAACATGAACTTTCTGTCATCTTTCGCGTTCTTTTTTACGGACTCTGCGATCCCCGGGGTTGCGAATTGGGTGTGAAAGTCGTATAAAGTGTGACTCCCGGACTGAGCGCGGTGCATCGTGTGGGTGCATCAAGCGAGCTACTGACGGCAAAACGGGCGTATCAGCCCGATTCGATACAAAAAGTGATCGGGGACACACTGGAACCATCGCACCCCGGGGTGCGAACAGAACCCAGGACCACCTCTGTACCACACACTCCTTCGGGGAGTCCAGAGGTGAACCGCTTGAGAACACAAGTCACAGTGCTGATGAACTCTGTCTCGCTCGGATAGCGATATCGGGTTCCTCAGCACGCTGACGGATGGAGGTCGTCGTGGAAAGACGAAAGAACGCGTTTACTCTGATTGAGCTGCTGGTGGTGATCGCGATCATCGCCCTGCTCATCGGGATTCTGCTCCCTG
>CAYQRD010000008.1:35087-47893 GCA_964419845.1 uncultured Phycisphaeraceae bacterium
ACTGCCAGCGGTACCGCTGGACACGACACGGTCTTCAGGGCATCGACTTCGGTGGCAAGGATGTCGGTCGACTGCAGTACAACCTGCCAAGAGACCCCGTCACCTGCACCAATCCCTGATCCGCTCGGTTGATCACAACCCCCGCACGATGTGCGGGGGTTTTTCATGCGCTTTGAAGCGCACCCATGGAGTTCAGCGCTTGCGTGTTCTTTCATGGAACCGGCCGCGTGGGTCCGTGGTATATGCACACAGACCCGGCTGACGCGAAGACGACGCGGCCGAGGGAAGCGATTGGGAAACTGGTGCGACAAGCCGCACCCGGACCGATCGGCCACGCGGGTTGTGAGCGACGCGGTGCTGCAACAGAGGTACCAAGCGTCCCCACAGGGACTCACCCGCAATCAGAACAATCTACCCACCGTGTTTGCGCCGGCACCCGCACAGGGGCGGCTGTTGTGCGCAAACGCATCCGCGATCGGAGGCCTCCTGTGCACACACCGAATCGACAGCGCGCATCGTGCGCATTCACCCTCATCGAGTTGCTCGTCGTTATCGCGATCATCGCGTTGCTCATCGGCATCCTGCTGCCCGCGCTGGGGCAGGCGCAGCTCTCGGCCAAGAATGTGAAATCGCAGGCGAACCTGCGTCAGCTCAACACGGGCGCGGCGAACTATGCCTCGGACAACGCAGATCGCATCTTCAGTTACACCTGGCGTGCGGGCGAGTCGTATGTATTGCCATCGGGACAGGTGCGCAACCCGACGACCGATCAGGACGCCGCCGCGGATCAGAATCAGGAAATCCTGATGCGCGTGACGGGCAGGATCGGTGGCGTGACCAAGATCCGAAACTACCGGGACCGTCTCCCGCATCGTCGATACTCGCATCTTGTGCTGCTGGACTTCCTCTCGGACATCCAGCCCGAGCCGATCGCCGCGAGCCCGCTCGATCGCAATCTGATCCAGTGGCAGGAGAACCCGGTCGAGTATGGCCCGGGCTCGGGCGTGCCCTTCGCGGACGGTACGATCACCGGCTACGACGATGACCCGAACTGGTTGCTCCCCGCGGTGCGTCAGCGATGGCCCTTCGCGAGCACCTATCAGATGGTTCCCGCGGCGTGGAACTCGGACGGCGGTCCCGGGCAAAGGACTTATGCGCCCGTCCCGGAAACCCCGCACCTGTTTCGCCCGACGGGCACATCGGGCAACAGCCAGCAGATACCCCTCGGGAACCGGAAGTTCACGCATGTCGCGCATCCCGCGGGCAAGGTGATGATGTTCGAGGAGTTCGATCGCTTCACGGATCGCGACGGTCTCTACTTCGCGTACCCTCAGGCCAAGTGCAACCTCGCGTTCTTCGATGGGTCGGTGCGGAATGAATCGACTTCCGCGGCCAACCCGGGCTGGAGCCCCGAGTTTCCCGACATGAACTGGAAACAGGCGTATGTGCCCATCGATACATTCCCGCTCCCGCGATCGGGGCTCGGTGAAACTGCGGAGTACTGCCAGAGATACCGCTGGACCCGCATGGGATTGCGTGGGATCGACTACGGCGGCAAGGACATCGGGCGGGCCCGCTACGGGCTCGATCGAGACGGAGACTGCAACTGACTTGTGCCGGCGGAGTCGAGAAGGAAAAACCTGCCTCCATCCACGGGCCCTGTCTTCGGACGGGGCTTCTTTTGTGGACTCGGGGCAGGCTGTTCATTCAAGGCATGCTCAGCAGAGGCGATCAAGGGCCGTAGGCACGACGAAGGTCGGCCTGTTCGTCGTCGATCCAGTTCTGGTAGTAGGTCACATCGATCGCTTTCTCGAAGCTGTCGAGGATCGAGGGCATGTGCATCTCTTCGGCGTCACGGATCAGTCGCTTGTATGTCCCGAGATGCTTCTTCATGTCCTGCAGGGCAGAGCCCGCGGAGCGGAATGTGCGTGCGCCCGCGTAGTAGGCCATCTCGGTGTAGAAGCCGTTGATGGAGGCGACGAGTTGGTCGCGGACGCGTTTGCACTTCTCGACATCCTTCTGGACTGTTTCGTGCCCGAACTCGCCCGCGTTGTCCCATTTCTCGATGCCCTGAACCTTGCAGAACTCTTCGAGGGTGCGGCCGTCTGTCATCGCGTCCACGATGCCGTACTTGATGGCCTGCTTGGCGGTCAGCGTGAGCACGCTGTTTGGACCATCGATGGTCTCGTACCCGTCGGGCAGGCCCTCTGTGCTGTTGGCGAGGATCCATTCGCCGTCCGCGCCCTGATAGGCGTAGACCGCTGCTTCCGAGAGGATCATGGCCCGCACGAGGTATCCCGAGTGCCCGTTTGCGTCGGCTGCGGACTCGAGCTTGGCGGACATAATGGAGTTCATCTTGAGGTCGACTTCGGCCGAGCCCGTCGCGTTTTGTGTGTATCCCACGGCACCGCCGAAGTCGGAGCCGGGACACATCGTGATGGTGTCGCAGGTGAAGCTGGGCCAGATCGAGGCGCTGATCGCGGATTCGATGAGCATGTGCATCTTGAAATCGCCGCGATACTTGTTCATCAGCTCGACCATGTCCATGGCGCACCAGACCTCGCCGCCGCCGGAGTTGATGCGGAAGACGACATCGGTGACACCGGCGTTCTTGGCCCACTCGAGCGAGTTGGCGACGCCGAGCGGGTAGATGTCCTGTCCGAAGGTGCCCTCGAGCGGGACCTCGAGCACGAGGTTGTACCCATCACGCTTGAGCACCTTGTTCTCGTCCTCCTTCTCAGCGCGGAGGTTGGGGATCGTGGGGGTGTCGGTCGTGTTCACGGTGGCGGGCGTCGTCAGTTCCTCATCGCTGATCACGATGGACTTGACATGGCGCCGATCGAGATCAAGGCGTGTGGAGATGCCGTGGATTTCGGTGTCGATGGTCACGGTGCGACGGTTGCGTGAGACGACCTTACCTGAATGGACCGTGCCGTCACGCATCACAACCTCGTCACCGAGGGTGAAGGTCGCAGCGGCACAGAGCGCACCCGCAAGCGCGATGATATTGAATGTTGAACGGCGAGCGCGTTTGATATGCATGGAAAGAAACCTCGTGTTTCGCGGATGTCAATCAGAACCGGCGTTGTCAGGATATCAGAGTTCGATACGCCTGCCAAGATTCGAACATCAGAACAACGCTTGTTTTCATCGATTCTTGCGTAGAATCGACGATGCGAACACGATTCGATGTCATTGTGGTGGGTGGCGGGCACGCCGGGATCGAAGCGGCCTGGGCTGCGGCGAACCTGCTCGGGGGGGAGAAGCGTGTCGCGTTAATTACGATCGATCGATCCAAAATTGGAACGCTCAGCTGCAATCCCGCTATCGGGGGGCTCGCCAAGGGGCAGTTGGTACGCGAGATCGACGCTCTGGGCGGGGTTATGGGGCTGATCGCTGATGCGACTGGCATCCAGTTCAAGGTACTCAACACATCGAAAGGCGCAGCGGTCCACGGGCCGCGCTGTCAGTCCGACAAGCACGCGTACGCTCGTGTGGCTCAGGAACTCATCGGAGCCCGACCGGAGATCGAGATTATCCAGGGCACGGTCGAGGCGATCCTGACGGCCGAGGATTCACAGCGAGCGCGGGGTGTGCGGATATCCACGGTGGATGGGGATCAGGTCGATCTGATGTCCGCGACGCTGGTAATCACCACCGGCACTTTTATGCGCGGACTTATGCACACCGGGGAGGAGAAAGTCCCGGGTGGGCGTCGGGGAGAGCAGGCCGCCAACGGTATCTCCAGATCGCTGAGCGATCTTGGGTTCGAGCTCGGGCGTCTGCGGACAGGGACGCCCCCTCGGCTCCGCAAGGGAACGATCCGACTCAATGAGCTCGAGCTCGAGTACGGCGACCCCGATCCGGTCAGCTTCTCCGAGCTCACCCCTGGCGGCTGGGCAGTGGGGCGCACCGCGTGTCACCGATTCCCGCTGATGGAGCAGCTCCCCTGCTGGCAGACCCACACGGGCAGCGCATCACATGAGTTGATCCGGGCGAATCTGCATCGCGCGCCGATGTACTCGGGCAATCTGGCGCAGGGGCCTCGCTACTGCCCGAGTATCGAGGACAAAGTGGTGCGATTCGCGCAGCGTGAATCGCACGGGATCTATCTCGAGCCCGAGTCGCATGAGAGCGATTGGATCTATTGCAACGGCATCGCGACAAGTCTGCCGGCGGATATTCAGGACGAGGTCGTCAAGGGGATGCCCGGGTGTGAAGACGCGGAGATCCTCCAGTACGGGTACGCGGTTGAGTACGACATGGTCAGGCCCCACCAGATCCACACGACAGGCGAGACACGGTCCGTGCGGCGTATGTTCCTTGCGGGGCAGATCAACGGGACCAGCGGGTACGAGGAGGCCGCGGCTCAGGGATTGGTCGCCGGCATCAACGCGGCGCTGATGGTCCGCGATGCGGACGACTACCAGCCCTTCACCCTCGGACGAGAACAGGCCTACATCGGGGTGCTCATGGATGACCTGGTGACCAAGACCCCACGCGAGCCCTACCGGATGTTTACCAGCCGCGCAGAGCATCGCTTGCTGCTGCGTGCGGACAACGCGCCCGATCGATTGACAACGATCGCGCACGGGCTGGGACTGCTCGAGCACCATGAGCTCGGACGAACGCGCTGGGCACAGCACGGCGAGCGGACGCGTGTGCTCGATCGCGGGCGTGCGCTGATGGAATCGATGCGAGATGCCGAGAAGACCGTCGCCCAGCGTGCACTCGAGCCCGAGTACCGCGTTGAGCACCTCCGCGCCGCACTCGAGCCTGAACTCGGGCCGCAGGCCAGGGGGATCTGGCTGACGCTGCACTCCGATGCCCGTTACGCGCCATATGTCGAACGGCAGCAGCGCGAGATTGTCCGCAGCGCCGAGCTCGAGCATCGGCCGCTGCCCGACTGGATGGAGTACGGGGAACTCACCTCGATGCGGACAGAAGCAAAGAACGCGCTGGCCCGGTTCCGCCCGACAACCTTCGGGCAGGCATCGCGTCTCGAGGGGGTCACGCCGGCGGATATCACGCTGCTGAGCGTGCTGGTGAAGCGTGCGCGTGCAGAGCGTGCTGGCGCGGAGTGATCACGCGCTGGGGGGTGTGCCCGTGTCCCCGCCGAGCATACGGATCTCATCGCGGAGGATCGCGGCGAGCTCGAAGTTCTCCGACGCGATGGCGGCGTCGAGGCGTTGGCGTAGTTCCGCTTTCTGGCTGACGGGCAGCTTGGGCACCAGCGCGTCACGCATGTCACGCAGCATCTGGGTCTCGCCCGATTCCTCGAAGAGTTCCGGACGCCCGATCGATTCGTAATAGGCCTTGAGCGATTCGATGCCCTCGTCGATCGCGAAGATGGCCGCCTTGTTCTCCTCGACCTTCATCGCCTGACTCGCGAGCGATCGCGCACGCATCATCATGATGTAGGGACGATGGGATTCCATCGCGAGTCGGTCCTCGTCGTCGATCGCGTAGTCGCGGAAGAGATCGAGGACACGCAGGTTGCGTGAGGTATCCCGCACGACCGCTTCGTAGTCTTCCAGAACGAGCAGGGCGATGTAGCGGTGGTAGTACTGCTGCGCTTCCTCGCGGAGCGCCTTGCACTCCTCGTTGGTCAGGAAGCGTGGCAGGCGGAACTCCTCATCCTCATCGTCTCCGCTTTCGACGAACCCCTCGGCGACCGGCTCCGCATCCTCCTCGGTGATCTCATCCATCTGCATCTGGTCGAGCTGGGATTCGTGGTATTCAAGGAGCGAGTCGAAGCCGTGGGGGTGCTTGCCGTCGGGGCGTCCCGCGACATACATCTGGAGCATCCCGAGATCCAGACGGACCTGGATGCGTGGCTCGCCGTCCTTGCCCTCGATGACGCGGACAGAGATTTTTCCCGGTTCGAAGGGCCATTCCTCGAGTATTTCGCTGAGATCGCGGTCCATGCTTCTCCGTTTCGGCGGTTGAGGGCGGCATTATGCGCCGATTCCCGGCAGATGCCAATAAAGTTTCGGATGGACCGATCATATTCACAAAACTGTCGATCGATCGACCTAACCCGTGCAATCGGGCAGGTTTGTACACCGGAAAGAGGCAAGAAAATTCCCATGCTTCAGGGGTTTTGGACTTGGGCCGATGGAACTATTCGGTTACACTGACGAACGGAGTAGGGGAGGGATCTTTGTCCCCCCGACCATCTGTTTATTTCCGGCGGCACTCGCCGCGGAAAGGGTAGGGTAGGAAAGTGAGTACATCTATTGGTTCGTCCGTGTCCCGTGAGAGCGGGTCGTCCAGCGTCAAGTCTTCTTTGCAGACATACCTGCAGGAGATCAACCGCTATCCATTGCTGACCGCAGAAGAAGAGCGAGAGCTCGGCTGGAAGATCATCAACGAGCAGTGCCCCGCGGCACGCGATCGCATGATCAAAAGCAATCTTCGCCTCGTGGTCGCGATCGCCAAGAAATACACAAACCGAGGTCTCCCGATCACTGATCTGATCGAGGAGGGCAACATCGGTCTGATGCGAGCCGTCGAGGGCTTCGATCCGGCGCAGGGCGCACGGTTCAGCACCTACGGCAGCTGGTGGATCAAGCAGGGCATCAAGCGTGCGCTGATGAACGCCAATCAGCCGATCCACATCCCCGCGTACATGGTTGAGCTGATCGCCAAGTGGAAGATGCACTCGCGTCTGCTGCAGGCCAATCTCGGGCACGAGCCGACCATGGAGCAACTGGCCGAGAGCATGGATCTGCCCATCAAGAAGGTGCAGATCATCAAGCGTGCGGTCAAGGCGTTCAACGCGCCCAACCAGGCACCGCGTGATCTCGACGGCGAGGCCGTCGGGCTTGAGGGCCTCATCGCGGACTACCGCACCGCGACACCCGACGATAACTCGCTGCGGACAGAGGAGCTCGGCATCCTCCGGCGTCTGATGGAGACCATCGACGACCGCGAGGCGGAGATCCTGCGTCTTCGTTTCGGCCTCGACGGCTCTGAGCCGCTGACGCTCAAGGAGATCGCCAGCGAGGTCGGCATCTCGCGTGAGCGCGTGCGGCAGATCATCGAGGAATCGCTCGAACGCCTCAACGAGCGTCTGAGTGATGACAAGCCGAGCCGCTTCTTCAGGCGTAACGATCCGGCCTTCGAAGAGATCGGGGTTGACGATCAGACCCCGCCGAGCCTGCGTCAGACCACAGGCGTCTCACGGCGCGGCACCAAAGCCGGCTGAACGCGGCAGTTTTGGATAACTCGGGAAATGGCACGATCATTTCCTCTGAGCCAACAATCGACCGGACGCATCATGCGATGATGCGTCCGGTTCTTTCGTCGGGGTCATTGCGCTACGATTGCACCCGTCCTGAGCTCAGGAATAGATCCGGGCTGATGCGTGTTCGTGATGAACCCGGCCCCGCGGTTCGGCTGAGCAAGAAGTAGCAGAGGATACAGGAGCATTCGATTGGCAGATTCCGAAAATAGCGTGCACAAGGTTGTGATCATCGGCTCAGGACCCTCGGGATGGACCGCTGCGATCTATGCCGCTCGTGCGAACCTCGATCCGGTTGTGTATGTCGGCGTCGCCAAGCAGGATCCCGGCCCGATTCTCCCCGGTGGGCAGCTCATGCTGACGACTGATGTTGAGAACTACCCCGGCTTCCCCGATGGGATCGCGGGGCCCGAGATGATGATGAAGTTCGAGCAGCAGGCCAGACGCTTCGGTACCGCTGTGGTCGGCGAGGACATCGTCCGCTGTGAGTTTTCCAGCGATGGCTCCCCGCACACGCTGCACACCTCGGGCGGGAAATCGATCCAGACGCACGCGGTCATCATCTCGACGGGCGCCACGGCCAACTGGCTGGGGCTCGAGAGCGAGATGAGGCTCGCAACGACCGGCGGCGGGGTCAGTGCCTGCGCCGTATGTGATGGGGCGCTCCCGGTCTTCCGCGATCAGCCGCTGGCAGTGGTCGGCGGCGGAGATACCGCGATGGAGGAGGCGACCTACCTCACGAACTTCGCTTCCAAGGTGTATGTCATCCACAGGCGCGATGAGCTGCGTGCATCGAAGGTCATGCAGGAGCGATTCATGGGCAAGCCCAACGCGGAGGTCCTTTGGAACAAAGCGGTGCTTGACTGTCTCAGCGAACCCGACGCGTCCGGGAATGAGAAACTCAGCGGCATCAGGCTCAAGGACACGGTCACGGGCGAGGAGTCCGTGCTGGAAGTCAAGGGCATGTTTGTCGCGATCGGTCACACCCCGGCGACCAGGTTCCTGCACGAGTCGGGGCTTGAGTTTGATGACGCGGGCTACATCGACCTCAAGACCCGATCGAGCGCGACCAACTTTGCCGGTGTGTTCGCGGCGGGCGATGTCGCTGACGCGAAGTATCGTCAGGCGGTCACCGCTGCGGGCATGGGATGTCAGGCGGCGATCGATGCGGAGCACTGGCTCGGTGCACGCGGGCTGCACTGATCGAGGGCCATCGAACCGATCCAATGAAAACACCCCGTCAGTGACGGGGTGTTTTTGTTGTTGCTATTGAGCATTGATCGTGGTTCGATCAGTCTTCGCCCGCGGATTCATACTCGGCCAGTGCGGCTTCGAGATCGGGCTTGGCCTGAGCATTGGCCTCGGGCAGCAGCTCGATGGCCTTCTTCTGCCACTTGACGGCCTCGTCCTTCTTGCCGAGCGTATGGGCGGCGAGTGCGTAGGTATCGAGGAACATCCAGTTTTCCCAGTCCGTCTTCTCGCACGCCTGCTTGATCGCGGAGTAGGCGAGCTTGTGCTCCTTCATGCCCACGGCGTCGCTCTCGGAGGAGAGGATGGTCCAGGCGATCGCGTTGAGCCCGCCCGGCTCGTCCTGGAAGTAATCGTTGACAAGGATGCCGGCGATAGTGAGCGCATCGTCGATGCCCTCGCCGCTGCGCATGGATGCGGCGAACTTCTGGTAGCCGGCCATCATCATGTTCTGGCTCTTGAAGTCCTCGATCGCCTTGGCACGGTCATGAGTCCCGTTGACGACGGCCTCAAGCGTCTCGTCCATGCTCATGGGGTGCCCGATCCAGGCGACGCTCCCGGTGCCGTCCACGATGAACGCGGCGGGGATGCCGTTCTGGGCTGCTGGCTTCATCCAGGTGTCGGCCATGGCGCTGCCGTTTTCAACGGCGACGGTGTAGCTCATCCGGTCGCCCTGGTCAGCGACGAAGGTCTCGACTTTCTCAATGCGCTCGGCCTGATCTTCAACGCCTTCCCAGACATTGACGCCGATGAACTGGACCTTGCCCTCGAACTCTGCCTGTTTCTCGGAGAGGTGGGGGAATGCGGCGATGCAGGGGCCACACCAGGTCGCCCAGAACTCGACGACATAGACCTTGCCCTCTTCGAACTGCTGGACCGAGTCGCCCTTGACGAACTTGGCGATCTGCAACTCGGGGGCCTTGGAGCCGATGAACAGCTCGGGCAGCTTGACCTCGTCGACATAGTCGGCGAGTGTTGGCTTGTCGGCCATCTTGTCCGTCATCTTGTCGGCGTTCTTGTGCTCCTTGTGCTCAGGACCGGCCAGCGCAGCCGTCGAGAGCAGGGTGAGCCCGGCGCAGAGGCCGGCGATTGTGGGGATGGTGCGTTTCATGGGTGTTGCTCCTTGGAAGCTGTGTAGTCGGTCCTGTATGACGATACCGATCGCAGGGTGCGGAGTTGATGGTATGTGTTGAAATGCCGCAAAAAACGGGGTGTGTCGGGGGGGCTGGGGGGCTCAGTAGTGCAGATCGCACTCCCCGAGCATTTTAAAGCCCTTGCGAGAGAGGATCTGCCCCGCGAGGGTGGGGTCATCTACGGCGATGGCGATGCTCGGATAGTCCGTGTTGTGATGCAGGAGCGGGTACGCGAAGGCGATGTTGATCTCTGCACCCAGCAGGAAGAGGCAGAGCTTGGAGATCGTGTGCCCCTCGCTGAGTTCGACAAGCAGCACCTCACGCTCGGAGAACGGGAACCGATGCTCACAGAGCATCTTGCGTGTCAACGCGGAGTTGTCCGTAATGATGCGAACGACGGCATGGTCGGAGGCCTCGTGCACGGACAACGCGCAGAGCTCGATGATCGCTTCGTCGAGGTGCTCGGTCAGGTCGAGCATCTTGCCTACCTTGTTCGACAGAAACACACTGAACTGGACCGCGGTAGGGGGGCAGTAGCCCTGGGTGGTATCGAGCGGGACCGGTGTTTCTGTCATGGGCAGGAAATCCCCTATTGGTCACGGCATCGGTGGTGATTGGCCCCGATGGTGCAAGGTGCGAGCGTCTATTCAATCGTATCTCAGGGCAATGTGCAACCCACAAACGAAAAAACGCCCGGCAGAATGCCGAGCGTGTTCGTTCTGGCGCAATTCTGTCGTTTTTCCGGGCCCAGAGCGGGCCGGAACGGGTCAAACCGCGAAACTTGAGCCGCAGCCACAGCTGCTGGTGGCGTTGGGATTGTTGAAGACAAACCCACGCCCCATGATCTCGTCCTTGAAGTCGACGATCACGCCCCCCAGATAGAGCAGCGACTTGGGATCGATGATGATCTTCACCCCGTGCTGTTCGAAGAGCTCGTCCGTTTCCTTCTGGGTCTCGGTCAGATCGAGCAGGTAGCTGAAGCCAGAGCAGCCGCCGCCCTTGACACCCACCCTGAGGCGGACCTTGTCGGCGTCGAGTTCCTGGCTTGCGATGATGGTCTTGATCTCACGGGCCGCGGTCTCGGTGAGTACGACGGCCTGATCCTGGGTTGTTTCGGTGCTCATGCAGCGCTCCTTCATCCGCCCGTCCGGTTCTGGTTCGGCGGGTCATGATTCTATACGCACGCGGGGGCGATTTGGGTCGCTCAGTTCGCGTTCTTGACCTTGTAGTCGGCGATGGCCGCCTTGATCGCGTCCTCGGCCAGGACCGAGCAGTGAATCTTAACGGGCGGGAGCGAGAGCTCCTCGACGATCTCGGTGTTCTTGAGCGCCATGCCTTCGTCGAGGCTCTTGCCCTTGAGCCACTCGGTCGCGAGCGACGAGCTGGCGATGGCTGAGCCGCAGCCGAAGCACTTGAACTTGGCGTCTTCGATCTTGCCGCTCTCGTCGACCTTGATCTGCAGCTGCATCACATCGCCGCACTCGGGTGCGCCGACGAGGCCGACACCGATGTCGCGTCGTTCCTTGATTTCCTTCTGCGTGCCGAAGGTCCCGACATTGCGGGGCTTCTCATAGTGCTCGATGACTTTTTCTGAATATGCCATGGTTCACCTCGTTTGGTGTGGTTGCTTTGGGGTTAGTGCGCGGCCCATTCGATCTTGCTGATGTCGATGCCCTCGTTGTGCATGTCGAACAGCGGCGAGAGTTCACGCAACTTGGTAACGGCCTCGATGATTTTGTCGGCCGCGTAATCGATCTGTTCTTCGGTGGTCCAGCGTCCCATGCTGATGCGCAGGGAGGAGTGGGCCAGATCGTCGCCGACGCCCAGGGCCTTGAGCACATAGCTGGGCTCGAGCGAGGCGCTGGTGCACGCCGAGCCCGAGCTCATCGCGATCTCCTTGAGCGCCATCATCAGGCTCTCGCCCTCGACGAACCCGAAGGAGATGTTGGTGATGTTTGCCAGGCGCTTGTCCTTGTGCCCGTTGACCTGGACAACTTCCATCGCGGACTGGAGCTTGTCTTCAAGGCGTGTCCGCAGGGCGAGCAGGCGCTCACGCTCACTGTCCATGTCCGCGGCGCACAACTCGCAGGCCTTACCCAGCCCGACGATGCCGGTGACATTGAGCGTGCCCGAGCGGAAGCCGCGTTCCTGGCCGCCGCCCTCCTGGAGCGCGGTCAGTCGGACACGCGGGCGACGCCGACGAACATAGAGTGCGCCGACGCCCTTGGGCCCGTAGATCTTGTGGCCCGAGAGCGAGAGCAGATCCACATTGTCGGTCGCGACATTCGTGGGCATCTTCCCGACCCACTGCGTGGCATCCGTGTGGAAGATCACGCCCTTGTCGTGGCAGAGCTCGCCGATCTGGGGGATCTCGTTGATCGTGCCGATCTCGTTGTTGGCCCACATGATCGTGACCATGATGGTGTCATCACGCATCGCGTCGGCGATCATGTCACGGGTGATGATGCCGTCGGCACCGGGCTCGAGCCAGGTGACATCGAAGCCCTCCTTCTCGAGTCGTTTGCAGGGGTCGAGCACGGCCTTGTGCTCGTGGATCGCGGTGATGATGTGGCCGCGATTCTTCTCGCCGGCGGGCTTCCTGGCGTACATGTTCGCCGCGCCCTTGATCGCGAGGTTGTTGGATTCCGTGGAGCCGGATGTAAAGATAACTTCCTTGGCATCCGCGCCGAGCAACGACGCGACCTGCTGACGCGCTGTGTCAACCGCGTTCTCCGCATCCCAGCCGAACGAATGGTTTCGCGAGCCCGGGTTGCCGAACATGCGGGTGAAGTATGGGGTCATCGCTTCGACCACGCGCGGATCGCACGGCGAGGTCGCGGCGTAGTCAAGATAAAACGGGAGTTCAACGCTCATGATGAGTCCTCACAGCGTGGCGTTCAGGGACATGGCGATTCCGGACAGCGTTGTCCTGATACTTAGAATCATTCCAAATATATTGTAGATGTACGCGTTGCCCGAAGCAAGGGTTCGGCGGGGTCAATCGGTGTGTGAGTCGTTATGCCGTGCCGTTCACGCGTCTGGGGATCGCCTCTGAGGGGGGCTTGGAGTGCATTGAACGTGTTCGCCAGCGGGGAGGGTCCAGAGGCTGTGCTCACATACAGGGACTGTGAGCTTGTCTCAGGGTGTATATTGGGACCTGGTTTCATGAACAGGTCTCA
>CAYQRD010000008.1:47993-79317 GCA_964419845.1 uncultured Phycisphaeraceae bacterium
TCATGAACAGGTCTCAGGCGTTGTGCAGGGTGTATCGCATCTTGACGCGATTGCCGCGGTCGTTGAAGAGGACCTCGCTCATATAGGCCTTCATGAGCATCACGCCTCGCCCCGAGGGTTTCGCGAGGTTCTCGAGGAGCGTGGGGTCCGGGAGCCGCTCAGGGGCAAAGCCCGGGCCTTGATCCTCGATCGCGATCTCAATCGATAATGCCGTGACGCGGTACTCGACATTGACGGTCAGGTCGTCACTGAGCCCCTCGTGACCGTGCTCGAAGGCATTGGTGATCGCTTCCTCGATGGCCAGCCGCACGGCAAAGATGGCGCTGTTGCCGTAACCGAGGTCCTCGGCCTGACCCAGAACATGATCGATAAGCCCGGCGATGGCCTCACGGTCATGGGCAAGCTCGACGACATGAGCGCCCTCGATATGGGTGTTGGCGTCTGTCATGGTGGTTCGGACGGCGACGGGATCGAGTGTTCAAGTCAGCCCGCGAAAGCGGCTCGGGCTTCGTCGGTAGTATCGTGGATATTGAAGAGCTTATTGAGGCGCGTGATCACGAAGACCTCGTAGATCTGCGGATCGATATTGGCGAGGTGGAGCTCGCCCGTCTTCTCACGGATCTTGTTGTTGATCGTGATCAGGGCACCGAGCGCGGCCGACGAGAGGTGATCGACATTGGAGAAACTGATGAGCAGCCTTGGCTTGGTGCTCTTCTCAATCTCGCCCGTGATCTCTTCGTTGATGGCCTGGATGTTCGCTTCATCGAGGATGTTCCGATCGACGAACTCGATCAGGGTCACCCCGTCGCTGTCACTCACTCTGAGTCTTGATTCGCTCATCGCTGTGTGTCCTCGCATTGCATCAGGCCGGCATTGATGCCGGGTCACACTATAGAGCACCCCGCCCGCTCTGGCGCGTCGGGCGTGGACGAAAGCGACGCGTACAGACAATGAAAAACGGACGCGTCGTGGTGACGCGTCCGTTGGTTGAGCTTGGATCAGCGGCCGGTATCTCAGCGACCCAACTGGTCGAGCAGACCCGGGAAGTTGAGTTCCTCTTCTTCGTTCTGGATGAGGATGGTCGGCTTGAGGAGAATCAGCAGCGTCTTGTCGGTCTTGGCATCGACGCGGTTCGAGAAGAATCGGCTCAGGATCGGGATCTTGCTGAGCACGGGCACGCCCGTCTCGACTTCGACTTCTTCGACGACGCGCTGGCCGCCGAGCAGGACAGTGCCCTGGTCGGGAATGGTCACGGTGGTCCGGAGTTCGGTCGCGTCAACGATGGGCACCTGAACATCGCCCTCGAAGCCCGTCGCGTTGCCGCCAACGGTGCCGCCGCCGCCCGCTGCACCGGTGATTGTCCGATCCTGAGCGAAGGAGAGGCGTGATTGGGTCGTCTGCACGGTCAGGGTGACATAGCGACGGTCAGCGGAAGCAACGCCCTGCACATCGATGACCACACCCGTGGGAATGGTCGAGATCTGCGGATCGAATGCACCCGCGCTGGAGCCGACGACGGGCGTCAGGTCCGAGACGAAGGTCGTGGTCGTCGAGACGGCGATGTATGAACGCTGGCCGTTGGTGAATGTCAGTCGCGGAGCGGTCAGGACCACACTGCGCTGGTCGGCCTGCGTCGCCTCGACAAGGAAGTCCACCTGGATGTCGTCGAGGAATCGACCCGTGACGCCCAGCGCGGGGTTGAGCCCGAGGATCTGGCCCGCGAACGAGTTGACGGTCGCCAGCGAGTTGGACAGGCCGAACGAGTTCTGGGCCGCGCGGATGACCGAGAATGAATCGTTGGGGAAGGTGCCGACACCGGGGACAACGCCGCCGTTGAAGCCGGGGCCCAGCACGGGCTGGCTGATGGGTGCGTCGGGGATGCCGTCGCCGTTGGTATCGAGGATGAAGCCGTTGCCGGTGACATTGTCGAGCAACTGCCCGTCGGAGCCGAAGTAGTCGCTGGGGAGCAGCGACGGGTCAAGCGTGCGTGCGAGCTGGTACTCGGTGTTGTTCGCGTTGAAGTACACATCGAGGTCGAACCCGATCTGCTCGAAGAAGTTCTGATCGACCGAGAGGAATCGGGTCTCGACATTGATCTGCACCGCACGCTGCTGGCGCAGCTTGTTGAGCAGGCCGATGATGGCGCGATGATTCTTGGGGGTCGTGGTGATGATGAAGTTGCCGTTGAGTTCGGTGACCGAGCTCGTGTCGCCGCCCAGCGCGGTCCAGCCGTCGGGATCGACATTGGCCTGGATCAGGTCGACGATCGCCGTCACACGATCATCGCGGGTCGGGATGTTCTGCGGGTCCTGGCTGCCGCCCGAGAAGGGGCTCTGACCGCCGCCACCGCCGCCGCCACCACCGGCTGCCTGCACGGCACTCTGGAGGTCGAACTCGGGTGCGTTGTCGAAGTCGGGGACGACGAAGATCAGGTCGCGGATGTCGTAGGTTTCGAGGACGGTGTTCAGACGCAGCACCTCGTCGGAGGCGATGGTCAGGATGCCGTCCTGAATCGCCCAGCCGGCGGGGAGCGTCGGGTCGGAGACTTTGCCCAGAACGCGGTCGAGCAGGACATCGATCTGGACATTCTTGAGGGTGAGATCGACTGGTGTGTCGGGGTCAACGCCGATGTCGGCGAGCGATTCCCAGTCCACATCGATGTCGATGCCCGTGGTTGAACCGATGAAGGCGACCACATCTTCGAACGCGTTGTCGTTGAACTCGACTGGCATGCGTGTGTCACGCATCTTTGCGAGCACGGAGCGGTTGGCCTCGGATTCAGCAAACTCGAGGATGTCGCCGCGCCTGAAGCTGATCGCGGGCCAGTCGTCGGGGTAGGCGATGATCGATTCGGGTGCGATCATCGCTTCCTGATTGTCGAGCGACTGACGGGCGTAGCTGATGCCCTTCTCACGCTGGTAGCCGAGATTTTCCCGGTAGATCAGCGTGTCCTGGATGATGTCACGCAGGAGCAGGCCCGCGGGATTGGTCGGATCGAGGAAGAGGATCGACTCGACGACCTCGAGCGCTTCTTCGTACTTGAGTTCCTGCTGCAGCGCGTGGACGCGCTCAAGGTTCGCAATGATCTTCTCGTCGCGCTCGCGGCTGCGCTCAGCGGCGAGCTGCGCGGTCTGCTGGGCCAGACGCTGACGCTCTGCCTCGGCCTGGCTGATGCGCTGCTGTTCTTCGGTGGTGTTGATCTGGGTGATCAGGTCGGCAACACGGTCCTGGTAGTTCTCGAACGCGGACTCGGGCATCGCGTCGCGGGCACGCTTGATGGTCAGGGTGGCCTGAGCGGCGAGATTGCGGGCGGTGTTCGTGTCGCCTTCCGACAGGGCCTTCTGGGCCTGCTGCATGTAGTTCTCGAACGCGGCCTGTGCACGCTGAAGGACGAGTGCGTCCTGCGTCAGGGTCTGGTCGAGGATGTTGTCCTGAGGACCGCCCTGCACACCGAGCTGCACCTGCGCCTCGGCACGACGGTCGCGTGCGAGCTGCAGATCCTCGGCGGAGACATAGCCGCTGAAGTTCGTGATGACATTGCCGTAGAGGGTCAGCGCTTCGTTGAAACGGCGTTCCTCGAACGCGAGGTTGGCTTGGCCGAGGAGGCTCTGGGCCTCGAAGCGGCGGGCCGCGTCGAGAAGGTCCACCTGTGGCTCTTCCTGAACCAGTTCGACCTCGATGGGCTCGGCCTGGGGATCCTCGGGCTGATTGCCCAGGTAGGAACCGGTGCGGGCACCGTCCTGTGTGCTTCCGGTGAGCCAGTCGGAGGTCATGCCGCTTTCAGGGGCGAGCATGCCCATTGCCGGGTTGTACGCGCCGAAGCTGGTCCCCTGTGCCTGCTCGATGGAAGCGAGCTTGTCGCGGTAGGAGTCGAGGGTGTTCTGCTGGGTCTCGCTCAGCGACAGGCCAAGCTGGCCGAGTCGGGTGAGCAGGAGCTTGGAATGTGCGTAGTCGCCTGCGCCGAAGGCCGCGCTGATACGGTCAATAACACTGTCGACCTTGTTGATGGCATCGTTCTGGCGTGTTTCGCTCAGTTCGATGACGGCCCGTGCGGCTTCGATCTGCTCGCTGCTGGAGCGCGCCGCGTCGATGACCATCTGTGCCTGACGCTGTGCTTCGACGAGGTTGTCGGTGCTCAGTGCGAGCTGTGCCTTCTGGAGACTGATGTCGAGCCGATCGCTGCGCTGGATCTGACGCTCAGCCTTGGCGAGCATGACCCAGAGCTGCTGACTCTGCTCATCGCTGAGCGCCGCTCCCGCGGGAGAATCCTGCAGGGCCAGGAGCATTGCTCGAGCCCGGATCAGCTGCCCTTCGACGAGCAGATTGGCGGCACGATCGAAAACCTCATCGGTATTCTCACGAACAGCGCTGGCCTCCAACTCGACACTGGCCAGCAGCGTTGAGCTGGGCAGACCCGAGAAGGCGACGGCGGCGAGAAGCAAAGAACGAACAGATCTGTAAGGTGCGGGTGACATCCGGATCACTCCAATTTGGCTCTTGGCTCGCGAGCTGGGATGGGGCCAGCTCTTGGCTGAGTTTGGGCGGGAAGTGCACCGTCGCACTGTTTCCCGCGTGCGTGAGTTGTTGTTCTGCGATCACTCGCAGAGACGGATAGCCGTGCCTGAGTCACGGCCAGTTTGCCCGTGATTATTCACGGACAACAGACCCCTTCGCAACGCCGTCAGTGGCGGTGTGACAGGGAGGGGGGACGATACAGGGGTTTGACGATTATCGCAAATCCCATTGGCATGCAGTGTATCCTGATGAATCGAAAGCGTGTCGTTTTGGCGATCTGGTTTTCAAGATCGCGTTTGCTCGGTGTGCGATCGATCCTTTGACGCGGAAGCGGGGCCGCGCCATTTCGTCCCTGTGTGGTGCCTATTCGACCGCACCCCGCGAGAGGTTCCCGAACCACGACAGAAGCCACAGAAAGTCAGTGAACACCCCAGATCCGTTTCGTTGAGCGGCTGAGCGGGTGCGGTGAGCTCACGCTTCTTCGGGAGTGAGCACATGGAACGCGAGCACGCGTTCTTGCTGTAAAGCGTTCTTTGTCAGCGATTTAGATTTCGACATTTTTCCGAGCAACTCGGTGGCCTGTTCGTTGGTCATTCGATTGGCGCTGATCACCACCACATCAAACCAATCGCCGTCGGGATTGGATTTCTTGATCACCGTGTCCTGTGTCAGATCCTCGGCGCGCCGGAGGCAGTCCGCTGTGAGCACCAGCTGTGCGTACTGGTCGTGCGGGCTTTGGTTGGTGTTGAACCGAGCGAGGCAACGCCAGGGCGTGATTCCCAGTTCTTCCCCCTCGTCGTCCACATTCGAGTCCGGGTCCACATTGAGCACCAGCCGCCAGGCATCGCGCATGCGTTCGAGAATCTCATCACCCGAGATCAGATCGGGCCGGTCGGGCGGGGTGGTGAGGATCGAGCGGTGCTCATGGGCGGCGGCGTCCGCGCCTGCGGGTTCCTCGATCTCCGGGATCTCAAACGCCTCAAGCAGCCGCTCGACCCGCTTGCGGAACTCGGGCTCGACACGAACGGTAATGATCTTGTGCTCGTCGATGAATATATAGAAGAAGGGGTCCTCGCTGACCGCGCCGAAACCGACCATCCCGTCCTCGAAGAAGAACGGGCGGTATTGGCGCAGCGCGTTGACAACCTTCTCTTTGCCGATGGGCTCATAGGCCATGAAGGGGTCGATCTCGCGATACGCATCGTGCCCGATGTAATCGATGATGGGAAAGACACGCCCGGGCATCATCGCGAAGAGCTGCTGCCAGAGCGGTTCGACGCGCTCAGCGGGGATCACGATGTCGTAGACATACTGGTCGGGCCATGCTTCCCAGTCACCCATATCCTCGGCGTTGTCCTCGGGCTCGAACTCGGCGGTGTATCCGATCGCGGGTGTCATGGGCTCGACCGGGTATACCCCGAGGGGGAAGTGGAAGCCGCTGATCGATTTGCGTTCGATGCTGGGGTCAATCAGGCAGGTGGGCATGGGTCATCCTTGTCCCCGCCCGAAACTGTGCGGGCGCTCGCGAAAAGACTTCCGTAAAGAATAGCAGGGTCGGCCAGTTCTGCCCGTTCGTGTGGACAGTGTGGGTGATTTGGATGATCGAAACCACGCATGAGGGATACCATCAGGGGATATGAGCAGCGAACACCATGAGTTGAGTGCCCGTGCCTCGGGCAATCTCCCGGGCATCACCCGTCCGATGATCGCGATCGCGGTGGGGAACACCCGGACCCGCGTCGGGATTTTGTCCGGTCGCGAGTGCCTCAAGGCCCAGTCCGTGCACAGCAAAGAGCACACAGAGATCGCCCAGCAGGTCGATTCGCTCTGGAGCGAATACGGGGATGCCGAGCCCGATCCGGTCGTGGTGATGTCCCATGTTGATGCGGCCCGCGCGGACATGATCGAAAAGGCGCTGCGTGCCGCGGGGCACACGGTTGTGTACCGATTCGGACGCGACCTGCCCATCCCGGTCCGGCACGCGCTGACCGAATCGGGTGAGAAAACCGTCGGGCAGGATCGCCTGCTCTGTGCGATCGGCGCCTATCAGGTGGTCGGGCAGGCGTGCATCGTGGTCGATATGGGCACGGCGATCACCGTGGACTTTGTCGACGGCGAGGGTGTGTTTCAGGGCGGTGCGATCATGCCGGGAATCGCCATGATGTTCAACGCGCTCCATGAAAAGACCGCGCATCTTCCCCAGCTCAAGTACGAGAAGCCCAAGCCAGACGATCTGAGCCCGGGGCGACAGACCGACACAGCGATGCAGCTGGGTGTGAACGCGTGCGTCCACGGCGCGATCCGCTGGCTCTCGGAACGATACGCCGAGTTCTACGAGGGCTACCCCCAGATCGTCGCGACCGGCGGCGACATGGGCGCGCTCGAAGGCGACGAACTGATCGAGGCATTCGTGCCCGATCTGCAACTCCACGGCATCCGTGCCGCGTGCTCGATGCTCGTCGATATCGATGATGAGGACGAACCGGATGAAGACACGCTGTGAGTGAGTCATGGCAGGCGATCCAGACGCCCATGCAGCGACCCGGTGCGATCGCGTGCATCATGCTTGCCCATCATGATCCGGCAACCATCGGCATCAACCATCCGGGTACCAATCAGCTCGCGTTGACCGACATCCTCGGCCTCGACGAGGGCGTGGTGCTCGGGATCGACGCTTCAACACTCCTGCTCATGCCGCACGGCGGGATCGCGATCGTCCGCTCGATCAGCTCGCGTCTGCGTGAGCTGGGCGTGCCGATGCGACAATCGCCCGATCCGGTGGTGGTTTATCCCGAAGCACGCAGCGAGATCGAGGCGTGGTGCATGCACACGCTCAGCGTTGCACCGAGCCCGCTCGCGGTCGATCTCCTGCTCAAGCACAACGAACGCTGGCACGCGATGGGTGTTGAGACCATCGCGCATGCGGCACGGCTTGACGCCATAGATCAGGCCAGCCCGCTTGATCGTTTCGTGCACCCGCCGACCGTCGCAGCGGTGGGCAGGTCCAATGTGGGCAAGTCCTCGCTGATCAACGCGCTCGTCGGGCAGCAGGTCGCACTCGTGGCCGATGTCCCGGGCACGACGCGTGACCATGTTGGTGTGCCCGTGGAGCTGGGTGGACTGGTGGTGCGATGGGTCGATACGCCGGGTGTCGATGAACGCATCGATGACTCGGGTGAAGTGGCGATCGCCCGGAGCGTGCTGGCGAACGCGGACCTTGTGGTGCACTGCATCGATTCGCTCGGGGATGAGGGGGAACTCGATCCGAGGCTCGAAGCGTGCATCTCGGTATCAACCCCGCGGCTGCGACTCGGCACGCGATCCGACCTCGGCGAGCATGCCTGCCCCTGCGATCTGCGTGTGAGCGTGGGCCCGCGGGCGGCGGGGATCACGGATCTGGTCGGGCGTGTGCGGTCGATTCTGGTGCCAGAGGGTGCCATGGACGATCCGCGGCCCTGGCGATTCTGGGCCTCGCTGGGGGCTGATGCCTGATCTGACTGTGCTACGACGCTAGGATGACGACCCGATTGTGACCTGCAGGCCGTGCTCAAGCGACACGGTATCAGGCCCTTGTGAATCACTGGTCCAGGCGACTGGGCATGCAGAGGTGGATATGGACGACCGGCAAACCAAGATCCGCGAAGGCGCTGGGCTCGAAGACTCGCGCATCAACCAGGAGTTCCTAGACTTCCTGAACAAGTGGAGTTCACCCGTGCTGCTGACCCTCGCGGTCGGTGCGCTGGTCTGGGCCGGGCTGCAGTGGCTCGAGCGCAAGGAGAACGCGCGCATCGATCAGGCATTCAGCGAACTCGAGGCCGCGACCGCGGGCGGCAATCCTTCGCCCACATCGCTGACCACCATCGCCGACGACTACGTGGGTGTGCGGAGCGTGCCCGAGTTGGCCAAGCTCACCGCGACGGACCTCTATCTCCGGGCGTTCACCGTGGGCATCGAGCCCGGCGCTCAGTTCGACACGATCACCCGCCAGGTGACGAATCCCGAAGACATCCTGACCCCGGACCGTCGAACCATGTACCTCGATCTCGCGGAGAAGACCGCCAAAGAGGTGCTCGCGATGAGCGAGGGCAAGCCCGGCAAATCCATCTTCGCCATGCAGGCGCTGACGCGATTGGCGGCGGTCGAAGAGGGCAAGCGAAACTTCGACGCGGCCGCCGGCTTCTATGCACGACTCAAGTCGCTCGCCGAGCAGGAAAAATACCCAACGGTCGTGAGCTTTGCCGATGCGCGCACGGCGAATCTTGATTCGCTCAAGCTGGTCGGCGAACTCCCCACGAACGAGCAGGTGCCGCCGCTCCCGGGCGCAGAGAACGCGTTCTCGCAGGAACAGATCGACGCGCTCCTCCAGCAGGCCCGAGATCAGGCAGCCCAGCAGGGTGCTGTTTCCGGCAGCGATGCGGGCGAGGCAGCCGACGATGGTGCGGCGGACGAACAGCCCACAACAGATACGGGTGATGAACCACCCGCAAGCAACGACAACCCGTGAGCAAGCCCGGGCCCAACCCGGGCTCCGATGCCGACGCGGTGCAGCCCGCGTCCATCGACGAATCGCTGGGCGGGGAGTTCATCCTTCCGGGCGGCAAGGTCGATCCCGAATCGATCCGCAGGGCGTACCTCGACGCGAGGGAAGAGGGCGACGATGAGTTTGTTGCCCGGGTCCGCTTCACGCTTGCGCGGGATATCAAGGACCGGCTCGACAAGTACCTGACCACGCGCATCAAGTTCATGAGCCGCAACAAGCTCCAGGAACTGATCGATCAGGGCGGCGCTACGGTGAACGGCGTGCCCGCCAAGTCCTCAACCAAACTCCGTGTGCAGGACACGATCGAGCTCGTGCTTCCCCCCCCGCCCAGCGGCGAGATCGAGCCGGACGATATCCCCCTCGATGTGCTCTACGAGGACGAGCACCTGCTTGTGCTCAACAAGCAGGCCGACATCATCGTCCACCCGGCGCGCATGGAAAACCGCGGGACCATGCTCAACGCGTTGGTGCATTACTTTCAGGGCACGCGATCGGGCGAACTCTCAAGCGTCGGCGAGGAGTACGCCCGCCCGGGCGTTGTCCATCGCTTGGATCGGCATACCTCGGGGTGCATCGTCTTCGCCAAATCTGACCTGGCGCACTGGAAGATGGGCGCCAGGTTCGAGCAGCGTGAGGTGGATAAACGCTATCTCGCACTCGTGCAGGGATGGGTTGACAAGGACGAACAGCTGATCGATCTGCCGCTGGGACCGCACCCATCACGGGTGCGCGGCTCACGCGAGAAGCGGGTGGTGCGTTTCGATGACCTGGGCAAGCCCAGCCAGACGATCTGCAGGGTCCGCGAACGCTACGAGCTGCCCCCGGCGCTCAAAAAGAGCGTCTCGCGTCGCTACTCGCTTGTCGAGCTCGAACTGCTCACGGGTCGCACCCATCAGATCCGTGTGCACCTTGCCCATCTGGGGCATCCGATCGTGGGTGATGACATGTACTCGGGCAAGCCGCTGATCGATCTTCAGGGCGAGCCGCTGATCGAGCGCCAGGCCCTGCACGCCGCGTTGCTCGCGTTCGACCACCCCATCAGCGGGGAGCCGATGGCATTCGTAGCCCCGGTCCGTGACGAAGTCATGGACTGCATCGCGTTCCTGCGGGCCAAGGGAAACCCGTCAAGGATCTTCGTAGAGGGAACGGTTCCCATGGACCGGCTGGGGCTGGGCGGCTAGCCGTCTGCTTGGCCGCCAAGGCGGGTGCCTGGATCCCCACATTGCGTGGGTTGAGCCCGGAGAACGGGCATTTTTGACCAGTGAATCACGCACTTTACTGGCACCGTGCCATATTCGGTGGCCCCTTCTGGACTCGATGACCCCGCAATGAATCAGGCGGGGGATCTCAGGAGGGAGCCAATACCATGAAACTGATGAAGACAGGTGCCGCGTTGGGTGTACTCGTATTGATCGGCATGACATCGACTGCTCAGGCCGGCATCTCATCGACGCTGATCCTTGACGATTTCGACAGCGATCCAAACGACGACGCCGGCGGTCCGGGTGTCTATTCCACAGTCGTCTTCAACAACCCGTTCAACCAGAGCGCTGAGTTCACGCTCGATACCCTGCTCAGCAGCGGCAGCGATACCGGGGCGGTCATCTTCAACTCGGGCATCGGCGTTGAACAGGGTGCTTCGATCCGATACGACAACAACGGCTCGGGCCTGAATCTCAATGCCGCGGCGCTGGGGATCACCGGGTTCGAGATGGATTTTCTTGATGTTGATCAGGGCTTCGTGATGAACATCGAGTTGTCCAACAACGGGGACGGTCCCAGCGGAATGGCAGGGGTCGCGACGCTCGCCGTCTTCATCCCTGCGGGGATGAATCAGACCGCGTCCTGGTCGCTGGGGGATTTCATCATCTCGCCCGGCTTTGACATTCAGGATGTTGATACGGTCACAGTGAACTTCAACCTCGAAGATAACGCGACCGCGTCGCTCGATTTCATCGCGACCGAGTTTCGTGCGGTAGTGCCGGCACCGGGGCCGATCGCCCTGCTGGCGCTGGGCGGGATAGTGGCGGTGAGCCGCCGACGCGTCTGACTCAGCTTCGAATACCACCAATAAACGCCCGCAGAATGATGCGGGCGTTTCTCATTGTGCGAAGAGTGCAGCGCCGCTCTGGAGCTGCTCATGTTCGAGCAGCCAGCGTTTGCGTTCAATGCCCCCGCCGTAGCCGTGGAGGGTGCCGTCGGAAGCGATGACGCGGTGACACGGGATGACGATCGAGACACGGTTCCGCCCGTTGGCCAGCCCGACCGCCCGGGAGCCGCCCGGGTTGCCCATCCGGTTGGCGAGTTCGCCGTAGCTGGTGGTCTGGCCAAAGGGGATCCGAACCAACTCCGCCCAGACACGCTGCTGCCACTCGGTTCCCGGCGTATCGAGCGGCACGCTGAAGTGTTGCAGATCACCGCTGAAATACGCGGCGAGTTCACCGGCGAGTTGATCGAGCAGAGGGTGCGATCCGGTCCGCATCGCGCAGCCGTAGGCGGTTTCGAGTTCCTGCGTCTCCCGGGAACGCCGCTGGGGCGAACCCATCTCCAGCAGACAGATACCACGATCGGTGGTCGCGGCCCGCATCGGGCACAGCGGGGTCTCGATGGTCATGCAGATGAGTGTGCTGGGCATACCCAAACAATACCCGCCCGGAAAGCCGAATGCTCGCCGGGCGGGTGAGAGATTGAGCAGGAAATCAGTCCGGCTCAGCGGGCGTTGCAGTGTTCGCAGCGACGCACGCTGGGATTTCCCTCGTCTGAGTCGAGGTGGGGCTCCACTGCCGCTCGCGCGAACCGCTTGCTGACGCGGACGAGCCGAACACCACGGATGTCGAGGACCTCGGTCTTGCGCTCGTGGTTCTTGACCACAACGAACGGGAGGTTGACCTCGAGCACCAGCCGGGGCAGGCCCGTCTCGCAGGGTCGCATGAGCACACGCGACACCACGGGTGACACATCACCCTCGGCCGGGTTCGCGGGGTGCAGCAACTCACGCTGCTCGTGCAGGACCATGATGTAGGTCCCGGGCAGGATGTCTTCGGGCGCGAGCGATCGCGCCATGATGAGTTCGGTCATCACATTCTCTTTTCTTGGCGCATGGGACAGCGAATGTGTACACACGATGTATACACGGTGGAATCGTGCGACGCGGCGATGTGAAGATCGCACCGATCGCGATCACGGGGGCCGGGTCTTGCTTGATGTCATGATTTGCACGGGCAGACGACGCCCGGCGCGGTCGTCAACCCATGTACTCGTGCTTGAAATCGACCCCGCCTGCGCGGCTGCCGATCACTCGCTTCGATTCTGTGCCTGATTGGTTCAGGGAAAGCATGGGGACTCCTTTCTGCGGATGAACCACTCACCCGCAATGTCGTGCAGAGGTTGTTGGCGCACGACAAAGCAATGTCAATGCAAGTGAGCAAAAACTTTGCGGCGGATGATGTGCT
The DNA here is from genome assembly GCA_964419845.1 of uncultured Phycisphaeraceae bacterium. GTDB lineage: Bacteria > Planctomycetota > Phycisphaerae > Phycisphaerales > UBA1924 > UBA1924. The sequence goes on from CAYQRD010000008.1 coordinate 60,501, forward strand.
GGTTGTATTGAAACTCAGCCGATCTTCGACTGCCCGTTCATGTACGGCACCAGCGCCTCGGGGATCGTGATCGAGCCGTCGGCGTTCTGATACATCTCGATCAGCGGGATCAGGATCCGTGGCGACGCGGCGACCGTGTTGTTGAGCGAGTAGCAGAAGGTTGTCGGTCCCTTGCCGTTCTCGCCGCCCGGTCGGTAGCGCATGTTGAGGCGTCGGCACTGGTAGTCGTAGAGCCGCGATGCGGAGTGGGTCTCGCCGAACTCGCCCTTGGGTGTGCCGTGCTCGTCTTCCTCGCCGCGGCCGGGCATCCAGCACTCGACATCCACCATGTCCGCATTTTTGACACCAAGGTCGCCCGTGCAGCACTGGAGCAGGCGGTGGGGGAGTCCGAGCGATTTGAGCAGGTCCTCGACATACCCGATCATGGCGGTGTGATGCGCCCGCGAGTTGTCCTCGTCGGCGATATCGATGATCACCTGCTCGACCTTGTCGAACTGATGGATGCGGTACAGGCCCGCGGTGTCCTTGCCCGCCGCGCCGGCCTCGCGCCGGAAGCAGGTCGAGACGGTGACATACTTGAGGGGGAACCGGGCCTCATCGAGGATCTCATCCTGATGCAGCCCCATGAGCCCGACCTCGCCGGTGCCGGTGAGGAACATGTCGTAGCCGCCGCCGCGATCGGACTCGTTGATGTGGTAGGCCTGATCGCGTCCGCCGGGGAAGAACCCGGTGCCGACCATCGCTTCCTCACGCACCAGCACGGGCACGCTCATGGGCGTGAAGCCGTTGCTGTTGGTCATGGTGTCGATCGCGTAGCGCAGGATGGCCTGGTGCAGGCGCATGCCGTCACCGGTGAGCACATAGGAGCGCGAACCGGCGATCTTCACGCCGCGGGGGAAGTCCACGAGGTTGTGCATGGCGCACAGCTCGATGTGGGTGCGCGGCTTGAAGCCCTTGTTGCCTTCAAAGCTCTTGTCCCAGTCCCAGCCATCGGGCGCCCACTTGCAGATCTCCACATTGTCCTCGCTGCCCTTGCCTACGGGAACATCGTCATCGGGTGGGAGGGGGATCGAGAGCAGGATCTCACGAAGCCGGGGTTCGATCTCGGCGATCTGGAGCTCGAGCGCCGTGATCTGCTCCTTCATCTTCGCGGGCGCTTCTTTGATCGCGTCAACCTCGGCCTGGATGGCCGCCCGCTCGGCTTCGCTGGCACCTTTGAGCTTGCCCATGATCTGCCCGATTTTGGGGCCGGTCTCTTTGCTGAGCCTGTTCTGCTCGGCGCGGAGGGTCTCCTGCTCGCTCATCAGCGATCGCCGGTGCTCATCGAGCCTGAGCAGGGTGTCGATATCGACGCTGTAGTTTTTCTTGGCCGCACCATCGACGAATCGCTGCGGGTTTTCGCGTAATGCCTTGAGATCGATCATGGTCAGGGAGTGTAGGTGCCGGGGCATCGTTCGTGCGTGATCGCCCCCGCCCGATTCGTGCAGTACCATAGAGGTGATGGATACCGGCCCGATCGCCCCAACCTGGTTTGTGCTGCCGCTGGCGCTGATCGCGCTCGTACTGCAGGCTGGCTACCTGATCGCGATCAGGGAGCTCGGGCCAGATCGCATGCCCCCGAGTCGTCGGCGGATCCGCGTCGCGACGGGCTGGCTGAGCATGTTTGCCATCCCACTCTCTGCATACGGCTTCGGAATCGCCCGCCCAAGCGAAGCGGGGACCTTCACGGTCGTGTGGATGCTGGTCATCGGCCTGATTTCCGCGATCGTGATGCTGGCCGTCCTCGATGCGATCAACACGATCCGCATCCATCGTCGTGAAGGCGAGAAGGTTCACCGTGAGTTGCGTGAGAATCTGCAACGGGATCTCAAAGCCATCCGCGAAGAGCGTGACCGGGGTGGGGCGTGAGCGGGGGGGGCTCGGGTGGGCGCGTCCCGCCGCCGACACGGCTGCCCGGGCTGATGACCACACCGATGTCATGGGTCTACCGGGCAGCGATCAACCGTCGCAACAGGGCCTACGACGCGGGGAAGGGCGTGACCCGTCTGGATCGGCCCGTGCTCTCTGTGGGCAACCTGAGCACGGGTGGCACCGGGAAGACCCCGGTGGTCCATCGGATGGTTCAGATGCTTGAGTCACAGGGGCATCGACCTGTCATCGCGATGCGTGGTTATGGTGCAAAGCCGGACGAGAAGGGTGACGAGCAACGCGAGCACGAACTGGCGCTCCCCGGCGTGCCCATTGTCGCCCAGCCGGACCGGCTCGCGGGTCTTCGGGCACTGTTCAAAACGCATGCAGGGGGTGAGTCGGATTGCGTGGTGCTCGATGATGGCTTCCAGCATCGCCAGATCGCCCGGGACCTTGATATCGTGCTGATCGATGCATCCCGTCCGCCCGATCGCGACGCGCTGCTGCCCCACGGACACCTGCGCGAGCCGATCGGGTCGCTGTCCAGGGCGGGGTTGATCCTGCTCACCCACGCAGAACGGGTCGGAGCGGGTGAACTCGACAGACTGCGTCAGCTCATCGGCCAGTACAACTCGCAGGCCCCGGTGATTGCCGCACGCCATGTCTGGCGCGGGTTCGCCGCTCATACGCGCACCGTCAACGGGTGGACCACGCAGACGCTCATGCGTGAAGGGATCGCTGGCACACGGATGCGGGTCGTATGCGGCATCGGCAACACGGCTGCGTTTCTGGATATGGTCCGAGCCAACTCGATCGAGATCGACGATGTGATCGAGCTGCGCGATCACGCGGCGATCGGGCCTCCGGAGGTCGCGCGGCTGACACAATCTCAAAATTCTCAGGCCCCAAGCCCGGTCGTGATGACACGCAAAGACTGGGTCAAAGCGGAGACTCTGCGGGATTGGCCTATCTCAAGTTGTGTGATTGTGCCCGAACTATCGATCGAATTCGACGACCCGGGGTCCGCGATCGACCGGGCGCTGCGAGCGGTCTTTCCGGGTCGCTGACGCGGATTTGCGAGCGATCCTGAGCCTCGTAACTGTTGCCCGAGGGGGCCGGGACATATAGAATCAGGTTACTCTCGCGCCCTGTACCGTGGGGGGGATTCCACGGGCGTTTATCTGCCCCATGATCAGGCCACTGCATGACGAGGGTCCCTCGGGATCCCTGAGGACGAGGTTGGTCTGATTGAGGGTCTGTGTTCCACACAGTCGTGGGACAGATAGAGCGTATTTCTCGTCCGAGATCGGAGAACACATGAGGACCACAATGCACACACTGACGACCAGGCTCAGCATCGCGATGCTGCTGGGCACCATGCTCACGGGCTGCACGCAGACCCAGAGCACCAACGACTCAACGAACATCGAGAAGGACGACACTGTCGTCGTTCACGATGATCATAACTGGCGCCATTACTCGCCGAGACTTGGTGATAACGAGTCGGCCGCGAAGATGGCCTTCCCGACCGGTGATGTCCGCACCAGCGCCCTGCTCGTGCATCAGGTGATGCCCAACGAGGTCGTCCGTGGCCAGGACTTCGGCTTTTCGTACCATGTCACGAACCTGACCAACTCCGAGCTCCAGAATGTCATGCTGATGCTCGACAGCGCCAACAACCTCGAGGTCAGCTCATCGACCCCCGAGGGCAGCACCAGCGGCGACGGCATGACCTGGGCACTGGGTGCGATGGGCCCGGGCGAGACCAAAGTCATCAAGCTCGTCGGCTCGGCTGAGCGCGTCGGGACCGCGAGCGACTGCATCACCGTCTCGTACAACAACTTCCTCTGCGCCAATGTCCGCGTCGTTGAGCCCTCGCTCGCACTGACCAAGACCGCGACCGCACAGGCACTGGCATGTGACGAGATCGTCCTGCGCTACATGGTCGAGAACACCGGCAGCGGTGCGGCCAGCAATGTCGTGATCAAGGACACCCTCCCCGAGGGTCTGGCCATGACCAACGGCTCACGCTCGGTCAACATCCCCGTCGGCACACTCGCCGCCGGTGAGAGCAAGGCCTATGAGGTTCGCGTGAATGCTGCGAGCACCGGCGAGTTCGCCAGCGCCGCGATGGCGACTGCCGACGGCGGCCTCGAGGCAGACGCCGACGAGACCAACACGGTCGTCACCAAGCCCGAGCTGGCCGTCGCTGTCGAGTGCAGCGACATGCAGTTCCTCGGCCGCAACCTGACCTACAACTACAGCATCGAGAACACGGGCGACGGCGTCGCGAACACCGCGACCGCTTCGGCGAGCATCCCGCAAGGCACGAGCGTCGTTCGCATGAGCGAAGGCGGGCGCGTGGTCGGGAACAATGTCGTCTGGGACTTCGGGGCCATGAGCGCCGGGGCCAGCAAGGACTTCTCGATGACCGTTGCTGCTTCGAGCATCGGGCGCTACTCCTCGTCGGTCACGGGCAACGCCGCGTGTGCTGATTCGGTCAGCGACTCGTGCACCACCGAGGTCAAGGGCATCCCCGCGATCCTCCTCGAAGTGGTCGATGTGACTGACCCGGTCGAAGTCGGTCAGCAGACGACCTATGTCATCACGGTGACCAACCAGGGCTCGGCAGCGGACAACAACATCCGCATCGTGGCCAAGCTCCCCGCCGAACAGTCGTTCGTCTCGGCTTCGGGTGCGACCAACGCCACCGCCGACGGCAAGACCGTGACCTTCGCACCCTCGGGCTCGCTGCCCGCAGGTGCGGCCATCAGCTGGCGCGTCACGGTTCGTGCGGACAAGGTTGCCGACTCACGCTTCAGCGTGGAGATGACCTCGGCGAACCTGACCAGCCCGGTCAACGAGACCGAAGCAACAAACCTCTACGAGTGATCTGAACCCGATCGGAACACACCGATCGAAATAAAGCACGCTCTGGGGCACCCCTTTCGCGGGGTGCCCCTTTTCTTTTGCCCAGATTGATGTCCGAGGGCATCTGAAATCGATGTATCGTTTAACGAACAACACTCCAGAGCGAACCCGTCTGCCGGTTTCAACGGTACACAAGGCAAGGCATGAACCCGACACTCCCCCAGATCGATGATCCCGGCGCATTGCCCTTCGTGGTGCTTGCCAGCTCATCGCCGCGCCGTCGATCGATGTTCGAGCAGATCGGTGTGCCTCACACCGTACTCCCCGCCTGTGTCGACGACGGCGAACTGAGCCCCGGTGAGGTGGACCCAGCCCAGTGGGTTGCGGCGCTGGCGTACCTCAAAGCTGCGTCCGCGGCCAAGCTCTTCATAAAGCAGCCCATGGTTGAGCACAAGCTCAACACTGTGGTCATCGGGGCGGACACCGTCTGTGTGCAGGGTGGGAGGATCATCGGCCAGCCCGACGATCGCGATCACGCTCGGGCCATGATTATCGCGATCAGCGACGCGGAGCACGAGGTGCTCACCGGCATCGCGATCGTTGACCCCGTGACCGGGAGGCGAGAGCTGTTCATCGATCGCTCGATGGTGCGTGTGGGCTCGATCCCCGAGCATGAGATCGCGGCATACCTCGATTCAAACCAGTGGATGGGCAAGGCGGGCGGGTACAACATCACCGAGCGACTCGCCGCGGGCTGGCCCATCTCCTTCGACGGCGACGAGAGCTCGATCGTGGGCCTGCCCATGACGCGAACGCTCGAGCGTGTCTCGAGGTTTTTCCTTGATTGAGTCCTCTGTACAGCGGCTTCAGGCCGCCTGCGACTGCTGATGCCCGTCGCTGAGCATCCGCCACGCGGTTCGGCCCGGGGCGAGCAATGACGCGGGAACGAGCGATTCGTCCTGAACCATCCGTACCCGGTCGAGCGTGATAAAGGTCGCGTAGCTCGCGTCGCGCTTTGAATCCCAGAACGACTCATCACCCATCACCCGATCGTTGTAGATCGAGTGCAGGCGGTCGATGTCCTCGGGTGTGAGCCCCTCGTACTGATCGACCCGCTGTACGATCGCCTTGCCGATCGTTGTCTGACCCGTGGGCTTGATAAAGACCGTGTCCCCGGGCTCAACGCGGTCGAACGGCGCTCGCCGATCGTGGCCCAGACAGGCTTCAACGAGCTTCTGGCCCGTCATGATCAGCGAGGCGGAGCGGGGGTGAACGATCATCAGGTGCGTGTCGGCCATGATGCATCTATCGGACGATCCCGTCCCGGTCTTTGGTTTGGGCCACCCGGGCACGCAAAAACACGCACACTGGGTCCCAGGCATCAGGATTGACGCATCTTCTCGATCGTGCGGGTGGTCGAAAGCCCGTCGATGAGGTCCAGCAGCACGACCTTGCCGCCGCTTTGCTCGACGATATCGGCCCCGACCACGGTTTCGGGGGTGTAATCACCGCCCTTGACCAGCACATCGGGCCTGATGGCTTCGATGAGCCTGATCGGGGTGTCCTCGCTGAAGAGCACCACCGAATCGACGCACTGCAGGGCACTGAGCAGGTACGCCCGGTGATTCTGATTGTTGACGGGGCGTCCATCGCCCTTGAGGGCGTGAACGCTGTGGTCGTCATTGAGCCCGATCACGAGCATATCGCCCAGCGCGGCGCATCGTTGCAGCAGCGAGACATGACCCGCGTGGAGTACATCGAAGCAGCCGTTGGTGAAGACGATCTTCTGTCCGGCGTGGCGTGCAGCCCGGACCTGCACGAGGACCTCGTCGAGCGTGCGGGGGCGTCCGAGCTGGGCGGTGTGCTGGCTGAGCAGGTCGTCGTGGATCGTTTCGACGGGGATGGGAGCGACGCCGAAGATCTCGACCTCAAGCCCCGCGGCGGCGTTGGCGAAGCGGACCGAGTTGACCCAGTCGAGCCCGTTGGCACGGGCCGCGGCCAGGGCCGCGAGCATCATGTCGCCCGCACCGGTGACATCGTACACCTCGCGTGCGGTGGTCGGGACATGCACGACCTGGGGGTCGTCTCGGTGCGCCAGCAACGCACCCTGCTTGTCGAGCGTGAGGACGATCGTGTCGAGCTCGAACGATTCGATGAGTGTGCGTGCAAGATGCTCGCGATGGGCTTCTCGGGCATCTTCCGGGGCGTTGATTCCTGTTGCGAGTTCGGCCTCGGTCCGGTTCGGGGTGATGGCCGTTGCGCCGCGGTATTTGCTGTAGTCTTTGATCGGTGCCGGGTCAACGAGCACGGGGACACCCGCGGCCCTGGCCCGACTGATGATTGCCTGGCAGAAGTCCGGTGTGCAGACGCCCTTGTTGTAGTCTTCGATGCAGACCACATCCGCTTCGGGCAGGGCACGCTCGAACGCATCGAGGAGCAGCTTTTCGATTCCGTTGCTGATGGGCTCGTCGGACTCGAAATCGACACGGAACATCTTCTGGGCATGTCGGCCCTGAGCCAAACCGATCAGGTTGCGTTTGACCGTCGTGGGGCGGGTTTCGTCGCCGACCAGCCCGGTGCACTCCACACCCGTTCGGGTGAGTGATTCACGCAGCAGATCCGCCTCGTGGTCGTGCCCCGTCACACCCAACGCGGTCACCCGCCCGTGCAGCGCGATGAGGTCCAGCGCGAGATTGGCGGCACCACCGGGCTGGCTGTGCTGCTCATTGACGCGGAGCACGGGCACCGGTGCGTCGGGTGAGAGCCGTGTCGCGGAGCCCTTGAGCAGCTGATCGAGCATGAAATCGCCCACGACGATCGCGTTGAAGGGCTTCCAGTCGGCCAGAGCGGTGAGCAGGGCATCCATGAGCGAATCCTAGGTTCCCGTGGTGGGCCAAGGGCATGAAAAAACCCGCTCGGGAGAGCGGGTCGATTGGTCATGTGCTGGCGATCAGGCCTGGCACTTGGCGCATGCCTGCCCGTCCTTGCAGTCAGGGCACGCGTGTGCGGCCTTCTTGGCGGCACAGTCGGGGCACATCTCGGCCATCTTCTTGGCGCAATCGGCACAGCAGGGCTTGCCGGGCTCGCAGTTGGGGCACTCGAATGTGCTGTTGGCGTGGTTGCATTCCTTCATGCAGCAGGCATCTTTGCAGTCCGAGCCACAGTTGTCGCCGTCGCGACACTGTGTGCTCGAGCAGCCGACCATGAGTGCCGAGACTGCTGCGATGCCGATGAGTGCGATCTTCTTCATGTTGTTCTACTCCGTATCCAGAAAGTTTGATGGTGGAAATGCCGTTGATGCACGGCGGATAAACAGTATCCGACAATACGGACCGTTTGGGCGATTATGTTCCAGATTCGTCAAGAAAGCGTATTCGAATCGGGCTTTGGGAGCAAATCCGGGCGTCTGCTGCGCGTGCGTTTCAGTCGCTGTTCCAGCCGCCAGCGTGCGACCGCGTCGTGGTCGCCGCTCACGAGGACTTCCGGGATCTCCATGCCTTCCCAGACTCGTGGTCGGGTGTAGTGGGGGCAGTCGAGCAGTCGAGCGCCCTCGGGGATGTTGAGTGACTTAAGGATCTTCTTTGCGATGGGCTGACCTTCTGCATTGGTGGTCTGGGCATGCGAGAACGAGTCCTCCGCAGCCGAGTCCTCATGTCCCAGCGCCCCGGGCTGGAGCCGGGCGATCGCATCGATGAGCACCAGGGCACCGAGCTCGCCGCCCGAGAGCACATAGTCTCCGATCGAGATCTCCAGCGGCTGGAGTTTCTCGATCACCCGCTCGTCGATGCCCTCGTAGTGCCCAGCGATCATGAGCAGCCGTGGCTGGCGGGCGAGTTCCTGGACGAGTTGCTGGGTGAGCGGGACGCCCTGCGGGGTGAGCAGGATGCGCCGCGCCGGGGTGGGGTTGTCGGACTCGACGGCCTGGACCGCGTCCCAGATGGGCTGGCAGCTCATGACCATGCCCGGTCCCCCGCCGAAGGGGCGATCGTCGGTCTTGAGGTGTTTGCTCGTGGTATATGCCCGGATATCCGTTGCGTGGACATCGAGCAGCCCCGCTTCGATGACCCGCTTGGGAATCGAGACCCCCAGCACGCCGGGTGACTGGGTCGAAAAGAGCTCTGGGAATGTGGTCAGCACATCGATCCGCATGAGGACATCATAGTGATCAACGGCTCAAAATACGCAGTTTGAGGGGTTGGTCAGTGGAATCGGGCGGCGATGGAGCGAATCATTGAGACCCGACGAACGCAGACAGGCCCAGTGGTTGGACCAGTCGAGGGAGAAACCGAGCGAGTCGTTGAGCTTCGGTGGCGTCGGGTTGGACACCCCGCAATAGAGCGGGCAGGACACGAAGGAGACTTTCCATGGTTCGTATTCGTATGCAGCGCTTTGGCCGCACCCACCGCCCGTTCTACCGTATCAACGCGATCGATCAGCGCACGCGTCGCAACGGTCGCGTTCTTGAAAACCTCGGGTTCTACAACCCGATGGAGAAGGACGCCGACAAGCAGCTCGTGCTCAAGACCGAAGAGATCAAGGCCTGGCTCGCCAAGGGCGCTCAGCCCAGCGACACGGTCCGCGACATGCTGGGCCATGCCGGCCTGCTCGACGAAAAGATGAAGGCCGAGTGGGAGAAGCAGCGCGAGGTCAACAACGCCCGCGGCGAGTGCAAGAAAGCCGTCAAGGCGATCGAGGGCATCGTTGCTGAGCTTGACAAGATGGCCGGCGACAGCGAGGCGGATCTGACCGCGTTCGTGAACACCGCCAAGAAATCACTCAACATGGCCAAGGGCACCGTGGCGAACGCCAAGACCGCGGATGCCGCCAAGTACCTCAGCGAGGCAGAGGCCGCCAAGACCAAGGCCGCCGCAGCCCAGCCCGCACCGGCACCCGAACCCGAGGCTGAAGAAGCCGCGGGCGAGGAAGCCGCCGCCGAGTAATCTCGGAACAGCTTACTCCATGAAAATACCCTGCATTTGCAGGGTGTTTTTTCGTACGCGGTTGATCGTGTTTAGCGCCAGTCGATGACAATCTTGCCGAACTGCTCGCCGGCTTCGAGTCGTTCGTATGCCTGGGTGCACTGCTCGGGTGTGAAGACCTTGTCGACGACCGGGCGCAGCGCACCGGCGTTGAACAGGGCGGTTACTTCCCGGAACTCGTTGTTGCTGCCCATGGTCGATCCCAGCACACGCAGCTGATTCCAGAAGATGCGTGCGAGATCGGTGGTGGCATCGGGCCCTGTGGTGCAGCCGGGGGTGACATAGGCACCGCCGCGTGCGAGCGATTTGATACAGTGGAGGTGGGTGGCCTTGCCGACGGAGTCGACGGCCATATCCACCCCGCGTTTGTGGGTCCAGTTTCGCACATCACGCGACCAGTCCTGGCCCTCGTCGAGGATGGCGAGGTCAGCGCCGAGTTCGGTCGCCTTGTCGAGCTTCCACTGGTGGCGTGAGGTGACACATACCGTGCAGCCCATGTGCTTGGCGATGGCGAGGGCGCTGGTGGCGACCCCGCCACCGATGCCGGTGATGAGCACGGACTGGCCCGGGCGGAGGTTGCCCTTGGTGACCATCATGGAGTACGCGGTCAGGGCGCAGAGCCCGAAGGCGGCGGCTTGAATCGGGTCGGCGTCGTCGGCGATGGCCGCGAGGTTGTCGGCGGGGCAGGCGAACATCTCGGCGTGGGCCCCGTTGTGGTGCTCGCCGATGAGTTCGTAGTTGGGGCACATGGTGCTCGCGGGCGGGTCGGTTGGGCGGGGTCGGTCGGGGACGACGACGGCGGCGTTGTAGATCACCCGCCTGCCGACCCAGGATTGATCCACGCCGTCTCCTGCGGCGAGCACCTCGCCACAGCCGTCGCAGCCCGAGACCCGTGGATAATCGAGATCGAGGCCCGGGACGCCCTTGCCCACCCAGAGGTCCATATGATTGAACGCCGAGCAGAGGGTTCTGATGATGACCTCCCCGGGTCGGGCCATGAGGGGGTCGGGCCAACTGCTTTGCAGGTCGATGTTCGGTGCGACAGGGTGGCCTTGCTTGGTGACGACGATGGCTCTCATAGGGGGAGTGTAGACCGGGCTGGAGCGGTGCTGCTGCTCGCAGAAGCGTGATATTCAGCGCTTTATGATCCTCGACAAGTCCTTGGTACGGGCCTATGGTTGCCGTCCCGGCGCGGAGATCGCGCGCGGGCCAACCGAAGGATGAGTGCCATGGGCAACCAGCAGATTATCGAATCGATTAACGCCGATCAGCTCAAGACTGATGTTCCCCGCTTCGACATCGGAGACACAGTGAATGTGCACCTCCGCATCGTTGAGGGTGAGAAGGAGCGTATCCAGGTCTACCAGGGCATCCTGATCTCGCGCAAGGGCCGCGGAATCGACGAGAACATCACCGTGCGACGCATGGTCGGTGACATCGGCGTCGAGAAGACCTGGCCCATCAACTCGCCGCTGATCGCGAAGTTCGAGGTCGTGCGTCGTGGCGATGCCCGGCGTGCCAAGCTCTACTTCCTGCGTGATCGCGTCGGTAAGTCGCGCCGTCTGCGTGATCGCCGCCGCGGCATGAAGCATGTCGAGGGTCAGGAGACCGTGCAGAAGTAATCTGCATGATCACGGGAGATCACACGAGCGAACGAATCTATCGCCCCCGCACACGCGGGGGTTTTTTCTTGCCCGGAGCGCGTCTGCTGCTCAGATGAGTTTGATGTCACGCAGGGCGGGGAAGGTCGCACGCCAGTCGCGTGCGATGCTCGGGTCGATCTCGACACTGAGCACGCCCTGCTGGTCGCTCAGCTCGCCGAGGATCCCGCCCTTGGGGTCGATGGCGATGCTCCCGCCCGCGTATGGCAGGTGCGGGTCATCGCCGCAGCGATTGACGGCGATCATGAACGCCTGATTCTCGATGGCGCGAGCGATGCTCAGCGTTCTCCAGTGCTGCTGCCGGTGGCTGGGCCAGTTGGCGCCGAGCACGAAGACTTCAGCACCCGCTTTGGCACCCAGCCGGAAGAGCTCGGGGAATCGCAGGTCGTAGCAGACCGCGGGGCAGACACGCGCCCGGTTCCATGTGTAGTGCGTCAGCGTATCGCCGCCGGTATACGCGTCGCTCTCGCGACCGAACGAGAACGGGTGGATCTTGGCATACTCGCACACGGGGTCCGCGTGGTCGGGCTGGCAGATCGTGGCGCAGTTGAGGGCATGGGTCGGGGTCGGTCCTGGCAGCGCACGCGATCCGTGGACGGTGCAGCCGGTCTCGTCGGCAAGCGATCGCAGGAACGCGAGGGTTGTCTCGTCGTGGTCGATCGCGATCGTAGTGTTGAGGGTGAAGCCGACATCAAAGAGCTCGGGAAGCACGATCAGATCGCCACGGCCCGGGCACGCTTGTTGGATCATCTCGCGCACGCGTGCGTGGTTCGCCTGCTTGTCTTCCCATGCGATATCGAGCTGGACGAGGTGTGCTTGCATGCACGAATGATAGAGGGCGTGGTGGGCCAGACCGATCGCGGCGGTCTCAGGGCTGCGAGGGCATGTACGCGGTCAGCTCGCTGCTCATCAGCTCAATATCACGCTTGTGCGTCGTGATGACGGGGAGCCCGGCGATGGTCCCGCGTTGGCCTCGGACACGCACACGGCTCGCGACGAGCGAGATGACATCCGCATCCAGTGTCGACGAGCCGTCCACGATCAGCAGCGGATAGAGGATCCCCCCGACATCGGACTCCGCGACGAACATGGGGGGGAGCCCCCCGTGGAGGCAGAGGGCGGCGCACGACCGGTGCCCGTATCCGTCCCCGGGCTTCATGGCGCCGAGGTAGCATTTGCCATCGGTGATCTCTCCGACAAGATCGATCAGCTCCTCTTCGATCAGCTGGAGGGTTGGGATCTCGTTGTTGTCTACCGCTTCTTCGATGACGACCGCATCGGGTTCGGGGGTGAGTTCGATCAGGTGTCGGCCATCACGCCAAAGCTCGAAGCCGCGGAGCGTGACCCGGTGGTTGAACGCATCGGCGAGCGCATCCTGCGCGCCGAACTTGCCCATGCCGACGACGAGCAGCGCCGCTTCCTCGGGTTGATCGGGGATCAGGATCGGGTAGGGGGAGCCGATCAGAACGCCCGACCACTCCTGCTCGTTGCCGACATCCCAGACAGCGCGCCCGGGTGAACGCTGGGTGAGCACAATCACGAACGACATGCAGAGCAGCCAGAGCGTGATCACGGAGACAAGCAGGAACATGAGCCGACGATGTGGTTCTGGTGTCGGAAGGTACCCGACATAGAAGTGGTCCGGTCCGGGACCTGATGTGTTCTTCTGATTCTGCTGCTCAGGCACCGGGTTGATCCTCATCCCACGGGTTGAAGGTCGCGGGTTCCACATGCGTTCCCGGTTCGTTGGGTTCGGGCTTGACGAGCACGCGTCGCCCCTCGATCCGGATGTCGTATGTCGGGATTTGTTCAGTATAGGGAGGCGGCGACTGGCCGCACGCGGGCTTGTACTGGTAGCCGTGCCACGGGCAGGTGACGCAGCCGTCGATGATCTTCCCCTCACCCAGCGGTCCGCCCTGATGGGCACAGACATTGGAGATCGCGGAAACCGAGTTGTTGTGTCGGAAGACGGCGATCCGCTCGTGGTTATTGATCTGCACGACGAGTGCCCGGTCGGGCTTGATGTCGTCGACGCTGCAGACATCCACCCAGGCGGTGTTGGGTTCATCCTCGATGGGGATGATGAGACTGCGATGATCGCGCAGGACTTCCCGCAGCCCAGCGATCAGGTGGAGCATGACGAGTGCGCACGCTCCGACGCTCAGCAGGGCGAGCGGGAGCATGTTCGTTTCGCTGCGGAGACTGCCGAAGACAACATGGGCGATCACCAGGAGATAGGCGAGGTAAACGCTCATATGCATGGTTTTCCAGAACCGATGCCCAAGATTGGCGAGCCAGAAATCGTGACTGGTTGCGGCCAGGACCGCGAAGATCAACAGGGCGAGGAAGCCCAGAAACTCGAATGGCACAGCGTTGCTGGGATCCACGCCGCTGAGCACGGCGGAGAGGGGGTTCTGCGAGCCGAACCCTCCGTAGAAGCCGATCACGAGCAGCGCGTGCAGCAGCGCGACGCCTAAGAACGAGACGCCCAGATGCCGACGGTTGTACAGCAGCGGGCTGACGAGCGTGGTCAGTCTGGCGAGGGGGCCGATTAACAGGATGATGTGCAGCATCACGATTGCGCACACGCCCAGCGCCCGAATGAGCAGGACGGGCAAGGAGATGTCTTCCGGCGGCGGGAAGAAGACCCGACCCAGGATCACGAAGCTTGACACGAACAGCAGGACCAACGCCCAGACACAGAGGTCATAGATGCGTTTGTCTCGGTTCCATTGGACGGCCCGATAGGCGTTGGTCATGCCTGTGATCCCCGCATCAGCCAGGCGGATGTGAAGATCGCCATGAGCCCCAGGGTTTTGAGGACCGAGAGGAAGAGATGAGTCGCGCGCGTTCGCCGGGTCATGCACGCACCCACTTTGAGAGCAGGATTGGCCAGAGCATCACGCAGCCCGGGAAGATCAGGATACGGAAACCGTTCGTTGAACCGCGTACAATGGGATCAACACGCACCAAGCCTCGCAATGAGAACACCAGTGCGAACACAAGCCCCACTCCAAGATAGAGCGATAACAGATTGACCGCGACACCGATCATGGGTGCAGACCTCGCGTTGGCATATGAGTAGTTCCCCCCAGCGTGATGCGTGAGTATACATGAATCGGACGGACGCGTTGATTGTCAATGGTGCCGATGGTGTGTTTTATTTCAGCCGCACAGAATTGGGTATATTTTACTAAGGCAGCATGGTTATGTGTGGCCAAACCGGTGATATGCAAGCATCAGAAGGACCGGTTCGGCGAGCAGATCACAATCCCACGCCGAGCGGTGTGCATGTTGGGAGATGCGGCCAGGTACGGGGGCGTGTGACGGGTTGGACGCCTCGGTGAATGCTCAGATATATTGGGTGAATGAATGACAACCATACCAGACGCACATTCCTCAAAGCCGGCTCATTGGCGACTCTGGGTTCCGCGGGCATCGTCTCGGGCATCACGAAAAACGCAATGGCGGAATCGAGTCGTCGTGTGCCGGCGGTGCCGGACGCGCCCGTGAGCATCGCTTCGGGGAACGGGCTGCGAGCCGTGGAGCGCGCGGCGCAGCGGATGATCGAAGGCACCGACCCTGCTGTGGCGATTGTGGATGGGGTTGGGATCGTTGAGGCGGACCCCGACGACATGACCGTGGGCTACGGGGGGCTCCCCAACGAGCAGGGCGTCGTGCAACTCGACGCCTCGGTCATGCACGGCCCGACACACAAGGCAGGATCCGTCGCGTGCATCGAGAACATCATGCACCCGGCGGCGGTGGCGCTCAAGGTGCTGCAGACGACGGACCATGTCATGATCGTGGGCAGCGGGGCCTACGCTTTTGCGCGGGCGCACGGGTTCCCGCACGAGGAACTGCTCACAGAGAAATCACGCAAGGCGTGGCTGCGCTGGAAACAGACCGCTTCGCCCAACGACGACTGGCTCGATCCGGAACAGATGGACTGGGACGCCGACGGGCGGAAAATCGGGGCAGTGGGGTCGGCGCAACCCGTCGAGTTCACCTACGGGACGATCCATTGCGCGGCCGTCAATTCGGGCGGCGATGTCTCCGCGTGCACGACCACAAGCGGGCTGAGCTACAAGATCCCCGGGCGTGTGGGCGATTCGCCGATCATCGGCGCGGGGATGTATGTGGACAACGCGATCGGGTCAGCGGGAGCGACAGGACGCGGCGAGGCGGTGATTCAATCGTGCGGATCGTTCGCGATCGTGCACGCGATGGAGTCGGGCATGGAGCCCACCCAGGCGTGCCTGCATGTGCTCAGGAAGATCGTCAGCAACAGCAGCAGGCAGAAGCGGCTGATGCGCGATGCGCAGAGGCCGAACTTCAATGTGGTGATGTATGCTCTGCGCAAGGATGGGGTGCACGGCTCAGCCGCGATGTTCCCCGGCGCACGCTACGCGGTCGCCGACGGTGCCGGGGCGCGTCTCGAAGCGTGCGCCGCGTTATTCGAATGAAAGACCATTCGTGATCTGGGTCTGGCTCGCCCGGGCAGTTCGACCGATAGCATTCCTGAACCCGGCATGCAACACCGGGCAGGAGCAACCAATGGCATTTGATCCGGTTCAGTCACTCTCGCGCGTCCGCCATGAGTTCGGAGAACACGGCGGCGTCAATATGTCGATCGAGGCATCAACGACCTACACCGTCATGGATGCGGGCATCATGCCCGAGATTTTCGGCGGCCGTATGGGCCCGGACCAGGGTGGGTGCTATCTCTACGGACGCCATTTCAACCCCACGGTCTATGTGCTCGGGCGTTATCTCGCGGCGATCGAGGGCACAGAGGCCGGGTATGCGACGAGTTCAGGCATCAGCGCTATCGCATGTGCGCTGATGCAACTGTGTGGACCGGGTGACGAAATTGTGGCATCGAACGCGATCTACGGCGGGACCTTCGCGCTGCTCAAGGAGTACCTGCCCACGAAGACTGGAATCACTGTGCGTTTCGTGGACATCAGCAATCACGACGAGGTACGGGCCGCGATCAATGACAGGACCCGGGTGGTCTACACCGAGTCCATCTCGAATCCCACAATGGTGGTCGCGGATCTGCCCGGGCTTGCAGATCTTGCACACGGGGCAGGGGCCCGGCTGGTAGTGGATAACACATTCAGCCCGATGCTGCTCTCGCCCGCTCAGCACGGAGCAGACATCGTGGTTCATTCGCTGACCAAGTTCATCGGCGGCTGTTCGGACATCATCGCCGGAGCGGTCTGCGCCAGCAAGGAGTTCATCTCCGAGCTTATGGATCTGCACATGGGCTCGATTATGCTGCTGGGGCCCACGATGGACCCGCGGGTCGCGTTCGATCTGTCGCTTCGTCTGCCTCACCTTGGCTTGCGGATGCGCGAGCACTCGCGCCGGGCGATGTACTTCGCCGAGAAGCTCGAAGGGCTGGGTATCGATGTGATGTACCCGGGCCTTGCTTCTCACCCGCAGCACGCGTTGCTCATGTCGATGCTCAACGATGGGTTCGGGTTCGGTGGACTCTTCGCGATCGATCTGGGGACAACGGATCGCGCGTTCGCGTTCATGAATCACTTGCAGAAAGAGGAAGGCTTCGGCTTCCTCGCGGTGAGTCTGGGCTACTTCGATTCGCTGATGTCATGCTCGGCGAGTTCGACATCCTCCGAGTTGACCCCGGAGGAGCTCGTCGAGGCGGGGATCAAGCCGGGGTTGGTGCGTGTGAGCCTTGGCTACACGGGCACGCTGGAAGACCGTTGGGCGCAGTTCGAGCGAGCGCTGCGTGTCGTCAGCATGATCTGAAACCGGACGAGCGATGAACGAACGAGGGTCTTATCTCAGCGGGCCTGTTTCGCTGCGATGCGTGCCGCGGAGGGTACACGGATATCGCGTGCCAGCCCGACCTTGCCCATCGCGAGGATGATCAGGTAGCTGATATCGAGTTGCCACCACTTGAGTCCGTGCCGTGCGCTCGTGGGGAAGGCGTGGTGGTTGTTGTGCCAGCCCTCACCAAGGCCGAGCACGCCGAACACGGGGTTGTTGCGGCTCTCATCGTGGCTGTTGAACGGTCGTGACCCCCAGATGTGGCAGACCGAGTTGATGCTCCATGTGACATGATGGACCAGGAATATCCGGACGAGTCCGCCCCAGATGAATCCGAGCAGTGCACCGGTCCAGGTCATGGTGAGCAGCCCGCCGAGTACCGCAGGGATCAGCAGCCCGAGCATGACCCACAGCGGGAAGAGCGCGCTCATGGTGGTGATGAGCCGATCGTTCTTGAGATCGACGACATACTTCTGCAGGGAGATGCTGCGTGACCGGAACAGCCAGCCCATGTGCGCATGCCACATGCCCAAGAGGGCGTTCCAGAACCCGGCACCGTGGGTGTGGGGCGAGTGGGGGTCGTGCTCGTCGTCGCTGTGCTGATGATGGCTCCGGTGCACCGCCGCCCACTGAAGGACCGAGCCCTCGACTGCCATCGATCCGAAGATCGCGAGCAGTGCCTGCATAAATCGTGGGGTATCAAAGCTTTTGTGCGTAAAGAAGCGGTGGTATCCGATGGTGATGCCCAAGCCGCTGATGAGGTACATAACGAAGAGGATGGCCAGGTAAATCCAGTTGAACGCGATGCCCCAGAGCAGGAAGATCGCCACGATCAGCCCGATGAAAGGCAGGCACACCGCGAGCAGGTTGACGATCCTGACCTTGAGTGAGATGTATTCGATTTCAGGCTGACTCTTTGCGGACTGCCCGCCTGTCGTGCTGTTCGTTGGCAAACTGTCGGTCATGCATCGCTCTCTATATCAGGAAGACGCTCGTCGTGAGCCGTCTGGTGTTTCAATCCGGATACCCGCCCTGAAAATGGATGAGCATGTCTTTAAGAGTAATACATGGATTCAATGCTGTGTGATCGCCGTTGGAGCGAGAAATTTTGACAAAGTTTGATGGGGTCCTCCCGGGTGCCCGCAAACGCATCCCGGGTGGAAGAAAATTGGCTCGCTGCAGGCCGGATGTGAATGGAATCGACTGAGCAGAGTCTCTGGTTCTGAGTTACGCTGACTGGATGACTACTCGATTCTTGCTGATGTTCACGCTGATTCTCACTGGGCTCATCGGTTGCAGCGCGCCGATGAGCGGGAACCCCGTCATCGGGGGGTGGTACGCGGACCCGGAGGTCGCACGATTCGGCGATCAGGTCTGGATCTATCCGACCTATTCCGCGCCGTATGACGAGCAGCTGCATTTCGACGCCTTCAGCAGTAGCGACCTGGTTCGCTGGACGAAACATGACCGCGTCCTGAGCAGTTCATCCGTCCCGTGGGCCAAGCGGGCGATGTGGGCACCGTCTGTCATCGAGAAAGACGGGCGCTACTACTTCTTCTTTGCGGCCAATGACATCCAGAGCAACGATCAGCATGGGGG
>CAYQRD010000009.1:0-24410 GCA_964419845.1 uncultured Phycisphaeraceae bacterium
GATGAAGATCCAGTCGCCGTCGGGGCCGGTGGGCTCTCCGATTTTGGGCTGCCCGCTTGGATCCAACCGAACCTCCGGCTTCCCATCCTCATCGTGCATGATCTTGAACGGGTAGCGCAGCAACAGATCATTCACCTTGTTGACATCGCGTACAGGCTCGATGCCACCGTCATCATCGCCGTCGGCCCCCACGCTGTAGAGCGCGAACCCGCCCTGCTCTCCCTTGATGTAGCGAAGCGTCTCGCCCGGATTGAACAGGTCATTCGGGGGCTCGGGCTGCAGACTCGTTGGGAGATCATCGAGTGATTCCGGCAGCGAACCATGCCGTTCGCGGTACACCTCGATGGCCAGCATGGTTGAGACGGCCTGCTCGTTCATTTGATGCTGGAACACACGCTGAACAAGCTTGCTTACTGCCGGCGTGGCTAAATCGGCGGGTGAGAAAACCTGTAGTCGCTGCTGTGATCGCCACGCGAAGATCGTCTCGTCATACTGCATCCAACCGATTGTGGCTGGCCCGCTTTCGAGCACCTGCTCGACCCGATCGATAGCCGAGTCATAGATCGCGCGCTCGCTGGCACGATCGTTCGTCGCCAGTAGCATCGCGGGCAGAGCCGCCGCTTCGAGCGCCTGATACCCGGGTTGCGTGCGATTCGCCTCGCGCCCATAGAGCGACGCAGTCTCCATGAGCAGCCTGGTGCCCTCGGGGGTCATTCGTCCGTTTCCGTGGCCGTCGTCTGTGTAGGTGCGTTGCAGTAGATCTTCGAACAGCGTGCGCTCGGTGTGCAAGTTGATTGTTGACCCGGGAGTGAGCGCATTGGCATGTGCCAGCTCGACGAGTTGCTGCTCGCTAAATATACCGGGATGGTCTCGCAGGATCTGTTCAATCTGAGTCCCGAACTCCGCATCGATCGCAATCGTCATCAGGGCTGAGATCAGGTATGGCTCTGTGGCGCTTTGACGCGCGAAGTGGGCGATACTCAGTAGATCATCAACGGCTCGGTCTGTGTCACCTTCCTCGATCGCGAGACGGGCATCAAACGCGAGCAGAATAGATAATCGACGGGTCCAACTCAGTTGGGGAAGGAGCAACCCAATCATCGAGTGGTCTTTGTACTCGCTTGGTTCTGCCGGGATGATTCCAACGGTCCATGAAACACCTTCTTCATGCAGCTGCTCAAGCTCATAACCCATAGGTGCACCAATAATGGGCCGCCGCGATGCTCGTCGCAGCTTTTCAAGCAAGGGTTCCATGCCCCGAACGGTCTTGACCAGATCGTCGTAGCCACTGTCACCGGGCTTGATCGCGGGGAATGTGTTCATCGTCGAGTACGCCTGCGACAATCGATAAAACTCGCGGTCCCATTGATGCCCGACCTCCGCCATCACTGCCCATGACCGCTGCTGCTCGGTGTACTGGATGTTTCGTGCGTCGAGCAGGGCCATGTAGTCGGTTTTGATATTTGGCTCACCGGCGTAGAACCGGACTGCGAGTACGCCGTAGCCCAGGACCAGCAGCAGCACCATCACCCCCACCGCCCGTCGTGAGAACCGGTACGCCTGCCACACCATCGGCCGCTTCCGCTTCATAGACCGACGCAGCAGCCGGGCGACCCGGCGTGGGTCGCCGAAGGTTTCGACGACCTGCTCGGGCGTACGCCCCGAATCGATCGCATCTTGGGCATGGGCGATGAGTTCGTGGGCGATCTGCTCGCGTTCGTCGCGCCAGAGCTTGGTGCGGGTGACCGTGGTCCGGATTATCGCGTGCACCGGCTCGGGCAATCTCGCAACTTTGAGCAGCTCGAACGCGTCCTTGTTGGGGCGGCCGATGCCCCGCAGCGAGCGCCATAGCGCGAGCAAGGGTGAATGCCTCAGTGACCACGACCACGCGTTGGTGAATGTGTTGCTCATGCCGGGGCTCCCTTCAGCACGCCGAGACTGCCCATCGCTTGGGCGAGCTTGGCCCACGCCTGTTCGTCGGCCTTGAGCTTGGTCTTGCCCTTACCCGTGAGGCTGTAGTACTTTCGATCGCGCCCGTTATCACCCGCACGCCAGTTGGCCTCGATGAGCCCCTTGGCTTCGAGGTTGTAGAGCATGGGGTAGAGCGTCGATTGGCCCATCGCCAGCACGCCCTGAGACTGCTGGGCAAGGGATTCGACGAGTTCGTAGCCGTACATTTCACGGCGAGAGAGCAGTTTGAGCACGGCCGTGGGTCCGGCCCCGCGCATAAGTTCGCGTTCGAGCTTCATGGTGCAACCTCCAGCCCGGCGTTGTGCTGGGCTCCGCATACTATGTACCACATAGTATGCGGATCGGTTGCAACCATTGCAAAAAACCGTCCGAAGACGGCTGCAGTATCAGCTGGGATGCATTCAGCGCCGTCGGCGACGCGCGGTGAGGAATCCGAGACAGCCGAAACCCGAGAGTGTACCGGGCGTCGGCAACAATCCTACTCGGGCCGAGCCGAGGGTCAGATTCCCGCTGGTGCTCTGGAATGTCTGACCGGTTGCGATGTCGATCGTCTCCAGTGTGAACGGCGAACCCGCTACCAGCTGAAAGTCGATCTCGAAATCACCGATCCCAGGGTCCAGCAGGATCATAAAGGATCCGATCAGGGAACCGAGTTCTGAGCCCGGAGCGGGCTGATCGAACGGGGGAACCCCGGGGATAATGAGCTGGCCAAAGATCACTTGGTTGTAGTCGCCGTCGCCTGCGAAACCGCCGTCGGTATTGAAAACAGACCACGCGGCGTTCGTCCATTGCATGTCGGCGATGCATTGACCGTTTGACTCTAACGAGAACGCACCACCGAGCATGTGCGTGCCGACATCGGCGTCGCCGTAGACATCCAGCGAGAAGACGCCTCCCGGCATGGGGAGGGTCGTGCTGGGCACAAGCGACAGTGAAAAGTTCTGGGCTGCAGCGACCGAGGTCACGCCAGCGCACACGGCAAGGTTTACGGCACGGATCATCAGAATGCTCCTCTCATATGGAAATCCAGTACAGGCAAGCATACAGAAAAGCATGAACTGAACAAGGGTTCTTACGCTTGGACACGCGAGTTGATCCCGCGGCGAGAAGTTCCTGTTCATAAAGCGGCATCAACGACCGAGAAGCGTCACATCGCTCGTTGCGTGCAGCTTGCCCCTGCGATGATGCAGGGTCACCGTCTGCCCCGGCCCGTAGTCGCCCAGCACCCGGATGAGCTCGAACAGGTCCCGGGTGGGCCTGGCGTTCACATGGGTAATGACCGAGCCCAGACGCAGGCCGGTGCGTGATCGAGCGTTGCCCGGCAGGGCTTTGACGACGACACCGTCGCCGCTGCCGTTTTCGATCTCTATGCCGAGGGTGGCCGAGAGGTCGCCGCCGGTCTCCGGCACCGTTTCAAGTCGCCCGACCCATTCACGATAGCGTTCGTCGAGTTGCTGCTCGTCGAGCCCGGTCGCCGCAAGCAGGGACTGGTACCCTGTCCGATCATCGCTGTAATGTGCACAGTAATGGTCGTAGAAAACATCGAGCTTCCTGGTGTCCAGGAGCCAGAGCATCAGCGTGCGGGCCTGGGCATACTGCGCGAGCGGGCGCTTGGCTGTGAAGGCGTTCATCTCGATCCGCGTCAGTTCCTCGATGCTGGGCAATCTGTTTGCTTCGAGCTGTCGCTTGACGATGTTTGTCCGCCATGAGGGGACTGGCACCGGACGATCGCCGCGCATGTCGTAGTCTTCGATGAGCGAGGCGAGCCCCTCCTGCACCCATGCGGCGTGCGCCTGCCCCAGACGATTCATGTCCCGCCAATGCAGCACATGGACGAACTCGTGTCGAAGCGTCGCGCCCAGATCCTGGGCGACGAGGCGTCGGTTCTGATGTTCGTATGCGCCCCCTACGCTGCTGATCGACCCCTGCACGCCGGGCCCAAAGATCGTGACGGCCCAGCTCATAAATCCCGCCCGGTCGGGAAGCACGACAACGATCCATGGTGAGTCTTCGAGATCGAAAGTCCTAAGCCCCTCAAACAACTCAACCTCGGCCCAGTCCGCGATCATGTGCAGTTCGTTGTGGGCCTGATCCGTCGCGGTCTCATCGTGCGCGGAAAGCAGCTCGAGCCTGTTCGTCTTGTCCGTGCGTTCCTCGAGCCCTCTTTTGATCAGCCCTTTGAGCAGCTTGATATCGCTCTGTCGCCGCGCCTCGATCAACGCCCCCCACTGTTCCATCAGCTGGGCAAAGAAATCGCTGGATCGCAAGTTCGCCAAATCCGGGTCGCGCTCGAGCTGCATGCGATCGCTGAAGCCAAGCGCCAGGGCGTTGCTGATCGAGGCGATGGCAGGCTCGGTCTCGCCCTGCATCGAATGCGCGGCCGCGAGGTTGTAGTGCCCGACAAACGACTCGGGACGCAGCTCGATCAGCGAGCGGAACAACTCCTCTGCCTGCTGGTACTCGCCGGCACGCATCGCCGAGATGCCCTGCTGCTCAAGCTCGCTGGGCTTGGGTTCAGCAGCGATGCAGAGCGAGGCAAGGGAGACGATGAGAAAGGCGAAAAAGGATCGGTTCATGACGGACTCTTCGCACCGGATCGCCTGGCGTTGCGTTCGATCAGCATCTTCAGGGCCTGCGGGTACGCTTTGCACTCAAGCCCGAACACCCGCGACGCGAGCTCGTCGGGCGAATCACCCGGACGCACCGGGCAACGCAGCTGCAGGATCACCGAGCCCGTGTCGTACTGCTCATCGGCAAAGTGCACCGTGCAGCCCGATTCGCTGACTTGCCCCCGCCCGGCTGCCTCGATCACCGCTTCGTGCACATGATGCCCGTGCATGCCCTTGCCCCCGAAGTCTGGAAGGAGCGCCGGGTGAATATTGATTACGCGGTGCCGGGTCCGCGCACTGATCGGGACGAGCCTGAGGTATCCCGCGAGCACGACCAGATCGATCTCGTGTGAATCGCAAAGTGCATCCAGCCACTCCGGATCGAGCTGCCCGGCGTGCACATGGGTCTCGATGCCCGCGTCACGGGCTTTCTGCGCACCGAGACACGCTCTGGATGCGATCACCACCGGGATGGTCGCATCGAGTTGCCCCTGCTCAATATGTTCGAGCAGGTTGTCGAGCGTGCGCCCGGAGCCCGACAGCAGCACCGCCAACCGGGTGGGGGAATGGAACTGGGGTAGATCGTCGTAGCTCATGCGGGCTCTTGATCGACGGGGCACTGGGTTGGGCAATCACGGAACGGGAAGGGCTTGCCGTCGCGCATTCCGACCATGGTGAGGTTGGCGCTGGTGACATGCACGACCTCGTGGGTCCTGAACCGCTCCGCCTCGACCTCAACCCGGACATCGAGGCTTGTGCGTCCGAAGCGGGTCGTGCAGGTGATGAAAGTCACGATGTCCCCCACCTGCACCGGTGCGTGGAACTCGACCTTGCTGATGGCGGCGGTGACCCAGTCGAGATCGCCGTGCCGGCGTGCCTCGACGAATCCCGCCTGGTCGATGTAGCTGAGGATGATGCCGCCGAAGATCGTGCCGTAGGGGTTGGTCTCCTTGGGCATCGTGACGATGCGCATCGCGACGACCTTCTCGTCGAGCGGTGCCTTGATCTGCTCGCTTTTGTACGGCTCCTTCATTACGCCCCCTCTTGCGCATCATGCTTGAGGTCTTTGAAGACGCACGCAGGAACATAGTTCTCCACCACCGAGGCCCAGCCGTCGGGGCCGATCATGCCCTTGACAAAGCTCGAAGAGATCTCGCACAGCTCCCTCGGGGGCATCAGGAACACCGTCGTCAGGTTCGTGTTGAGATCGCTGTTCACATAACGCATGCCGCGTTCGTATTGATAGTCGGCCTCGTTGCGGATGCCGCGGATCACGAAGCGGGCGTTTGCCCGGGCCGCGTAGTGCGCGAGGAACTCGTTCTCGATGACCTTGACCTCGACATTGTCATGGTTCCTGCAAATCTCGCTGAGCCAGCCCACACGCTGATCCAGCTCATAGCTATAGCCCTTCTCGGGGTTGCGCGCGACCGCCACGATGAGCTTGTCGAAAAGCCGGGCGCCCTGTTCGATCATCCACACATGACCATTGGTCGGCGGGTCGAAGCTCCCGGCGTAAACGGCGCTGTCGCTCATGTCGCGTTCCAATCGATAGAGGAGTTCGATCTCAGACCGTCTGGGTCGTCACCGCTTCGACGGCGCTGATGAACATGCCCAGCCCGGGCGAGTGCGTCGCGCGGACCGACTCGGGCAGGCGGGTCCAGTAGGGATGGCGGTTCCAATCCAGCGCCCGCTCTGGGTGCGGCATCAGACCCATGATCCGACCGGTTGGGTCGCAGATCCCCGCGATGCGGTCGGTCGAGCCGTTGATGTCATCCTTGTACCGCAGGGCGATCTGGTTGTTGGCCTGGAGTTGCTCGAGGACGGCGTTGTTCCGGGTGACAAACCGGCCTTCGCCGTGCCCGATCGTCATGACCAGCTCGGGCTCGGCGTTGTCGGCCTGGGTCCGCTGCACCAGGTCCCGGGTCCAGATGCAGGGTGAATCGGGGTTGGGCACCAGGGCCACGCTGTTGTCAATGAATCGGCCGCTGGTGTTCTCGCACAGGGCCACGCATGGCGTGCGCTCGGTGTCGAAGCCGGGCAGCAGCCCGATCTGCACCAGCACCTGAAACCCGTTGCAGATCCCGATCATCGGCACACCGCGATCGGCGGCCTGGATCAGTTCGGGCAACAGCTTCTGACGGGTGTGCATCGCCATGATGCGTCCAGATGCGATGTCATCGCCGTAGGAGAACCCGCCGGGGAAGGCGATCAGGTCGTAGCGTGCGATCTGGGTGGGCTCGGCGATGAGTCGGTCGAGATGGAGCAGGTCCACCTCCGCCCCCGCGAGCGTAAACGCCCGGCACAGTTCGACTTCCGAGTTGATTCCCGCTGTGCGGATCACCAGTGCTCTTGGCGTGCTCATGGGCAATCGTAGACCGCTCCCGTTCGCTCGACACGGCATCGATCGCACCCTCTGGTTGCGGGGTTTACGCTGGTCAGGCGCTATCATGAGTCCGCGTGCCGCGGCGCGCGGGGACGATATTCCATATCCGATACTCGCTGCAAGATCGCAGCACGACACAGAAGGGACCTGCTGATGCCCGCAGTTCATCCGTTCAGAGCGGTTCAGTACAACCACGGCACCGGCGATGTGAGCGAGCTGATCGCCCCGCCGTACGATGTGCTCGACCTGGCCCAGAAAGACGCCATGCTCGCCAGGAACCCTGACAACATCGTCGGGGTGGACCTGCCGCATGTTCCCGCCAAGGAACTCGGTCCCAAGGCGGCTTACGAAGCATCGGCGGCCAAGCTCAAGGCCATGATCGATTCGGGCACCATGTCGCGCCGCGACACCCCCGCGATGTTCGCCTACCGCCAGACCTTCGACTTCCATGGGCAGACCTACCAGCGCTGCGGGATGGTTGCCACAGTCGATACGGTTCCATTCGGGAATCGCGATGGTGGCGGTATCCTGGCCCACGAGCAGACCTTCGGCGGCCCCAAGGAAGACCGGATGGCGCTGATGAAAGCAACGCAGTGCCAGACCTCGCCCATCTTCGGGCTCCACCCAGACGAGGACGGTGAGGCCGTCAGAATCCTCCACGGCGTGATGGACGCACGCGAGCCGGACATGACCGCGGACATGGGCGACGGGATCAGCCAGGAGATCTGGACGATCGCCGACGACGCGACCATCAACGCCTACGAAAAAGCACTCGAAGGCGAGGACATCTTCGTCGCCGACGGCCATCACCGATACAACACCGCCCTCAACTACCTCGAATCGCTGGGCGATGTCCCCGCGGATCACCCGGCTCGCCGGACCATGTTCGTGCTCGTGTCGATGAGCGACCCGGGTCTCGCGATCGGCCCGACGCACCGGGTGCTCGGTGGCATGGAGGACTACAGCATCGAGAAGTTCATCGAGGCGGCCCAGGGCATCCTCAATGTTGAGCCCATCGACAACGATCCCAGGAACTTTGAATCGCAGATGCGATCGCTCGCCGACCGAGAGCACACCAATGTCTTCGGGATCTACGACTACGCGACCGGGCTGTGCTTCGGGGCGTGGCCTGCGGTCAACGACCCGCTCGACGGGCAGTTTCCTGAAAAATCTGAGGCATGGCGCACGCTCGATGTGGCGTTGATTCAGCATCTGATCGTCGAGGAGATCTGCCAGCCGGAGCTCAACAAGGGCGAAGCAGTCAAGTGGGCGTTCCCGCACAGCATCGAGGAAGTTCTCGAGATCGGCAAGGGTAAGGAGACCGGCTCATCGATCTCGGGTGGCGGCAAGGCGCAGCTCGCGATCATCGTTCGTCCCACCCCGCTCGACGCGGTGCGCGACATCTCGCGCGCCGGCGAACTGATGCCTCAGAAGTCAACCTTCTTCTATCCCAAGCTCGCGACGGGGCTGTGGATCAACCCGCTCGCCTGATCGGAACCATCAGAAATCGATGTTCGCCGCGGTTGGGTCGTAGACCCAGCCGTGTTTTTCATCGTCCTTGAAGTACGGCTCGCCGTCGGTGTGCATCACCCACATGCGTGCCCCCGCGGAACGCAGCTTCGCGAGCTGGTTCTTGCCGATCCTGGTCCGCAGCGTGACGGCCTTCTCGTCGTAGGAGCGATCGAGGATCTCGGTGCGGTTCTCGATGGTGTGGATGGTTTTCGAATCGCTCAACGGGACGGTGATGTCGAGTTCCTGGATCTCGCCGATCGAGATCGCTTTGACGCGTTCGATGAGTTCGTGCTGACCCAGCGGTCGCTGCTCACTCCCCGGCTCGCCGGGCAACGCACAGAGCGGGATCGCCCCGATAGCGCGTGATTGCCAATAGAGGATGTCCTGCTCGTCTACTTCTTCCTTGTCGGCTTTGTTGAGCAGAACAAGGAGTTCGGGACGCTCGTAGCGGGTGATGTCGCCCGCGCCGTCGCGCTTGGCCTGCTCGGCCCGCTTCTCCTCGAGCTTCTCGACATCCTCAAAGAGTTCATCGAGCGTACCCATCACGGTCTCATAGTGCAGCTCGGCGCTGGGATCGGAGACATCCAGCAGCACGAGCAGCAGATCGGCGTGGGTTGCCTCTTCGAGCGTCGCACGGAAAGAAGCGACCAGATGGTGCGGTAGGTCACGGACGAACCCGACCGTGTCCGAGAGCATGACCATGTGCCCGCCGCCCAGGTCCCATTCGCGGGTGCGGGTCATCAGCGTCGCGAACACGCGATCG
Source organism: uncultured Phycisphaeraceae bacterium (assembly GCA_964419845.1). Taxonomy (GTDB): domain Bacteria; phylum Planctomycetota; class Phycisphaerae; order Phycisphaerales; family UBA1924; genus UBA1924. The sequence continues at coordinate 9,239 of CAYQRD010000009.1, forward strand.
TCGGCATATGCCCCGCCCTCGGTCAGCGCGTTGAAGAGCGTGCTCTTGCCCGCATTGGTATAGCCCACCAGCCCGACCGTGAAGTAGTCGTTGTTGCGCTTCTCAACAGCGCGGCGTTTGCGGGCCTGGATATCTTCGAGCTCGCGTTTGAGCTGTGTCTTGCGGCGCTGCACCAGTCGCCGGTCGATCTCGAGCTGCTGCTCACCGGGGCCTCGGGTGCCCACGCCTCCGATCCCACCCGAGCCCACGATGCGCTCAAGGTGCGACCACATGGCACGCAGGCGCGGGTAGGTGTACTCGAGCTGGGCGATCTCGACCTGCAGCTTCGCCTCGTGTGTGGTCGCACGGCCAGCGAAGATGTCGAGGATGAGTTCAGAGCGATCGAGCACCTTGCGCTCGGTGATCTCTTCGATCTTGGCGATCTGCTTGGGCGAGAGATCGTGGTCGAAGATGATCGAGGTGGCCTTGAGCATGTCGCACATATCGCGCATCTCTTCGATCTTGCCCTTGCCCATGTAGGTGCCCGCTTCGGGCCGATCGCGGCGCTGTTCGATCTCGCCGACCACGACCGCGCCCGCCTGCTGGGCGAGTTCGCGCAGCTCACCGAACGGGTCCTGCTCGTTGTAGCGTGATTCGGGCAATCGGACCGCGGCCAGGACCGTCTTCTCGGCCTGGACCTTGATGTTCTGTCGTTCTCGGGGTTCGGGCATGGACCTGTAGTGTACCCGCGATCGGGCGAAAATCACGGTTTGAGCGGGCGCATCGAGCGGAACCGGCGTTCCTCGTTCAACATCACCAGAGCCGGGGGGTGGTCCGCGATCAGTCGCAGAAGCTGCGAGGAGGTGCATTCGAGCCGGGTAGAGGCCTTGCGCATGTCGTAGGAGCAGGCCTCGATGACATCGAGCGCCTCGGCGAGGAGGCTCGGAAAATCCGCATGCCTGACGCTGCACACGATTTTGCGGCCCCTGCACCGGGACTTCCAGAGCTCGCTGCGGATCTCGCCGCGGGGAACTTCAACACGAACCTTCATCGCCAGCAGCAGGCGCAGGCGTTTGATCGCGACCGATTGATTCTCCTTCGCGAGCCGGCGCTCACCCGCCTGTGCCTCAACGCCCGTGGGCTCGTGGCGGATCGTGATGTGCGTCTCGACCTTGTTGCGATGCTGCCCGCCCGGTCCAGAGGCCCTCCCGCGTGTGAGCTTGCAGTCCTTCATGAGCGCATCGGCATCGAGCGACGCGGGGTGCACCGGGCGGGGAACGGGCTGGTCGAGGAAGCTGAAGTCCATCGGATCCCCTTCAGCACGCGGTGGTCGGGACAGCGGACAACGAAAGATCATCCTGCTGGCCACTCGCGTAGAGGCGTTCGCCGAGCCCGGCGATCATGGCCGCGTTGTCTACGCAATACTCCATTCGAGGGATGACCAACTCCAGCCCGTGCGCATCACAGAAGCGGTCCATCTCGGCCCGCACGAGCGTGTTGGCGCTCACCCCCCCACCCACGATCAGCGTGCGGCAGCCGGGCACACGCTCGATCGCCCGCTCGAGCTTGATCGTCAGCGCCCTCACCGCGGCCCGCTGGAAACTCGCGGCGATGTCCCGCATGCGTTCGTGAGTCAGGTCGGGGACCTCGGGTCTGGGCAACGCTGGTTTGCCGGGAAGCGATGGGGGCGCGGGTCTTCCCTTTGCCTCGTAGAGCACCGCCGTCTTGAGCCCGGAGTAGCTGAAGTCCAGCGACTGCTTGTCGAGCCGCGAGATCGGGAAATCAAAGGCTCGCGGGTCAGCGCCCGACTCGGCGGCAAGCGCATCGATCCTGGGCCCGCCGGGGTGTCCGAGCCCCAGAATCGCGGCGACCTTGTCGAAGGCCTCCCCGATCGCATCGTCGATCGTGGAGCCCAGTCGCTTCACGCTCAGCGCGGAATCCATGCGATAGATCGAGGTGTGCCCGCCGCTGATGACCAAGCCCATCGCGGGGTACGCGGGTTCATCGCGCCCGAGCATGCCCGCGTACAGGTGCGAGTGCACATGATCGACACCGATCATCGGAACGCCCAGCGACCAGGACAACGCCTTGCCCGCGCTGAGCCCCACCAAGAGCGAACCGATCAGCCCCGGTCGGTGCCCGATCGCGATCAGGTCGATGTCCGATTGCCCGATCCCCGCCCTCGCGATCGCGTCACGCACCACGGGCAGGATGTGCTGCTCGTGGGCCCGTGAGGCGATCTCGGGGACAACCCCGCCGAACTCCTCGTGCAGATCGTACTGACTCGCGACGATGCTTGAACGAACCTCGCGCCCGTTCACCACCACGCTCGCGGCGGTCTCGTCACACGACGACTCGATCCCGAGAACGATCACGGGGTCGCGCCCTCGCGTGGCTCACCCGGCGCATCGGTTTTCTTTTCGACATCCGCGTCAACGAGCCAGTTCTCCAGCCCATTGCCGGTGATGCTCAGTGTGGCGACGATGTTGCCGTCCTTGTCTCGGACCACCAGTTCCCCGCCTTCGAGGTCGGTTTCGTCGGCCCAGAAGTCCCGCGGGTTCTCGCCGATGCGTCCCTCCGGGACGGACTGCTCCGCGGCTTGCACGCGCTTATCCAGGCGAGCCAGCTCACGCAGGAGCCGCTCCTCCTGATTCCGCAGTGCGTTGAGTTCGGCTAGTGCCACATCCGCGGGCGCGTTGGCGTCGATGCCCACCGGTTCGAACTCACCGGACGCGACGCGATGCTGCATCACCGTCACGGAAGCACCGAGCTGGGGATCGTTGAGCGCGTCGATCACCGCCTGCGTGTCACGCAGATCGGTCTGCTCGTTCTCGTCGTTGTGGGCGATGATCTCCTGCTCACGCCTCGCGCGGAGCATGTCGAGCGTCTGGTCGGTCGTCAGCGGGACGAAGTACCCGGGGGTCGGGTCAACACCCCAAACGGTCGAATCGTCGCGTCGATGCAGCAGCCGGCCCGAGGGCAGGTAGTAGTACTGCTCGGTGATCTTGAGCACGCCCGCCCCGCTCTCGAGCGGGCGTACGGTCTGGACCGACCCCTTACCGAACGAGCGGGTGCCGAGGATGACGGCACGGCCATGATCTGACAGCGCGCCCGAGAGCACCTCTGAGGCGCTGGCGCTCTGCCCGTTGACCATGACGACGAGCGGCAGATCGGTGATCGTGCCCTCGCTGGTCGCCTCTTGGGATTCTTCCTGGAACACACGCCCCTTGGTCGAGACGATCCTGCCCTCCTCGATGAAGAGGTCCGCGATCTCGACGGCTTCATCGAGGAGTCCGCCTGGGTTGAAACGCAGATCGAGGATCAGCCCGCCAAGCTCCCCGCCGAGTTCCTGTTTCGAGCGGTTGATGGCGTCCTTGACCTCTTGAGCGCAGCCGGGGGTGAACTGCGTGAGCCGGATATAGGCGATGCCCGCGCTGCGATCGATCACATGCTGCCAGGCGCCGTCGCCGTCCACGCGCATGAAGCCCTTGACGGCCTGAACCTTGATGTGGTCGCGTTCGATCTCGATTTTGAGCGTCTCGGCCCCTCGCTCGACGGTGATGACCACCTTGGTATTTGGCTGGCCGGTGAGCAGATCGATCGACTCGTCGATCGTGAGTCCCTCGGTGCTTTCGCCGTCGATCGCAACGACCCGGTCGTCGGCCATCACGCCCGCTTTCCAAGCGGGTGAGCCGTCGAGCGGCGACGAGATCGTCAGCCAGCCGTCACGGATGATGACCTCCGCCCCGATTCCCACATACTCGCCCGTGAGGTCCTTGGAAAACCGTTCGGTGTCCAGCCGGGGCACGAAGGTGGTGTATGGGTCGTTGAGTTCCTCGATCATCCCCTCGATCGCCCCACGCTGCAGGGCCTCGCTGTCGGGATCTTCGACATAGAGCGCGTTGATGAGTGTGCTCACATCCACGATGGGATCAAAGAAGGTGTACTGGTCGTCCGCGACGCGCTTGGCGCTCGTCGCGAGCGCAATGGTGGAGCCCACCACCGCGACACCGAGGATACCGATCAGGGGCAGCATCGATTTATTGCTCATCGCAACACTCCAACAGCACGAAACCGCGACAGGGCGTGTCCCCGCCGGCGGCATCGTTTGGTCTGTAACAGTCTATACCGCCGAAATCCGGCTGCGGTTCATATCACCCCGGACGGACTTCGCTCAAGGTCCTTGCGGTACCCCTTGCAGCTCACTGGAGATGGCCTTGGCGTAGGCGCTCGGGCTTGCCCCGCCCTCGAGGATCGCGGTCACCTGCCCGTTTTCGAGGATGAGGGTTGTGGGATACGAGCGTACACCCAGCGAGCTGATCTCTTCACGGTTCGTGCCGTCTTCGAGATAGACCGGGATTGTCTGAGAGCGAATCAGCTCGATCACGGTTGCGTCCGCCAATGCCCCTCGTTTGAGTGACTGACACGGGGCACACCAATCGGCCGTCGCGAGCACGAGCACCGGTTTGCCCTGTTCTGCGGACATCGCACGGGCCTGTGTCAGGGTATAGGCGTCTGCGAACACATCGGGTGTCGGTGCGGGTCCGCGGAGCAGCGATATGACATTGGGCAGGGCCAGTGCGATCAGCAGGACGATGATCAGTGTCGAGAGTGTTTTACCGGACTTCATGTACGCTTCCTTGCATGGCTTGAGATTTTCGTCGAGGCCTGGGTACAACCACACCGACCGATTGGATATTCCGCCCACCCTGACAAGGTCACCACTCCTCCAACTCCCCAACGAGCGGCTCGACCAGGTCCTTGCGGGTCACAATCCCGAGATCACGCGATTGCAGGCGGACGATGCCCATGTGCGCACCGGCCCGGCTGAGCTGGCGCAGGGCTCTCTCGATCGGGTCCGCCGGAGAGAGAATCACCGGCTCGCTCATCAGCACATCGATCGTGCTCTGCTCATTCACACCCTCGGGCAGGATATAAAGGTCAATCGCGTGCACGATCCCCTCCACCTGTCCCTTGGCCCCAAGAACAGGGAATCGCGAATGCGCGTGGTTTCGGACATAGATTCGCGCCCGAGCAATGGTCCAGCCCGCCCGGAGCATCCCTGCCGAGCGGATGGGGATCATCTCGTTGAGCACGCGGGTATGCTCGAGCTGCAGTGCCCGGTCGATGAGCGTGACCTGCGCTTCGCTCATGGTCCCGGATCCGAACTTGAGCAGCTCGGCCGTTCGCTCTCGAGCATCACCCAGCGAGCCGAGCCTGCCCACCCCGACCATTCTCGAGGCGAGATCCGCGACCCAGCCGAGCACCGGCACGATGGGGATCACGGTGACGATGCGCCGCAGCACTTCCAGGAACGGCGCAAACCGGGGCATGAGCACATCCGCGTTGGCGCGGAAGACTTCCTTGGGCGTGGACTCGGCGAAGACCAGCAGCAACGGGGTCAGCACCGCGACCTGTACGAGAATGACCTGCGTGTCGCTCATTCCGATTGACACGATGAGCGTGGTCATCGCGAGCGTGCCCGCGTAGTTGAAGATGTTGTTCCACACCAGAAGGGCCGTGAGAGCGGGCACGGGTCGATCGAGCACGCGCTGGAGTCTCCTGGCCCGCTCGCCCCTGGCGCTTGCGCTCTGTACCCGCACCAGCACCCGGTTGGTGCTGTAGAGCCCGACCTCGAGCCCGGAGCACAGCGCCGAGCCGCCGATGCCCAGCAGCACCAGCAGGGACCACAGGATCACTTCGGTCGTGGTCATCGGGGGCCCTCCCCTTGCACGCCTGGTGTGTGCGCCTGACGGACGCGGAGCTCGATGCGTTCGATCGCTCGCCCGTGCATCGAGATCACCCGCATCTCGATCGAACCGGCCTCGACCACATCACCCACCTGGGGCACGCGTGAGAGCAGAACCATCACCAGCCCGCCGAGCGTGTTCACATGCTTGGTATGCTCGATGAGCGACCGGTCCTTGAAGAGCAGGGCCCAGTCGCGGATTCCCAATCGCCCGGGCACGATCCAGCGGCCGTCTCCGAGATCTTCGATCGATTCGGCGGCCTGATCCTCCGGGTGCTCGAGCTCCTCGATCAGCTCTTTGACGATGTCGGAGAGTGTGACGACGCCGCTGACCCCGCCGTGCTCGTTGACGCACACGCCGAGCCGTCGCCCGGTGGTGCGCAGCTGCTCCATGAGCGCGTCGAGCCGGCTCTGTTCGGGCACGAACAGGACCGGTTCGACCGCTTCGCGGATCGAAGCGCCCTCGAACACGCGCCGTGCGTCGATCATGCCGAGCACGCCGTCATCGAGATCCCGCTCACAGACAATGATGCGTGTCCGCCCGCTCGATCGGCAGTGCTCCGCGAGTTCATCGAGGCCGGCATCCGCCCCGACCCACTCGATATCGACGCGGGGCGTCATGATCTGCTCCACCCGGAGCTGCCCCATCTCCACGATCGAGGTCAGCATCTGCTGCTCCCCGCGATCGATCACGCCATCGCTCTCGCTCATGTGGATCAGCGTGCCCAGCTGCTCGGCATTGACCTCGGTTTCCTCGCTCCCCGCAGAGGGCGCGACCAGCCGGGCGAGCGGCGAGATCACCCACACATCGAGCACCCGCAGCGCCCTGGCGATGGGACGGCGCATCAGCAGGTGCGCCGGGGCCGCGAGCCGCAGGAACAGCAGTGTGGCACCCGACGCGAAGAGCTTTGCGAATACCTCCCCCATCAGGATAATCGCGCTGAGTGAGACAAGTGAGATCGTCAAGCGACTCACGGGTGTCTCTGCACGCAGCGTGAGCACACTGGTAACAATGAAGTAGGTCACATTGATGACCATGTTGAGCAGCAGCACCTGCATGAGCAGCTCGCGTGGACGCGAGAGCAAGGCGTCGACCATGCGACCCAGCGTCGGGTTGCTCCGGCGCATCGTTGCCCGTTGCCCGTGTGTGACACCGAACAACGCCGTCTCCGACGCGGACGCGAATGCGGAACCGACCAGCAGCACTGCGAGAACAATGACCAGAGGTGTGTCGGTTGTGTCCATATCCCTCACTGGGCCCGGGCCGGCGATTCAACGATCGTCGCACGCGTTGATCTCTCGTTTGCTGATCGTCAAAGATCCGCGTTCGCTGGATCATACTCCGGATCGAGCTGCTCAATCAGACGCTCGATATATCGCCACGCGTTGAGTTCCACGCGGATCGCTCGCAGCTCATCTGGCTGTGCCCGCTCGCTGAGGCCTTCGAACAAGTCCGCGACACGGTCTCGATGCGCCCGGCGTTGTTCGACCCCCCACCGCTCCCACTCAGCGCGTTCCTGCTCCCCACCCGTCTCGATCGCGGATTCGATCTCCTGACGCTGCATCATCATGTCCATCAGGAACCCATCGGGCAGGTCCCTGCATGCACTCGCGTCGGGGCCCCCGAGGATCGCGAGCAAGGCAATCGCGCGTTGCTCGTCGCTGAGCAGCACCGACCTGGCTTTATTGAGCGCCGCGGGGTCGTGCTGGTCAGCGTTGACCGGCTGGCTGCCGGCGGCGTCCGGGTGCGCCGCGGACAGACGCTGCCGATACGCCCGCTCGATCTGTGACCGATCGATGGGATACCGCTGTGGGACAGCCAGCAGCAAAAAAGGGTTGATTTGGGTCGGATCAGCCATCGTGGTATCCTATGTCTTGAAATCAGCACGCACGGGCGAGGAGTTATCCACCTGTTACGGAGCGAATTGTCACGGGTCGATTGACGCGGACGCGCCGATCGCAGACCATGCAGTGTCCGAGCCCGCTGGCTCGCTCATCGCTGGTGAGATCGTCGGGTGGTAGAAAGGCAGGCAGGGATGACCATGCACATCGGGATCGTTGGAGTCAGCCCCGAGGGCGCGGCGCTGTGCTACCAGCAGCTGTTCCGTCACGCTGCGATCATGCTCGAGCCGCACCTGCACCCGACCGCGAGCGTCCACAACATCCCCCTCGCCCAGTACATCGACGCGGTCCGACGCGACGACTGGGTTCAGGTCGGGGCGCTGCTGAGCGATTCCGCCCAGCGGCTGGCGAGCATCGGTGCCGAGTTCTGTTTCACCCCGGACAACGCTGTCCAGCACGCGATCCAGCTCGCACGTGTGAAGTCGCCCATCCCTTGGATGGACATGACCGACGCGGTCGCCGACAGGATCGTCAGTGACGATCGCAAAACCGTCGGCGTGATCGGGACGCACTATGTCACAAACGGCTCGGCGTACCAGACCGGGCTGGGCATCAAGGGCATCAAGCTCGTGAGGCCCAGCGAGGAGGACGCCGAGCTGCTCGATCGCGTGATCTTCAGTGAACTTGTCTATGGCATCGTCGAGGAAGATTCCCGCAGTGCTGTCATGGGCGTCATCCGTCGCCTCTGCGATCGTGGCTGCGAGGGTGTGATCCTGGGCAATTCCGAAGCGCCCCTGCTCATCAACCCCGATGTCTGCGATATCCCACTCTACAACGCGTCGGATATCATGGCCGAGCACGCCCTGCGCCACGCGATGAGCGTCAACACCGCTGTTTAGCGGATTCGCTCGATAAACGCACCGACCGCTTCGATCGAACGCGCACGGTGGACCTCGTCCGTCCAGATGTTGTTGTGCCCAGCGCCCTCGATGACACAGAGCCGAGCGTCCTGCGCGACCTGTGATACCGCGGTCGCATCGGTCAGGGGGCTGACGGGGTCCTGGTCGCCGTGGAGCACGAGAATCGGGCATCGGACCTTGCTTGCGATCTCGACACGATCGAACCCGCGCCAGCGGGGTCCGACACCCAGGCGTATCCCGAGCAGCAGCATGGCGGGCAGGAGATTCAGCCTGTGGGGCATCCCCCGCAACGCGAGAACGGCTCGCGCCGGGGTAATGGGCTGCGCGTAGACGGCCTCGCAGATCACACCCCTGATGTCATGCGTGTCCTGGATCTGAGCGCACAACGCGAGCGAAACCCCGGCACCCATGGACCAGCCGTAGAGCACGATCCCGTGCTCGGCTGGTCCGATCGCGTCGAGGATCCGCATCGCGTCGAGGTGCTCGTCCGTTCCGAGTCGGGCGTTTCCGACCGCTTCGCCGTGCCCGGGCAAATCCCATGCGATGATCCGCGACGCGTGCTCGACGAGACCGGGGAGCCGCTTGAGGGCGCCCTGCCTGCTCGAGCCCCAGCCGTGGGTCATCAGCACAACCGGTCCGTTGGGATCGCGGGCGGCGATGTCCCAGATGGGAATCGGTCCGCGTTCGCCCTGAATCTCGCTCGATTGATAGACCAGCGGCTCATCGATCTCACCCGGATCACCCGGCTGTCCACGCGCGACCGCCCAGGCGTAGGTCCGCCGGTGCGGGTTCACCAGAAGCCACGCGGTATAGAAGATCAGCGCAAAGAGCGCGACCACGAAGCCGATCGCGAGCAGTTGGATGAGACCGAGCACTGGGTTCATTGGCTGGAGGCCCCCGCGGCTCAGACGCCGAAGATCGTCTTGATGTCGTTGAAGGTTACATACAGGAACATCGCTCCGATGAACAGCAACCCCGCCATGGTCGCGACATTCTGCACGACAATGGGCACCGGGCGCCCTCGGATCCACTCATAGCAGAGCATCAGGAACTGCCCGCCGTCCACGATGGGGAGCGGCAGGAAGTTGATCACCGCCAGGTTGATGGAGATCAGCGCCATGAAGAACAGCACCCAGATGAACCCCTGCGAAGCGATCTGAGTGCCCAGATGGGCGATGCCGACAGGCCCCTTGAGGTGTCGCACCTGCACGGAGCCCTGGAACAGACGCAGGAAGGTCAGGTAGGTCTGCATCATCACCCGCCGGGATTCCGCGATGCCCCGCTCGATCGCGGCCACCGGACTCGACGAGCGATCGATCACCTGGTCGGGCCTGAACACGGTCGCCAGACTCTCTGCGCTGGGCAGGGTCCAGCCGAGATCGAGCAGCGGTTCGATGTCGGCGCGGCTCAGCGACCATTCCACTTCGGTCGTCGGAATCGTTCCATCGGGTTGGCGCGGGAGAGGCAGCTCGAGCGTCACCGGGACACGAAACAACTCGTTGCCCGCGTCGTACTCGCTGCGGGTGGCATCGAGCACCGCGTCGACGACATCGCGCAGTGTCGAGATCTGTGATCCGCCGATCTCGACGATCCGAGAGCCTGGGTATTCGATGAGCTGTGAAGCGGGCGTCGATGCCGGGGTGGGCACATACTCGGGGTTGCTCCGCAACTCGGCCATATCGATCGCGGCGATGTTCATGGGATCGTGCACGAACGATGCGTAGCCCGTGCTGGCCATCGGGTAGAAACCGATGGTGCCATCGCGATTGACATTGACCTCAAGATCGACCCGCTCGTAACCGTCATTGGGGTTGCCACGCAGCACGGTCAGGGCCAATGCCCTGCCCGTGTTGTCACGGACAATCTCGAGACCTTCATCGATGCTGGGGAACGCTTTGGTCCCGATCCGGGCGAAGATGTCGCCTGGCATGAGCCCTTGTCTGGTGTCCTCGGGCAACGCGTCGGGATTGACCATCATCACGCCCCGCAGACCCAGCACATGCTCGAGCAGACGCAGCCCGTCGCTCGTGTTGACCGCACCCTGCTGGATCTCACGCACAGGTTGGATCACGGCGTTGAATCGGTCCGCGTCGCGTTGCATCTCGACATCGAATGACTGACCATCGGAAGCCTCGACCTGATCGAGCAGGTCAAGTGGCGATTGAACGGCCCGCCCGTCGGCGCTGAGCAGGACATCGCCCTCCTGAACCGGTCCGAGCCCGATGTTGGCCCCGAACATCGCGAGCACTTTGCGATCTCGCTCGGTTCGGGTTTTCTGGACCTGCGTTGAGATTGGCGGGTCCATGCGGATGCCAAGCAATCCGGTCGCGGGGTTCTTGATCGGGATCGCGGAGAACTCGATCGGGCCGTCCACTCCTTCTCGTTCGACGATGAGCGAAACGGGCGATCCCTTCCGGGACATGGCGATCTCGGGGAGGATGTGCTCGAACGAGTACATGGTCTTGCCGTTGATCTGGGTGATGCGATCACCACGCTGGAGCCCGGCGCTGACATCGTTGCGCCCGACCACGGTGGCGGTTGCGGCGGGCCCCTGCGGGTCGATGTAGCCCGCCCGCGCCGGGAAGACCCTGAGCCCCGCGTTGAAGACGATGATGAAGAGGATCGCCGCCGAGATCACATTCATGATCACGCCCGCGCTGATGACGACCATGCGCTTGGGCACGCTGCAGTTCTGGTACGAATCGGGCTCGCTGGAGGTCGCGTCGGGGTTGAGGTCCTCCTGACCGAGCATCTTGACATAGCCGCCCAGCGGGAGCCAGGAGAGGCGGTACTCGGTGGGGCTGATCTCGTTGTGCAGCGCTTCTGTCTGCGATGCATCCAGCCCATACGCCCGCTTCAGGTATTCGGGCTCGGAAGACCCGCGACGCAGCCCCACCCCTTTGCGATACGAGCAGACGATCTGCCCGAAGCCGATGGAGAACGCCAGGACCCTGATCCCCGCCCATTTGGCGGCGAGGAAGTGACCCAGTTCGTGGATGAAGATAATCAGCCCGAAGCCCACGGCGATCACAAGAAAGTTGGCGATGGTCCCGAGCGGGCCGGTCAGATCAAACATGCGAGTCTCCTGAACCCTCTGAGGATCAGTTGGAAGTGTGCCTCAGAGTGTATCGGCCCGATCCGGTCCCGGGCCCACCATGACCTGCATGAACCCCAAACAACAGCACGCCCCGGATGACCGGGGCGTGCGCGAGGAGAGAGAGTTGGGTCTTCACTCTGAAATCAGTACTTCACGCCGCAGCCGTACGCTTTGGTCTCTGTGGTGGTCACGGTCTCAGCGGCGAGAACCTGCTGGAGCGCGTTGCGGACATAGTTCACATCGCCCGGAGCCGAAGCATCGCTGCGATTGTCGATCGCGCCGTGGTAGGCGAGGACACCCTGGCTGTTGATGATGTACATCTCCGGCGTGCGTTTGGCGTTGTAGGCCATGCCGACCTCGCCGGACTCGTCGAGCAGGATGGGTGTCTTGATGCCCCAGTCGGATGCCGCGGCCTTGTTCTTCTCCACGCCGGTGCTCGGGTGCCCCTTGCGGCCGGAGTTGATGCGGAGCCAGACAACGGGCTCTTCCTTCATGTCGGCCTCAATCGCGAGCATGGTGCCCGTGTCATCGCGATAGTGCTTCTTGACGAAGGGGCAATCGGGGCTGAACCACTCAAGGACCACTGTCTGCCCCTTCGCGGTGTACTCCGAGAGGGTGTGCTTCTGCCCGTTGATGTCCGTGAGGGTGAAGTCCGGGGCCTTGGCACCGATCTCGATGGGCTTGGCCTGCTCAAGAGCACCCGCGCCCATCATGGCACCGGTAATGGCTGCGCCCATCGCAAAGAGGGCGGCACGCGATTTGGTTATTCTGATCGTCGGCATGGTGTTTCTCCTACATTCCTGTTGCTGAGTGTGTGGAAGGACTCAGTGTTCTCTCAGGGGGCTTTTTCGTGGATGTCGTAGTGCTCGACACCCGTGTTCGTGGTCACCTTCAGGCGGCCCGAAAGGATCTTGTTTTCTGATTCCGTGAACCGGATCTCAATCCGATTCCCATCCTTGGCCCCATCCTCGATGAGGTTGCTCAGTCCCGTGCATTCGCTGTCGGGATAGAACTCGATGCGGGTCGCATCGCGGAACATGACCGCGGCGGCCTTGGAGATCCACTGCAATCGGACCGCCATGTCCTTTGCGTCGAAGGGCTTGGGACGCTGGTCGAACATCGATCGCAGGCTGTCATGTCGGATTGTCTGAACGCGATCGCTGACGGGATCGACCACCCGGATCGAGGCGGTCGTAGCGGACTTGCCCGGAAGGCACAAATCCTTGCAAACAAGGAAGTCGGCGTCGACACGGAAGACGATGACCGAATCGTCGGTTCCGGCTTTGATCGCGAATGGGACAAGCACTGTCTGCGTGCCCTCGTAGGTGTGATCAAGGATGTCGCCGCGTTGCAGGTAGCGTTTGGGGCTGGGCCAGATCGGATCCTTGAGCTCCACCGAATCGGGCGCGTCGATTTGGAACGAGATTCCGTAGCCCGTGTCCGAGATGCCCGGCCAGTAGGTGTGCCAGTCGTCAGCCACATTGATGTCGATGGCCAGCAACCCGGAATCTCCGGCGTGAAGATCGCTCATGTCCGTCGTTGCGTCGATGCTGAGGTGGTGATCACCGCCCATGGGTTGCGCCTCGGCTGCGCCGTTGAGCATGGCCGGGATCAGCAGCATGGCGGCAAATATGGGTCTGTGAATCCCTTGCATCGGCTCACTCCGGGTGACAGGCATCGGACATTCTGGCCGGTTCGCCGCCACTGATACGATCAAACCTGCTGAGGAGAACGCCCGGGGGCGTATACTTATTGTCAGATATGGGGAAAAAGATGCAGCGAATCCGCCCAAACCGTGCCCAATCCGTGCTTCTCGCCCTGCTTCTGGGGGTGTTTGCGATGCCCATGACGGGGTGTATGAAGTCGAACATCTCCGATAAGAAGATCCAGCTTATCGATCTCACTCGGGCCGTCGAGCTGTATGAGCAGCAGCAGCGTGAGGATGACACGGCGCTGTTTATCGATGCCCGCACTCCCGAGCGGTATGCACAGGGCCACATCCCCGGCTCACGCAACATGCGTACACCCGATGTCGATCTGCGCTACGGGACCGACCCGGCGCTGGAACGCTACAAGAACCTGATCATCTACGGCGAGAATCCCGGGACCGCGTCGGTCAACGCGATGGCCAAACGCATGATCGAAGCCGGCTACAACGGCTTTGTCAAAAAGCGGGTCAAGGTCTTCCAGGGCGGCTGGCGTGAGTGGGAAATCACCGGCCTACCCATCGAAGCGGACGAGGGCGCTGCTTCAGACACACCTGAGGACTCGGACAGCTGATGACCAACCAAGCCGACCAGTCTGTGCTCCCCGCATCGCCGACCGTTGATGCGATCATGGTGGATCGACGCGCCAAATCGTTCACGACGCGCTCGATCAAGAAGGCGTCGAAGCTGGCGGCGCTGGAGATGGCCGTCTCGATGATTGATCTGACCACGCTCGAGGGGAGCGACTCGCCCGAGAAGGTGCGGAGCTTGTGTGCCAAGGCCAAACGCCCGTGGGAGCGCGACGAGGAACTGCTCGGGCATCGGCTTGGGCATGTCGCGGCGGTGTGCGTGTACCCGTCGATGGTGCCCTACGCGAAGGAGCACCTCGCGGGCAGCGGCGTGAATGTCGCATCGGTCGCGACGGGGTTCCCTTCGGGGCAGTACCCGCTGTCGATCCGTGTGCGCGATGTCGAGCAGGCGGTCGCCGACGGGGCCGACGAGATCGACATGGTGATCAACCGCGGGGCGTTCCTTTCGGGCAAGCACGGCGTGGTGGCCGAGGAGATCCGGGCGGTGGTTGAGGCCTGCGGCCCGGCGCACCTCAAGGTGATCCTTGAGACAGGCGAGTTGGCGAGCTACGACCAGGTCCGGCGCGCCAGCGATATCGCGATCGCGTGCATCCGGGAGGGTGATTTCATCAAGACTTCGACGGGCAAGGTCTCACCGGCCGCGACGATGCCGGTCACGCTGGTGATGCTCGAGGCGATCCGAGACGCGTACAAGCGGACCGGCAAGATGTACGGCATGAAGCCCGCCGGCGGGATCCGCACGGGCAAGCAGGCCTGGCACTACCTGTGCATGGTCAACGAGACGCTGGGCGAGGGCTGGCTGAGCCCGGAGTGGTTCCGATTCGGGGCCAGTTCGCTGCTCAACGATGTGCTGCGGAGCATGCAGAAGCTGGCAACGGGTGAGTATGCGGCCGGTTATGACTTTTCGGATGCGTAGTGCATTCCCCACCCCGGAGGGGTGAAGGGCTGTTGCCACGGGTGGGGTACCGGACGCCCCATCGCGACCGCCTCGGAGAGGCGGAGGAGACTTCGCTGAGATCGTGAATCCCTTCGCCCCGACGGGGCGAAATCTGCCGCATGGCCACTCGATCCACGGGCTTGCTGCGCGGCGCCCGTGGCAACAAACCATCGCCCCTTTGGGGCAGGGTTGCCGTGATGCGTGGGTTGATCGGAGAGTTCATCGGACGGGTGATCGGTGTGGCAGCGCGGCGCGAGCCGGCAGCGTCCCACTCACGCCGCGCGGTCGTGCTGATCGGCGAAGCGTTTGTCGTAGTTCGCTCGCTTTTCCGGGTCGCTGAGCATGGCGTAGG
>CAYQRD010000009.1:24510-59892 GCA_964419845.1 uncultured Phycisphaeraceae bacterium
GCGAAGCGTTTGTCGTAGTTCGCTCGCTTTTCCGGGTCGCTGAGCATGGCGTAGGCCTTGCAGATCTCGTCGAGCTGCTCGGCTGCCCTGGGGTCATGCGCGTCGTCACCGCCCCACTCCCTGCTCCGATCATCGAAGGCCTTGTCGATCTGTTCGGGGCTCGCGTAGCGAGTGACGCCCAGCAGTTTGTACAGATCGTTCTGGGTGATGCGGACAAAGCTCGATCGGTCTTCCCGGATCTTCCCCTGCACGGCGAGGCGCACGATCGCGTCGCGCTGGCCCTGGGTGAGATCCACGAACTCGATCCCGACTTCGCCGCGGCGAGAGAACGCCGAGCCCTTGCGGGCCCACTTGACACAGCCGCAGACTTCCAGTGTGCAGTGCCCGTCATCGAATGTGAACCGCTGGACATCTCCGACCTCGGGCAGTTCGCCCTTGGGAAAGATCAGGCGCATGCCCGACGCGGTGATGTCCGCGACGCGTCCCATCGAGCAGTTGAGGTCGGGCGCGTGCAGCCGGGCTTCACGACGGGCGGCCACCGGTTGCTGCGAAGTCTGGTCGGGCTGCTGCGGTTGGGCGTTGTCGGATGTGCTCATGGTGTCGAAAACGGCCTTTTTGCCTCGCGACTTTGGAGGAATCACCCAAGAATTGGGTTCTCGTGTCGACGGGCTTCGGGCGATGCGGGCGATCGCCTGTTAGAATGACCTATGCGAAGCGTCAGCACTCCCGAACACGAACCCACCGAGCGAGACGGGACCAGACCCGAGCCTATCGGACCGTCCGTCCCGCACAGACTGGACCTGCGTGCCGCGAGCGGCGGCGGGCTCTTTGACTATGCCCCCGCGCCCGAATCGGTCCGGCCCGAGATCGCCGAGCAGTACGGGCTCTTTATCGACGGCGCGTTCGTCGAGCCCGAATCGAGAAACTGGTTCCCGAGCATCAACCCAGCGACGGAGGACACCCTGTCGATGGTTGCGCAGGCCTCGGCGGGTGATGTGGACCGGGCGGTGCGAGCCGCGCGGGAGGCGCTGCCCGCGTGGTCAGCGCTGAGCGGCAAGGACCGCGGGAAATACCTCTACCGGATCGCCCGGCGCATGCAGGAGCGGGCCCGCGAGCTGGCGGTGCTCGAAACACTCGACGGCGGCAAGCCCATCAAGGAGTCGCGAGATGTCGATGTGCCCCTCGCGTGTGCACACTTCTTTTATCATGCGGGCTGGGCGGACAAGCTGCGCTTCGCGCTGCCCGGGCGAGACCCCAGGCCCGTGGGTGTGTGCGGGCAGATCATCCCCTGGAACTTCCCGCTGCTGATGCTGGCGTGGAAGATCGCCCCGGCGCTGGCGTGCGGGAACACGGTGGTCCTCAAGCCCGCGGAGACCACCTCGCTGACTGCTCTTCGATTCGCGGAGATCTGCGCGGAGGTCGGGCTGCCCAAGGGCGTGGTGAACATTGTCACCGGCGCGGGCGAGACCGGGCGTGCGATCGTGGAGCACGACGGGATCGACAAGATCGCGTTCACGGGCTCAACGCAGGTGGGCAAGATGATCGCGAAAGCGGTCGCGCCGACCAACAAACGGCTGACACTCGAGCTGGGCGGCAAGAGCGCCAACATCATCTTCGAGGACGCATCGCTGGATCAGGCGATCGAGGGCATCATCGAGGGGATCTACTTCAACCAGGGCCATGTGTGCTGCGCCGGCTCGCGGCTGTTCGTGCAGGAGTCGATCCTTGACACGGTCATCGACAAGCTCAGCGACCGGATGCGTTCGCTGCGTGTGGGCGACCCGATGGACAAGAACACGGATGTGGGCGCGATCAACTCGAAGGAGCAGCTCGCGACGATCACCAAGTACCTGTCGCTGGGTGACCGGGAGGGCGCGGTGCGCCACGATGTGTGCAACTCATCGCTGCCCGAGAAGGGCTTCTGGTGCAAGCCATGCTTCTACAGCGGGGTGCAGCCGAGCCACACGATCGCGCGTGAGGAGATCTTCGGGCCGGTGCTGGCCGTGATGAGTTTCCGCACGCCCGACGAGGCGATCTCGCGTGCGAACAACTCACCCTACGGGCTCGCTGCGGGCGTCTGGACGGACAAGGGCAGCAAGATCTTTGATACAGCGCGTCGATTGGACGCGGGGATCGTCTGGCTGAATACCTACAACAAGTTCGACCCCACCAGCCCCTTCGGCGGGTACAAGGAGTCGGGCTTCGGTCGCGAGGGCGGTCGCCACGGTCTGCTGGCGTACTGCCGGTAAACGATCTGAAACCGAGAAATCGCCGAGGGTTCGGCAGGAGATACGACATGGTCAACCAACCCGGTGTGCACACATTCGACATCAGAGACCTGACCCCTGAGGACAAGCATTGGGTGCAACGCGTGCTTGTGCAGTACTGGGGCTCGACCGTGCAGATCACCCGCGGCAGGAAGTATCAGGCCGACGAACTGCCCGGGCTTGTGGCGCAGCGTGATGGGTCGGAAGTCGGTCTGCTGACCTATCACATCGAGAACAACGAGTGCGAGGTCATCACCCACAACTCGATGGCCGGGCACGGGGGCATCGGTTCGTGCCTGCTCGACGCGGTGCGCACCAAAGCCCGTGAGCAGGGCTGCAAGCGTCTCTGGCTCATCACCACGAACGACAACACCCCGGCGCTGCGTTTCTATCAGCGACGCGAGTTCGACATGGTCGGCTTTTACCGCGACGCGGTCACCGAGGCACGCAAGCTCAAGCCCGAGATCCCCAATGTCGGGTTCGACGGCATCTCCATCAAGCACGAGATCGAGATGGAGTACGCGTTGTGAGCGAACGGATGCCCATCATCAAGACCTACAAGCTCGCGATCGGCGGCAAGTTCCCACGCACGGAGTCCGGGCGTTCGACGCCCGTGCACGACGCGTCGCAGAACATCGTCGCCCATGTGTGCCGCGCATCACGCAAGGATGTCCGCGATGCGGTCGAAGCGGCGGGCAGGGCCCAGCCGGGATGGGGCGAAGCGACCGCGTTTCTCCGCAGCCAGGTGCTCTACCGGCTGGCTGAGATGATGGAGGGCAAGCGCGATGAGTTGGCCAGAGCCATCGGCGAGGGCGGTCTGCGCGAAGTCGATGCGTCGGTTGATCGCGTGGTCCACTACGCGGGCTGGTGCGACAAATACGCCCAGGCCATGGGCGGCTCCAACCCCGTCGCGGGCCCCTACCACAACTTCACGGTGCCCTTCCCTGTCGGGGTCGTGGGTGTGATCGCACCCGATGAGCCGTGCCTGCTTGGGCTGATCTCGCTGGTCGCCCCGGTGATCGCGATGGGCAACAGCTGTGTCGTGCTTGCGAGTGAGAACAATCCGGTTCCTTCGCTGATTCTCAGCGAAGCGATCGCAACCAGCGATCTGCCCGGTGGGGTCGTCAATCTGCTCTCGGGTTTCCGTGACGAACTCATGGAGCATTTCAGCACCCATCGCGGGATCAACGCGATCCATGCGGCGGGCGTGAGCGACACACATCGCACGCTGCTGCGGTCGGGCAGCGCGGACAATCTCAAGCGCGTCTGCGTGCGTGACGAGACCGATCTCTTCAATGAATCGGAATGCGAGGGCCCCGGCTGGCTGGACCCGTTCGTCGAGTTCAAGACAATCTGGCACCCGAGCGCCGTCTGATGTGGCGGCCACTGCTGCTCTGCGTTCATGTGCTGCTGCTCGGGTGCTGCGCGGCCCGAACGCCGGGATCAGAACCGACACCCGATCGAGATCTTCACGAAGTCGGTTACCGGAACCTCACCATTGAACGCCCGGACTCCTCGACATTCAGCGCGTGGGTGTTCTATCCCGCGGTTCGCTCGGAGCGAGACGCGTCCATGCTCGATGATGCCGGCCCGTTTCCTGCGGTGAGCTTTGGACACGGTTTCCTGCAGCCGCCACAACGCTACAAGCACACGCTGCGATACATCGCTTCGCACGGCTACATCGTCATCGCGACCAACTCGCACCGGGGCATTGCGCCGGATCATGCTCAATACAGCGGGGACCTCGCCCGATGCCTTGAGCATCTCGTTTCACAGAGCCGAGACGAAACATCATGGCTTGCGGGGTCGGTCGATCCCGACGCGCTGGCGCTGAGCGGCCACTCGATGGGTGGAGGCGCGGCCGCACACGCGGCACGGCTCATCCGTGTGCAGGCACTGATCCCGCTGGCAGGGGCCCCGCTGCGCTCTGATCATCCGGAGAAGAAAGGCGTTGAGCCGCCATTTGCTCAGCTTCACATCGTGGGCAGTGAGGACCGCATTGTCCCACCTGCAGCATCAAAGACCCTGATCGACGGGGAAGGCGACCGGAGACTCTTTGCGACGATTGAAGGCGGCTCGCATTGCGGTTTCATGGACGAAACGATCCTGGGTTGTGACGAGGGATCGATCGAACTTCCGGACCAGCTGCGCATCACCCGATCGCTGATGATCGCTTTCCTGGATCTCTACCTCAAGGGTGACGACACCATGCACGAACGGATCTGGGTGGAGTTCGAGCATGAGCGTGCCGGGCTCGTGAGCATCGAGCGGTTCATCGAAACGGATCAGTGAGCGACTCTGGCCGGGCCCGTCTTGAGCGACTCATCCATCACCAGCCGCGGTTGCTCGCGTTGGGCGGTTTCGCGCCAACGGATGTCGAGTGAGCCATCGAAGAGCTTGGCGATGGCCTGGAGTTGGCGTTCGATGGCGTCGCGGGCCTGCTTCTCGTAGCGATCGTCGTTCTTCTCAAAGAGATCGGCGGCCTGTGTCTGTGCTGTTTTCATCAGCTCGTTCTGGCGTTCGGCGTTCATGTTGATCACATCAACGAGCCCCAGCACGCGCCCCTGTTGGATGTCGTAGGGCTCGACATCCATGAGCCGCAGTGAGCCAACGATCGGGGGCAGGGTGACGCGGAAGCGTCCGCCGCCCATGTCTTCGACATCGCGCTCGTCGAGTGAGCCCAGTTCCACGGCGTACTGCTTCTCGAACTGGAAGATCATCGCGATTTTGGCCTGGCTGAGCAGGATCGGCGGCAACCAGCTGAAGCCCTTGGTCGCGGTTGCGATCTCCTTGGCGTGCACCTCAAGCCCGACGAGCTTGCCCACGGCACGCACCCGTTCGGTGAGCATGCGGAGCGAGATCCTGTCGACACCGCCGCCCTTGCGACCCTTCTTGAGCACGGTGACGATGTAGAACACAACCCCGGCACCGATGATGGCGGCGAAGGACAGCGCGATGATGAGGAGAAAGAAGTCGTTCACACACAATCATTGGCGTGTGCGGGTCGTGGTTTTCACGAATAGACGAGATCCGGGCACAAGTGGCCCTCAGGCCTCGTCAGCGGCGGTTTTTTCGGGCAACGCGACCTCGAACGAGCGGATCATGAAGTGCCCCCCGATGCTCAGGAAGATGCCGAAGATCAAGCCGCCGATGATGACGCCGATCATGCGGACCGCGTTGAGCTCGCCAGATGCGTCCGTGATTGTTGGCATCCCCCGCTGCTGGATGTAGACAACCGAGGCGATCACGGGCACAAGAAAAATCCCTCCGAGGAGCACGAGACCCCACGAGCGGGTGCTTCGTCGGTACACATCGAGCATCGCGATCACCGAGAGTCCCGCGATGATCAACAGGTAGAACATGAGCGTCCGATTCACCCACGGCGCGATCGAGGGGTGATTGCTACCGACGACATTCCTTGCGTCGACATAGATCCCGAACACGCTGGCGACCACGAGGGTTCCCACGAGACAGAGCACCGCCAGCGGGAACGCGCCCGCGACCCGGATACGCCCGAGACAGACCATCGCGGTCATGATCGCGCCGAGCAACACCATGAGTTCGAAGCCGAAGAGCCCCCAGGCAAAGCCGCCGAACTGGCCGATGGACAGGTACATCCACGGGAGGGCGCTGAGCCCTGCGAGCACGCTCAACGCGAGCACCGCAAATCGATAGACCGCGGGGCTCGATTCGGTCATGTTGTCGTTGTTTGAGCTCATTGGGGTCCTTGATACGCCGACGCGTGTGTGGAAGATCGGTCCGTGCGGGCCGGTTCTCAACCTTAAACCTTGCGGAATCGGGAATCCACCCCCCGATTTGACGCGCACGAACTGCGCATCTTGACACATGGCAATGACGAGACCTGCGCGGTGAGGGGGCAAATCCTACGCCTTGCTATTTGAGTGCGCGAAATCCGCCCACCCGGGTCCAGCACACCCCAAAGTTCGCCCGATATTGGGTTTGGAGCGTTGCGCTGTCGCGGAAGACGGGCTTCGTGGATCGCCCCGTGATGGCACGGGGCGTGAGACAGATCGCAAGGAGCGAACACATGGGCGGCATCACAACCGGCGTCGGCATCTTCTCGGGCATCGATTCGGCGACACTGATCGACCAGTTGATCAACGCGCAATCGCGTCCGCTTATCCTTGCACAGTCCCGCGTCATCCAGCTCAACCAGCAGTCGGCGGCATACCTGGACATCAACTCGCGGCTGAGCAACTTCAAGACCGCCGCGGCGAGCTTCCGGCTCAACAACATCTTCCAATCGAGCAAGGCCACCAGCAGCAACGAGAGCGTGCTGACCGCGACCGCCAGCAATAACGCGGTACCCGGCAGCTACAACTTCATCGTCGATCGGCTTGTCTCCTCGCAGCAGCTGCTCACCCGCGGCTTCGCCGACCGTGATACTTCGACGATCGGGCTCGATTCGCTGACATTCGAATCACCAGCGGCAAGGCTCGACGCGGACACGAATCTGGCGGATCTCAACAACGGCAACGGCGTGACTCGCGGAGAGATCACCGTCAACGGGACCGAAGTCGATATCTCCCGAGCGGGCACGGTGCAGGAGGTGCTCGATGCGATCAACGAGGTCGCGGGCGTCAACGCGCGAGTGGAGAACGACAAGTTTGTGATCAGCGGCGTGACCTCGCTCTCCGAAGAGACCGGCTCAGGCGTGCTCAGCTCGTTCGGGCTCAGCTCATACAGCGGCGCTTCGACCACGATCACGGGCACGAGCGTCTACGAACTCACAGGGACCACCTCGCTGAGCGCACTCAACGACGGGCGCGGTGTTGAGATCTATGACGCTTCGGGCACAAGCACCTACGACTTCACGATCAGCATCGGCGGCGACGATGTGCGCGTACGCATCGGCGAGGTCGAGGGGCAGCTCAGCGACGACGATGGCAACCTGCTGTTCGAGGATGATGATGTAACACCCATCAACGGCGTGCTCGAAGGCGCCGTCTCGACGATCGAGGGTGTGATCGAACGCATCAACACGGCGCTCGACGAGGCCGGCTACAGCGAGGTAACCGCATCGATCAATACCACCACGGGCGGCATCGATATCGTGGACTCGCTTGGGCGCGACTTTGATATCGAGAGCTTCAGCTCGGGCAACCGGACCTACAGCACCGCGAGCGACCTCGGGATCGAGGGCAGCTTCACGGGCGGCACCGCCAACGGTGAGCGGATCTTTGCCGGGCTCAACACCAAACTCGTCACAAGTCTCAACGGCGGCGCGGGCCTCACGGGCACGGACGGGCTTCTGGACATTACCACGCGCGGCGGTGCCAGCTATCTGGGCATCGATATCTCCGGGCTCAACGATGTCAACGACATCATCAACACGATCAATGACGCGACGGGCGGCGATGTGACCGTCTCGCTCAACGCACAGGGCACGGGGCTCAAGGTCGTGGACAACACCACGGGCGGGGGCTCGTTCAGCATCAGCGGCACCGGTGGGCAGGACACCGCTGCCGCGCTGGGCATCAGCGGCACATTCACTGATGGGATCGCAACAGGCAGCAATCTGCAGGCGAGCTATATCAGCAACTCCACACTGCTGAGCACGCTCAACAACGGCCAGGGCATCGGCACCGGCGAGTTTGAGATCGTCGATTCATACGGGAACCGCGCCACCATCGAGATCTCCAGCTCCGAGACCACCGTGGGTGACCTGCTCGACCAGATCAACGACTCAAACCTCCGAATCGAGGCACGGATCAACGACAACGGTGACGGCATCAGCATCGTTGAGAGCCTCTTCGATACCGACGGCGGCGTCAACGGCACCCAGACGATCTCGATTAGCGATATCGAAGGAACGGTTGCGGAGCGACTCGGGATCGAAGGCACCGCCACGGGCGTGGACGGGGACAACTTCGTGACCGGCAGCGAGGAACGCGTCATCGAGTTCGAACCCGACGCGACGCTTGAGGATATCCGCAACGCCATCGACGCGGCCAATGTCGGAGTCTCCGCATCGATCATCAACACGGGTGCGGGCGCATCGCCGTTCCGACTCAGTCTCGCCAGCGAGCGATCGGGCGAGGCCGGGCGGTTCATCATCGACACCGGCGGCTTCGATCTCGGCCTGACCACACTCGATGAGGGCAACGACGCACGCGTTTTCTTCGGCTCCAACGACGCGGCGACGGGTGTGCTGCTGACCAGTTCGGTCAACTCGCTCGACGGCGTGATCCAGGGCGTCACGCTGAACCTTGCCGCGGCATCGGATGATCCGGTTCAGGTCACGATCAGTCGGGACACCAGCTCGATCGAATCCAAGATCAAGGAGTTCGTGACGGCGTTCAACAGCGTGATCGAAGGCATCGACTTCCGCACGCGATACGACCAGGAGACAGAGACCAAGGGCGTCCTGCTCGGTGACGGCACGATGCTCAACCTGCGCAACTCGATGTTCAGCACCCTGCGACGAGAGAACCAGGGCTTCAGCGATACCTACGACACGCTGACCGAGGTCGGCATCCGCGCGGGCACGGGCGGCAAGCTCGAGTTCAACACCGAGAAGTTCCGCGAGGCGTACGCCGCGGATCCCGAAGCGGTCGAAGCGCTGTTCACACAGCGTGAGCTCGATGACAACGACGACGACAATCCGAACACGATCGACGAACCGACTTTCTCACAGCTGAGTGTGCTCGGGCAGCTCGAAGAGTTCGCCGACAGCTATGTCACGACCATCGGCGGCGTGCTGCAGAACCGGACCAACGCGATCGACTCGCAGATCGCGCTCCAGGAGAGCCGGATCGAGTCGATCCAGGAATCACTCAACCGCAAGCGTGAGGTTCTCCAACGCCAGTTCCTGGCGATGGAGCAGGCGATCGGTTCCTTCCAGACTCAGGGCTCATCGTTGGCACAGATCGCGGCGCTGGGATGATGCACATTCTCCGCGGGATAGGCTGAAGTCAGCTTGGATAAGGACCGATACCTCGGGCGTGATGAACGATACAAACACCGCAAACGCGTACCTCCGGACCAAAGTCATGACCGCCTCCCCCGAGGAGCTGCGGCTGATGCTCATCGATGGCGCGATCAAGTTCGCCCGACAGGCCGAGAGCGGTCTTGAGTCCAGGCACCCGGAGCTGACCTTCAGCGGGTTCTCGCAGTGCCGTGACATCATTCTTGAGTTGCTCAATACGATCAAACCCGAGCACGCGCCGGAGATCGCCCGGAGCGTGAAGGACCTCTATACCTTTCTCTATGGCGAACTCGTCAAGGCCAGCATCAACAAGGACCTCGGGATTCTTCGCGAGGTCATCGAGCTGCTTGAGTACGAGCGTGAGACATGGGTCCTGACCATGGAACGCGTCACACAGGACCGGGAACACGCCGCGACCACAGCGGCCACGCCGAGCGCCAACGCGCATGCACGCCCGATGGCGCATCAGTCGATCAGTTTTCAGGCCTGAGACACGCCCGCATAGTCGATCGATCAGCGTGAATCGCTGATGCCCGAGACCAGGTGCTCCATCACCAGTTTGAATGACACATTCGTGCTCAGCTCCGTGCCTGCGCGGGTCACGCTGTCGATCGTCCGCAGCGAGCGATCGCTGAGACGAGGATCGGTCAATCCCGTGCGTGCCTGCTGGGCAATAAGCGAGAGCATCATGGACGCGGCTGTCTGGTTCGCGGCTTCCTTCGAACGATTCTCACCCAGTTTGTCACCCTGTTTCACCCAGTCGCTGGCCCAGCCATCGATGAGCGAACTCATCAATGTGCCAAGCCCCGGCGGGTGCTCGCCGCGCATCGCGCGGGAGAGCATCGGGTCGATCTGGGTGTGCCAGCTGTACAGGTCGCTCTCGACCGCCCGCGTGAAACGCCCCGGCGATCCGCCCGCGTAGCGCATGTACCAGTGGTGCGCCTCGGGCGCGAGATCGAACCCCCTGGAAGTCACCCAGCGGCGCATCGCGTCATCGTCGAGCGGGACAAAGCCCACACGCTGGCAGCGTGACCGGATTGTCGGCAGCAGGCGATCCTCGCTGGAGGTCACCAGGATGATCAGTGTGCCCGGTCCGGGCTCTTCGAGCGTCTTGAGCATCACATTCTGCCCGACCTGATCGACCAGTTCGGCCTCGTCGATAATGAAGACCTTGCCCGCCATCGTGCTTTCGCGGTGGGTTGGCGCGAGCGTCGCCGGTCGGACAAGGTATTCAACAAGGATGTCCTTGGGGATATTGCGCTGCTTGTTTGTGCGGATCTTGGCGTTCTCGGAGAAGGGCGTCAGTTCCTTGCGGATCACGAAGAGATCCGGGTGAGTGCCCGCGGCGATCAGTTGCTGTGTGTGGCTCTGCTCATCGGGCGCGATATTACCGCTCAGGTCTGGCACGGAGGTGGGATCGAGCAGGGTCGCGGCCCAGGAGATCGCAGCGGTGAACTTCCCGACGCCTTCGGGGCCATGGAAGATCCATGCATGATGGAGCCGGCCCGACTGCATCGACCGCTGGAGCACTTCGAGCCCCCTAGATTGCCCGACGACATTCCCCAACCCGATGGGTGGGTCGTAGAGCATCATGTCCGGGCGTTTGTCCTGGACGGTGGTGCGCTTGGGTGCTTTCTTGCGAGTTGAGGTCTTCTTGGCCATTGCGATATGACAGTATACCGCATCGCCGGATTCGATCAGCGCCGACGCCGGGCCATCAGCCCCATCCCGCCGATCAGCAGCGTTGCGGTGCTCGGGGCGGGGATGATCGAGTTGATCCACCCGGTGTAGTCGCTCACACGGGTGTAGCCGTTGCTGTCGCCGTAGTCGCCGTTGGGATTGCCGTCGGTCGAGTTGATAAACGAGGTGACGCCCGCGAGTTCCCATCGGCCGTTGTACTCGACGAACAACCCCCCGCCCGAGTCGCCAGGAGCGATGGAATACTCCAGATCCAGTGGGCTGTTGCTCCCGTAGTTCGAATCGTTGGGGTTGAGCGGGTTGTCAAAGTCGGTCAGGAGAATCCGCTCGTCCCAGCCGCGTGCGGTCCCGAGCACATCGATCGTGTTCTGGCCGGCACGCAGCGTGCCATCGGTATTGGGCTGTGCACCGGTGATACCCGTTCCGAAACGGCCGTAGCCGACCGCGGTCCCGACCTGGCCCAGATCTCCCCCACCAGTATGTAGCGAAGCGATCTCGCGGCTGGTCACCGGGGCGCTGAGGCGCAGCAGTGCCAGATCGCCGCCGCCGAGGAAGTTGTCCATGGTCCAGTCCGGGTGGATAAAGACTTCTTCCACGATCGAGAACGAGCCCGCGGTGACGAATGATGCGAATCCAACGCCGTCGTCCACGCAGTGGGCGGCCGTCAGCACCCATTGTTCGGCGATGAGCGTGCCCGAGCAGGTGGTGCCCCCGCCGCCGCTGAAGTTGATGGCCAACGCCCCGACCCCTGTGAACTGCTGCTGCTGCCCAAGCTGACGGTACAGCGCATCGTCGCGATCATGCCTGATCACACCCGCGCTGGAAACACTCGTGCCGACTGAAAGCAGAATCAACAAGGTGGAGATTGGACGCATCAGGGCTCCTTCAACTCTTCGACTGATACACAGGGACCACGCCAAACGCGTGCTCCGTTGCTCAAATAGACCCCGAGATGATCGAGCGGGCCAACGAATCGGCTGAGATCCCACGCTTTTCGGACCATGCCCGTCGCTGCAACCCGACCCCCACCCCGCTACGATCAATCTGCACGGGGTGACGGAGCACGCCCGTGCCCATTTGACCCAGAACAGAACGGGAACAGCCGCATGTCGTCCAATGCATCCACCGCCCAAGATGTCAGCGCCAAGGGCGTACGCCAGAGCTTTATCTCGTTCTTCGAGGAGCGCGGGCACACCTTCGTGCCCTCGTCGACGACCTGCCCGATGAACGACCCCTCGCTGCGCGATACCTTCGCCAACGCGGGCATGAACCAATACAAGCCGATCTTCCAGGGCACGCTTGAGCCGACCTCGCCGCTCAACGGGCTCAAGCGGGCGGTGAACTCGCAGAAATGCATCCGCGCGGGCGGCAAGCACAACGACCTCGACGATGTCGGCAAGGATACCTACCACCACACCTTCTTTGAGATGCTCGGCAACTGGTCCTTCGGCGACTACTTTAAAGAGGAAGCGATCGGCTGGTCGTTCGAACTGCTCACCAAGGTCTGGGGCATCGATCCGGATCGCCTGTACGCGACTTATTTCGAGGGCAACCCGGATCAGGATCTGCCGCCCGATCTGGAGACCAAGGCGATCTGGGCCAAATACCTGCCCGAGGACCACATCCTGCCGGGTGATATGAAGGACAACTTCTGGGAGATGGGCGACACCGGCCCCTGCGGGCCGTGCTCGGAGGTGCACTACGACCGCATCGGCGGGCGGAACGCCGCGTCGCTGGTCAATCAGGATGACCCCAATGTGCTCGAAGTCTGGAACAATGTGTTCATCCAGTTCGACCGCGTCGAGGGCGGGCAGCTCCACCCGCTGCCCGACAAGCATGTCGACACGGGCATGGGGCTTGAGCGCATCGTCTCGGTGCTGCAGCACAAGCTGAGCAACTACGACACCGACATCTTCACGCCCATCTTCGCGCACATCCAGAAGCTCACCGGTGCCCGCCACTACGCGGGCAAAGTAGGCCCCGACGACACCGACGGCGTCGACGAGGCCTACCGCGTCATCGCCGACCACATCCGCACGCTGGTCATCGCCATCACCGACGGGCAGATGCCCGGCAACGAGGGGCGCGGCTATGTGCTACGGCGCATCCTGCGCCGGGCCGTCCGCTACGGGCGTCAGAAGCTCAACGCGCCCGAGGGCTTCTTCGCGGCGCTGGTGCCAACGGTGGTCGCATCATTGGGAGACGCGTTCCCCGAACTGCGCGACAACCCCGATCGCGTGCGCGACATCATCGCCGACGAGGAGGAGAGCTTCGGGAAGACACTCGATCGCGGGATCAGGATGTTCGAGGACATCGCGGAGGGTTCCAAGTCGATCTCCGGCGAAGACGCCTTCAAGCTCTACGACACCTACGGCTTCCCCGTCGACCTCACGCAGATCATGGCCGAGGAACGCGGGCTCAGCGTCGACCTCGCCGGCTTTGATAAAGCCATGGAAGAAGCCAAGGAACGCTCGCGACAGGGCGGACGCAGGGACGAGGGCGGCTCGAAGATCGAGCTGCGGGCCGAGCAGGTCGCCAAGCTTGGGCACCTCAATGTCAAGCCCACCAATGACGATGCCAAGTTCAGCGGGCGCGACATCAAAGGCACCATCAAGGCGATCTGGAACGGACGCAACTTCGACGAGCACGCCGACAACACCACCGCGGGCATGAAGCCGGTGGGCATCGTCCTCGACAAGACCAACTTCTATTCGGAGATGGGCGGGCAGGTCGCAGACACGGGCGAGCTGCACTGCATGAAGACCGGCGGGCACTTCAAGGTCGAGGATACCAGATCCTTCGGCGGCTATGTCGTGCACATCGGGCGGGTCACCAAGGGCAAGCTCGGCGTGGGCAGCGATGTCATGTGCCACATCAACAACCAGCACCGCACGCGCGTCGCCAGCAACCACACCATGACGCATGTGCTCAACTTCGCGCTGCGCGAGGTGCTCGACGGCGACGCGGACCAGCGAGGCTCGCTGGTCAACGACGAAAAACTCCGTTTCGACTTCACGCACAACCAGCCGGTCACCCCCGAGGAGATCGAGAAGGTTGAGCAGATCGTCAACCACCAGATCGAGCAGGACCTGACGGTGTACGCGGATCTTGCGCCGCTCGACAAGGCACAGAATATCGCGGGGCTCCGTGCCGTGTTCGGCGAGTCCTACCCCGACCCGGTCCGCGTCGTGTCGATCGGCATCGAGGTCGATCAACTGATCAACAACCCGGAGAACGATGCGTGGGCCAGCGCGTCCATCGAGTTCTGCGGCGGCACGCACATCGAATCCACCTCGCAGGCCAAGCGTTTCGCGCTGCTGGGCGAGGAGGGCATCGCCAAGGGCATCCGACGCATCACCGCGATCACCGGTGACGACGCGATCGCGGCGCACGCATTGGCAGACGAGATCGAACGCGCCGCGGAGGCCCTGCCATCGCTGCCGGGCGATCGGCTCGCGCCCATGCACGCCCAGCTGACCAAGCAGGTCGAAGAGGCGGTGCTCCCCGCCCCGCGCAAGGCCAGCATCCGCGCCAAGCTCGCGGGTGTCCAGAAGCAGCTCAAGGAGCTCGCCAAGGCCGCAGCGGCGCAGCACGCGAAACAGGCGGCGGCGCTTGCCGCGGGCATCGCCAGCAGCGCCGAGGGTTCGAGCGAGGAGATCGTCATCGCTTCGCTCGAGCTTGGGAGCGATCGCGGCGCACTCGAGGCGGCGATGAACACCATCACGCAGCGCTGCCCCAACAAGGCGGTGATGC
Source organism: uncultured Phycisphaeraceae bacterium (assembly GCA_964419845.1). Classification (GTDB taxonomy): domain Bacteria; phylum Planctomycetota; class Phycisphaerae; order Phycisphaerales; family UBA1924; genus UBA1924. Next base: position 39,178 of record CAYQRD010000009.1, read on the forward strand.
TGCTGAGCCCCGATCAGGATGCCGGTCGCGTCGCGGTGATAGCAAGCGTGCCCAAGGGGCTGATCGGTCGCGGGCTCAAGGCGGGCGACTGGATCCGCGAGGTCACCGGGGTCATGGGCGGCAAGGGCGGCGGACGCCCCGACAACGCCCAGGGCTCGGGATCCGATCTGAGCAAGGTCAAGGACGCGACGGCCCACGCACGGACCTTCGCGTATGGACAGATTTCCTGACCTTCTCGTCCAAGTTCAGGTACCATAGAGACATGCCACCCCCCAGCAACGACAGCAGCGGCGATCGCACCCGCCAGGCCAAGGCCTGGGTCATCGCTCTCGATCCGCTTTACGGCATGGTCGGGATGGGTGCCATCGGCTACGGAATCGACTGGCTCATGGGCAACGAGGGCCTCAAGTGGGCGATTTATCTCGGTATCACGGGCCTTGTCGTCGGGTTCTACAGGTTCATCCGCGAGGCGATGGCCCTCAACAAACAGCAGACCCAAAGCTCCGCCAAGACCGACGGCGACCCCGAGACCTGATCACCCCGGCATCGATCCCTTCGCGACTTCCTGTTGAACGGCAAGATGTGGAGAAAGGGTGCAAAACTGTCTGTTTTTGACTCGCCGATCGCGTGAGCGACTCCTATCCTTTCTGCCCTGCCCGACACGCCATGTGGCGTGTCCAAATCAAGACGGGATCTCAGCGCACAGACCATGACGAGCTATCCGGATCACAACGATGGAGTCCGCCTGCCGGCGATGCTGATCGGTGCGATCTCGCTTGTCTCGTGCGTGCTTATCGCGACCGCCGGGGGCTACCTGAGCACCCAGCGCGGCGGAGAGATGAGCGACGGGCTCAACACCCTGTTTGCGACAATCCCCGGCGTGCTCATCCCCATGGGTGTGCTCGCCGTTCTGGGCTCAAAGCCCGCGCCGATGTGGTCCGTCCCCGTGCTCGCGATGACCGTGCTGCGGGCACTGATCGTGCTCGCGGTCGGGATGGGCGTGTACGCCCTCGTCGGGGCGGACAAATCCGTATTCTTTCTGACTTTGCTGGCCTCGCTGCTCGTTACACTGGGCATCGATGTCATGTCTGTTCTGTCACTCATCCAGAAGCACCCGATGGCGATGCAAGCCGCGGGTGAATCGGAGGGCGTCTGCTGATGTCGAGTCTTACCCTTGCCGCCGATCCGGTCGCGCATGTCATCAACCATGCCTGGGCGATCAATGAAGATGGCTACTGGATCTGGTCCAGCGCCCAGACCAACATGGTGCTCTCTGCACTGATTCTGGTGATCGTGGGCCTGCTTGTCGCCAAAGCGGTCAGCACCGGCGACGAGTCGCAGGGGCACTGGCGCTTCGTGACCAAATCACGCTTCGCCCACATGATCGAGGTGATCTGCGGCTACCTGCGTGAGAGCACCGTCCGCCCGCTGCTGCACGGCCGCACCAACCGGATGATGCCCTTCCTGTGGACCATCTTCTTCTTTATTCTGATTAATAACCTGCTCGGGCTGATCCCGCTGCTGGACATGCACAATGTCATCGCGGGCGAGATGGCCCCGGGAGTCGTCGCGGAACACCGCGCGTTCATCGGCGGCACCGCAACACAGAGCATCTGGGTGACCGGGGCGCTGTCGATCATCGCGGGGATCATGATCAACTGGTCGGGCATCCGCGAGCTGGGCATCGGTGGCTACCTCAAGCACCTCACCGCTGAAGCTCCCATCTTCGTGTGGCCCATCATCATCCCGATCGAGATCATGGGTACCTTCATCAAGCCCATCGCGCTGGCCATTCGTTTGTTCGCAAACATGACCGCGGGCCATATCCTTGTCGCGGTGCTTCTGGGCTTCGCGGCTCAGGGCTTCACGAGCGACCAGCCCCTCATCGGGTTCCCGGTGGGCGTGGTCTCGTCGCTGGGTGTGATCGCGATTTACTTCCTCGAACTGTTCGTCGCATTCCTGCAGGCGTTCGTGTTTATGTTCCTGACGACCGTGTTCATCTCGCTCCTCGAGCATCATGGTGACCACGATCACGACCACGCGCACGAGGGGCACCCCGCGCACGCGTGATTCAATGAAAGTAGGGCCTGGGGCACCGCGGGGAGGCGCCCAAGGCCATTGCGATCCGAGTGGATCGACAGTGGATGCTCCCCGCAATTCCGTGGTTCAGGCCGTTCGAAACACTCCTCGGCCTCTGAAAGGAAACTGAGATATGAAGCTTCTCAAGAAAGTCGCTCTGGCAGCCGGCGCTGTTGCCCTCTTCGCCCCCACCATGGCCCTCGCGCAGGACGGCGGCGCAGCCGCTGCCGCAGCAGGCGCCAGCGTCGGTAAGGGTCTCGCGGTTGTCGGTGCCGGCCTGGCCGTGCTCGGCGGCGGCCTTGGCATCGGTGCAGTCGGCAAGGGTGCGCTCGAGTCCATCGCGCGTCAGCCCGAGGCCTCAGGCACCATCGGTACCAACATGATCCTGGCGGCCGCACTCATCGAAGGTGCGACCCTCTTCGCGATCGTCGTTGCGTTCCTCGCCTGATCGACGCAATCTCAAATCACACCGACGCGTGTCTGAAACACGCCGCGCGTCGGTTTTCGAAAGTTCCTTTCCGGAGAACCCAAGATGAATCGCTTTGCACTGCTGATCTCATTGACCATTCTGGCACTCGCGACCTCGCTGAGCTTTGCCGCTGCCCCCGACGCCGCCCACGCTGCGGATACAGCCCACGCTGTCGGCGACGATGCCCACGGCGACTCGCACGGAGGCGGCCACGAGGCCAACCCGCTCGCGAGCGTGAAGGAGGGCTTCTGGACGGGCGTCACGGCCATCGTGCTCTTCGTCATCGTCTTCGCCCTGCTGAGCACCATGGTCTGGCCCAAGATCGTCTCGGGGCTCGACGAGCGCAACGAGAAGATCGTCGGCGAGATCGCTGCCGCCGAGGCCGCACGCAAGCAGGCCAAGGAAGCGCTCAACGAATACGAGAAGAACCTCGCCGAGGCCCGGGCCGAGTCGCAGAAGATGCTCGAAGAGACCCGTGCCCAGCAGGGTCAGCTCGCTGCCCAGCTCAAGGCCAACGCCGACGCCGAACTCGGTGCCATGCGTGAGAAGGCGCTGGCAGAGATCGAAGCCGCCAAGAAGCAGGCGCTGGGCGAGATCTACAACGAATCGGTCAACATCGCCACCGTGATGGCGGGCAAGATCCTGCAGCGTCAGGTGACCGTCGAAGACCAACAGCGTCTGATGGACGAGTCGATCGCTGAGATGAAATCGGTCAGCTGATCTATCCGACGGATTCTCCCCCCACCGCTTCCCAAAGCACGGAGCCACCATGCCCCTGATCGAAGCACAACCCACCGCCCTCGCCAAGGTCTATGCCAAGAGCCTCTTCGAGCTTGCGCACGCACAAGGCGGACAGGCCAACGCGGAGTCGATCCTCGGCGAACTCGAGGACATCATCGAGCTCGCACGCAACGACCGCTCGTTCAACGAGCTGCTCGCCTCGCGCCTGATCGACGCCCAGAAGCGGGACGCATCGCTCGAGCGGATGTTCAGCGGCAAGGTCTCGCCCCTCACGCTCAACTTCCTGCGCCAGCTCAACCGCAAGGGCCGCCTGGCGAACCTTTCACAGATCGCCGTCGCGATGGACGAGATGGTCCAGGAGCAGTTCGGGCGCATCGAGGTGGACGTCTTCACCGCATCACCAATCAGTGCCAGCGAGCTCGAATCGGTCCGCAAGCGTCTGGGCGACTCGCTGGGCAAGGATGTGATCATGCACCCCTACACCGACGCATCGATGCTCGGGGGCATCAAGCTTCGCATGGGCGACCAGCTCATCGACGGCTCCATCCAGGCGGAACTCCGCAAGCTTCGCGAGAACCTGCTCACCAAGGGCAGCAGCGAGGTCCGCGGTCGCTCGGGCGACATGCTGGGCGACTGAGCAACCCTCGAAACACACACAGCGGGCCAGAATGGTCCGCTTTTTTTCTGCCTGTTGCATAGAATGAGTTTCAACGATTCATGACACTTGAGGAGCGTTCAGATGCCCAAGAAATCGATCGAGTCCGTGGATGTCGCGGGGAAGAAAGTACTGATCCGTGTGGATTTCAATGTTCCGCTCGACGGCACCACCATCACCGATGACCGGCGCATCGTCGCCGCGTTGCCCACGATCAAATCCGTCATCGATCGTGGCGGGCGTGCCATCCTCATGTCTCACCTCGGACGCCCCGAGGGCAAGGGCTATGAGGCGTCACACTCGATGGCGCCGGTCGCCAAGCGGCTGGGTGAACTGCTGGGTAAGGAAGTCGGGATCCCCGCGCAGACCTGCAAAGACCCCGCGGTCAGCGCCGCGGTCGATGCGATGAACAACGGCGATGTCATCCTGCTTGAGAACCTCCGCTTCCACGGCTGTGAGAAACGCAACGAGCCGGAGTTCGCCAAGCAGCTCGCGGATCTCGCGGATGTCTATGTCAACGATGCCTTCGGGACCTGTCATCGCGAGCACTGCTCCATGGTCGGCGTGCCGGCGGCGATGGGCTCAAAGCCCAAGGTCGCGGGATTCCTCGTAGAGAAGGAGATCGCGTATCTCAGCGACGCGCTCGCGAATCCCGGCCACCCCTTCACGGTCATCCTCGGCGGCGCCAAGGTGAGCGACAAGCTCCCCGCGATCGAGAACCTGCTGCCCAAGGCCGACCACATCCTTGTGGGCGGCGCGATGGCCTATACCTTCCTGCAGGCGCTCGGGCACAGCGTCGGCACCTCGATGGTCGAGGACAACATGATCAAGGAAGCCAAGCGCATCATCGAGCACGCCGCAGAATCCAAGACCGATCTGCACTTCCCCGAGGATCACATCTGCTCGACGCTTTTCGCAGAGCAGGCGGGCGATATTGAGGTCTTCGACGATCAGATCAAGGACGGCTACATGGGGCTCGACATCGGTCCCAAGACCGCCGCTCGCTACAGCCAGCTCATCAAGGGTTCCAAGACCATTGTCTGGAACGGCCCGATGGGCGTGTTCGAATGGATGCCCTTCAAGATGGGCACCAAGCTCATCGCAGAAGCGGTTGCCGACGCGACGGACGCGGGTGCGACTTCCATCGTCGGCGGTGGCGACTCCGCGGCGGCCGCAGAGAAGTTCGAGGTCGCCGGGCGTCTCTCGCATGTTTCAACCGGCGGCGGCGCGAGCCTGGCCATGCTCGAGGGCAAGGCGTTCAAGGCCGTCGACCTCCTGGACGACGCATGACCAAACGCCGGTGCTTTCAGCTGGCGCCGGGGCGAGTGATCGCCAAGAACTACCTCGTCGAGTCCCTGCTTGGCATGGGCTACGAGGGCGAGGTATATCTTGTCCGTGAACGGATGACCGGCGCGCGGCGGGCGGCCAAGTTCTTCTATCCGGAACGCAACGAGAAGAACGCGGCGTCGAAACACTATGCCAACAAGCTCGAGCGTCTGCGCGACTGCTCGATGGTCATCCAGTATCACCACGCCGAGGAGATCCGCCTGCAGGGCGAGCCCGTGAGTGTGCTGATCTCCGAGTTCGTCGAGGGTCAGCTGCTGTCGAACCTTCTGGGCACCTACCGGGGTAAAAAGATGCCGCGCCATGAGGCGCTGTACCTGACCCGCACGATCGCCGCCGGTCTGGCCGAGATCCACGAGAAGCGCGAGTATCACGGCGACCTGCACGCGCACAATGTGCTCGTTCGCCGGCGAGGCGTGCATTTCGATGTGAAGCTTGTCGATATGTACGATCGTGGTCGCGCGACGCGCCAGCACATCCAGCAGGATGTGTGCGATGTGGTCAAAATCCTATACGATCTCGTGGGCGGCAGGGCCCACTACGCGTCGCAGCCTCCGGTCATCAAGCAGATCTGCCTGGGGCTCAAGTGCACGCTTGTCACGCAGCGATACCCGACCGCGTGGCATCTGTGCCGCCATCTCGACACATTCGAGTGGTGATCTGACTCAGCGTCGATCGAAGAGCTTCTCGAGTTCCTCGATGGTAAGCCGGACCGTGGTTGGACGCCCGTGCGGGCACGACCCGGACCGCTCGGTCTCATGGCGCAGCTGCATGATCGCGCCGAGTTCGTCGTCGCTGAGGGTGTCGCCGGCCTTGATGGCCGCCTTGCACGCCATCATGTCGAGGACCTCGTGCAGGGCCTCCTCCGAATCGGGCACGAACCCGTCGTCGTCGATCCTTGAGAAGAGTTCCGTGAGGAACGCCCCGGGTTCGACATTCCTCGAAAGCAGGAAGCTGGGCACGGCGTGCACGCCCACGCTCCGCGGACCCATCGGTGCCGCCTGCACCCCGATGCGACCGAGCAGCGGCTCGATCTCATCGAACACATCGACCACACGCGCCGGCGCGTCGAGGACGATGGGCATCAGCATCGCCTGCTGCTCGAGCGCCCCGTTGCCGGTCACGCGCCCGATGAGCTTGTTGAACATCACGCGTTCGTGCAGCGCGTGCTGATCGATGATGAGCACCCCCCGCTCGTCCTGCGCGATCAGGTAGCTCGAGTGCACCTGAAGCACCTGATTCACCCGCTGTACGCGAGGGATCGCCATGTCGGCATCGGGAGAGAACGCGTATGCGGGCGGAGCGGCGGGGATCGGCTGCGGCGCCCGGTCGAGCACTTCGCGGATCTGCTCGCGGAAGCGGTCTGCCGAGTGTTCCGTTCCGGCCCCATCGATCGGTTCGGGTTGGGACCTGATGAACTCGACCAGCTCGTTGACCTGCGACTCGATCCGATGCGATTTCTGCTCAGAGGTCTCATAGGAGGCCGTGCCCAAGCTTCCGAGGCCCGGGAGGCGATGAATCAGGGTGGGCGTCACATCCGCACGCATGAGCGCGTCGCGGACCCCGTGATAGATGGCACGATGCACCATCGATTGGTCACGGAATCGGACCTCGAGCTTGGCTGGGTGGACATTGACATCGACCGCCGTGGGCGACATCTCGATCATCAGCACGCCCGAGGGATGGCGCCCAGGCTCGATGAGCCCGCGGTAGGCCTCGCGGATGGCGTGCTGGACTGTTCGATCGCGGATCGTGCGTCCGTTGAGGAACACATGCTGGGCCTTGCTGTTGGCGCGCGCGATCGAGGGCAGCCCCATCAGTCCCCAGACCAGGATCCCCCGGCTGTCGTCGTAGCGATCGACGCTCACCTCGATGAGCTGATCCTCGAACTCTCGTCCCATGATCTCGATCGCCCGCTCGCGTGGCGTCTGGTTCATGGGCAAGTCGAGCTTCACCTTCCCGTCGCCGACGCATCGCACCGCGATCGAGGGGTTGGCCATCGCCAGATCCCGCAGCCACTCGAGGCATCGCGTCTGCTCGGTGGTGCTCGTCCGCAGGAACTTGCGCCGCGCGGGAGTGTTGAAGAACAGGTTCCGCACCTCGATGGTCGTGCCCACCGGGCAACCTGCGGGGCGGGGCTCGCCCATCTGTGACCCCGCGGCCTCGATCTCACGCCCCTCGTCCTCGCCGATCGCTCGGGAACGGATCATCACGCGGGCGACGGAAGTAATCGACGCCAGCGCTTCGCCTCGGAAACCCATCGTGCCGATCCGGTCCAGATCCTCGGCGTGTTCGATCTTGCTCGTCGCGTGCGGTGTCAGCGCGAGGATCATCTGCTGCGGTGCGATGCCGTGGCCGTCGTCGCTGATCCGCATCAGCTCGATCCCGCCCTGCTCGAGCTCGACCGTGATCCGCGTTGCCCCGGCGTCGATGGAGTTCTCGACGAGCTCCTTGAGGACCGAAGCGGGGCGTTCGATCACCTCACCCGCCGCGATCTGGTTCACCAGCAACGCGGAGAGTTTCCGGATCTGTGCGGGGTGGGCGGCCTGGGCGGGGGGTGAACTCATCGGAAGATGGTACACACACGCGGGTGCCCGGTATCCGTGCGGATCGCCCAAAATTCGGGCGGTGCGCCTCGCCCCGCGGGCACCGTCAGGCCGATAGGATGGGGCATGACCGATTCAGTTTTCTCAAAGATCATCCGCGGCGAGATCCCGTCCCACAAGGTGTACGAGGACGATGCCGTGATCGCTATTCTCGACATCGGCCCGCTCTCCGAGGGGCACACGCTGGTGATCCCCAAGGAACCCGCAGAGACCATCGACCAGCTCAGCGATGAGCACGCGGCCGCGGTGGGTCGGGTCCTGCCCCGCATCGCACGGGCGCTCAAGAAGGTCACCGGCGCGGAGTCCTACAACATCCTGCAGAACAACGGCGAGCCCGCCGGGCAGGTCGTGCCCCATGTGCACTTCCACATCATCCCCCGCTTCCCCGAGCGCGGCGAGGTCGTTCAGGGTGCACCCGACCATGAGAACGGCCCCGGGCTCCGCGTCACCTGGAAGCCCGGAACGCTCACGCCCGAAGAAGCGCTGGAGCTGGGCAAGCAGATCAAACGCCTGCTCTGACACGGTTCGCTGTCTTAGCTGCACTTGCAGGGCTCATCGCCCCGCAGATGCTTGGTCGTCGCAACAGGGAGCAGATGGTGCCCGCTGGGCGTCTCGATCCGGATGTACTCGAGCGGATCGAGGCCTTCGACGATGCCGTGGTAGCACACATTGTTGTGCTTAAAGGTTCGCAGGGTACCGACCATCGCGTCGTGAAGCTCGTAGTACTCGCTGATTTCCTTGCGGCTGCAGGATTCGAACCACTGGCTCAGGTGCTCGACCAGTCGGCACACCAGATCGAGGCGGTTGACATGAGCACCAAGATCATTGAGCGATACCGCACGGGATCCGAAGCCCTGATCCCAGTCTGACATCGTGTTGGTGCAGTTGATCCCGATGCCCACGATGGTGAGTCCGGCACGCTGCTCGATCAGGATCCCCGCGAGCTTGCGGTCACGCCCGTCCTCTCGCGTCACGATGTCGTTGGGCCACTTGATCTTGAGATCCGCTCCGGCGGGCAGCAGCGTCGCGAGTGTCTCATGCACCGCGCAGGCGATACACGCCGAGAGCAACGGAGCATCCTTTCCCGACGGGTTGAGCACGAAAGAGCACGGGAGCGTGTTTCGATCCCCGTCCTCCCAGCGACGCCCGTGCGTGCCACGCCCCTGCGTCTGCTGTGATGCGATGAGCAGCAGCCCGCTCTTGCCGCTCGCGAACTCAACCGCGGCGTCCTGCGTCGAGGCGGTCGTTTCCATAACCACGACGCGCTGTACAACAGAGAACGCGAGCTGGCTGATCACGGTATCGATCCGAGCTGCCCATTTGGAGATATCTTCGTGCTGTGTATGAATCATGCAACAACCCTCATTCTGTTGACATGACACCGACCTGGCTAATCGGTATCGAGACCGAGATCGAGACTCCTTGCCTGATGCGTCAGCCCGCCCACGCTGATGCGGTCGACCCCGCTCCGTGCGATTTCAGCGATGGTGTCCTCTGATACACCGCCCGAGGCCTCAAGCAGAACTCTGGTACCCATTCTCGCTCGCATCGCGACTGCTTGACCGAGCTCGGCTGGCACCATGTTGTCGAGAAGTATCATGTCCGTGATGCCGGAACACACGCCCAGCACACGCTCCAACTGATCGAGCGAATCGACCTCGATCTGAACAAACACGAGACGAGCGCCCCGCTGCTTTATGGTGTACGCAATACCCTCGAGCGCAGTTGCAATCTCTTGAGGGCTCAATCCGGAGACATGATTATCCTTAATTAATACCGCATCATAAAGCCCCATCCGATGAGTCGTTCCGCCGCCGCAGCGGACGGCGTATTTCTCGAAAACCCGCAGTCCCGGTGTGGTCTTCCGGGTGTCGCAGACCCGGGCCCCCGTACCCTCGACCAATCTCACAAAGCCGCGGGTGCGGGTCGCGATCCCGCTCATGCGGGAAATCAGATTGAGCATGGTCCGCTCGAGCGCGACGAGGGCTCGGGCGTTTCCCGTGAGCTTCGCGAGCACGGCCCCGGGCAGGATCTCTGAACCGTCCTCAACCAGCGTGGTCGCACTGATCTCCCCTGCTGGCGCAAAGACGGCGATCATGTCGCTGAGGAACGCGAGCCCGGAGATCACCCCCGCCTCGCGGGCCCGAAGGACGACCTCGCGGGTTTCGGTGGGACCGAACATCAGCTCACCGGTCCAATCCCTCGGCGGGTTCCCCAGATCCTCGTCACGCGCCAGGTTGATCAGGCGATCGACCAGCCCGCCGCCTCGCAGGTGTCTGGCGAACTCGTCGAGAGAGAGTTGGTTGGGATCGGGCAGTCGCTTCGGCTCGCTGTGCATGCCCAATCGTACACACCACGCAGGCGGGGCCCTAGGATTGGGCTCGCACTCAGTTTCGAAACGGGTCCGAACCCCAGCGAAAGGACATGGAATATGGGTCTATTGGATGGCAAGGTCGGTCTGGTCGTCGGCATCGCAAACGATCGCTCATACGCGTGGCACATCGCCAAGGCCCTGCACGATCATGGTGCCAAGCTCGCGTACGCCCACCTCCCGGGCGAGAAGAACGAGCGACGGACCGCCAAGGCCGTCGAGAAGATCCACGGCGATCCCTGGCTCTTCCCCTGCGACGCGGGCAGCGACGAGTCGCTCGACGCGCTCTTCGACGCCTATGCCAAGGGACACGACCGGATGGATTTTCTGGTCCACTCGATCGCGTACGCCGATCGCGAGTGGCTCCAGCCGGGCATGTTCTCCAAGACCCCCCGCAAGGCGTATCTCGACGCGATCGACATCAGCGCCTATTCCCTCTCAGCGATGGCCGGTCGCAGTCAGGACCTGATGGCCAAGGGCGGAGGAGGCTCGATCATGGCCATGTCGTACTACGGTGCCGAGAAGGTTGTCCCGGGCTACAACATCATGGGTGTCGCAAAGGCATGCCTCGAGTCCACTGCCCGATACCTCGCGTTTGAGTTGGGCGAGCACAACATCCGTGTCAACACGATCTCGGGCGGGTTCCTGCGCACGCTGGCGAGCTCGGCGGTCGGTGGCACCGACAAGATGGACGAAGCCGCGAAGGAAAAAGCACCGCTGCGCCGGGGCGTCGAAGGCGGCGATGTCGGCCGGACAGCGGTCTATCTCGCTTCCGAGCTGAGTTCGGGTGTGACGGGCGAGAACATCTATGTGGACTGCGGGATCAACACCCTGGGGGCCTGAGAGCCCGGAAACAGGGTCAGCCCCTTTCAAAGACCAAACTTTTTTCAATGAACGCCGGTTTCGACTGGCGTTCTTTGCATATGTATACCGATATTGAATGTATGACCGGTGCCATCAACAACTTAGCTGCGAGTCTCGCGGGCGCCCCCGTTGCCTCGAATCAGGCATCGAAAGCCAAGGCGAGCGAGTCGTTCGAGAAGACGCTCAAGCGTCGTCGCATCAAGGACGAGTACAACGCACAGGTGGAGCAGGTCGAGCACATCGAAGCGGTGCGCACACTCGCGGACGCGGATCAGGAGGACGCACGCGAAGATCGTCAGGAGCACGAGACCGCGTACCGACCACCCAAGCGCGCCGATCAGCCCGGGCGACTCGATCTCAACGCCTGAGACACAAACGGAAAACAAAGAACCGGCGAGCCAGATGGCCCGCCGGTTTTTCTCCTGATGCAGACTGCGCCTCGGCAGTCTGTCTTATTTCTTTCCCTGGAAAAACTGCTTGATCGCGTGAACCGTCGCGCCGCGGCCGATCGCGCCGATGGACTCGGTCAGCGGGATGCCCTTGGGGCAAACCTTGACGCAGTTCTGCGCGTTGCCGCAGTCGCTGATACCACCCGCACCGGTGAGCTCGTCATAGCGATCACCCTTGAGTCGTTTGCCCGTCTCGTGCTCGTTGAACAGGCGTGCCTGGCTGATCGCGTGTGCGCCGACAAAGCTTGAGCCCCACTCCTGCTCGTCCTCGACCTTGGTGTATTGGGGACAGGCCTCAAGACAGCAGCCACAGCTCATACATTCGGAGAGCGCGTAGCGCATCTGCTGGTGGTCGGGGCTCTCCTTGGGGCCCGGGCCCATGTTGTAAGTGCCGTCGATCGGCACCCAGGCCTTGACACGGGTGAGCGCACTGAAGAGCCTTGCCCGGTCGACCCAGAGATCGCGGATCACCGGGAACTTGCTCATGGGCTCGAGCGTGATGGCGTCGCCCTCGAGCGGGGCGTACTCGTCGATGAGGCACGAGCAGGACTGACGCACCCGCCCGTTGATAACCATGGTGCAGGCACCGCAGACCTCTTCGAGACATCCCGAGTCCCAGACCACCGGCGTCGTCCTGGTGCCGTCGGTTGTCACCGGGTTGGCGGCGATCCACTTGAGCGAGGAGATCACATTGGCACCCTCTTCGACGGGGACCTTGAACGATTCCCACCGGCTGGGCTTGCCCGGCCCGTCGCACCGCTTGATCTTGAAGATCACGCTGCGTCCCTCGACCGCCTTTTTGCGGTTGGCGCGTCGCATGTCTGCGTCGAATGCGTGTGCTTCTGCGTCACTCATGACTCGTGTCCTTTACTCGAACGACTCGCTGTGAGTGTTCGTCGGTATGGCGTGCGATCAGGCGTTCGCCTGCGCGACCTGCTTGGGGGGAATCTGCTCTTTGCTTGTGTCCGACTCGACCTTGCCGTAGTTGCGGGGCCGCAGCTTGACGAGCCCGGCCTTGACTTCGACAAACTCGATGTCGCTCTTGCCTGTTGTTTCGTTGAACTTGGCCACCGAGGTCTTCCAGAAGCGTTCGTCGTCGCGTTCGGGGAAATCGGTGCGGTAGTGCGAGCCGCGGGATTCTTCACGCAGCAGCCCGGCCTTGGCGATCGCTTCGGCCAGGATGAGCATGTCGCCCACACTCCGGGCGTAGCTCAGCGACTGGTTGGTCCACATCGCACCGTCGCCGAGTTCGACGCGACTGAAACGCTCACGCAGCTCGTCGAGCTTGGCCAGGCACTTCTCGAGGCCGGGCCCGGTCTTGACAACCGTTGACGCCGCGTTCATGACATCGCCCATCTCCTGACCGATCTGGTAGGGGTTGAGCGACTGATCGCCCTTGCCCGTGCTGACCGAGGCCATGAGCCTGTCGTGCTTTGCCTGCTCATGGGCGGCGGCATCGTCGAAGAGCTTCTGGTCGAGCTTACCGGCGGGGGTATGCCCGTTGTCGCGCACATAGTTCACGACCGAAACACCGTTGCACAGGCCGTCGAAGATGCAGCTGAGCAACGCGTTGGCCCCGAGGCGTGTCGCGCCGTGGTATGCGAAGTTGACCTCGCCGAAGGCGTAAAGGCCGGTGATGTTGGTCATCGCGTTGTTGTGCGCACCGATGGTCAGGCCGTGCCCGGGCTGGGCATCGATCGGGATCGGGTTGCCGGGCTTGTGCTCGCCGCGGGGCTGCTCGGGCTCATAGTCGCCCGGGGTGTAGGTCGTCCAGAGGCCGCCCATGGAGTAGTGCACCGCGGGGAAGATGCGCATGGGGGTGAAGCGTGGGTCATCGCCGACGAACTTCTCGTAGATGTCGAGGATGCCGCCGAGCTTACGGGTGAGGTACTCGGGGTCGCGATGGGTCAGATCGAGATAGACCTGGTTGGCACCATTGATGCCCAGACCTTCGTTGACGCAGACATCGAAGATCTCGCGCGTCGCGATATCACGCGGCACGAGGTTGCCGTACTTGGGGTAGCGTTCTTCGAGGATGTAGTAGCGTTCGTTTTCGGGGATGTCGTTGGGCTTGCGGGTGTCGCCCTTCTTGGCGGGGACCCAGACCCGTCCGCCCTCGCCGCGTGCTGATTCGGACATCAGGCGGCACTTGTCGGCACCGGGGATCGCGGTCGGGTGGACCTGGATCATCTCGGGGTTGCCGTACCAAGCACCGGCCTGGTAGCAGCGTGACGCCGCCCCGCCCGTGCAGATAATCGAGTTGGTGGATTTGCCGAACACCAGCCCACAGCCGCCGGTGGCCATGACCACGGCGTCGGCGCGGAAGCTTCGGATCTGCATGGTCCGCATGTCCTGGGCCACAATGCCCACGCACCGCTTGTCCTCGCCCTCACCCTCTGTGATGGGGTACAGGAACTCCCAGAACTCCATCTTGTTGACCTTGCCCTCGGCCGCGAACCGGCGGGTCTGCTCATCGAGTGCGTAGAGCAGTTGTTGCCCGGTGGTCGCGCCGGCGAAGTGGGTCCGCTTGAAGAGCGAGCCGCCGAAGAGCCGCAGGTCGCGGAAGCCCTCGCTGGAGCGGTTGAACGGCACGCCCATGCGATCGAGCAGGTCGATGATCTTGGGGGCCCAGTTGGCCATCTCGAGGACTGGGTGCTGGTCGTTGAGGAAGTCGCCGCCGATGAGGGTTTCGTCGAAGTGCTGGTACTCGCTGTAGCCCTGCTGACGCGCGACCTCGTTGCAGGCGTTGATGCCGCCCTGAGCGCATACGGAGTGGGAGCGCTTGACCGGGACCATCGAAAACAGATCGACCGGGACGCCCGCCTCGGCGATGCGGACGGAAGCCGCGAGCCCCGCAAGGCCCCCACCGACGACAATCACTCGTTTTTCATCAGCCATGTCTGTGTCTTCTTCGTTGCTGAGCGTCGTTTTGACGCGTTGCTGATTGATGTGTCGCGGCGATCAGCCGTCGATGTTCGTGTGTTCGACCGCAGCGGTCTCGGCATGCTCACCGTTTTCGATGGGCAAAGACTCGACATGCATCGCTTCCTCGACACTCCGTGCCTGGTCGTAGTCGAGTGTCGCGAAGCCGACGACGGACATCCACGCCATGATCATGAGCGCGGCCCCGAGCCCTGCACACGCGAAACCCCATCGCTGCTGCGCCTTGCGTGAGATCGTCAGCCCCCATGTGATCGCGGCGGTCCAGAGCCCGTTGGCGAAGTGGAACACCAGGGCCGATACCCCGATGAAGTAGAACGCCGAAATGGCGAAGCCGGCGGCGTTCATTCCCTCGGTCCCGCCCTGCAGCGCCGCGGCGAGCGTCGATGACGCGTAGTGATGCGACCATTCAGCGCCGCCCGGCACGAGCCAAGACCAGCCCCAACGCAGGGTTGCGATGTGGTAGAAAATGAAGAAGATCCCGAAGTACCCGGTGAGGCGTTGGAGGGTGTAACGGATGTTGCCGCCGTACTTGTAATCCGCGTTGTTCGATCGGCCCGACATCGCGTAGACCACGCCGAGGATCGAGTGGAACGCGATGGACACCCAGAGCGTGATCTCGATCAGCAGCAGCAGGGGCATGTCATTGATGAAGCTGACTTCGTGCTGAAATGTGGCGATGGCGCGATCAAACCAGCCGTAGCCTTCCTGCCCTGCCCGCGCGTTGAGGCCACCCCATGCGATCGTGGAGTTGGTCGTCAGGTGCATGATCAGAAACACGCCGACGGGAACGATGCCCGTGAGTGAGTGTAATCGACGCAGGAGGAAGTGATGCTTGTGCATGGGTCCGCTTTGGTCGCTCACCTTGAGACTCCGATTCGGTTGTGATGATCCCAGGGGGACAGGGAGCGAACGCTCCCACACATGAAACATATCAGGATATCGGCTCAACTGACTTCGATAGACGAGCCGCAGAAGATTCACCCGTCACTCAGATCTTGAGACCGGGTCCGCCGCCGGGGCCCGAGTTGGGATCCTGCATCTGATGGAGGGTCCCGTCGGCAGCGGCCTGCTCGACGGCTTTGGCGGTCTCCACAAACTGCACCCGCAGCTCGTTGAGGGTGCCGTCGATCATCTCCTGCTCATCATCGCTCAGATTGCCCTTGGTTTTTTCCTGAACCACGGCGAGCAGGTCGATGTTGAGCTTGGCGACCTCGAGCGAGACCATCGCCCGCCCCGACTGATCGGGGATCACGCCGAGATACATCAGTGCCTGCGTCGCGAAAAGGCTGATGAGTTCCTTAAAGCCGAGCTTTTCCGGGAAGCCCATCGGGCCCTGACCCTGATCCGCTTTCTCGCGTTCAGCAGCGGCGAGTTTCTCTTTTTCGGCTTTGGCCGACGACTTCCAGTCATCGTCCACAATGATTTTCGGGGCATCTGGGTCGGACATGTCCGCCTCCGTTCGGTTAGAATCCATAATAGCGCCCGCATGCATGAAAGCCCACACATGATCCCGATCCAAACCAGAACGAACCACACCCGACTCCTCGCCTGCTCGATGTGCGGGGTGGCACTGCTCCACGCGACCGGGTGCGGCAACAACAAGGTGTCCGGGCCGAGATCCGAATCGCTCGAGCGGCTCTCGCTCCAGGACTTCCAGTCCGAGGACGCTCAGCCCGTTGAGAGCCCGCAGGAGGCACAGCACACGACACAGACCGGACCGATCGCTGCGGCGATCCCGACTGCCCGTCCGAATCGCCCACGGGCCGGCTCGGGCGATGACGGGATCACGATCGCGAGCCCGTCAACACCGATCAGGCAGGTCGAGATCAGCAATCCCAGCGCCGCAGAGAACAGCACGCAGAACCAGCCCGCGGGCAATGCCCGATCGCTGCAGTTGCTCGACGCCAAGGTCGGCGATGTGAACGGAAAACCGATTTTTACAAGCTCGTTCTTCGCGCCCATCGAGGACCGGCTCATCGCCGAAGCCCAGCGACTCCCCATCAACGAATGGCGCGGCAGCACCGGACGCGTGATCGCACAACGCCTCGACGGGATTATCGCCGACGAGCTGCTGCGAGCCGAAGCCCTCGCGGCGCTGAGCCCGACCCAACGCGTCGGGCTCCAAGCCTTCCTGAGCAACTTCCGCAACAACCTGCTCTCGGAAAACCTCGGCAGCTCCCAGCTCGCCACACGGCGCATCCAGCAGCGCGAGGGCATGACCCTCGACGAGGCGCTCAAGCAGAAAGAAGTTGACACGCTGGTCCAGCTTACGCTGATCCGAGAGATCAACCGGCGTGTCAATGTCTCCTGGCGCGATATCAAGCAGCGCTATGAGCGTGACATCGATGAGTTTGCTCCCCCCCCCACAGCCGTCCTCCGCGTCATCCGTGCCTTCAAGGACGACGCCGAAAAGGTCGAACAGATTGAATCCCGACTCGGGGCGGGCGAGGACTTCACGGCCATCGCCGCGGACAGCGCCCTCAACACCTACAACCCCGACCAGGACGGGCTGCTCAGGAAGCAACTCGAGGGTTCGTTCGAGGAGACGGCCTTCTTCGGGCCCGAACCGCTCAACACTGCAGCGCAAGCACTCCAGCTCGGGGAGCGAGCCGGTCCGATCGAGCTGGGATCGAGTGTCTACTGGATCATGCTGGTTGATATGCAGCAGGAATCCGTCTCGCTCTACGACGCACAGCTCAAGATCCAGCGTGATCTGACCTACGAGCGTCGCGAGGAAGCCAAGCGCCAGTATTTCGAGCGACTCGAAGAGCGTGCCCGGGTCTCGACCCGCGACCAGGTGCTCATGCGACTCTTCGAGATCGCAGAGCAGCGATACGCCCCGAACCCCTGAGGCATCCTGTGTGGTGGCGCCGACCAAAGAGCGTCTGGGTGCGTGGTGAAGACGCCGCGGCCAAGCATATGAAAAGCCTCGGGTTCCGCGTGCTCGCACGGAACCTTCGCCTGCCCATGGGCGAGATCGATATCCTCTGCCACGACCGGGCGACCGGCACCATCGTCATCGTAGAGGTCAAGGCCCGCGCGTATGACGACCGCTCGCAGAAACAAGTTGATCCCATCGCGAGCATCACGCAGAGGAAGCAGGCCAAGCTGCGGTCGCTGGCCAAGGCCGTCAAGAGAATGCCTCAGTATGCCCGGATGCCCGTGCGGATCGACGCCGTGAGCGTCCGTTTCGAGCGTGGCACGCGCCGCCCACGCATCAGGCATTACCCGAACTGCGTGGGTGATTACTGACCGGTCTCAGTGGTCTGCTGCATGGGTGGACGCAGTGAGCCGCGGAATCTGGCCTCAAGCTTGGCCTCTTCGTACTCCTGCTTGTCGATGCTCCGCGGGATGATCAGCGAGAACATGGACCCGGACCCCAGCTCGGATTCGAGCTGGATCTCGGCCTGAAGCAGCCGTGTGAGCTCGAGCACGATCGCGAGCCCGAGCCCGGTGCCCGTGTGCGATCGCGTATGCGACGAATCGACCTGCTGAAACTTATCGAAGATCCGCTTCTGGTCATCGGGTGCGATGCCCTCGCCGTTGTCGATGACCGAGATCCGGATGCGGTCGTCGCCTGAGCCGTCATCACGGATCAGCTCGGCGCGGAGGGTGATCTCGCCGACTGAGCCGTCGTTGCCCGTGAACTTGACGGAGTTGGAGAGCAGATTGAATATGATCTGCTGGAACTTCTTTGGATCGGTCTCGATGATCGGCAGATCTGGCGAGACATCCAGCCGGACTGTGATCCCCTTCTTGCGTGCCAGCGGGTGGATCAGCCCGACCAGTGCCTGGCAGGTATCGCTCAGGTTCATCGGTGCCAGATTCAGCTCGACGCGGCCCGCCTCGATCTTGGCCATCTCCAGCAGCGACTCGATCATCTCCAGCAGCGTGCGTCCAGCGCTGACGATATTGAACAGGTAGCGCTCGCGTTTGTTGAGTTCGCCCGACTCCTGGTTGATGTCCCGCCCGGGGCCGGGGGTGGGCTGGGTGTCGTCCTCGGCGCTGACCGCGATCTCCTTGCGTGCGATCTCCAGCAGCAGCTCCGCGAACCCGATGATCGCGTTGAGCGGGGTCCGCAGCTCGTGCGATACGCTCGCGAGGAACTCACCCTTGAGACGGGCGGATTCAAACAACGCGGTATTCGCCTCGGCCAGTTCGCTGAGCTTGATGTCCATCGCCTTGTTCGCATCACGCAGCTGGTCACGCTGGCGAGAGAGTTCCGCGAGCATCAGGTTGATCGTCTCTGCGAGCTCCTCGAACTCGTCTCCCGTGTCGATCTGGCACCGCGTCTCCAGGTCCCCATCGCGAACAAGCTCGGCGGTCTTCTGGAGCAGGGCGACGGGGCTCAGGATCAGGCGATTGATGATCGTCGCGTACACGACCAGCGCCACCGCGAGCACGACCGCCCCCGCGACGAAGACATAGAGCAGGTTGACGACCAGCAGCCACCCCGAGCCGTCGGCCCGGTGCTCGAGCAGAACCACGCCGGTGATCTGGGCGTTGTTGTCCCGCACCGCCCGGGCGTAGCGATACACCCGGTTCCATCCGTTCCAGTCCGCATCAAAGTACTCGACCCGGGTATTGGATCTTCCGAATCGCTGCATGGCCTGCGCCAGGAAGCGGTTTTCATTGATCTCCGCGTCGATCTGGTTGCGGGTCACGGACCGGATGGTCGCCCCCGAGGCCTTGATCTCCTCGCTCGCCTCCCCGGGCTCGTTGCTGTCCGCCCAAGTGGCGTAGACCGTCCGTGCCAGCTCGATCTCACCCGCCCCGACCAGCCCGTTCATCCGCAGCAGCGGCAGCGAGAGGGCGATGGTGATCACCAGCGCCGTCGCAGCACCCACCAGCAGCAGACATTTCGTCGCCAGCGAAAGCTCACCGAACCAGTCCCGGATGTCCTCAATGGTGGTCACAGCACCGAGTCTATCCCAAGTTGGGCTCATGGGTTGGGCATCATGACTTCCGGGCGTACACTACCCGTCCATGCCTCAGAAAACCGTCTATCTCGAGACCTTCGGGTGCCAGATGAACGAGCTCGACTCGGAGCTCGTCGCCGGCTCGCTCGGAGCCCTGGGCTACCGCTTCACCCGCGATGCCAAGGACGCCGACATCGTGCTCTACAACACCTGCTCGGTGCGAGAGCGGGCCGAGCAGAAGGTCTGGTCGCGATTGGGCGACATGCGCACCGCTAAACTCGACCGCCCGGATCTCGTCGTCGGCGTGCTCGGGTGCATGGCCGAGCGGGATGGCACCGACCTCATCGCCCGCATGCCCGTCGTGGACATCATGTGCGGCCCCGCCGAGCTCGACAAGCTGCCGCAGCTGCTCGATAATGCCGTGCGGACCAAGTCCTCGCTCGCCAGCGATGACCCGGATAAGGCCCGGCGACGATCCGCCAAGCAGGTCGCCCTGCAAGGCAGCAGCTCGCGCCGGTCCTCGACGCTGGCCGCCGCCGGCGACTCGCTCGAATCGCTCGACCTGGGGCGCATGGTCTCGCCCATAGACAGCGATGGGCGACGCAGCGCCTATGTCCGCATCACCCGCGGCTGCAACAAGTTCTGCACCTACTGCGTGGTCCCCCACACCCGCGGGGCCGAGATCCACCGCCCGCCCCATCACATCATCGATGAGATCAAATCGCTGGCCGATTCGGGCATCATCGAGATTACTCTTTTAGGCCAGACCGTCAACCACTACCGCTTCGAGCACGACGCCGCCGTGACGGTCGATGGGGTGGTCCAACCGCAGAAGGGGCGGACCTACAAGGGCAGCCACCACCGCGATGCCTTCGCCGGGGCCAACACGACCACCTTCGCCGACCTGCTCTACCGCATCCATGAGGAAGTCCCCGCGATCCAGCGTCTGCGCTTCGTGACCAGCTATCCCAAGGACTTCGGCGACGATGTGCTCGAGGTCATCCGCGACTGCCCGCGCATCTGCCGCTACATCCATGTCCCGGCGCAGACGGGCTCCAACCGCATGCTCAAGATGATGAATCGCGGCTACACCATCGAGGAATACGACGAGTTCATCGATCGCACCCGCGAATACCTCGACCAGCCCGAGATCGGCCGTCCGCTCATGCTCAGCGGCGACATCATCGTCGGCTTCCCCACCGAGACCGACGAGGACCACGAGCTGACCAAGCAGATGCTGCAGCGCAGCCGCTACAAGAACTGCTTCATCTTCAA
>CAYQRD010000009.1:59992-68103 GCA_964419845.1 uncultured Phycisphaeraceae bacterium
TGGTCCAGCTCTCTGGCCGAACCGACGGCGACCTGATCGTCTTCTTCGATGTCCCAGGCGATGGCGCGAAGAAACCGAGCGACTACATCGGGCAGATGGTGCGAGCGAAGATCATCGGTGCAGATAAGTTGAGTCTGAGCGGCGAGCTGATCTGATCAATCATCGAACTGCTCCCGCGCCCGGCGCTTCGCCGCGAGCAGCGGATTATCGCTTGCTGATTCTTCGGGCTTCGGTTCCGATTTGGGCTCGGGCTTGGCCGCCGGCCTCATCATCGGCGAACGATCGATATCGCGTGTCTCAGGAGCGGACTCGCGGGCCTGCTGACGGGCCGCGAACGCCTGCTGCATCTGCTCGCCCCGCACCGCACGCGCGGCGGCGATCGTGTCCTCACGGGCCTGGGCGAACCAGCGATCGAACGCGACGCGACGCATCGCCAGATCGAACAGGAACAGCCCGAACGCGATCGCGATCAGCACGGTCCAGATGGGCTGAAGCGATCGACGCACCGTGAGCCCCTCGCGTGAGAACAGATCGACCGGCTGCGTTGAATCAAGCTCGAACACCCGCCCGCCGCTGCGCTGAGCGAGCGCGATCAGCGTTTCTGGGTCCGCATCAAGATGGGCATATTCTGCGGAGCCGCTGACTTCGAGTCCCGCGATCGTCGGCGGCAGGGCCGTCCCGCCCGCGCTTGGCGATGCGATGATGACATGCACACCGGGCGACAAGGCGGGGGTCTGGCCGGTATAGCGGCCCGCGCCGACCTGCATGAGCGTGATCGAACTCGAACGACCGGATTGGTCGTAGGCCTGCAACTCGATCTCAAGCCCATCGATGGGCGCCCCCTGCTCATCGATCGCGTTGTACTCGATCTCGGCGCTGCTGCCTTTCATGGAGATGGCCAGCTCGCCGGGCGATTCGTCCCCGCTGCGCATCGTCCAGGCACTGATCGCCCCCCAGAAGCGTGAGAACAGCGGGTCGCCGATCCATGCACGGGACCACACGCCGACATCCGATGTGAAGACCGTGACGCGTCCAAGCTCGGTCTGGTGGTACGCGAGCACGGGCTCGCCCTTGGGCGAGACGATCGGGGTCAGCACGCGCGGGTCATTGTCGATCCGCTCGGTCATCACGAGCCCGCCGAGCATCGGCAGATTGCCGAGCGGGCCGGTCGCGGGGCTTTGGGAGTCGAGCAGCACCGGGTCGAAGTCGCCCTCGCGGATCATCGGCGTCCGCACCACCCGGATCGCCTTGAGGAAGATCGTGGGCAGCACGCTGGGGTTGAGCACCCGGTAATACACCCCGCCCGAGCGCGTCGCGACCTCACGCATGGACCGCTCGTCCGCCTCGTCGCCGACCGCGATCGTCGAGACCTTGATCCCGCTGGCACCGAGCGCATCACCCAGCCCCGGGAGTTCATCGGGGTTCATCGACTCGCCGTCGGATAACAGCACGATGTGCTTGGTCCCCGCCTCGACCGATTCGAGCATGCGCTGTGCGACGCGCAGCCCTGCTCCGATGTTTGTGCCACCGCCGCTCCCGATCGATTCGATGCGGGCTCGCGTGTCCTGGGGACGGTTGTTCGGCCCGATCGAGACAACCTCCCGGGCGTCGCTGCTGAACGCAACAACGCCGATGAGATCGCGCTCATCGAGGACCTCGAGCGCCGCGGCCGCCGACTCGTTGGCGATCTGCTGCTGACTCCGGGACGAACCCATGATGTTGCGGCGCATCGAGCCAGAAGAATCGAGCACGATCACGACCGCGACCTGCGGCGTCACCAGATCGTCCGCGACATCGAGCTTCAGCGGCAGGATCTGCTCGATGCTCGAGCCCTGCCAGCCACCCGCCCCCAGCGCCTCGCGTCCACCCACGAAGATCACACCGCCGCCGAGATCCTGTGCGTACGCGGTCAACAACCCGTCACTGCCCTGCGGGAGCGCATCGCGTGGCGTATTCACCAGCACAACAAGGTCGAACGCCTCAAGATCGAGAAGATCTCCTGGAAACGCGCTGGGGAGTCGCGATTCGATCCGCCACTGCGTCTGGCCCAGAGCCCGTTCAAGCTCGGTGCTCTCGCTGAGCCCGCTCTCGCTGCGTGGAGCGATCACAAGCACGCGTCCGCGGCTGCGGGTCATGGTCACCCCGCCGGCTCGGTTGTTCTGCAGACTCGTGTCCCCGCTGTAGCGGCCACGGGCAAGCTCATCGGGGATGTACTGCGCCTCAAACCGGTGCACCCGGGCGGGGCCGAGCGTCATGGGGACCATAAGCACCCGCTGCCCCTGCTCAAGCTCAACCCGCATCGCGCTGCCCGCTTGGGAACCGTTGAGATCGATCGGCTCTCCGTTATCGCTGATCCGCAGTTCCCCCGACGAGCGTGCGAGGCTCCGCAGGACAACCCTCGCTTCGATCTGCGCCCCCGGCAACGCACGCGTGGGGACCTCGATCGACTCGACGATCACTTCCTGCCTGATGTCATACCGGATCGGGACGACATCGATCTCTACGCCCGAGGGGATCTGATCAAGCCCCGGGGTGGTGGAGCGACCGTCGCTGAATACGAGCAGCCGCGCGTTTGATCCTGCTGGAACCAACGCGCGGGCCCGGCTGATCGCGCCGGGGAGATCGCTCCCGTCGATCTCCACTTTTCCCACCGTTCGATCGAGCACGCTCGCACGCGACGGGGCCGCAACGACGCTGCTCTGTCCATCGAACGCAACAAGACCGATACGATCATCGTCCTTCTTCTGCCCGATCGAACTCGCGAGGAAGCGCTGCGCCGCCTGCCCGACCCCGATCTGCTGACCCAGCTCATCCACCCCGAGCTGTGCGAAGCTGCGTACCGATCCCGATGTATCGACGATCGCGATCAGGGTTAGATCATCTGCCTCCTGAACACGGTAGATGCCGCTCATCGCGAGCGCCAGCGTGACGAAGAGCATCGCCCGTGAGCCGACGGCCAACGCCCGGCGACCCCTGGGGATCCCGCGCATAGCGCGCCAACCCAGATACGCGCTGATCACGCCGACCAAGGCAAGAATGAGCCAGACGGGATGGTCGATGTCGAGCATCACCCGCCGCTGCTCGATGAAGTACCCGAGGATTCATTCGCGGAACCACTCGGGACCGCGTCCTTGCCCTGCGGCGCGATCCGCTCGCCGCCTTCTATCGCATCCGCGCGTTCCTGCACACGCTGGAAGACCTCGCGAACGAGATGGCGATAGCGCCGTGGGACCTGCTGCTCGTCGATGGCGCGTTGCGCCTGCTCCGATGCTCGGCGGAAGCGCTGCGCGGTCTGGCTCGATTGCCCCGGATCCGTGGTTTCGCCGTCCGGCCCGTACCACTTCCCCACCGGTTCTCCGCCACCGCTTGCCGCCTGATCGCGGGCGTCGAGAGGGACGAAAGAGCTGTCGCTTTCATCGGGCACCAGCGGGGCGGTTTCTGGATCACGCACGCCATCCCCACCACCACGAGATCGGGGCTGCTCATCCGGGTTCTGCGGGGTTCTCATTGTTCCCCCGTCTTCATCCCGCGGCTGCTGCTCCTGCGGCTGGGTCAGTCGACGGGCCTGCTCACGCAACTGCTCCGCACTGCGCTGATCGCGCCGTGCACGCTGCTGCTGCTCGTCGAGCTGGCGCAGGCGACGCTCCAATGATTCGCTCGCCCCCTGCTCCCGATCACGACGCTCACCGGTGCCCTCACCCTGTCGATGGGCATCGGGAGTCTGTTGTGGCTGGCCCTGCTGCTGATCCTCGCCCCGCCTTGAAAGCCGCTCATTCGATTCGGTGCCTCCCGGCTCGCCTTGCTGTGGCGCCTGCTCGTTTGATTGTGTCTGCTCCCGCGTCTGTTCGGGCTCACCAGCTTGATCCGATTGCTGGTCCGGTTGCAGCTGACCGGGCTGGTCGCCATCGCGCGGTTTGGACTGCTCTGGCTTCTGACCATCCTGTTTCTGATCTTGTTGCTGATCCGGCTGCTGGCCCGGCTTCTCTCCCGGTTTCTCTCCCGGTTTTTGGCTCGGCTCCGCCCCGTTGCCCTTTTCACCATCGCGGGACTGCTGGCTCTGCGTTTGCTCGCCCTTCTTCGGGTCACCGGATTGTTCCTGTTTGTCCGTCGTTTTCTCGGTCGGACGCTCGCCCTGCTGCTCCTCGCGCGTCGGATCCGACTTGCCTTCCTCACCCGACTGTTCAGGACGATTCTGGGGGTCGTCGGCGGGCTCGTTCTCCGATTGGGTGTCTGCTCCCTGCTGGCTGCCTGCCGGAGTCGGCTGCTCTTGCCCGGTCTCGTTCTGTGCCGAGTCTGGCTGCTGCGTGTCGGATTGTTCCGATGCGGAGTCCTTCGCAGGATCCTGCTCCGGGCGACGGACGCGTTCGGCCTGCTCACGCAGCGATTCACTCAGTTCCTGCTCTGGATTGGTCTGTGTTGGCTCGGGCGGACTGGTCTGAGGATCGGGTTGCCCATCGGGCTCTACGGCATTCGCCAGCTGCTCGAGCTGCTCGGCGATGCGTTCGCGTTCATCAGGGCTGATCGCGTCGATCGATTCGTTGAGCGATTCGATCTGCTCCGCTGCGTCGTCGTAACGCTGCTCGCGCATGGCTTGGGCAAAATCATCCACTCGCGGGTCCCACTGCTGCTCACGAGCACGCGCCGCGTTGCGTGCGGCATCGATCGATTCACTGATCCGCTGCTCACGCGCTCGTGCCGCATCGGATTCGGATTGCATCTTCTCCGCAAGCTTCTCGAGTTGTGCCGCTGTGCGTGCCTCGGCTTCGGCCTGATCCGTGACGCCCTGCTCAAGCTCGTTGCGGAGCGCCTCGAGCTCGGCCAGCTCCTCTCGGACCGAATCCGAAGCATCTGACTGCTCGACTTCCCGGGTGATCTCGCTGGCGGACTCCAGCCCGGCCAGCGCACGCAGCGCCGGCTCAGCCCTTGGAGGCCTGGGTGAATCGTTGTGAAGCGGCACCCAGATGCCCGCCGCACAGATCGCGAGCAGCAGGATCAGCGACCACCACCACGCCCGTGCCCGGGCGATCGGGCGCGCCGAGCGTGCGTCGATCCCGCCGGCGAGCGATTCGGCATCGCGGACAGCCAGCTCCACAAACCCGGAGGATGCCCCGTCGCCTTGCTGCCCAAGCTCGATCGCGGATCGGAGCCGGCTGCTCAGATGGAGCCGATCATCGAGCAACCCCGCAGAGCGGGTCGAATCCGGTGCTCTCCGAACCGACTCGACGAATCCCAACCCGATCGCGAGCAACGCCATGCCGACCACAAGCCCCCACCAAGGCATCGGGAGCCAACCGAGCAGGAGCCGGTCGAGCACCAGCAGGATCAACGCCGCCGAGAGCGTCCAGACCAGGAACCGGGCGGTTTCGTTTTGCGCACAACGCAGCACGATCGCCCGCCGGGCTTCGCGGCTCAGTCGCATCACGGTGTTGGGCGTATGGATCGTGGTCATTGTGTATTGATTGTACGGCCTTCATGATCTGTACGATGCAAATCGGCATCGGGTCGGCCCGGTCTCATCCCTGTGCCCAATCGGTTCAGTTGTGCTACGCTGGTGAATGGACGAAAAGCATGACCAGTTCGACCTGACCGCCGCGCTGAACTCCCTGATCGGGGGCGAGCCGCTCGATGAAAGCACCAGCGAGGAGGCATTCCTCGCCCTGCTCAGCGGCGGGTTCGACGATGCCCAGGTCGGTGCCCTGCTCGCGCTCATCCAGACCATCGAACCCAACGCCAACACCCTCACCGGGGCCGCCCGAGCGATGCGGGCCCATGTGCAGCGGGTGCCGTACACCCTCAGAGCCGGCGAATCCCTGCTCGATACCTGCGGCACGGGTGGCTCGCCCAAGACTTTCAATGTCTCCACGGCCGCGGCGATCGTTGCGGCGGCGGTCGAGCCGCCCGAAGGATCGTCTGTCACACGCGTGGTCGTCGCGAAGCACGGCAATCGCTCACGCACCGGGCGTGGATCGGCCGAGGTGCTGCAGACACTGGGCGTTCGTCTGGACGCCACCCCCGAGCAGCAGGCCAGGTGTCTCGATGAGGCCGGAGTTTGCTTCTGCTTTGCGATCCATCACCATCCAGCGATGAAACACGCGATGGGCCCACGCCGTTCGCTCGGCTTCCCCACCATCTTCAACGCGCTTGGCCCGCTCACCAACCCCGCCGGTGCCGACCGGCAACTCATCGGTGTTTACGACGATGCACTCGTCGAGCCCATCGCCCAAACACTGAGCAATCTCGGCGCGACACGGGCCATGGTCGTGCACGCGCTCGACGGGCTCGATGAACTCACGACGACCGCGCCCACGCGCATCATGCATGTCCGCGATGGGGCGCTGCGTGAAGAAACGATCGACGCCACGAGCTTCGGTTTCGAGCGGGCGACCATCGCCCAACTCCAGGCGGAGAGTGTCGAGCACAGCGCCGAGATCATCCGCGACATCCTCGCCGGCAACCCGAGCCCGTACAGCGACATCGTCACGCTCAGCGCCGGGGCGGCAATCGTCGTCGCAGGCGTGTGCGACGAACTCGGGCAGGGCATCGCACTGGCCCGGGACGCCATCCGCTCGCAGCATGCGAAAACGACACTCGATCGGCTGATCGAAGTGTCGTGTGATTCATGAGCCGGATGACCTTGTTTAGTTTTCGACCGTGTACCCGTTGCCCGAGAGCACATTGAGCATGCTCGGCACCGCCTGTTCATTCAGCGGTATATCGGTGTGAAATAGATCCGTCACGAGCATCGCACGGTAGTTCTCCGGGTCGTCCGCACGCGTGAGCAGGAGCAGGACACCGTCGATCGATTGTGCCTTCACCCAATCCTTCACCCTGATCGCGTACTCCACCGAATCCGTAGGCGTCGAACCCAGCGTGTTCCGCAGTGCCGCGGTCATGTCGATCGATGCCTCGTCCTCGATCCCTGGCAGCACGCTGCCGATGAACTCCACACCCTGCTCCTGCATCACGCGAGTCCCAGCGACCAGATCCTCCAACAACCCGGGCTCGATGGGCTGCGGGAGCATCGGAACCAGCAGCAGCCGGGCCTGCACCCGGGGGAGATCCTGCAGGTGCATGTCGGCTTCGACCGAACCGACGCTCGTGCCCTGGTGCTCGCTGACAACGACCATGCCGTCGTCGGCCCGGATCACGGCCTCAACCGGAGTGGGCGGGGCGGGGATTGATGCGACGGGATGGTTATCGTCATGAAAGACCTCGGTGACCATCGCCGTGGTCAGCAAGGCACCGCCCCCGAGCACCATCAGCCCGAAGATCGTCGCGAGCGCGACGGCCACACCCGGCGTATTCGAATAGTCACCCGAGCGTCCGCGTCTGCGGGAACGGGCGCTGCCGATCCGCTTTGTCGCGTTCGTACGGCGCTGCTGGGCGCGGGCACGCGCACTGCGGACCTGCTCGCGAGCGCTGGCCCGATCCTCGGGATGTCGGAGCGCACGCCGCTGATCGCGGGGTGCGCTGACATTGACGAACGGGCCGTTGTCGCCGATTCCGGCTTCAACCACTGTGCCCTTGCGTCCCTTGGCCTTGCGCTGCGGTGTCGCGACGGCCACCCCCGCTACGCGATACTTGCCCGACCAGAACTCGGTGCTCGTCTGCGGACGCCCCACGCGACCGCCCGGGCCTACACGCTGGTCAGCGCCGTGCGCATGACGCGGGGGAACCGGTGAACCCGCACGGGCGAAATCGGGTCGCACGCTGTGATCGAAATCAGGTGCCGGGACACTGTCGACCATATCCTCGGCCGCCGAGTCACCCTGCGAAACACTGGGGAGATCGATGGGCTTGAGCGCGAACGGATCCTTCGCCTGCATGACCACCCGCAGGTCCGCGAGCATCGCCGCGGCGCTGGGGTAGCGGCGATCGTACTCGGCCATGGCACGCCGGGTGATCCAACGCAGCGTCTCGGGACATCGCTTGCTGATCTGGCTCAGCCCGCCGTGCGCGGGGAATGAGTTCTCGATCATCGAATACAGCACCGCGCCCGCGGCGTACACATCAAACTTCGAGCCGTCGATCTGGTGTACCTTGACCCCACGCAGGGCCTGACGCACGAGCTCGGGGTCGCGGAAATACTCGGTGCCGTGGGTCGTGAGGGT
>CAYQRD010000009.1:68203-72677 GCA_964419845.1 uncultured Phycisphaeraceae bacterium
CCTGACGCACGAGCTCGGGGTCGCGGAAATACTCGGTGCCGTGGGTCGTGAGGGTCATCGCGCTTCGCATCGGCGTGACGAGACCGAAGTCAACAAGATGCGCTGTCGCGTCCGGGCCGCGCCCGTCCACGATGATGTTGTCGGGCTTGACATCCTTGTGCCAGAGCTCGTTGTGGTGATAGGTATCGAGCGCAACCAGCAGGTCTCGCATGTAACCCATCGTCTGCGCGATCTCTTCGTTGCCCAGGCCCGCGGTGCTGCTGAGCGTGTGCATCCGCTGTGTGACGAGCGAGAGCGATTCGCCGGGCACGAAGCGCATCACATAATAAAACCGTTCCGGGGTCATCTCATGCTCGAGCACGAGTCCGAGCTGGCGCGCGGCGTCCAGGGCCCGGCTCTCTCTCACGATCTGGGGCAGACTCGAACCGTCGTTGAGCGAGAACACCTTGATAACGACCTGGTCGATCTCACCGAGCTTGCGCTTGGCAAAGACGGCCTGCTTGACCTCGTCTGGCTCGGCGATGTAGAGCTTGCCGCCCGAGCCGCCGCCCTTGAGTGAGCCGACGATCTTGTAACCCTCGAACATGCCCACGCGCTTCTTACTGGGCTTATCACGGGTTGGCGCGACCGCCATCGCTTCGGGCACTCGTCGCTCGACGCCCTCTAGCGCTCCGCCCAATCCGAACAACCGTGCGGGATTGCCGATGCAGAAACGATACACGCAGCGGGTCGCCCCGCGCAGTTCATCCATCAGCGAGCCCGCGTAGTGCTTCGAGGCCGACCAGCGACCGATGACGATGCTCAGCACAACCAGGGGCGCGAACAGCAGGCTCGCGAGCACGGAACTGACAAAGCGAAGCACATCAGTGATCTCGGCGCCGATGAAGCGGAAGATATTGCGGAGCACAAGGAAGGTGATGCCGAAGATCTTGCCGATGAGGAAGATGCCCGCAGCGAGCGCAAACGCCCCAACGAGTACGGCGAGGATGACGGTGATGATCGTTGAGAAGGCCATGATCTGCTGCCCCTGTCTCCCGAACTGATCGAGCTACCCCAGAAGGGCCTGCTCGTCCTCAGCTCGTAGCTGCATCTGCCGGTGGTAGATTTCCGCGATCGCCTCATCGAACATGGCGTCGCCGGATTTGTCGGCGGGACCGGACTCCCCGCCACCCTCGCTATTGGGATTCAGCTGCAGCCCGTTTCGCTGGGCCTCCTCGAGTTCTTCCTTTGTAAAGGAATATGTCGCGATCACCTCACTCAGGCGGCTGCGGAGCACCCCGCGGATCTTGGCCAGGCGTCGGCTGATGGTCGGCTCGCTCACGCCGATTGCCGAAGCGACCTCCTTGCCCGACTGCCCGTCGAGCACACGCATGCGATAGATCGAGAAGTCCGTAAAGTCGGTCTCCCGCTCGACCATGCGGATCGCCGCTTCAACCTTGGCGCAGAAGATGGATGTCTCATACTGCTTATCCACGCCCTGCGTCGCGTCCGCTTTCATCCAGGTCTCATCGAACTGGGCGTTCGCCCTGCCCCCACCCCGCTTGAGCGCCATGCGTCGGTCGATCTCGTCGCCCAGCACATGCTTGGCGATTGCGAGAAGCCAGGTGCTGAAGCGTGCCCCGCGGGCAGGGTCGTAGCGTTCGATGGAGTTGGACAATGCTGCGAGGGTCTCCTGAGAGAGGTCACGCACGGTCTCCACACCGATCCGACCGCGTCCCCAGCGTGAGAGCTGGACCCGGATCACCGGTCCGAAGGTCTCCCAGAGCTCGAACCAGGCGGTTTCGTCGTTGTCACGCAGCCGGGCGATGAACCCAGTGGTCATGTTCGTCAGCATAAAAGAGACCCTCTCTGGACGGCCCGTGCAGCGCGCCCGCGTGGTTCTTCGGAGCGTGTGAATCGATTTTCACCCATCAACTGTAACTGGGTTTTACCGGTGAACCCCACCACAGGGTTCAAAATCCCCATTTATAGGGCCTCAGAGGCGTCCCAGGGGCACACCGCGCGGGATGATCCGAACTTTTTTGACGCGGACATGAAATCAGGCATTCCAG
This sequence comes from uncultured Phycisphaeraceae bacterium, assembly GCA_964419845.1. Classification (GTDB taxonomy): domain Bacteria; phylum Planctomycetota; class Phycisphaerae; order Phycisphaerales; family UBA1924; genus UBA1924. The sequence goes on from CAYQRD010000009.1 coordinate 70,255, forward strand.
AATCCCACACACACTCCATCGGGCCGCCTGGCTCGAACACGAAACTCCCGCCGGGGATTCCCAACAACACCCCGGCAAGAAAAATCCCGCCGAGCCAGCAGGAAAACACGGCTCGGCACAGAAGCACTTGGAGGCAATCATGGGATGCATTGGCAAGACAGTAGTACGCGGCGTCGTGATCACCGCCCTCGCTGGTGGTGTCCTGGTCGCCGTCGCCGGGCCGCAGCGTGTGGGCGCACTCGTCCACCAGACCCGCGGCAACATCGTCAGCGTGATCGACAGCAACATCGATGATCCGATCCTGCTGCGGGCACAGATCAAGAAGCTCGAGGCACAGTACCCGGGCAAGATCGCCGAAGTCCGCTCGGATCTCGCCGAGGTCCAGACCCAGATCGCTCAGCTCGAGCGTGAGCAGCAGATCGCCAGCAAGGTCGTCGCACTGGCCGGCGAGGATCTGAGCGTCGTCGATGCCCAGATCGCACAGGCACGCGTCACCCAGACCGCAAACCCCGGCGCCATCGTCCGCATCAGCTTCAACAACCAGCCCGTGGATCTCGATGATGCGTACTCGACCCGTCAACAGATCGAGCAGACCAGGAACCTGTACGCGACCCGCGCTCAGGACCTCAAGGTTGATCTGGGATACCTGCGCGATCAGGAAGTCCAGCTCGCTGACCTGCACGAGCGTCTGACGACCGAGCAGGCCGAGTTCCAGGCCAAGCTGTTCCAACTCGATGCCCAGATCGATACCATCGCCCGCAACGATCGCCTCATCGACATGATGGAGGATCGCCAGGCAACGATCGACGAGCACAGCCGATTCCAGGCCAACTCGCTCGATCAGCTCAACGCCCGCTTGGGTAATATCCGCACCGAGCAGCGTTCGCGTCTTGAGGCGATCGCCCGCAAGGATCAGAACACGGATTACACCAAGGAAGCCGAGTTCCTGATCGACCAGCAGGGGCGTGTTCAGGGCTTCGAGCAGCAGGAAGAGCTGTTCCAGATCGAGCCCACGGTGATCGATATCACCCCGGAAGACGCGAAGCCAGCGTCACCCATGGCCTCGAAGAACTGACCGACCCACACCAAGGCACCCAATCACGGGATATACCGCCCAGGGAGACATCCGGCTCCTTGGGCGGTTGCCGTTTCGGACCGACTCCGCTCAATATCAGGCCAGGTTCGTGCAAACCCGTGTCGTCCCTTGGCTTGCTTCGCGGGAAATCCGGCCTATCATCGTGACCCTATGCCCAAAGCGGGCGAACCGACAGAGGTGAAGATCATGCCTTACGAATGCAATTACACCGGGAAAAAGACCACCTTCGGCAACAAAAAAGCCTATGGCGGTGCCAAGATCAGCAAGGGCGGCTTCGGTCTCAAGACCACCGGTGTGACCAAGCGCACCTTCAAGCCCAACCTGCAGAAGGTCAACGCTGAACTCACCAACGCTGATGGCTCCAAGACCACCAAGAAGGTCTACGCCTCGGCCCATGCGATCCGCTCGGGCCTTGTGGTCAAGCCACTCAAGCGGAAGTTCGGCTACACCCGCCAGCAGAAGCTCGCCGCTGAAGGATGATTCGGGCCAGTACTCCCCCTGAAATGGGCGGATACACCGAACACACCCCGGAGCAGTCGATTTTCACCCCGCATCATTGCATGCGGGGTCTTTCGTTTTTGCTCCAAACCCTGTATACTGAGAGGGTTCAGACCAATCCGGAATGGAATCGAACAGGGAGGGCACAGGATGCTCTGCGAATGTGGGAAGCATGAAGCGACCATACACGAGGTCATTATCACCAGTGATAAACGCAAAGTGGAACGACACTTATGCGAACTCTGCGCTCGTGAAAAGGGCGTCAGCAGCGACCCGTACATCCCGATCGATCAGCTGATCTCGACCACGAACTACATCATGGGCCAGGCCCTGACTGAGGCCGATCGCGATCAGGCGGAGCAGTCGCACGATGCGCTCAAGCCCAGACCCAGCGTCCGCTCACGGACATCGCCGACGAGCTGCGTTGGCTGCGGGCTCAGCTATGCGCAGTTCAAAAAGAACGGGTTGCTTGGCTGTCCCGCGTGCTACCAGACCTTCGAGGATCGTATCGGCCCGATGATCGAGCGGGCGCATGAGGGAGGCTGCAACCATGTTGGCAAAGTGCCTCGCAGGGCGCTGAGCAGTTGCCAGAGCGCCGGGGACGCCTCACGGCTCGACTCACTGCTGGGGGATGTCCGGCAGCGAGAGGAGCGGCTCGAGTCGCTCAGGCAACGCCTGGCCAAATCGATCCACGACGAAGAGTACGAACAGGCCGCGATGCTCCGTGACGAGCTCACACGCCTGACCACGCTTGCCGGTGCCCAGATCGAGCCGCGACCCCACCAGACGCAGCCCGCGCAACAGGGCTGAGTTCAGGGCTGAGTTCAGG
>CAYQRD010000009.1:72777-75499 GCA_964419845.1 uncultured Phycisphaeraceae bacterium
TGAGTTCAGGATTGGGTTCAGGATTGAGTTCAGGATTGAGTTCATCGGATTTGCCGGACCGAAAACAGAAACAAGCCGCCGCCGACAGGGACGACGACAGGGACGAGTCGATGCAGGAAGCAGCCTTTACAAAGAACGCGGAATGGCTGCGAGGCCTCGGCGACTCGAACGATGTCGTGATGTCATCGCGCGTGCGACTGGCTCGCAACATCGCGGGCTTTCCGTTCTCGACCCAGGCATCGCGCATCGATCGCGCCCAGATCCTCGAAGCGTGCAAGGCGCGCATCCTCAACATGCAGACCACGACACCGTCACGCTTCATGTGGCTCGATCTGCATAAGGTACAGCGAGAGGACCGGGATCTGCTTGTTGAACGCCAGCTCATGAGTCGCCAGCACGCGCGGGGCAAGCTCTCGACCGGGCAGGGCGGGCTCGATGAGCCACGCGGCGTCGCCGTGCTGGTGCCCGATGAACGCGTGAGCATCATGGTCAACGAAGAGGATCATCTCCGGCTCCAGACCATGAAATCCGGGCTCTCGCTCGGCTCGTGCCTGCGTGAGGCCAACGAGCTCGACGATCTGATCGAGGCGGGCATGGACTACGCCTATCACCCGAGATTCGGGTACCTCACCGCGTGCCCCACCAATGTCGGCACGGGGCTCCGCCTCTCCGTCATGCTCCACCTGCCCGGGCTCAAGATGACCGGGGAACTCGAGAAGGTCCGGCGGGCCGCCCATGACATGGGGCTCGCGGTCCGCGGGTTCTACGGCGAGGGGAGCGAGTCGCCCGGCGAGTTCTACCAGCTCTCGAATCAGACCACGCTGGGGAAATCCGACGAGATGCTCCTGCGCGAGATGGAGCACGAGATCATCCCAAGGGTCGTCGGCTACGAACGGACGGCACGCAAGAACCTGCTCGCCAATCGGCGCGAGCAACTCGATGATCAGGTCTGGCGCGCTCTGGGCACCCTGCGACACGCCCGGATGATGAAGACCGAAGAGTCCATGCAACTCCTCAGCACCGTTCGGCTGGGTGTCATGGCCGGGCTGATCAGCGGCATCAGCGTCGACCAGGTCCATGCCCTGCTGCTCGCTGTCCAACCCACACACCTGCAGCGGACACTCGGTCGAGTGCTGACGCAGCAGCAGCGTCGGTTCGAGCGGGCCACACTGATCCGCGCACGCCTGAGCGACCACCCCAGCGGCCCGGTTGAGCACGCGACCATCGCTCCAGATGCCCGCTGATACCCCCGCCAACCAAACACCGGCCCATTCAACCTCGACGAGCGAGGCTCCTCCGGATCCATCTGCGCGTTTTTCATGGCCTCCTCGCGAAGCGGCACCCGGTGTGCGCCGACCCGAACAGGCTGTTGATCCAATCTCATTCGCTGCACATCCGTCATGCTGGGCGGCGCTGGGTGAATCGATCGAAACCGAACTCCTTGGGCGAACCGCGTTGTCTTTCGACCGCTGGGCACAACGCACGGGCTGGGCCCCCGATGCCCGCGGGTCGTACTGCTGGCGATGCGCGGGCAGTGTCGGCCCACACGAGACGGACGGCGAGGGGTGCGCCGATTGCCGGGGCAAGAAGCTGCCATGGGACCGGGCCCTGCGTCTGGGGATCTACCAGAACGAACTCCGCGAGGAGGTCCTCGCTCTCAAGTTTCATGGATGGAGACCGGGTGGGCATGGGTTGGGGCGGATCATGGGCCAGGCCATCAGCAGCGAGCTCAACAACGCACAAACAAGCCCTGCACGCGTGCGACTGGTCCCGATCCCGACGCACCCGCTGCGGCGCATCCTCCGGGGCGTGGACCACACCATGGTGCTTACCCGAGGCGCATCTGCTGAGTCCATGTGCCCTGCAGCCCGGGTGCTGCGGGCGAGGTATCGGCCCGAGCAGGTTGGACTGTCAGCGACCGCGCGGGCGGCCAATATCCGCGATGCCTTCAAACCTGATGTCCGCCGGCTTTCCCGGGCATACGGACCAAACCGCTCCAGCGAGGGTGAACAGCCCGAGGGGGTCCGAGTTTGGGTGCTGATCGACGATGTCCGGACGACCGGGGCAACCTTTGTCGCCGCAGCCAGGGCCCTTCGGAAGGGGCTCAAGGCGATGCAGCCAAAGGCATCTCCAGCGGAGATCTGGGTTTGCTGCGTCGGCGTAGCGGGTTCGCGTTCGAGACGGGATCTGAACACATCGCCGAATCCGGAGGCGTAGGATCGATCGGATCGTCCCCCCTGATCGCACCCGAACAGAAATAGCGCAATGGATGGTGGGAAACTTGAGAAATTGAACAAGATGTTTGCCTTCGTCGTTTGACAATGCGCGTGTGGGGTCTATCCTTTCCCCCGCCACCAAGAACGGTGGCAACGACAACCGCGAGCTTGATGCTCGCCCGCGTCGGCCTCTTTGACAAGTGAACAGTTGGGTCCACCGCGAGAATGTGAGGCGGCCAAACCGATGCATAATCGGGCTCTTGACGGAGCATTGGTCGTCTACAGAAATGTCGGCGGATTGGTGTTAAAGCCAAATCCGTCGTTCACATTCTTGTGCTAGTGGATGCCCCAATTTTAATTGGACAATCACTAAGAGTGATGAACGCAAATCCGAGACTAGCCGTCTCGGACATCTCGAAGCTTGCTTCGGGGTGAAAAGACCACCTCGCACCGCCTTCTTTGAAGCACGGGCGAGGGAGTCGGATCGGCTTCTTTTGATGCGAATC
>CAYQRD010000010.1:0-54800 GCA_964419845.1 uncultured Phycisphaeraceae bacterium
TCGAGGTTCCCATCGCCCGTGAGGTCCGCGACGCATGGCTGTGCGCCCTCGCCCTCAACGCTGATGATCGCGATCGCTTCACTCGCGCAGACAACCCACATCTCGTAGCCCTCGGGTGTGACACGCGATGCGAGGTCCCAGATCTGGTTATGCGGCAGCGGGCTCGAGCCCTGAGTCCAGTTCCGCCAGACGCCGTCCTTGAGCTGCGAGACGCCGCCCGGATATGGGAACACCTGATCGAACATGGAGATCCACACTGAGCCGTCGGGCGCAATCTCCACATTGTGGATGTCGTCGCTGGGGATTGATGAGTTCGCCATGTTGTACTGGTCATAGAGCCCGGTTGCCGGGTCGTAGTGGTACAGGCCCATGCCGCTGCCGATCCAGAGCGTGCCGTCGTCGGCCACATCGAAGGACCAGAAGTGGTACCCCGTCGAATCACGATCGAGCCCGATCGCCTCGCGGGGCACCTGCTCCCAGTTCACGCCGTCGGTCTTGACCGCACCGAACTGAGCCGCGATCCAGATCGAGTCGGGGTCGATCGGATCAGGGACAACGGCGCAGATATCACCCACCGGCAGCCCGTTCGCATAGCCGAACTGCTGCCAGTTCCCGCCCGCGCCCTCCATGAACGCGACGGCGCGACCCGTGGTTGCCCAGGCGCGTCCGCTATTGGTGATCCCGATATGCTCGAAATCGGCCCCCTGAGGGATCAGCGGGACAAAGCCATCCCCGTCGTACTCGTAGAGCCCGTTGTTGGTCGGCGCGAAGAGCAGATTGCCGTTGTCACGGAACTCGACGGCGCTCGTGTTATCCGTCGGGAAGGGCCAGTCGAGCCCGAGCCCGTAGGTCGCACCATTGGCGTTTGTCCATGTGCCATTGGGATGCATGATGTCGAACCCGCCCACACCGGGCGCCGCGTTGGCGGTCATCGCCACATCACCAGTGGGTGAGAGGGTCACATCGCGTGCAAAGAAATCGAGCATGCCGGTGTTGGTCATGCGGTAACGCTGCCACTGCCCGTTCTCATATTTCGATGATCCACCGATGCCGCCGGCCCAGATCGCGCCCTTTGAGTCTTCAGTCAGCGCGTAGGTATGGTTGCCCGAGCCCCAGTTGCCCAGGTGGGTCCAGCTGCCGCTGTCCCAGAGGAACACATCTGCGTAATAGGTGCCAAGCAGCACCCGGTTGTTCGAGATGGGCTCGATGATCGAGACCTCGCTCGAGAGCCCCGCCGGGGCAGAACCGACGATGGTGTAGGTCCCGTCGGGGTGACGGAACGCGATGCCTTGCGTGGTGGTGACGAGCATGTCCCCGTTGGGGAGCGTTGCGTGCTTGCCGGGCACGCCTGTCGGGCGTGGGCTGCCGGGCGGAGGCGTCGGGCTGCCGTACCAGATGAAGAGCCCGTCGTTGTAGCTGGTCATCCCCATCTCGAACGATCCGAACCAGACGGTATACCCGCCGCCCGCGTCGGGCTGAACGGCCAGGTAGTCCACCCAGTCCCAGCCAGACCACCAGGGCAGCCCGTTGCTCGTATCCCACGAGTTCCAGGTATTCGTTGCCGGGTCGTACTGGGTGAGCCCGCCCTGGCTCGAGCTGCCGAAGGTGTCGCACGCGATCCAGAGCGTGCCGTCGGGCGCGATGTCGATGTTGTTGATCGAGTTGCCCGCGATCGGCGAGTTGCCCGTGTGATAGCGCGTCACGCACCAGGGCTCGACACTGGGGTCGAAGCGGAGCAGACCCTGATCACTACCGATCCACATGATGCCGTCGCTGGTCTTGACGACATCGTTGAATCGGGGCGACCCGAGCTGGCTGCCGATCTGGGGGCAATCGACATTGTTGAGCGAGCGCCAGCGGGTGCCATCGAAGTGAGCGATGCCGCCCTCTTCCCAGAAGGTGACATACCCCCCGATCCAGGGCGAATCGTCGTCGTCGATGAAGATCGTCTGGGTGTAGTCACCGGTGATCCCCGTGTTGCTCGGGCGGAGCAGTTCCCAGCTCACATCACCCGGCTCTGCGAAAGCCGTACCCGTGAGCAAGAGCAGCGAAGGAACGAGTGCGAGCATGTTCGATTTCATGACTGAATTCCTGTCAACAATGGTGGTGTGTGGATTTGTTGAGTCCACAATGTCACTTGCAAAGACCATGCCAGATGGATGCCCCGGATTCTGATTCGGAGCAGCTGCCCGGAGTTGGATTCCGTGACGCACAATGATCAGGCCTTGCCAAACGGCATCAGTCCGGCCAGCATTGGCCGATGTGCCAACCACCTCATTTTCACGCTCTTCGACAGGAATACACCCCGGCGTATTGACCGGGGGTGCTGAGAATCGAAGCGTGATGGAATCAGGGACAGCCAGCGCTGAACGCGCCGAGGAAGGCACTCACATCGAAGAAGTTGTACAGCCCATCCCCGGTGAAATCCGCCTCAGGAAGCTGGGCGCTGAACGCGATCAGGAACGCGCTGACATCGAAGAAGTTGAGAAGCCCGTCACCCGTGAGATCCGCAGGGCAGAGCGAGACGATGATGTCGTCGTCCGAGATGACGCCGTCGCCGTTGATATCCCGCAAATCGAAGCTGGGCCCGAAGTTGAAGATCGCAACCTCGCCGTTGACCACCCCATCGGCATCACCGGTTGTGCCGTCCTCGTTGTCGATCGTGTTGATGATGATCTGCGAATCAAGCGTATCGCTCAAGTCGTCGTCGTTGAGATCGCCCAGGACCTCGTCGAACCCTGTATCGGTCCAGACGAAGAGCGCTGCGGGGTCCTGCTCAGTCGATGCGGTACCGATGAGCGCCGAGACGCCCCATTCGCGTGGGCGATAGTAGTCTTCGGTCTGCCTCCCTCGCCAATCGTCTACGAGCTGTGCGAGATCGCCGCTCGCGTAATCGGCGCCGTAGATCAGGTCATCGAGCGCCTCTTCGATCGAGGTCTGATTGTTCAGACTCAGATCGATCGGCTGGACCGAAGACCCGCTGAGTGCCGCGGCGCCCTCGTTGGTCACAGGAAAGATAAGCGTGATACTCGTACGATCGGTCATTTCGTCGTGCGTGAACTGCAACTCCACGACCGGATCGAAGAGCCCGAAGTCGCTCCCGCCGAACATCCCGCTCTCGGGTGCGAACGCAATGAAGCGCTCGAAGAAGCGGCCTGAAACGATCCAGGTCTCGCCCGCGTCGAAGAATGAGTCCATGTCGCCGTCCTGTGAGACGATCGTGGGCGTGAAGCAGCCGCACAGGGTGAGACTGAACTCGCCGCCCGTACGCTCGAACTGCGGGGCTGAGTTGAAGTTGCTGTCCAGATCGCCCGCGGATCGTACAATCCGGTCCGAGATAGAGCCCAGCGGGCTCAGGCCGAATCGTCCAACATTCGCAAGATACCGGTTCCTCGCGAGCGGCATGAACTCCCCGCCCGAGTTCTTCTGATTATCGATATCAAGCTCGATGTACGCAAAGAGCGGGCGGTCCCCGAACATATACGGCATGAAGGGCGAGCCGTCGAGCCCGATCGGGCCCGGAGGCGAGACGAGGCCATCAACAATGATCTGCAAGCGCATCAGGCTCGCGTCACTACCGGTCGAGTCGCCCGTATACGGGTCGGCCTGAGGCGAGGCGGTCTCCCAGCCCTGCACATTCACACCAAGCAGATCGATCGGTACAAAGCCCGCCGGCAACGGAGCATCGTTGCCCGCATCTGTGCGCCGGATCTCAGCATCACCGACCAGATCGATGTACACACCCTCGGTGTCCGTGCACAGAGCGGTAGAGCCCGATAGAAGCACCGCACACAGGCCAAGATGACGGCTTATCGCTCTCATCGTTCCACGATCTCCCGGATCTGTTCCTCGATGCCGTAGCGCTCGATGCGGTAGCGGAAACTCGATCGCTGCATGCCGATCAGACGAGCGGCCTTGGACACATTGCCCCGGGTGTGCGCCAATGCCTGAAGCATGAGCAGGCGCTCAACCTCTTCCGCGCTGTGAGGACCGTTCTCGAAATCGAAAAGCAGCTCCCCGGGCATGCTGCTCGCCACGCTCTGGTCGCCTCCGGCAGCACTGGCACGGATCGCGAGATCTGCGGGCGTGATCTCCTCGCCCTCGCAGAGCATCGCCGCGCGCTGGATGACATTGAACAACTCACGCACATTCCCGGGCCACTGGTGCGACCCGATCACACGACGCGAGGCATCGCTCAGCCGTATCGGAGCCATCCCGTATTCGCGGCGCAGCCGGTCCGTGAGGTTCTGCGCAATGAGCACGACATCGTCGCCGCGGTCACGCAGGTTCGGGAGCCGGATCGTGAACGCGTTGATGCGATACAGCAGATCCTCACGGAATGTTCCGTCCGCGACGCATTGCTCGAGATCACGATTGGTCGCGGCAAGCACCCTTACCCGGATCGTGCGTTCCTTCGCCGAACCCACCCGGCGTATCTTTCCTTCTTCCAGAACCGTCAGAAGCTTGGCCTGCAGCTCCAGCGGCAGATCCCCGATCTCGTCGAGGAAAATCGTTCCGCCGTCGGCCATCTCGAACAAGCCCTCGCGGGCTTCCTTCGCGTCCGTGAAGGCGCCCTTCTCATGCCCGAAGAGCTCGCCCTCGATCAGCGTGCCCGGGAGCGCGGTGCAGTTCACATGCACAAATGGCTGCTTGGGATCGTCGCTGCTCTGATGCAGGTGCTTGGCAAGGACACCCTTGCCCGAACCCGTCTCCCCCGTGATCAGGACGGTCGTGACCGCCCCGCCGCTGGCGCTGCCGAGGTCCTCGGTACGGTTCACGACAGGGATCTTGGCGAGCCGCTCAGCGAGCTCGATCGTCTTGAGCCAGGCGGGCGATTGACCGATCGGTCGCTCCCGCGCATGGTCCACCTGACGCATCCGCTGGTACAAACGAAGATGCCTCGAGTCCCGCTGCTGCTCAAGCAGACGCTGGGTGATGATCATGAGCTCTTCAAGCCGAACCGGCTTGGCGAGATAATCGTCTGCGCCCAGCTTCATCGCCCGCACCGCGTCGTCCACCGTTGCGAAGGCGGTCATCACCACCACGCCCCCCTGGTAGCCGAGGCCCCGAAGTTCCTCAACAAAGTCGATCCCCGATTCAGCGCCAAGATTCACATCCGTCAGCACCAGATCGAAGTTCCCCGCCGCGAACGCGTTGCGAGCCTCAGGCAGCGACGCGACATCGACAACCTCATACGCGGCTTTCTTGAGCGCTCGCGCAATCGTGAAACGCAGGGTCTCGTCGTCCTCGATGAGAAGAATATTGGCCAAGCTTCTACCTCACTGGCCAGCATTGGCCATGACTATTCTGGATCATCCGGTGCCAAATCACAAGGCAAACAGACACAAAACGCTGTCCCGGGCTCAGAAACCCCCTTGAGTGGGGATTCAATCGTGATCGAGCCCCGATGCTGATCGATGATCCGTTTGACTAGTGCAAGACCGATGCCAGTCCCGCCCTTGCGGGTGGTGAAGTATGGACGAAAGACAGACTCATGCAACTCGCTTGGAATACCAGGGCCATGATCCTCAACTCGTGCGGTCCAATAACCATCGGCGGCACCCAGCGAAATGGTGATATCCGTCCCCGAGGGCGCATAATCGATCGCGTTGCTCAGCAGGGCCGTCATGGCGTGCTCGAGCTGGTCGGGGTCCCCCACGCACCGTTCGATCCCTGAATCACCAGCAGCCCCCGCCTCGAGAATCAGCCGGACCGACCGGCTCGAGGCTGCGCTGCGGTGCGATTCGATCACCCCGCGCACAAGCTCGATGGGCTTGTACGCTCGCAGGTGCAGACGCAGCGGCGAGGAAACCCGGAGCATGCCCTGGAGCCAACCCTCGAACCGATCCACGGTCTGGATAATCCGGGATTGGATGTCGCACAGTTCGGGGTTGTCCGACAGCTCGCGCTGCGTGGTCTCCGCGAGCGCGCGGATGCCAGCGAGAGGCGTCCGTAAGTTGTGGACCGTGCGCTGGGCCATCTCGCCCATCGCCGCGAGCCGCTCGCGTTCGACCCGCTCGTCCTGCATCGAGATGATGAGGGACGCCATGTGATTGAACTCTTCGCCGAGCTGCCCCAGCTCATCGCTGGTCGCGATCCCGATCGTGTGATCGAAGTCGCCCCGCCCGAATCGCAGAGCACCCTCGCGGAGCTGCTCGACAGGCTCAAGCACCCAGCGTCGCAGGAGCACGACCGTAAACGCGCCGATGAAGATCGCGCCGAGCACCGAGACCCCGATGATCGAATACATCATGACACGCAGACGCTGCCCGTAGTCATTCGCGAGCCTCGTATCCTCGATAATGCGTCCCTCGATCCGCTCGATCAGTTCGTGCCGCGCTTCGATCCTGGAGACAAGCAGCCGGTAGCGTTGCTCGTGAGGATCCTCGCCCCACTGCTGCGCCAGCTGCATGATTTCCTCCGAGCGTGCCCGGAGATTCTCCGTCGTGGAGACCCCGGATCGCAGCCGGAGCGATTCGACGGTCTGCATCCGATCGAGCGCTGCGAGCACCTCAAGCTCGGTCGCGATGACCTCGGGCGCGATCTCAGTGGTCTCTGACCCGGCCACGGGCGACCGGCCCGGGTCACCGATTGCGAATCGACCGATCCCCAGCTCGCTGCTCTGCTGCTCGCCCAATCGCTTGATCTGGTGCAGCCCCGAGAGCACCGGCTGAGCCGAGCGGAGCGGCCAAGCGAGTTCGCGTTCAAGGAAACGGATGCTCCAGATGCTCAACGCGACATTAACCGCGAGCGTGAGCCCCAGCAGGGCCAGCACCACAAAGAACTTTGCACGCAGCGACATGGATCAATGGTACCCGAATCAGCGGGTCGGCTGGAACGCCCAGTTGTACGAGGGTTCTGTATCAGGCGAGCTGCTGGACTCGACATGGCCGTCGAAGAAGGCCACATTCGCCTTGCCGCCGTGGCGCAGACCCGGGAACCAGAGCCGATCGTTGGCGTAGGGCCCCTGCGAGTCGAGCGATGGGGCGATGTACACGGGGTTGACGCCCAGCTCGCTTGCACGCACGCCGTCCACATCCATCAGCAGCGGAACCGCAGGATTGGAGAGATCGCTCGGGCGCAGGTTGACGCTGACCGCCCGCGGACGCCCGCGTGAATCGATAATCTCCGCTCGGTTGAGCCGGGCGTTGAAACCGTACGACACGCTCATGGGTGGACCAACGGCACCGTTGCTGCAGGCGAGGTTGTCTCGCAGCGTGAGGGGCTCGCGCACATCGGGGCAGCGCATCGGGTCATTGCCCTGCGCATCGGGCAGATCGACCGCGCCCGCATTACCCCAGCGCCAGAACTCATCCACGCCGTACTGGCTCTCCTGAAAGGTCTCGATTCCGAACGAGCCGCGGTCGCCATCGTCGCCACGATCGCCGTGGAGCTCGGGGTCGGCGAAGATCTGAAAATCGAACGCGACCGAGCGTTGCGACATCTGACACTTGAAGGAACGGGCCCGGACCATGGCGCTCCCGAGCATCGGCAGCACAATACCAATCAGCAGCGCGATGATCGCGATGACGATCAACAACTCAACAAGCGTGAAAGCTCGCCGGGCATGGTGATTGGAGCGGGTGTCCCCGAGATGCTGCATACGCAAATCATATCGGATGTGTCCGGAATTCAACTGCAGTCATCCCGAATTCCCCTCAGATTTCCTTCAAAGCCCCATCTGGCCAGTTTTATGGCCAGAACGCGGTTGGCCATACCTCGCAGCAACGCTGGCAAGCATTGGCCAACTCCGCACCGCGGTAGCCCGTTGATCCCCGAAAAACACCCTCAATCTCAATCCCGCGGGGTTGGCACGCCAGTTGTATATGCCCATGTGTCGTCGCACCATTGTGACCTGACCCACGCGGCGACAAACACTCGTCCCCTTTGACAAACCACAACACGACAAGGAATGCACACAATGAACACCAACCTCAAACTCCCGATCACGCTGATCGCGATCGCAGGCTCGGCGGCAATCGCCGCCCCGACTTTCGCACCGGCGGCCGCACTCCCGACCGGACAGCGCCCATCAGGCGTCGCGTTCGCTGACTTCGACGGCGACGGTGACACCGATCTCGCCGTCACAAGCGACAACCTCGACAAGATCGAGATCTACTCCAACGCGGCAGGCGTGCTCTCACTCTCCGCGACCTACCTCACAGGGTCGGGGACAGGAGCCGATGACCTGATCGCTTCGGACATTGACGGCGACGGCGACACCGATCTCGTGGTCGTTCTCAAGAACATCAACACCGTCCGCGTCTACACCAACAACGCTGGGCTCTTCACCGCGGGCTCAAGCGTGAGCGTTGGCGCGGAACCAATCGATCTGGCCGCGGGCGATCTCGATGCGGACGGAGACGATGACTTCGTCACCGCAAACCGTGACGGGGCCACCTTCAGCGTCCTGACCAACAACGCGGGCGTTCTCTCCGCGGCGTCGTTTGCCGGCGGTGCCGAGCCCCGCTCCGCAGCGATCGGCGATTTCAACGGCGACGGCGTCGCGGACATCGCCGTGAGCGATCACGACAACCGAGTCGTCAATGTCCACTCGGGCAGCGCCGGCTACGCGGTCGTCCAGGGCCTCCCCGTGAACCCGATCGCACGCCCCGACGGCGTCACCGCCGCGGACCTCAACGGCGACGGTCTCATGGACATCGCGGCAGCAGTCAGCGATGACTTCCTCAATGTCGCTTCGGTCTGGCTCAACACCGGGCCCAGCATGGGACCCCGCACCGACTACAACTCGGGCGGCGCGAATGTCGGCGGCATCGCCGCGGCAGACCTCGATGGAGACGGCGATCTCGATCTCGCGACCTCGCATCAGGACTCCAACACCATGAGCACCATGGAGAACACCGGTGCAGGCGCATTCGCACCCGGCGTGGTCAACCCGACCGGCACACGCCCGGGCAACATCGCCTTCGGTGATATCGACGGCAACGGCGGCCTGGACATCGCGATCGCGAATCGTGACGGGAACAACGTTTCGATGTACATGAACCAGAACGGCACCGCGGGTCCGTGCAGCGCCGCTGACCTCGCAGAGCCCTTCGGCTCACTCGACTTCTTCGATGTCTCGGCGTTCATCACCGCGTTCTCCGCGATGGACCCCAGCGCCGACCTCAACGGTGACGCCCAGTTCAACTTCTTCGATGCCTCCGCGTTCCTCTCGGCCTTCTCCGCAGGCTGCCCGTGATCGCCCCTCCAACTCGGTTCATGTCCCCTGCATGAATCCAACTCCCAGCACCCGGCAGTGGAAACGGCCGGGTGCTTTTTGGTGTCTGGTGGCCAGATGGCCAGCAGCAGCCAACCCTGTGGGCCTGTCCTGCCCAGAACAATGTTCCAACACGCCAATCACTTCTTTAAAACGGCCTCGGATGTCGGGCACGCCATTTGCATACCTTTTGGTCTGTTTTCAAACAACCTTGTTTGGGGGTGCCGAATGAAACCAATCAGTCGCAATCCGATCCGCATGCGATCCGGACAAACAGTCTCGCTCTCGCTCTGCGGGATTGTCGCGGCGGGGGCATTGATGCTGGGACTCGGTGACAAACCCACGCCGCAGGGGCCGGGCGGCGGTGATTACCTGATCCTCGCCAACAACGACCTCGGGATGCATTGCATGATGCGCGATTTCTCGCACTTTATGATCCTGCCTCCATTCAACACCGTGCAGGCGGTCGTCATCAAACGCGGGGGCGGCCCCGATGTCATCGACATCTCGGAGGGCGGCGACTTCACCGTCGAGTTCAGCGTGCCCGGCAACACACACTCATCAACCAAATCCAACTTCTGGGAGTATGACGAGGCCCTGCTGGGCGTTGATCTCGCGCCCGACATCGGGCTCACCGGCAATGGGCTCAGCGGCACACTCACGCCGGAACAGCACAAGTGGCAGGTCACGGGCATCCCGATCACGCCGCAGGATGACGCGGGTCGGGTGAACCCCTACCAACTCGCGACGCTCTCCGTCTATAAAGAAGGTACGGGCCTCGTCGCTCAAACCCAGACTGTCATCCCGGTCTCATGGGAGCTCTCGTGCAACGCGTGTCACGGCGACCCGAACCCGGGCACGGATGTAGAAGTCGATGTGCTGCGGGATCACGATCGACTGCACGGAACAACGCTCGAAGCCAACCAGCCCGTGTTCTGCGCCGCCTGCCATGCGGACCCCGCGCTTGGCGCCCCGGGGCAGGCGGGTGTCTCGACCTTCTCATCGGCGATGCACAGCGCGCACGCCGACCGCCTATCCGATCTTCCCGCGAGCTTCGACAACCAGTGCTACGCGTGCCATCCAGGCCGCCGTGCGCAATGCCAGCGCGATGTGCATTCGGCCAACGGGCTTGATTGCGTCTCGTGCCATGGTGAGATGAGTGATGTGGGCAGCCCCGATCGGACGCCGTGGGTTGATGAGCCGCGCTGTGCCGACTGTCACAGCCGTCCCGGCTTTGAGTTCGAGCAACCGGGGAAACTGTTCCGTGAATCCCTCGGGCACGGGGGAGTGTCGTGCTTCGCGTGCCACGGAAGCCCGCATGCGATCACACCCGCGACGACCCCGGCCGACAACCTCCAGGCGATCCTGCACCAGGGCTTCGCGGGCGTGATTTCCGACTGCACCGTCTGCCATACACGGACTCCGGACGAGCCGTTCTTCCATTCACTCGAAGACTGAGAAGGGATCGATCATGAACACACACACACGAATCCGATTGCTCGTCCTCCTGTGCACGACCACAGCGCTCGGCGCTGATCTGTACACCGTGGCCGACCTCGGCAGTCTGGGCGACGCGACCGGCGCGTCCGGCATCAACGAGCAAGGCGTATCCGTTGGATACGCGGTCGATCTGCTCTACCGATATCACGGCTGGGTCAACACCAACGGGAGCTTCGATCAGGTAACCGCGATGGGGATGAACGCGCAGGGCCAGATGATGGGCATCAACGACTTTGGCCAATCGATCTTCGCCTCCTACATGCTGGGCATGCTCAGCACCAACGCGATGATCTACAACAACGGCACAACCACCAGTGTGGGACCGATGATGCCGTGCGCGATCAACAACGCGGGTCAGGTCGTTGGCTCATGGTTCGTCATCGCCCCCAGCGGGCTGCGCCAGGAGCAGGCGTGCTCGTGGGAAAACGGGACCGTGTCAGGACTGACCTCGCTCAACAACGCATCGAGTTCACTCGCCAGGGGAATCAACGATGCCGGCTGGATCGTGGGCAGCTCAACCCCAGCGGGCGAAATCACACCCACCGCGACACTCTGGAGGAACGGCACGCCGCGCGATCTGGGGACCCTGGGCGGCAACATGGCCCAGGCCATCGCGATCAATGAACAAAGACAGGTAACCGGGATCGCCCAAACGGCCAACGCCGAAACCCACGCGTTTCGCTTTGATCTCGATCTCTCCGGGCAGGTCTTCAGCCGGGTCGACCTGGGGGCACTCGCGGGTGGGTACTCCGCCGGGCACGCGATCAACAACGCCGGCGTGATCGTGGGCACATCCGGGAATCGAGCCATCCTCTGGCAAGCGGGCCAGATGATCGATCTCAACACGCGCATCCCAACCTCGACGGGATGGATACTCAACAACGCAACGGGCATCAACGAGTCCGGCCAGATCGTCGGCGTCGGATCGCTCCTTGGCGATCCGTTCCGCGCATTCCTGCTGACACCCGTTGCCGATTGCATCGCCGATCTCGACAACGACGGGATCCTGAGCTTCTTCGATGTCAGCGCATTCCTTGTCGCATTCAGCAATCAGGACCCGCTGGCCGATTTCACCGCGGACGGCCAATACAACTTCTTTGATGTCAGCGCATTCCTCGCGGCCTACACCGCGGGCTGCCCCTGAGTCCTCATCACCGCGAACGGCTCCAGTGCGGCACGCCGTGCAAAGCTCCCGATCACATCACTGATCGGGTGCTTCTTTACCTGCCCGCCCGGCTCCATACCACCCCGCAACGAGAGGAGCCCGATCAATCGATCGGGCTCCGGGGGAATACTCAAGTGTTCGCGCTTACGGGCAGCCGGCGGAATACGCCGAGAGATACGCGGAAACATCAAAGAAGTTGAACTGACCATCGGAGTTCAGGTCCGCCGATGGATTCGTCGCACTGAATGCACTCAGGAATGCGGAGACATCGAAGAAGCTCAGCTCGCCGAAGGGTTCGGCGAAGTCCGCATCGTTGCACATCACCGGCCCAACGAGCCCGGCGAGCACCACACGGTCCGCGGCGCTGGGGGAGTCGCTGCCGTCGCTCGGGTCGAGCGAGCGGGCCGAGAGGTAGGCGTTCGCCAGTCGGTTCTGGAAGACATACGACTGGAAGTTCATGCCCGGGTTGCTCGGGTCCGCGATGGGCATGCCCGAGTCCGGGTCGATGTAATCCTCGGTCGCGTCGAAGTCCGCGCCAAGGAGCTGGGCGTCAAAGAGCGCCAGGTCGTCGGCATCGGCGTCGCCGTCGAAGTCCAGATCGCCGGGCACGAAGCGGAACTGCGTGATGCCGGTCGCTGCGTGATCGTTGAAATCACCCGGGGTGATCTTGAACACATCGCCGGCGCTCTCGATCGAGATATCCATGAACCCGTCGCCGCCCTGATCGGTCGGTGCGCCCACGAGGGTGGGGTCGTAGGTGAAGTCGATCGAGGCGCCCATGACCTCGCCGTAGATCCATGACTCATCGGCCACGCGGGTTGGGACGGTCTGGCCGTCGCTGTTGATCCGCAGCCCGAGCATCGGATTCTCGCCGAAGTAACGCAGGCGGGTCGCCGCGTCGGGGTTGAAGCCCTCGGTCGAGGAGATCTCGTGCTGCGAGGTGCGGACATACTCCTTGCCGCCGGCGTTGGACCAGGCGATCTCGTCGATGATCTGCATCGGGTCCATCCGCGAGGGCGGCGGGGCGGCCGGGATGCCCAGGTCGCGGTTCAGCGGGGTCTCGATGCCGAAGTCCAGCTTGCCATCGAAATCAACATCCGGGTTCTCGTCCTTCCAGATCGCGTAGCCCGGCTCGTACACGCTCACGCCATTGACGATGCTGTGGTGCGGACGCCGACGCATCAGCAGGTAGGTCGACGAGTAATCGTTCTGCAGGTTGCCGTTGATGTCGTTGGGGTTCTGGATGTGGGCATCGAAGAACGAGACCGCGGTGGTAGACGCAGGCGTGAAGAGTGGGATCAGCGACTGGGCGCTGGTTCCGTTATAGATAACCAAAAACCCACTGGCCCCGATGCTGAGCCCGTCGAGCGTGAACGCCTCGTCGAGTTCGGCGTAGACATCGGGGATGTCGTTTGGCGGGTTGAACTCGCCATCACTGCCGCCCTTGAACAACCCGATCGCGTACCCGGTCAGGTCCATGCCCGGCTCGCCGTAGAGCTCGATGAACTCGAGCACATTGTCGTTGCCCTGGGCGTCGCCGGGGGGATTCTCGTAGACCTCATTGATGACAACCTGTGCCTGGCTCGCGCCGGCGCACAGCCCAAGCCCGGCCAGGGCGATCATTGTGTTGCTTCTCATGTCTCTCTCTCCATCGCCCGATCCGGGCGTCTCGCGTGCTTACTCAGCGGTACCGCCCGCTGAGCAGTTCGCCTGTAAAAATCTCGTTGGTGCTGAAATCCGGGTATACGGGCAGGCCGTTCTCCCGGAGTGTTGGGCTCGACGCGTTTTCCTCGTAGCTGAAATACTTATCGCCGTTCGCGTCGGTGATGCTCGCCACATGCCCATCGGCGAAGAGCATGTTGCCCTCGGTGCGGTCGTGCCCACGGTTGAAGAACGATCGGCTCCCGCCGTGCGCTGGCCCGAAGTCCGCGAAACTGTGCGATGTGAGCTTGAACCCCACACGCCACGACGGCCCGTCGGTCAGCGCCTTGGTGGCCGGAAGATTCTCACCATCGATGGTGATGGTGTCGTTGAGATCGTCAGAGTCCCCGTCGATCCGCGCGTCGGCGAGCATCGGCACGACGGAAGACGAGACAACCTGCATGGCGTGTTCACGCAACGGGCCGTAGACCCCGTTGGCGTCATCCGCCGGCTGACCGGTTCGCCCGACGCGGGGGTCTTTCCACTGGGTGTAGGCCATGTACCACGACTGGGTGTAGTTGGTGTTGTACCCGCGGTTGATCAGCTGATCGCGCGTCTCGGGCGTGAAGGGGGTGCCGTAGCCGCCGTCGTTCATGCGGAAGACATTGAGATTCTGGTTGTACTGGGCCGGGGCGGCCGGGCACAGAAAATCGCTCGCCCGGATGCCACCGATTTCCACCACATCGCGCAGCCACCCGATCCGTTCGACGGTGCTCCGGGTATCGCTGGGGTCGGAACTCCACCTCGCCTCGAGCCGGTATCCGTTGGCGTGCTTGCGGATACGGTTGTCGAATGGCCCTGAGCTCAGATAGCCCTGGTTATTCGCGGAGTAGGTGCTGAACGAGATGCCCATCTGTCGCAGGTTGGACATGCACTGCACCTTCTTGGCGCTGTCGCGAGCCTTACCCAGCGAGGGCAGCAGGATCCCGATGAGCAACGCGATGATCGCGATGACAACGAGCAGCTCGATGAGCGTGAACCCGCGTCGGAGCACATTGAATGAGCCTGTGGTCATATTCCGCATGCACGGACTTTATCTCAGCGCCATCTGAACAATCCGTCCGCGATATATAAACATTGCGCAAAGGAACTCCTTAGCGCAATACTCATGAATTCATAACAAAACGGCAAAGCTTGCGCGTCGCACCCACACCTACTCTTCTCCCGATTCAGCACGCCCGTGCGCGTGCGAGAGAGAACGCACCACACGAGAAAGAGAGAACACCCATGAACAAGACACTCGCCATCGCAACCATCGCAGGCCTCAGCGCCATCGCCAACGCCGGCACCGCCAGCATCGCCATCACCGAGGCATTCGTCGGGCTTTCGGGCGAAGACGGGACCCAGGACTGGTTCGAGATCACCAACATCGGCAACAGCGCCATCGACACCGGCCTCTACATCTACGACGACGACAGCGCCGACCCCGCATCGGGGGGGCAGCTCGACTCGTTCGTCCTCGGGGCGGGGCAGTCGATGGTCTTCCTGATCTCCAGCGACAACTCCGCCGCTGACGATGTCACCTACGCCAGCGCCATCGCCGAGTTCCAGTCCATCTGGAACTACAACGGGCTCATCGGGCTCACCAACGGTGGCGGCGCACTCGGCCAGAGCGGCGATATCATCAACCTCTTCCTCGCCAGCGACAGCAGCTTCGTGACCCTCGCCGAAACCCCCGGCGCGCTCTCGGGCGGGCTCTCCACCATCGACTATGTCAACGGCACAGCCCTCTCGATGCTCGGAGTCAACGGCGCCTACGAGTCCAACGCCTTCTTCAACGACAACCTCGGGCTCCCCAACGACACGGCGACCCTCATCGGCTCGCCCGGCACCGTCCCCGCCCCCGGCGCAATGGCGCTGCTGGGCCTCGGCGGCCTGATGGGTGCCCGTCGTCGCCGCTGATCCAAGCTCCAACGACAGCCCAACCAAGCCCGCTCAACCGAGCGGGTTCTTTCGTGCGCTGCACAAACTCGGTTACTCGGAAACAACCTCGTAGATGCTCAGGCACCCGCCGAGTTCGGCCGCGACACACAGGAAAAGGCGCTCATCGTGCTCGTAGAAGCACATCCCCTCAGGCCCAAGGCAGCCCGATTCGATCACGACCACATCCAGCAGCACCGGCGCCATCGGGTTGGCGATGTCGTAGAGCATCACACCGTTGGTGCGTTCAAGCCCAACCGCGAGCAGGATCCGCTCACCGTCCTGATACACCGCGAGCCCCTCGGGCTCGGGCCCTGCCCGGTCGCTCCGCGAATCGCCTGAGTTGTACTGTTCGGGGAACAGCATCGCCGTTATCAGCTCGATCTGCGGTCCGGAGTTCCACACCGTCACACCGGTCTCGCTGTCAACGATCGAAACACTCCGCCCACCCTGCGGGCAGAGCACATCGAGATCCCCATCGCCGTCGAGGTCCCCGTCGATCGTGCTGATGTACAGCCGATCCACGCCGCTCTCCTTTAGATCGCCGTATATCGCGGTGAGGCGTTCGATCGCCATGACATCAACGAGCCCCTGCTCGATCGCCACGCCCAGTCGCAGCTCGTGCTTCGCCGATTTCTCCCCCTCGTTCGCCAGGATCAGGTACCCGCGACCATCGATCTCCACGAACTCGATCGTGTCGGGCATGGGGAGCAGCCCGAAGCCCTCACCCGAGCGCACGCGCGGGCCGTCGGAATCAGAGCCATCGAACGGGAAGCTCAGCGGATCCAGGTGCAAGGCCCGTGTCCATGTGCGTGATTCAAGATCGAAGAACCCCAGCCCGTTGTTCTCCTGCAGCGACACCCACGCGCCCGTGGGCGTTGGCGCGATGTACTCGGGCTCGACATTCACACCGGGCGTCTCGATCAGTTCGGGCACGATCCGCAGCACGCCCAGGTCCACGCCCTCAGCGAGAAACTCGTCGGTCAGCGTATAGGTGCTCGCGTCGTTGAACCCCAGCGTCGCAAAGTCGCCCGGCTGTTCAATCGCAGACAGATCCAGCACCGTGATCCCGCCCGGGCGATCGGTCGCACCCGGCTCGCACTCGTTGGCGGCGTACAGGTACTTCCCGTCCTCACTGAACATCACGCAGTCGGGGTGGTAGCCGATGCCAAGCTGCCACACCGGGTCGCCCGTGCGTAGATCGATGACCTGCGCCATGCCGGGCATGGAGTCGGGCGGGGTGGGGATCCACGAGACCACCGCGAAGCCGCGCCCCGCGGGGTCGATCGCCAGCGAGGTGGCGTCCCAGTGCTGGGTGTTCGAGAATGTTTGCGTGCGCAACAGGGCGGCGCTTCCCGAGTCGTCGAGCCCGAAGATCATCCGACCGCTCGCGCCGATGGCGTGCAGACGACGGGTGCTCTGGTCGTACTGCACGATCTCCACGCCGCCCTCGATCTGCATGTTCTGGAGCAGACGCAACGACAGCCCTGGTGGCGGATCAGCCAAGCCAGCCTGCGTCATCGACGCGGCAAGACCGAGTTGGAGTAAAACTACGCGTGCGTTCACCGAAGCCTCCAGCCCCCAGATCGGCGAGAAATCGCCGCCGATCGAGCGGCAGTGGCAATCTTATCTGTCCCTGGCAAGGCCACACCCGCGGGATTGGGTCAAATTTAGGGGCACCCGCTGCTGAAGGCGTTGATGAAGGCGCTGACATCGAAGAAATCCCAACTCCCAGCCGGCTCAGCGATATCCGCGATCTGATCGTTTGCGGAATACGCATTGATGAAAACACTGATATCGAAGAAGTTGAGCGATCCGTCCTGATTGAGATCGACCGGGCAGTTGCGTCCCTGACACAGGTTGAGATACACCTGTACAATACCACCAAGACCACACACAGCGAAGTCGCTGTCACCATCCCCGTCGAGATCACCCGGCGCGATATTCCGCGGCGAAAACCCCGTACTGGGCAGATTCGGCCGAGCCGTGAGCGCGCCGGAACCCGAGTTCGTGAGCGGACGAATCAGGTCGTCAACCTCATTGGCGCAAATGATGTCCGGGAACGCGTCCTGGCCGCAGTCGATATCCATGACGGCAAGACCAACCACACGCCCTCCGACGGGTGTGGTCCATGCACCATCGTTGAAATCCGGGAACGCTTCAACACCCCCGTCGTATCGGTTACGAAGCCATCGCACACTCGCATCCGAAAATCCAGTCGAACACACGATGTCCTTGTCGCCGTCCTGGTCAATGTCACTGAGCTGGACCTCATACACGCCCTCGGGTTGATCGATGGAATAGGCGAAGTCACCCGTGAAGAACGAACCGTTGCCTAAGCCATAGAACACGCCGATGTCACCGAACACAACCTGCCCAGTCACGAGGTCCGCCCTGCCGTCGCCGTTCAGGTCCGCCGCCGCAATCGATCGGGGACCAACTCCAAGAAAACCGGAGGGCGCAACTGTACTGAATGCCGGTGCGGCTGAAAAGCCGGTCCCATTCCCGAGCAGAACTGCCGCGGTGTAGTTGTCGCGTGATGCCACCGCGATATCAAGAAACCCATTCGAATCGAAGTCCTCGATCGCGATCGAGTCGGGCGAGACCACTCCAGTATTGAAAAAACGGGTTGACTGGAATGTCCCGTTCGCATTCGAGTTGATCACTGCAACTGAACTGGTCCCCTCCAGCGGGATCGCGATGTCCTGATTCCCGTCATTGTTGAAGTCCCCCAGCGCGACCTCATTCACCAACCCGCCCAGTGCCGTCTCCTGCTGGCGCACGAGCACACCCCTCGAGTTGTTCCTGAAGATCGCAAACCAGCCTTGCCCCGGTGTATTGCGCACGACGACGCAATCGAGATCACCATCATGATCAAAGTCGGCAAGCGCAAGGTCCCGCCAGGAACCAAAGTCCTCCGCAGGTGCCAGCGGCACGAAGCCAGCGTATGACTGAGCGTTGGCAGAAGCGCCCGCCAATGAAACCAACCCGAATACGAGCCCATATCGGGCCCACGAAGCAAGATTTGATCGCATATGAACTCTCCTGATCGAGCGACGAATCGGCACGATCGAGGATCAGATTATTGGCAGTTCATGATTCGTTCAAGATGCTACTTCGTCATTGTCGCCCTTGCTGGAACTCGCCTGGCGAGCAAGTTCGGCCAGAGCCGGGTCCGTCTCGCTGGGCATATCGCCCGGTGCCAGCACACCCGCGGTAATCACAAACCGCAGGGCTTCCTCGATCGACATCGAAAGCTCGAAGACCTTGTCCTTGGGCAGATTGATCGTGAACCCGGTAAAGGGTGTCGGGCTCGTCGGGATGAACACAGACACCACCCGGTCCCCCGCGAACTTGTCGATCTCGCGGATGGAGTTGCCCGTGAGGAACCCCACAGTCCAGATTCCCGGGCGCGGGTATTCAACGATGACGACCTTGGAGAAGGCCATCTTCTTCTCGCCGATGACCATGTCAACGACCTGCTTGACATGGGGGTAGACCTGCTTGAACCCGGGGATGCGCGTGATCAGGCGCTCAACGCGCGAGTAGAGCGACTTGCCCACGATGTTGCCCAGCAGCACGCCCGCGAGATAGATGAGCATGATCGCGATGAACAGGCCCGTCAGATTCAGGTACGGGTGCTCGCGCCAGAACTTCTGGAGGTACTCGCGCCGGAGCGTCAGGCGGACGGCCGCGTCAGGGACATTCTCACGGATCTCGGGCCGGTTCGCCCGGGCCTCGATGATTTCTGCGTCCGTGACCTGGAACCAATCGGGCAGCGACTCCTCGTCCATCACCTTGGGCACAACCCAGATGACCGTAATCCGCGTCGCACGATTGATCGGCTGAGCGACCGTGTTATACACAAAGCCGAACGCCTGCCAGAGCAGCCAGAGCGTGACCGCCGTGGGCAGCAGAATCGCTAAACCACGCGTGAAGAAGCGTTTAAAATCAGATGTAAAGGAATCGGCCATCCATCTCCTTGCGCCGGTTGCCGCTCAATGCCACATTGTACGGAAACTCCCGCTCCCGCGTTCAGATCATCGTCCACTTTCCCGAACCACCCGTAGCAGTGTTCTGTAGAATCTGGACCTGTCTAGACGATTCACCTTCCGAAGGACGGCTGGGAAAGGGAGTCATTTCAAATGCGGATATTGGTCACCGGCGCCGCCGGGTACATCGGATCTCATGCCTGCCAACGCCTCCTGCGTGACGGGCACACCGTCGTGGGTCTCGATAACCTCTTCCGCGGGCACATCACCCCCATGAACCTGCTCGCAAAGCAGCACCCCGACAGCTTCCGTTTTATCGAGTCCGACCTCGGCCAGACCCAGACCGTGCTCGATGCCCTCAATGAACACCAGCTCGACACCGTCATGCACTTCGGTGCCCTCGCCTATGTCGGAGAGTCGGTCGAGAACCCGCTGTGGTACTACCGCAACAACATCGTCAGCGGCATCGGACTGCTCGACGCCTGCGACGCCGCCCACGGCGGGCGGGGGATCTCCCGGTTCATCTTCTCCTCGTCCTGCGCCACCTACGGCGACCCTCCCGAGGGCATGATCCCCGTCCCCGAGCACTGCCCCCAGTCCCCCACCTCGCCCTACGGCTCCACCAAGCTCCACTTCGAACACATCCTCCGCGAGTACGCCACCAAACGCCAGCGCGAGAACAACCCCATCGCCCTGACCATGCTGAGGTACTTCAATGTCGCTGGGAGCGATCGCACCGGGCTGCTGGGCGAGGACCACACGCCCGAGACCCACCTGATCCCCGTCGCGCTCAACACCGCCCTGGGCAAGCGCGACTCCATGTCGATCTTCGGCACCGACTACCCCACGCCCGACGGCACCAACATCCGCGACTATGTCCATGTCGAGGACCTCGTCGATGCCCATGTCCGTGCGATGGACCGGATCGAGATCGGGCAAACCGAGGCCTTCAATGTCGGCATCGGCAAGGGCTACTCGGTGCGCGAGATCCTCGACAGCGTCAAACGCGTCTCGGGCGTGAACTTCCCCGTCCACGAGGCCGATCGCCGGGCCGGCGATGCCGTCGCGCTCTATAACGATCCCACCCGCATCCGGTCGATGCTCGGGTGGGACGCGCAGATCATCGAGATCAACGAGATCGTGCGTACCGCGTGGGACTGGTTCAAGGCGAACCCCGGCGGGTATCGGGACAAGGACTGAACTCAGTCGTTCATCCGAGGCGACGCGCTGGCGACCAGACGGATCGTCGGGGCCTCAAGGTTCGAGCCCACGGCGATGTCACGCATGTCGTCGGGCTGAATGATCAGGTCCACGGTCGCACGCTTGAGCTTGGGGCCGACATCGTACTCCATCGTGAACCGGACCTCGTTGAGACCGGTGAGCAGCGGCGCTTCGTCCTCGTCCTGATAGGTCCCATCGACATAGGTCGTCAGGATGTACCAGAGCTCGTAGGGGCCGCTGTCCGCTGTGCCGTCGCGCCGTTCAAGACGCGTGACGCGCTCCGTGCTGGTTGACGGGTCCCTGTAGGACACGAACTCGATGTAGTTCGATTCGAGCACCGGCGTGGTGATCGGGTTGACCGGGTAGGGACCGAACGAGTCGCCCGTGCGGATCATCGCCGTCAGGCGCTGCATCACGATGCGCGCCACAACATTGGTCGATGCGCCCTCGCTCGTCACCTGGTAGCCCTTGAACGAAGCGTTGAGGGCACCGAGTGTTGCCGTCAGCAGCGTCGCGGAAATCGTCAGCGAGATCAGAACCTCGACCATGCTGAACCCACGCCGCGTCGACCGGGATGGTGTGCTGGAGCGTCGCATCAGTAGGTGCCCTCCTGGTATGTGCCCGAGACAGGCGGCATCGCCAGCGGGAGCATCAGCCCCGAGGGCAGACGCATGTTGGGATCGTGACGGACACGGATCTTGCCGAACCCGTTGAAGGGAACCGGCACCGACCCGGGGGGCTGGGGTTCGTCGTAGGGCGCATCGGCAAGGCCGTCACCCGTCGTGTCATAGCCGATGATCCGCACGCCGCCCACGATGGGGAGGTCGTTGGGGTCGATCGATTCGTAATCGCCGTCGGCGCTGCCGAAGTAGCCCAGCGACGCGTTGAACCCGGCGGGGTTGCCGATGGGGTTGCCGTAGACATCCAGCAGCGGGCCTGCGCCGTGCTCGGGGTCAAAGGTCAGCAGCAGCGCACCGTCGATGGTCGTGTTGCCGCGTGCATCGAGCACGCCCGCGATGATGGCACCCTGAAGCGTGATGTTCTGATCCGGGGGCGAGTTGAACGAGCCGAGATCCACCGAATAGTTGGGCAGCATCATCGAGCTCGTCAGGATGTCGTCCATGTCGTTCTCGTCCGGGTTGAGATACGCGTTGTCGGGCTCATCGGGATGCACGGTCGTGAAACGAGTCGCGCCCGTGAACTGGAGCTTGTTCCGCACCTGGGTGTACTCCGTGGGGGTATCCGACACGATCGACCCGACGAACAGGCAGTCGTGGTAGCGGATGTTGTTGGAGTACTTCTTGGTGTCCACGACACGCTTCCCGTCGATCACGATCGGGTCGGGCAGCAGGCTGTAACTCGTGCCGAAGCTGGGGATCTCGCTCTGGGCCACATCACCGGCATCGAGCGGCGAGATCGTCAACTCGGTCATCAGGATCAGCTGCTCTGGCGGTACCGCCGATTTTGGCAGCATGGGCGGCGCATTATCCGCGTCCTCACCTGGGTCATCGCCGTAGACAAAACGCGGGAACTTGGACGTGGGCATCCCCCCGCCGTCGATGATATTGGTCCCGTACTCGGACCACAGCGGATGTATGTTCTGCGCGTGGGTCCGCACATGCGTCGAGCCTACGAAGGTGCAGTTCACGAACAATCCGTTGAGACCCATGGGGATCTTCACATTGCGGAAGACCATGTTCTCGAACACTGGGCGCCAGTACACATCGGAGAAACTCGGCGAGTTGAACGGGGCGTTCTCGAAGTACGCCCAGTTGTAGTTGTCGGGACGACCGTCGTAGTCCGCGTCGTCCCATACAGGAAACAGGTGCGGGGCATCGTCCGCCGCCGGGTTCATGTCCAGCGTCCATGTGGGGATGTTGCCGATGTCCGTGCCGAGCTGGTCGGCGACCTGCTGCCAGAACGGATCACCGTCCGCGGCCGCGATCAGCGCGTTCTCGGTATCCGCGAAGCTGTCCGCGTTGATATCCGGCAGTGTCAGGTCGTCTGCTCCAAACTCCAGCGCCGACTCGTCGTCATCGGGAACGATCGAGCCGTGCAGCCGATCCGAGATCGGGCCCTGCCCGTTCTCCCAATCGCTCGCGGTCACCTTGAACACCAGCCGACCCTGAACCTTGGCGTATCGGTCCATCGCGTCGATGTAGCCGTCGCGCCAACCCAGCTCCTGGTCGGAATAAACACTGTGGAATCCGTCGTAATCGATCGGGTCCTCGTCCACGGGCTGATAGATCCGGTCGTTGTTGATATCGAGGAACCCGAAGACCCCGTTCTCGTTGCGATCGGGACGACCGCCGTCGATCAGCAGCGCCAGGTCCTCATCGATCGCCTCTCCGCCGCTGCCGACAAACTCAGGCGTGCTGGCGTCGAAGCCTGCCCGGGTGCCCTCGATCAGGCTCGCCGAGAGGGTCACCCGGTTGTCGCCGTTGGTATCGTAATGGCGGATGAAGATGTCGATCTCATCGAGATACCCGTCCTGGGTGGCGTCGTTGAACGCACCGTCGATATCGCCGTCGCCGTCGAAATCATCATCCGCGGGGATCCCCGCGCCCTCGATCGGGTGACCGATACGCAGCCGGTTGTCGCCGTCGACATCGTTGGTGCTCAGGCTGACAAAGAACTCGGTGATCTTGGTATCGAGCACCGGATCAAGCCCGAGAAAATCCGAACGCATCACGATGGGATCACCCGCATCGAAATCGACCTCGTCGAATCGTGCGCCGAGCTCGCCCTCGATCTGCACATTCTTGCCGATGAGGATTTTGGAGTGCGAGATGATCGCCTGATCCACGGTCTTCTGGATCCGGTAATCACGCGTGATAATGCGGCGGATCGGTTTGTTGTTGCGCTGGAAGTCGTAGACGATGCCCTCGACGATCACACGGATCGTGTGACCACCGGCCAGCGGCGCGTAACGGATCTGATACGCGGGCGGGGGGTTCTCGTTGTCCGGGTCCGCCCACTCCGTCAGCAGCACGGCGGGCGTGTTGACCCAGTAGCTGCCCTCGTATACACCCGCGGTGATGTCGCCCGGCGCCGTCTCAATCGCCGGCGAGTCGATGTACTCAAAGCCCGTGAGGATATTGATATCCGCCGTGTGCGCGTTCACCAGCGCCTCGGCGATGCCCGAAGGCAGCACGCCCTCGCTGTACCCGTCACGCGGGGGTGCGACCTGATAGGTGCCGATCAGCCCGCTGTCGCCCTTCCAGAGGGCCCAGGTGATGTCCGCATCGAGATTGCTCTCGGCAACAATGAAGCGCGAGGAGGCCTCCTCGAGCCGGTGCTCGGCGACCGCCAGCCCGGTCTCGGCGGCGCTCATCGCACGCATCACATGAAGGTGCATGCTCGCCGTACGGATGTTGCCCGTGGACGCGACAGCCATCGCCGCCACAAGCGAACCGAAGATGATCAGGAACATCATCGCCAGCACCGACGCGATGCCCCGGCGCGAGACCGGGAGTCGCCTGCGCGGCTTGCGGGATGTTTTGGATTGTGCTTCGGTCGGGACGGTCATGATGTCAACCTCTCTGTTCCGAGTTCACGGGCGAGTGCGGAGCGCTCGTCGGGCTCAGGGAACGATCCAGGTGACGGTCGTCACCAGATCCGCTGTGATGTCATTGACCCCCTGATAGAACACCTGCACGCTGACACGCAGCGGGTATTCGTCCACCTCGCGACCGGGGAATGACCCGTTGGCCACCTCAAAGAAACCCGGGTCGAGCACGAGCGAGGTGTCGAAGGGATGGACCTTCTCCACGATGACCGTCTGGTACCAGCCGAACATCGCTTCGCCGCTGAAGAGCCCGTTGGTCGTGCTCCCCTGCTCAACACCCTCGTGACTCAGGGCGGGGATGACCTCCCCGAACGAGTTGATCGGTCCGGGCAGGTCGTTGTCGTTGAGCCCGTCGGTCCCGATGTACGAGAAGGTGATCCCGTCGAAGTCATCGATGTCATCGAAATCCGTCGCGATAACCTCGCCGGTATCCACGCCCCAGCCGCTCACGATCGTGGTCCCGCTGCCGTCGTCCATCAGCGAGATCCCGTTGACGGGGTCGTGCTTGGGCAGGTTGCGTGTAAACTCGCGGATCTCGTTGGCAAGGAAGGTGGCGCTCGCCGCGTGCGATGACCATTGGTTGGAAACGATGAACGCCGACTGGGCATCGACCATGGCCAGCACCCCGACCCCGATGATCACGGTCGCCATGGAGGTCTCGATCAGAGTGAAACCCTGTTCGCTGCTCCGCGAGGCCGGCCGACGACGGACGAGATGTGGTTTGTGGCGTTTCATCACCCGATAGCATCCATTACGAGACGATCTGGCTCATCTTGAAGATGGGAAGGATGATCGCCATCGCGATAAAGCCGACGATTGAACCCATTATGATGATCATGATGGGCTCGATCATTCCGGTAACCGCTTTGATGTGATCCTTGAGCTGCTTGGCGTAGAACACCGAG
Source organism: uncultured Phycisphaeraceae bacterium (assembly GCA_964419845.1). Taxonomy (GTDB): domain Bacteria; phylum Planctomycetota; class Phycisphaerae; order Phycisphaerales; family UBA1924; genus UBA1924. The sequence goes on from CAYQRD010000010.1 coordinate 25,193, forward strand.
ATCTCGTCGAGCACCTCGCCGAGCTTACCGGACTCCTCGCCCGCGGCGATCATCTGCACCACAGACTTGGGCAGGATGGTGTTGCCCTGCAGCGGGTCCGCGATCTTGCGGCCCTGCTTCACCGAGCCGTGCACCTTGCGCCAGATGCCCTCGAAGAGCTTGTTGCCCGAGATCTCGCTCGTGATCGTCAGCGTGTCGAGCATCGGCACACCCGCGTTGATCAGCTGACCCATGGTCTGCAGCGAGCGGGTGATGTACAGCGAGCGGAACATCGAACGCAGCACCGGGATCGTGAGCTTCATCTTGTCGATCCAGAACGCGCCAACCTCTGTCTTGGCGAACGCGTAGCCCGCGCCGCCTACGACCGCCAGGCCGCCGACGACAAACGGCCACTGCTTGATCAGCGTCTGCGAGAGCATCATCAGGAAGTTGGTCGCCCAGGGCAGCACATCCTCCTTACCCTCAAAGATCGTGTAGAACTTGGGGAGCACGAAGGTCAGCAGGAAGACGGTGACGGTGACCGCCATCAACCCGATGATCGCCGGGTAGATCGACGCGCCCACGACCATCTTCTTGGTCTCGATCTGCTGCCCGATATAGCCCGCGATTCGGTCGAGCATCTCCGAGAACGAACCCGACATTTCCGACGCACGCACCATATTGATGTAGAGCGGCCCAAAGAGCTTGGGGTGTCGCGACAGCGCCTCGGAGAACTGCTTGCCGCTCTCCACATCCGCCTTGAGCTCGTTGATGACCTTCTTGAAGGTCCGATGCTCCGTCTGATCCGCGATACCATCGAGCGCCGCACGCAGGTTGATGCCCGCGCGGATCATGACCGAGAGCTGGGTCGTGAAGTCGAGCACCTGCTTCTGCGTAGGTTTCTTATTGTTGAGCGCCGCGAAGGTATCGAGCAGACTGCCGCCCGCACCCTTGCCGCCCTTATCCTGATCGACCGCAAGAACATGAACGCCCTGATTGCGCAGGATCGCCGCGGCGGCGGTCGCGCTGTCAGCCGCGATCGTCCCCGACTGGATCTTCCCGTCCTGCGCTTTGACCTGGAAACGGTAGTTGGGCATGTCAGCTCCTCAGCGTGGTCGAATCGAGTACAGGATCAGGCGACGAGCTGACGCTCAAGCTTGTCGGGGAACACGGCCTTGGCGATCGCGTCCTCCTTGGAGATGGTCCCGCTGAAATACAGCTCCGCGATTGATGCGTCGAGCGAGCACATCCCGATCGCTCGGCTCGTCTCGATCACATTGGGGATCTCGAAGATCTTGTTCTCGCGGATCAGGTTGCGAACCGCGGGCGTGCACAGCAGCGTCTCCACCGCGGGCACCATGCCCGGGCGGTCGCTTCGCGTGAACAGCGTCTGGGAGACAACCGCCTGCAGCGTGGTCGAGAGCATCGAGCGGATCTGGCTCTGCTGCCCCGACGGGTACATATCAATGATACGGGACACCGTCTGCGACGCGTTCACCGTGTGGAGTGTCGAGAGCACCAGGTGACCGGTCTCGCCCGCGCTGATCGCCAGCGAGGTGGTCTCCAGGTCACGCATTTCGCCCACCAGGATGATGTCGGGGTCCTGACGCAGCGCGTGCTTGAGGCCCGAGGTGAAACTGATCATGTCGCGACCCAGCTCACGCTGCTCGATGAGGCAGTGGTCCGAATCGAAGAGATACTCGACGGGGTCCTCGAGCGTGATGATGTGCTTGGCGTACCGCTGGTTCATCGCCTGGATCATCGCCGCCAGCGTGGTGGACTTGCCCGAACCGGTGTCACCCGTCACAAGCACAAGACCACGGGGCAGGTAGGTCAGCCGTGCGATCACCTCGGGCAACGCCAGCGCCGTCAGCGGGGGCACCTTGGTCTTGATTGCACGCATCGCCAACCCGATCACGCCCTTCTGCATGTGCGCGTTCACACGGTAACGGGCCAGACCAGCAACCTCGTACGAGAAGTCCGCGTCCTTCTGCGACTTGAACATCTCACGCGTCTCGGGCGTGGACATCTTCTCGAACATGTTCGCCACGATCTCGGGCGACATCGGCTCCTCGCTCATCGGCGTCATCACCTGGTGAATACGCATCGACGCGGGCTCGCCCGCAACGATGTGAATGTCCGAAGCGTCCGACTCATGCGCGTGACGAAGAATGGCATCAAGATCCACGGTTGTCTCCCGGGGTAGAACCAAGCGGAGAGCGGACAAACCGTTGCCCGTATCCCCCCTGTTCATCGGTGGTTCCGGGCGATGGATTGACGCCCGAGCACACCCAGTGTGCGAAACAGGGGCGGGCTGTGCGGGCTGCAACGCCCAGCGATAAACGCGCCCCGCCCGCGCAGACACACCAGCCCGCACAGACGGAACCACACCATGCTTCAGGAGATGTCTATCGCTTCGCGTGCCGGTCCCGCTCGATCACCGCCAGCTCGTCCACACGCTCGTTCTCGGGGTGCCCCGCGTGCCCCTTGACCCAGTGAAAGTTGATCTCGTGGCCGTTCTTGAGCTCGTCGAGCCGCTTCCACAGGTCCACATTCTTCACCGGCTGCTTGCTGGCGGTCTTCCAGCCCTTCCGCTTCCATCCGGGCATCCACTCGTTGAGCCCCTTGAGGACATACTGCGAGTCCGAATACAGATCGACCACACTCCGGCGCGTCAACGCACCCAGTCCTTCTATAACCGCCGTCAGCTCCATGCGATTATTCGTGGTCTCGTGCTCACCGCCGCTGCCCTCGACCGCCTTGCCCGATCTGGGGTGCCGCAGCAGGAACGCCCAGCCACCCGGGCCCGGGTTGCCCGAGCACGCACCGTCGGTAAACAGCTCGACCGAGGGTGCCGCGTCCGCCTGATCGTTCGATTTCGCATCCTTGCGGCTCATCATCGGGCATCATACCCCGGCAACACACGACCCATTGTGCAAGCAGGTCTACGATCGTCCATGAGCACGCCCGCACCCGCCGCCGATGCCCGTTCACACGCCTCAAACGCTGATGAACAGCTCGTCCATCGTGTCGAGATTCACCCCACAGCGCACGCGGGTGATCCTCGCGCTCAGACACTGCTGCATCGCGCACGCGAACTCGGCTACGAGGTCCAGGCAGCCCACTCCTCCAGGGTCTACCTCATCGAGGCCAAACTCAGCGACGCCCAGCTCGACGATATCATCACCAACCTGCTCTGCAACCCTGTCGTCGAGCGCGCCGAGATCGGCTCCACCGAAGCCCGCGGCTCCATCGTCGAGATCCACCCGCTCCCAGGTGTGATGGACCCGCCTGCCCAATCCGTCGCCGATGCCATCAAGGCCCTGACTGGGATCAAGGCGGAAGTCTCCACGGGATACCGCTACGAGCTCATCGGGGTCAGCGACTCCAAAGCCCAGACCATCGCCAACCGCCTGCTCGCCAACCCCGTCGTCGCCGGCGTCCACGCCGTCCCCTTCCACCCCGAGGAGCTGCCCAAGGGGCACAAGCACGACTTCAAGCTCACCCATGTCAGCATCCGCGACCTCGACGACGCCGGGCTCGAAAAGCTCTCACGCGAAGGTCACCTCTTCCTCTCGCTCGAAGAGATGAAAGTGATCCAGCACGAGTTCAGGACCCTCAACCGCGAACCCACCGACATCGAGCTCGAAACCCTCGCCCAGACATGGTCCGAGCACTGCGTCCACAAGACCCTTAAGGCCAACATCAACTTCTCGGGGCCGGATATCCCCGGCATCGATTGGGCGTCACGCCCCCACCACAGCGTCAATGCCGACGGCAGCATCACCATCAACAACCTGCTCAAGGCCACCGTCGCCGCCGCCACCTTCGAGCTCATCGACGAGGGCATCGACTGGACACAGTCCGTGTTCGTGGACAACGCCGGCATCATCAAGTTCGACGACACCCACTCCGTCTGCATCAAGGTCGAGACCCACAACCACCCCTCCGCCCTCGAACCCTACGGCGGCGCCGCCACCGGCATCGGCGGCTGCATCCGCGACATCATCGGCACCGGGCTGGCCGCCAAGCCCATCGCCTCCACCGATGTCTTCTGCGTCGCCCACCCCGATACCGAGACCGTCCCCGCCGGCTGCCTCCCCCCGCGCCAGATCCTCACCCAGGTCGTCGCCGGCGTGCGCGACTACGGCAACCGCATGGGCATCCCCACCATCAACGGGGCCGTCTCCTTCGATAACCGCTACATCGGCAACCCGCTCGTCTACTGCGGCTGCATCGGCATCATGCCCAGCCACCTCATCTCCGGCGACGCCAAGCCCGGCGACCGCATCATCGCCCTCGGCGGTCGTACAGGACGCGACGGCATCCACGGCGCGACCTTCAGCAGCGCTGAACTCACCGACACCCACGCCGACGAGTTTTCACACGCCGTGCAGATCGGCAACGCGATCGAGGAAAAACGGACACTCGATGCGATCCTCCGCGCAAGAGACACCGAGAACGGCCCGCTGTTCAGCGCCATCACCGACTGCGGTGCCGGCGGGTTCAGCTCCGCCGTAGGCGAGATGGGCGAGAAGATCGGCGCGTTTGTCGAGCTCGACAAGGCCCCCCTCAAGTACGCCGGGCTCAGCTACACCGAGATCTGGATCTCCGAGGCCCAGGAACGCATCGTCATCGCCGTCCCCGAGGAGAACCTTCCCGCGCTGCAGCAGATCTGCGACGAGGAACATGTCGAGCTGGCCAATCTGGGCTACTTCGGCACCGACGGCGCCCAGCTCATCCTCAACTACAACACCCACGAGGTCGGACGCCTGCCGATGCACTTCATGCATGACGGCATCCCCATGTCCACCCGCACCGCTGTCTGGCAACCCAAGGCCACACAAACCACGGCACCCATAAGCACAACCACCTCTGCAAACGATCAGGTCCTCGCCCTGCTCGCCCACCCCAACATCGCCTCCAAACACTGGATCGCGCGTCAGTACGACCACCAGGTTCAGGGCAACACGGTCATCAAACCGCTCAACGGCCCGCGCGGCATCGGCCCGTCCGACGCCTCCGTCATCGAGCCCGTCCCCGGCACCGGTCAGGGACTGGCCGTGGGCTGCGGGCTGGCCACCGGGCTCAGCGACGACCCATACGCCATGACCCTGGCGGCGATCGACGAGTGCGTCCGCAACCTCGTGTGCACCGGCACCGACCCCGACCGCATCGCCATCCTCGACAACTTCTGCTGGCCCAGCTGCAAGAAGCCCGAAAACCTCGGCTCGCTCGTCCGCGCCGCCCACGCCTGCTACGACGGGGCCAAGGCCTACAAGACCCCGTTCGTCTCCGGCAAGGACTCGCTCAACAACCAGTTCACCACCGAGGACGGCGTCACCATCGAGATCCCACCCACCCTGCTCATCACCGGCATGGGCATCGTTCATGATCTGAACACCTGCGTCACCAGCGACGCCAAGGCCCCGGGCAACACCCTTGTGCTCGTGGGCAACCCGCAGAGCAAACTCACCGGCTCGCACGCCCAGCAGCTCGGATTCGTGCCCGCCAACGCCATGCCATGTGTCGATCTCGTCGAAGGGCCCAAGACCGCCCAAGCGATCTACAACCTCATCAGCAACGGGCTCGTCCGCAGCGCCCACGATGTCTCCGACGGCGGCGTGGTCTGCGCCATCGCCGAGATGCTCATCGCCGGCAGCAGCACCGACGACCCCATCGGGTTCGCGGCCTGCGACACGCTCGACTGGGCACTCGCGTTCGACGAGTCACCGTCGTGCTATGTGCTCGAAGTTGCTGATCTTGATTCCGTTCGCAGCGCACTGGGCACCACCCCCATGCGTGTGCTGGGCGCACTCAACGATTCCGGAAGAATGAACTGGAACGAACTCGACGCGAGCGTCGGTGAGCTGACCAACGCATGGCGTTCGCCGCTGGATTGGTGAGCCGATCAGGCCGCCGCTTTTCCGGTGCCCAGCATCTCTCCGAGCCACCGGTTCACATCCGCGCAGAACTCGTCCTTGTGGATGAACTGCGACGCGCCCCTGCGGATCGTTTCGTCACGCATGTGATGATCGTTGTTGCCCGTGAGCATGAAGAACGGCACATCCTGCATCCCGGCGTTGTCCCTCGCGACACGAAGCACCTCATGCCCGTTGCAGCCCGGGAGGCTGAAATCACACAGGATCAGCCTCGGTGCCCGGTCTCCATCGAGCTCGCCGCGTTCGATCATGGTGCACGCCCTGATCCCGGACTTGACCCACTCGATCTCGACATTGCCGCGTCGTTTCATCAGCGAGATCACAAGGGTCGCCGCCAACGCGTCGTCTTCGACGAGCAGGATCCTCGCCGCCCTGCTCTTCCGCGTCCCAGCGATGACCGTGGTCTGCGGGATCGCCGCCGCGGGCTGATCGCCGCTTCCGGCACCCTCGGTCGACGCCTGGCTGAATCGCCCGTAGACCTTGACATTGTTCCGCCCGTCGGACTTCGCCGCGTACACGCACTCATCCGCTTCATGCACGACCTGCTCGCCGCTGGAGAGTCTCGACGGGTTGCCCGCGTCCGTGCTTGAGACCCCGATGCTCGCGGTCACCGCGAGCTCATCGGGCACACCCTCGACCGAGCTCAGATCGAAGGGCTTATCGGCAAACGCACACCGCACCCTCTCCGCGAGATCGGCGCACCACTCGATGTCGCGCCCCTCGACCAGCACCGCGAACTCCTCGCCGCCGTAGCGGAAGGCCATCCCGTCCTGCCCGATCGCTTCGTTTGTGCGCCGCGCCAACTCCCTGAGCACCACATCGCCCGCGGTGTGCCCGTAGGTGTCGTTGACGCTCTTGAACTTGTCGGCATCGAAGAACAGGACGCCGAAAGGAACCTTGCTGGACACGAACGCGTTGTACACACGATTGAGTTCAGCGTCGAATCGTTTGCGGTTGGAGATCTGGGTCAGACCGTCCACGAGCGCCTCGCGCGCCAGCTCGTCGGCATGACGCTGCATGTTGAGCTGATGCTCCACACCCAGCTCCTGCGCCTCTGCCATCAGCTGTGCGCTGCTCGGGATCACACCGATGTCCTGATCGAACATCTTCGCGAGCGTTATGGCGGTCTCGCCGACCTCGTCGAGCAGTCCCTTGGCGTCCGGTGCCCGTGACCCGTACCACTCCGTCATCACCCGCTCGAGCGAGCGAATCGACGAGGAGGGAGCTTCGGGGTCCATGCACGCACAGATCCGTGCACCCACAGCGACCAGCCTGGCGATGTCGCGATATTCCGTCTGACAGCTGTCCGGGTGATGGTGGAAGCGAATGGCCTCGGCGATCTCGATCGGCAGTTTCCATCTCGCCGCAAGCTCAGAGCCAACCCGTGCGTGATCGAAGCCGAACTCCTCGGATTCCACTTTGCACAGACCGCGATGGGGCACGCCCGCGATCGCCGCAGAGTATTCCGCCTTGAGCAGGGTGAAGAACGCCAGCATCCCCATGTCCTGAAAGAGCGATGCCGTGAACGCGTCCTCCGCATCCACGCCGCCCACATGCTTGGCCAGGACCCGCGCCCCCGTTGAGCCGATGATCGCCCGGCGCCAGTGCGCATCGAGATCGAATCCCGCATCCTCCGCGCTGCTGGTCGCTTCGACCAGACTGAAACCGAGCACAAGCGACTTGACCGTGTTGAGTCCCAGGTACCCCATCGCGCGGTCGATCGAGCCGCACGGTGAAGAGAGCCCATAGAAACTCGAGTTCACCGTTTTCAACACCTTCGCGGCCAACGCCTGGTCCTGCTGGACCAGCTTGGCGATGTCGCTGATCGCGACATCGGGATCACCGGTGAGTTCAAGCAACCGCACAGCGACCGCCGGCAGGGACGGCAAGCTCGGACACATCATAATCTCATCGAGACTGAACTGAGACATCAGGTTTTCCCCTCACCGGTCAGGTCAGGAATGCCTGAGCGACACCCCCGGACAATGCCGTGATACACCCCAGAATCGGGCTGATTTCGAGCGGAGTTGATCGCAAATACTGAAACCTGAGGGGAAATTGTCGGCCCACAACCGGAGTTTTCAGCGAAACGCATGCGATCCGAAACCGAGTCCACACAACGATTAACGAAGTCCGTACTCCTTGAGCTTCCGATAAAGCGTGCGTTCACCGATGCCCAGCATCTTGGCCGTCTGCTCTCGGTTCCCGCCCGTCAGCTTGAGCGTCTCCCGGATTGCCTGTTTCTCGAGCTGCTCGAGACTGGTCCCCGCCAGTGAGCCCGACTGGGTTGTCGCGCCCCCTGAACCGGGGGAATGCTCGGCCTCAACGACCTCAGCGGGGATATGCCGGACATCGATCCTGACAACACCGTGCTCATCCTCGCGATCCCCGATCGCCATCACCACCATATTCTCGACAACATTGATCAGCTGACGCACATTGCCCGGCCAGGCGTACCCCGTCAGCCGCATCAGCGCCGCGTCGCTGATCTCGGGCGTGGGCTGGCCCGCGAGCAACTCGCCCGCAAACTTGGCGATCGCATGCCGCACGATCCGAGGGATGTCCTCGCGCCGCTCGCGCAGCGGGGGCAGATGGATATGCGCCCCGTTGATGCGGAAGAACAGGTCCTGGCGGAACGAACCATCGCCCGTCATGGCGCTGAGTTCCTTGTTCGTCGCGCTCACGAAGCGCACATCGACATGCTGCGCCTCGTTGGCGCCCAGCCGCACCACCTCGCCGCTCTCGAGCACACGCAGCAGCTTGGCCTGCATGGCCAAGGGCATGTCACCGATCTCATCGAGAAAGACCGTCCCATGATCGGCATACTCGAACACGCCCTCGCGGTCCTTCTCTGCCCCCGTGAACGCGCCCTTGCGGTGACCGAACAACTGATCCTCAAGCAGACTCTCGGCCTGCCCGGCGCAGTTCATCGTCACAAACCGCTTGCCGCTGCGGGGCGAGTTGTTGTGTACCGCCTGCGCGATCAGCTCCTTGCCCGTCCCGCTCTCACCTGTGATCAGCACGGGGATCTTCGAGTTCGCGACTGTTTTCACGGTCTTGAGGATCCTGCGCATCGCCTCGCTGCCGGCGACAATCCCCTCAAAACCGTCATGCTGCACCAGCTCCCGCAGCTCGCCCGACTCGCTGCGCAGAACCGCCTGGTCCGCCGCCCGGTTCACCACCGAGCGGAACACCACCAGATCCAGCGGCTTCTGCACAAAGTCGAACGCCCCGTGCTTGAACGCGTCGCGGGCCGTGGGCACATCGCCGTGGGCCGTGACCATGATCGTCTCGGCGTCGGGCTGCAGCTCGCTCGCGAGCTGCAGCACCCGCATCCCCGCGTCACCCCCGTCGTGGTTTGCGCCTTCCTTGCCGGCGCTCTCGGGCATCCGCAAGTCCGTCACGATCACATCGAACGACCCATGCCGCAGCTCCTTGGCCGCGTCCTCGATCCCGTGCACGATGGTGCAGATATGCCCGGGCCGGCGCAGGGCCTCGGCCATCACATCCGCGTGCTCGGGCTCGTCCTCGACAATCAGGACCTGCGCGACGACCTGTTCCGCTGGCTTAGTTTCGCTCATCGAGCGATTGTATGCCAGCTTTGCCGGGTGCCACTACTCGCGGCTTGCCGCGCAGTAGTGTCTTCTCAACCACCCAAGAGCACTACTGCGCCGAAGACGGCGAGTAGTGGCACCCGGAACATGATCACCGCGTCATCGACTCCACCTGATGCCGCCGCAGCGCGCACGCCGCGATCGCCAGCGCATCGGCCAGATCCGCCGGCGTCGGCAGCTCGGGCAGCCCGAACATCGCCTGCACGCTCTCCTGCATCTGTCCCTTGGTCGCCCGCCCTGACCCGGTCGCGGCCTTCTTGACCTCCGCGGGCTTGAGCTCGCACACCTCCACGCCGTTACGCCGGGCGACGAGCAGGATCACCCCCCGCGCATGGGCCATCTTCACGACCGTCCCCGGGTGATCCTTGTGCGCGAACATCCCCTCGATCGCGATCAGATCCGGCGTGACCCGCTCGATGAGCGACTGCACATCCGATTCCAGCTCCACAAGCCGATCACCGATAGTGCCTGCGGGCTGCCCGCTCTTGGTGAGCCGAAAGATCCCCGCCTCGACGATCGCCGGTCGGATGATGTCACCGCTCACGCAGCCATAGCCGGTGATGGAAAGACCGGGATCGAAGCCGAGCACACGCATGGATCTAGTCTAACGGATCCGATTGTGTGCTGTTCATCCGCGCCATCGTGTGCACGATCGTCTTCACCAGCACATCGCACTCGATATTCACCCGATCCCCCACCTCCCGATCGCGCAGGTTTGTCCGCTGCAGCGTCTCGGGGATAAGGGCCACCTCGATCCAGCCCGCATCAACATCAATCGCCGCCAGTGTCAGCGACACGCCATCGATGCACACCGATCCCTTGGGGATCATGTACCGCATCAACGCACCATCGAGCCCGACCCGCACCCGCCAGCCATCATCGGTGAACACGCCCAGCACCTCGCCGGTGCCGTCCACATGCCCCTGCACCTGGTGCCCGTCGAGTGTGTCGCCCATCCGCAGGGACCGCTCCAGGTTGATCCGCTGCCCCGATTCCCAGTCGTTGATCGCGGTGATGGCCAGCGTCTCGGGGACCGCATCGAACACCCACCAGCATTTGGGTGTGTGCGGGTCATCCACAACCGTCAGGCAGCACCCGTTGCAGGCGATCGAGTCGCCGGGCCTGGGTGAGTGGTCCCAGCCGTCCGGATCGAGCGTGATGCGAACGCCGTGAGCGCCGTGAGCGCTGGGCTCGATCACGACCACCTCCCCAATATGCTGGATAATCCCCGTGAACATGCCCGAACCCTACGCGTTTGGGTGCGAACAGGCGCTTGATCTCGCTGCAGCGGGCTCAGAAATCCCCCCGTTGCTTCCCCGAGGCCGCTGTGGATCGCGTATGATCCCAGACCCCAATCCCGGGCGTTCCCGCCCGTTTTCAGCGGGCCTTCATGCCCCATTGACCCACACACGCGGAGCCGTCTCGATGATCGAGCAATCGACCCCCTCCATCCCCAATCGTCGCACCCTCGCTCTTGCCCTGCTCTGCGGGGCGATGACGACCCTCACCGCGTGCACCAGCACCTCCAATACCGATCGAGAGACCGACGCGCAGGACGGGCCCGGCGTCACGCGATCCGCCGATTGGGAGATCAACCACGAAGGCTGGGCGTCACTGGGCTACCAGTGGCAGTGGACCGGCTATCCCCCCATGCAGCCAGGCGCCGCCATCGAGCACGCCACCGCGTACGACGACCTCCTCACTTTCATCGGCTCGGGCTCAACGCTCTCCGTCCTCGAATCGAACACCGGCAAGGTCCGCTGGTCACGCCAGCTCGACCGCTCGACCACCCGCTTCGTCGAGCCCGTTCGGCGCGACGAGACGCTTTTCGCCGCCAGCGACACAGAACTCTGGGAACTCAACCTCCGCAACGGCAACACCATCGACCGCGACGCGATGGGCACCCTCGTCAACACATCGCCGCTGATCGTGGACAACCTCGCCATCTTCGGCACCCTCGCCGGCGAGCTCTTCGCCTACCAGATGGACAACGACTTCAAGCTCTGGTCCTACAAGTTCGACGGCCCCATCCATCAGCCCGCGATTCAGGTCAGCGAAGACTACATCGCAGCCCTGTCCGAGAAGGGCGACCTCCGCACGCTCGAGACCATCAACGCCCATTCGGGCATGACCGCCCGCATCGCGGGGGGCTCTGATGCCGAACTGCTCACCGACGGCGTTGGGGTCTATGTCGCATCCCTCGATCAGTCGCTCTACGCCTTCGACATCGAGGACGGCTTCCGTTTCTGGCGCGTCCGCTCAAGCGACCCGATCACCGTCCAGCACACCCTCCACGAGGGCCTGATCTTCGCCAGCACGCGTGACCAGGGCCTGATGTGCATCGACAGCGCCTCGGGCGAGATCCTCTGGAACAACCCAGAGATCGGTGGCTGGGTCCTCACCGTCCTCAACGACAGCGAACTCATCGTCTGGTCCGGCTTCGAGATGCTCGCCATCGACAAGGATCGCGGCGACATCATCGAACGCACGCCCCTGCGCAACATCGCCGGCGTGCGAACCAACTCGGTCGTCGACGGCAGCATCTATGTCATCACCCTCGACGGTGGTGTCGCCAAGTTCGGCCCGCGATAATCGCGACGCCACAAACACTCGAACCCACGCTTTTCAACCCCGCGAACACGAGCACCACATGAACTCCACAGCAGACGCTGCGGCCAGCGCCCCCACCGACTCGGCGAACCATCTCGTCAGGGTCACGCGGGCGCTGATCTCCGTTTCAGACAAGTCCGGCATCGTCGATCTTGCACGCGCCCTGCACAAGCACGGTGTTGAGATCGTCTCCACCGGCGGCACGGCATCGGCCATCCTCGACGCGGGCATCCCCGTCATGCCCATCGAGACCCTCACGGGCTTCCCCGAGATGATGGACGGACGCGTCAAGACACTCCACCCCAAAGTGCACGGCGGGCTCCTCGCCAGGCGCGACCTGCAGCCGCACCTCCAGTCGATGCTCGAGCATGACATCAAGCCCATCGACCTCGTCGTCGTCAACCTCTACCCGTTCGAAGCGACCATCGCAAAGCCCGGCGTCTCAGAAGCCGAAGCGATCGAACAGATCGATATCGGCGGCCCGTCCATGGTCCGCTCGGCCGCCAAGAACCACGCCTCGGTCACGATCGTCACCGATCCCGCCCAGTACAACGATCTGCTCGAAGAGATGACGACGCACAACGGCGCGACGACGCTGACGCTGCGAAAGAAACTCGCCGCCGAGGCGTTCATACAAACCGGTGCCTACGACGCCATGATCTCGCAGTGGATGCTGCGCAACGAGACCGAGTTGCCCGCAACGATGCCCATCGCCCTGCGCAGGCACGACGAGCTCCGCTATGGCGAGAACCCACACCAGCACGCCGCCGTCTACAAGCAGATCGGCGCACCCGCCGGCACGCTGCTCGACGCACGCCAGCTCCACGGCAAGCCCCTGAGCTACAACAACATCAACGACGCGTCCGCGGCCCTGGAACTCGTGCGTGCCATGGCCCGCACCGCGCCGGGCGCGTTCAACACCTGCGTCGTGAAGCACACCAATCCATGCGGCGCCGCCAGCGCCGCCACATGCGCCCAAGCCATCGATCTCGCCATCGCTGGCGACCCGATGGCGGCGTTCGGTGGGATCCTCGCGACCGCAAGCCCCATAGACCTCGCTGGGGCTCAACGCATCACCGCCGAGGGCACCTTCTTCGAGATCGTCATCGCACCGATCTACGACAACGACGCACTCGCCCTGCTGCAGGAACGCTGGAAGAACCTCCGCATCCTGCAGGTCGAGCAGGAGGACCCGACCCACCCGCCCGCGATCCGCAGCGAACTCAAGTTCATCCCCGGCGGCGCACTGGTGCAGGAACGCGACCTCGTCGTGCCCAACCCCCAGGGCTGGACGCACGCCGCGGGGCCAGAACCGACCCCCGAGCAACTCGGCGCCGCGGCCATGCTCGAGAACATGTGCAGGGCCCTGAGTTCCAACGCCGTGCTCATCGGCGGCATCGACCCCCAGTCCGACTCGGGTGCCGTGCGCCTGTTCGGTGCCGGCGCAGGGCAGATGGACCGTGTCGCCTCCTGCCGCGGCGCGGTGCACAAGGCGGGCAAACTCGCCAAGGGTGCGATCGCGTTTTCCGACGCCTTCTTCCCCTTCGACGACGGGCCGACCATCCTCACCGACGCGGGCGTGGGCATGATCGTCCACCCGGGCGGCTCCAAACGCGACGAGGACACCTACGCCCTGTGCAACACGCTGGGCGTGACCTGCATGACAACGGGCATCCGCCACTTCAGGCACTGATCCCAAACGGACAACATCCGATCGAACACCGCCGGAGCACCCGATCGCAGCGTACTGCTATCGGGCGTTTTGGCACAGAAACCGCCGATTGATCGCCTCAGGCGGGTCTTCGCCGATCCTTTATGCTCGCAGCGTCGTATCAGGTTGAAGTTTGGTGTAAAAACTGGTAGATATAGACAAGCAACGAGAGCCCGCTATGCCCCGCAAGCAACGCCCATCCAGATCACGCCCCTCGGCGCGGTCACTGCGCAGCGGAGCCAGGGCAGCGGAATCAGGGGCAACGGAACCCAGAGCAAAAGACGATAGCGTCGTTGATCACATACCAGGCGCCGGCGTCGCCCATGAGGCAGGCTCCGGCGCCAATACCCTCAATCAGTTCATCAACGACGGACTGGGTGCCAAGGTGCTCGTGCTCAATCGTCATTACATGGCCACCCGCGTCATCAGCGCCAAGCGTGCCTTCATCCTGCTCGCCCGCGAAGCCGCGGAGGTCATCCACGCCGACGACGGGTCATACGCCAACTACGACCTCGCGACCTGGGCGGAGCTCAGCGAACTGCGCAAGCAGTTCGAGCCCGAACGCCACGATTGGGTAAGCACCGTCCGCTTCGACATCGCGGTGCCTCGGATCATCCGCCTGATCACCTGCGACAAGCTCCCCGCCCAGCGCGTGAAACTCAACCGGCGCAACCTCTTCGCCCGCGACCATAACCAGTGCCAGTACTGCGGCAACCGCTTCCCCACAAGCGAGCTCTCCATCGACCATGTGCTCCCCCGCTCGCAGAACGGGCCGGACACCTGGCAGAATCTCGTCTGCGCCTGCGTGAAGTGCAACAGCCGCAAGGGCGGGCGTACCCCCGAGCAGGCCCGCATGACGCTCATACGCAAGCCGGTGCAGCCCAAGCGCAATCCGCTGATCTCTGTGCGTCTCAACAGCGACAAATACGCCTCGTGGAAAGCGTTCCTCAACGATGCCTACTGGTCTGTTGAGCTGCGATAGGACACGACGCGGTCCGCCGCTGCGTTGCTGATGACCAAGGCCTGAAACGGAGCCCAATGGCGGGCTCAGCCCACGAAGGCGTCGGTCGCATCCGCCAGATCAAAGTCCTTCTGCGTGATCCCGCCCGCATCGTGCGTCGAGACACTCAGTGTGACCTTGTTGTACCGGATCAGGATGTCCGGGTGGTGCTGCGCCTGCTCGGCGTACTCGGCGACGCTGTTGACGAACTTCATCGCGGCGACAAAGTCATCGAACTCGAAGGTCCGCTGGATCTCGCCGTTGAGCTCGACCCACGCGGGGTGATCCTTCAAACCCGCGGCGACCTGCTCCTCGCTGAACTTCTCGATCGCTTGCTCGGTCATACCGCCTCCTGACGCCGGGCATGTCACACACGCAAGGGGGCACAGAAAACCCGGGGCCCCGCTTGCCGACAGCCATCAGTGTACCCACAATCTCCCGTGCGCGAACCAATTCCTCCCAATCTTCGTCCCCAGCCATGCCCGCAGCATCCGCAAACGGTTCATACAACTCGACTTGCGCCATCACCCACCGGATCGCTGCATCTGGGCAACGCGTTCGCATTCGTCCTCAACTGGGCCATCGCGCGCAAACGCGACTGGCGGGTGATCCTCCGCATCGAGGATCTCGACGAGTCACGCGTCCACCCCGGCATGACCCAGCAGGCGATCGATACCCTGCGTTGGCTGGGCCTTGATTGGGATTCCGGACCGATTTTGCAGACCCAGCGGCTGCCACGCTATCACCAGGCAATGGAGGCCCTCGCACGCCACGCCCGGGTCTACCCCTGCGAACTCAGCCGACGCGAGATCGAGCAGGCCCTCAGCGCCCCGCACCGCGACGATCCCAAAGCCCCGCTCCACGCGCCGATCCGACCAGACACTTTCCCCGAACACTTCGACGATCCCAACACCAGCTGGCGCTTTGCGGTCGAGCCACAGACCGTGATTATCCACGACGCGTGCATGGGCGAGCAACGCTTCGACACCGCGGACCTCGAAGGCGATTTCATCGTCTGGACCAAACGCAACGCCCCCAGCTACCAGCTCGCCGTCGTCGTCGATGACCACGAATCGGGGGTCACCCAGATCGTCCGCGGCCGCGACCTGCTCGATTCGGCCGCGCGTCAGCTGCTGCTCTATCGTGCGCTCGGCAACACCCCGGAACCAGCCTACACGCACCTGCCGCTCGTGCTCGGCCACGATGGGCGCCGATTGGCCAAACGCGACGAGGACACCCATATCTCGTCCTACAGCGAGCGAAGCGGCCCCGAGCGTGTGATCGGGCTCATCGCCAAATGGGCCGGGCTCGCCCAGGCCTGCGAACCGATGACGATTTCCGAGTTTCTCGACGCGTTTTATCCCGATACACTCCCTGCAGACGACATTGTGTTCACGCAAGAGGATGCCCGATGGCTCAGATCATGACACCCACCCACAGAGTCCTGCTTTTCCTTGCATCCGCCCTGCTCATGCTCACCGCGTTGGGGGGATGCAGCAAACAGGCCGTCGTCGTGGACGGCAAAATGCCCGTCGAGATCGGAGGCAGAACCTTCATGCTCGAGGTCGTCGCCGACAACGACTCACGCACCATCGGTCTCGGCGGGAGGACCGCGCTCGACCCCGAAGAGGGCATGCTCTTCTCCTTCCCCGACTCACGCCTGCGCAACTTCGTGATGCGGGACTGTCTCATCGACATCGACATCATCTTCCTTGACAGCGCCGGACGCATCGTGGCCATGCACCACATGCCCGTCGAAGAGCCCAAACGCGACGACGAATCCCTGCTGCAGTACGAGATGCGGCTCGCCAAATACAGCTCGAGGTACAACGCTCAATATGTCATCGAGCTCCTCGGCGGCACGCTCGAGCAGCTCAAGCTCAGCGATGGCGACCGGATCGATCTCGAGACCGACCTGCTGCAATCGATCACCCAATAAACCCTCCAAATCCATGGTCCGATTTGCCCCGCCCGACCTGCGCGATCAGGACGGCTGGGGCGGGTATTCGTGCATTCACCCTCGCCCATAACCACGCGCAGACCCAACATCTCGCAAGTCAGTCAACACGCGGGCTCGCGGGACCGAACCTTGGGGTGTTCGAACACCCGTCAAGGAGGCACCGGTGGGACTACGCATCGCAGCCACAGAACATCAGGGCCCCAGCGTCCTCATCGCACGCACCCAGCCCGATGAGCCCGATCTGCGGATCGAGTCGGTCATCGGCCGCATCGCCGAGCACCTGCTCCCACGCGGGCTTGGCACCGAACGCATCGACCTGCAAACGCTCATGGGCGCCACCCCCAAGCACCCAGGATCGCAGACGCCCGTGCTGATCTTCATCAGCGAGCGTGACAGCGACACCACGATCAACCGCCTCGCCGACGCACTCAGCGAGCACCTCTGCCCCGCGCTCGTGCTCATGCCACGCTCGCACAGCCACTCGGACATGCTCCTGCGCTCTGCGGGGCTCATGTGCGAGTTCGACGACATCGACCCGGCACAGGCCGCCGTGATTCTCTGGACACTGGCCCAGCGCCAGCCCGCGATCCAGCAGCTCGCGACCGAGCTGCTCCTGACCGAGAAATCCATCAGCTCGGTCAACAACGAGATGACCAAGCTTCACGAGGAACTCGCCAGCGCCGCTTCCATCCAGCGAGACTACCTCCCAAGATCGATCCCCTCGATCGAAGGCCTCGACATGGGCATCGTCTACCGCCCGGCCTCCTATGTCTCGGGTGATATCTACGACATCATCAAGCTCGACGAGCACCACACCGGCTTCTTCCTCGCCGATGCCGTCGGGCACGGCGTCCCCGCCGCGCTGATGACCATGGTCATCACCCAGGGGCTCCACAAAACCGAGGGCAAGGGCGACAACCTGCGCATCGTCGAGCCCGCCGAGGCGCTGCGCAGACTCAATAACACCATGACCGAGCACGCGGGCGATCAGGCCCGCTTCGCGACGGCGGCCTACGCCATCCACGACAAACGCACGAACACCATTACCGTTGCAGGGGCGGGCCACCCCCCCGCGCTGCTGGTGCGCGCGGGCACGGGAGAGGTCGAGCAACTCGAGTCGCAGGGCCCGCTGCTGGGCGTATTCCCCGGCGTGGAGTTTGAGCAAACCATCCACCAGATGCAGCCCAGGGATGTGTTCATCATCTACTCCGACGGCTTCGAGGTCGCGTTCCCCAAACGCGACGCCGTGGGCGACGAGCGGAAACGCCCGACGCTGACCTATGTCAAGGAACTCACGGAAGCCGGATCGGGATTGGGCTCACTCGAAGAGGCCATCTCAACACTCGAGTCACACCTCGACGACCAGGCCGGATCGCTGCATCAGCCCGACGACATCACCGCGCTGTTCATGTCGTGCGCCGGCGCGCTCCAGACCGCGGGCTGAATACTCAGGCCGCGCTCTCGCCGGCACCCGAGCCCACATCGAGCACACCCGGGATGACATCCTCACGCCCGTAGACCGTCAGCAGATCGCCCGCAGCGATCTCCGTGGTCGGGTGGGGCGTCCCGATCGACTGCCCGTCGGCACGCTTGATGTTGAGCACCAGCACACCCTTGGTGCCCAGCGCCGCGCCAGCCAGCGTGCTCCCGATCAGCGTGTTCCCTGCCTCGATCTCCACCTGCATCACCGAGAACCCATCGCCGCTGCGCAGCACCGTCTCGTAATCGATCGCCCGCACCTGCTGGAAACGGCTGAGCGTGTACTCGATCAGCTTGTCGAGTATGGCTTCGACCACACCCATTCGGAAAGTCCCCGCGATGAGCAGCACCATCATCAGGATCAGCCCGAGCTTGAAGAAGAAGGACCCCGAGCCCTCGTACGGGATGAGATGATCGAGCCAGTCGGGCTCGTTGTTGACGAAGGTCAGGATCAGTGTGCTCAGCGCACCCGTGAGCCCGATGTTGCCCGAGATGATCAGGTGCGACGCGATCTTGCGGCGCGCCGGATGCCCCACGATCATCTCCGCTTCGCTTGTCGTGAATCCCACACCGAAGAAGCACGAGATCGCCTGAAACTCCGCCACATCGCGGCTGAGCCCGGTCATCATCAGTGCTTTGGCCCCGACACGCACGATCACCAGGGCGATGATCACAAAGATAAGCAGCGCCAGCAGCGGCATGATCGCCCCCAAGAAGGTTCAAATCGGGTCAGGCCCCGTCACCGCCCGGTTCCGCGATCTGGATCGATGCGATCGATGTCATCAGGTCGGGAGAGAACTCGAACACCTTGTTGAGCCCGGTCACCACCAGCACGCTCATCACTTCGTCGGTCACACCCGAGAGGATGAGCTGACGCCCGTGGGCATCGAGGTTCTTGCGCAGACGCAGCAACTGGGCGATGTTCGACGAGTTGACATAGCTCACCTCGTGAAAATCCAGCACCGCGTGCGGGATCGGATCCTTCTCACCCGCCTCTTCGACGCGTTCGCAGATCATCGAGAGCTCGTCGCTGAGCGCGGGCTCGTCCGCGAGATTCGCGATCACGATGTTGTCCGACCAATCAACCGCCATGCCTGTGTTCCTTACTCAGCGTCCGCACTGCTCGATGCTGAAGGGTTTTCACCCGGTGCGACGCCCTCGTCGCCTTCGTCCTTCTCGTCGATCCGCGCGGCCGACACGACCGCGTCGCCGTCCTTGAGCCCCACGACGCGCACGCCCTGAGTACCACGACCATAGCTGGAAATCGAGCCCGCCGCCATACGGACAAGCTGGCCCTTGCGGCTGATGACCACAATGTCCTCGTCTGCACACACACCGACGGCCGCGACGGATGCCCCGTTGCGGGCGGTGGACTTGATATCGGTGCGTCCCTTGCCGCCGCGTGACTGGCTCCGCATCGGCCCGTTCTCCGGGTTGACGCGGTATTCATCCACAGGCGTCCGCTTGCCGTACCCGTTTTCTGTGATCGTCAGCAGGCACAGGTCACGCTCGATGAACTCAGGGTCGGTGTGCGTCACATCGGGGTCCTGCTCGTCGAGAACCATCGGGATCCGCATGATCCCGATCACCTCGGCGTCCTTGCGCAGCTCGATGCCCTTGACACCCGCCGCGGACCGGCCCATCTCACGCACATCCTGCTCGGGGAAGCGGATCGCCATGCCCCCGCTGGTCACGAGCATCAGGTCGTCGCTGCCCGTGGTCATCCGAACATCGAGCAGGGCATCGTCGTCCTTGAGCCCCACCGCGATCAGACCCGAGCGGTTCACATTCGCGTACGCCTTGAGGGCCGTCCGCTTCACGATGCCGCCCTTGGACACGAAGGTCAGGTAGTTGCTCCCCGCCTCGAAGTCCTTGATCGCCAGGTACGCGCAGGTCCGCTCGCCCTCCTTGAGGTCGATGTAGTTGACGATCGGGCGTCCCTTGCTCGTACGGCTCATCTCGGGCAGCTCATAGACCTTGAGCTTGAACACACGCCCCGTATCGGTGAAGCACAGCAGGTGATCGTGCGTCGAAGCCGCGAACAGGTGCTCGATGAAATCATCATCCTTCGAATCGCTCGCCTTGATGCCCTTGCCGCCACGCCCCTGCGACTGATAGGTCTCCAGCGCCACGCGCTTGACATACCCCGAGTGCGAGATGGTCACGGCCATCTCCTGCTCCTGGATCAACGCCTCGATATCGATGTCGCCCGCGGCGTCCTCGATGGTCGTGAGCCGATCGCGACCGAAGCGGGCCTTCATCTCCTCGGTGTCCTCGACGATGATGTCGAGCACCATGCGGTGATTCGCGAGGATCGCCTCGTAGCCCTCGATCTCCTCGATGATCGCGCTGTACTCCTTGACCAGCCGCTCGATCTCCAGACCCACGAGCTGGATCAGACGCATGCCACCGATCGTCTCGGCCTGCACACGCGTGAGCAGCACGCCGCCCACATCGTCGCTGTCGCGCATCGCCTTCATGAGGCGCTGGGGGATGTCCTTGGCCGCGGGGTGGTCCGCGGGGATGCTGTAGCGACGCTCCATCAGCTTGGTGATCGCTTCTTCACGCGTCTGCGAGCTTTTGATGAGCTGGATGATCTCGTCGATATCGATCACCGCGTAGATCATGCCCTCGAGCACATGGGCCTTCTTCTTGGCCTCACGCAGCAGGTGACGCGTGCGCCGCTTGATCACATCGATGCGGTGCTCGACATAGCACTCGATGAGCTGCTTGAGCCCCATCGTCCGCGGCTGCCGGTTGACCAGCGCGATGTTGATGATGCTGAAGGTCTGCTGCAGCGGCGTGCACTGGTAGAGCTGGTTCTCGACCACGCCCGGATCGGCGCCCTTCTTGAGCTCGATGACGATGCGCGACTGGGCGTTGCGGCCCGATTCATTGCGCACATCGCTGATGTCCTTGATCCGCTCTTCCTTCACCGCCTCGACGATCTTCTCGACGAGCGTGTTCTGCACGAGCGAGTACGGGATCTCATCGATGACGATCTGGTGCCGGTCCTTCTTGAACTCCTCGACATGCACATTGCCGCGCACCGTGACGCGACCGCGACCGCTGCTGTACGCGTCGAGAATGCCCTTGCGCCCCAGGATCCGTCCGCCCGTCGGGAAGTCCGGCCCCTGCACGCCGCGGCGCACGACATTGCCGTCCTCGTCAAGCTCGTCCTTCATCAGCTCGATGTGATCGATCTCGGGGTTGTTCACCACACGCACGATGGCGTCGAAGATCTCGCTGGGGTTGTGCGGCGGCAGACTCGTGGCCATGCCAACCGCGATGCCCATGCCGCCGTTGATCAGCAGGTACGGAAACTTGCCCGGCAAAACAGTCGGCTCCATGAGCCGGTCGTCGTAGTTGGGCGCGAAATCGACCGTATCAGACTTGATGTCCTGCATCATGTCCACGGCCGCTGCGGTCATCCGCGCCTCGGTGTATCGCATGGCCGCGGGCGGATCGCCGTCGATCGAACCGAAGTTGCCCTGCGGATCGACCACGGGCGTGTTCATCTTCCACTTCTGCGCCATGCCCACCATGGTCGGATAGATCACCGACTCGCCGTGCGGGTGGTAGTTGCCCGAGGTGTCGCCGCAGATCTTGGCGCACTTGAGGTGCTTGCGGTTGGGACGGAGATTGAGATCATTCATCGCGACAAGGATGCGCCGCTGCGAGGGCTTCATGCCGTCGCGCACATCCGGCAGCGCACGATCCATGATCGTGCTCATCGCGTAGGTCAGGTACGAGTCCTGCAACTCACGCTCGATCTGAAGATCGACGGCCTGAAGACCCTGCGTGCTGTCTGTCTCGTTCTCGGGTTGACCGGGCGTCGAGGTGCCCTCATCGGGCTGTCCGTCGGCGTCGAAATGATCGCTCATGCAAGGTCTCCGCGCGGGTCTGTCGCCCGCTCGCATCGACGCCCATCCGTGAAGGAAACGGGTCGAAAATGCCTACAACCATTCTAGGCGCAGCCAGAATTTCCTGCCCGCAATTGCAGCCCTTTTCAGCCCCAATTATCGCCGTTTCTGAGCGAAAAATGCTGATTTCAGCGCGGGATCAGCGGGCCCGCAACGCGTCGAAACTCGCGCGTGTCTCGCTGAGCATCAGCAGCGCCATCGCGCTCGATTCAATCGGCATCCGCTGATCCCAGAGCGCCATCCGCACGCCGTATCGGGCGGCCTGAGCCTCGCCGTACATGTGCATGATCTCGCCCTCCGCAGCCAGCTGCCGCACGAAGCGGACCGACTCGACCAGACGCCCGATCTGTATGGGCACCTCGCCCTCTATGGCGCTCCCGGGTGTGAGCCGCTCATCGCCGAGCATGGTCGCGATTGCCGCGAGCGGACGCAGCCCGGACCAGCTGGGCAGCGGTGCTTTGGCGCTGGTGAAAACAATCCCCCCAGCAAGATCACGATCGACCCAGTCCAGATCCGCCCTGCGCAGCTGGTGGTCCCAGACCAGCTCCCGCATCTGTCGCAGCACACTCCGAGTGGGGATCTCGCCCGAATCACCCGTGTGTTCCAGCTGGGCCCATGCCAGGAAGGGCATCTGCCCGACAAGCTGCGTCGGCTCGGTCTCCAGGAACACACGCCCGATCGCGGACGCCGCCAGCCCCGTGCGATCACGCGGATCGAGCTTCGCCGTCACGGACAACGCGTGCGCGATCAACCCGTGCGAAAAGACCGGCAGCGACGAATCAAAGCCATCCTTCTCGCTGTAGAGCCCGTCGAGTGTCTCGAGCGAACGCGTCCGCAACACCCCGAGGTCCTTGTCACCAAGCACCATCTCCAGCGGCAGCTCAGAGAGCGCGATCAGCGACATGCACGCACCCAGCGGGTCTGTCCACGGCTCGGTCTCGCGCTGCTCAACACGGCCGAGATCACGCAACACATCACGACCGGCGACCACGGCTTCCCGCTGCGACGAATCCGCCCCGTTGCGCCCGTAGCGGAGCAGCGCGTACGCGCCCAGCGCCTGCTCGAACGGACCGGCGAACGCGGATTCCGCTTTGCCGGTGATCGGATCGAGCGTTCCGACAAACCCGTAGTCCTCAACACCCTCCCAGAGACGAGCACGCATGTGCATGGCGAGTTGATCCGCGAACACACCGATCGATCGAACGCTGATCTCGCTGCTCTCGATGATGCGGCCGCCGCGATCCGCAAAGACAGCACCGAGCCCGGGCGCGGGCTGGGTCAGCGTGGTCGGCAGCCAGCGATAGAACACAAAGCCCTGCTCGCTGAGCGTCTCGGGCGGCTGCATCACGAGCCCGCTGTCATTGCTCAGTGTCAGCGCCAGTGCGCCCGCCGTTCGAGCGGGGTCAGCACGATTGGTCAACTGGGCTTCCGAGCCGATCGTGTCGCACTCCTCACCCAGCCGGGCCGCAAAGCCCATCGAACCCGGGCTGTACCCGAACCCGGGCAGGGACAACTCGCTGGGTGAGATCGGGACCAGGGCATCCCCGAGCTCGACCGTGATGGTGATCCGTTGGGTGAGTTCACGGATGAACGCCTCCCACATCGCGTCCCGCTCATTCGTCAGCTTGCTGTTGGCGCTGTTGATCGCCTCGCTCGTGGCTTCCCAGAGCAGCATCGGGTCCGGATCGGGCGAAGCCGCCGAGCCGCGTCCGAAAACCCGCCCGTCGAGTCGGAGCGTCACGACCGCCGCACAGAGGGGCTCGCCGAGGGCTTGCGGACTCTCGGCCGCGGGCAGGTCCCAGGCGCGGACCCATACATCGATCAAGCCGTACAGTCCCAGTGCCTCGGCGGCCTCTATCTCGGGCTGTGATCCCGCGTGTGCGCGGCCGCCCGCCAGTGTGTACATCAGCAGCAGGCCAATCCCCACCAAGAGGATTATCGGATGTGTTCGAAGATTGCTGCTGTGCTTTGTGTACATCGGTGTTGACTCCTGATGTGGTATTCGGGCAACATGTTGCGTGGGATCCACGCCATCGGGGCTTATCACAGCCCGGGAAGCGGGTTTGGCCCGCCCGACGGGCTGATCTCGTGCACCGGCCGGGGTTTGGCACGCGGGTTGTATCTACTTCAGTGACATCTGAAAACAGGAGGTTCCAGATATGGCCACAATGCAGCAGATCTTCGTGATGACCACCGTTCGCCGCCGCATCCTCTTGCTCACCCTGGTGAGCTTCGTCGCGATGTGCTGAGCCGGTCACCCACGCAAAGAGCATAGACCAGATTCAACGATCAAGGCTTCGGGCACCGGTGTGTGTGTGTGTGTGTTGTGGGTGCCCGAGCCCCGTCCCAGCGTGACCCGCGGACGCTCCACCGCGTCCCTGCTTGTTACGCGAGTGTCCTCCGAGCTTCGTCCGCGTCCGCTGGGAAAAGAAAGACGCCCCGGCCTCTTCGAGGTCGGGGCGTCTGCGGTTTTGAAATCAATCGAGCCGATCGGCGATCAGATCGCTCAGAGCTCGATCTTGTCGGTGCCCATCGAGCCGTGGTCGTCCATGCCGCCGCGGGAGGGCAGGTCCATGCCGCCGCCGAAGCTGCTCGAACCGCCAGCGTCGCCGCCGCCCGAGCTACCGCCGTCGCCGCCGGTCGCGTCACCCCACTGGGCACGCTTGAGCGAGAGACCGATCTTGCGATCGTCGATATCGACACGCAGGATCTTGACATCGACTTCTTCGTCCACGGACACGACATCCTGCGGGTTCTCGACCTTGTGGTCGGCCAGCTCGGAGATGTGCAGCAGGCCCTCGAGATCGTCCTCAAGCTCGACGAAGACGCCGAAGTTGGTGATCTTGGTGACCTTGCCACGCACGACCATGCCGGGCTGGTAGGCACCGGGGATCGCGTCGACCCACGGGTCCTCGGTGAGCTGCTTGACGCCCAGCGAGATGCGCTGCTTGTCGCGATCGACATCGAGCACCACGCACTGGACCTCGTCGCCCTTCTTGTAGAGCTCGTTGGGGTGCGTGACCTTCTTGGTCCACGACATGTCGCTGATGTGCAGCAGGCCGTCGATCCCGGGCTCGATCTCCACGAACGCGCCGTAGTTGGCGAGGTTGCGGATGGTGCCGGTGACGATCGTCCCGTTGGGGTACTTCTCGCTGACGAGCTCCCAGGGGTTGACCTCGGTCTGCTTCATGCCCAGCGAGATCTCCTGCTTGTTCTTGTCGATCTCAAGCACAACCACATCGATCTCATCGCCCGCGTTGACGATCTCGCTGGGATGGTTGACGCGACGCGTCCATGACATCTCCGAGATGTGCACCAGGCCCTCGATGCCGTCCTCGAGGCGGATGAACGCGCCGTAGGACATGATGTTGACGACCTCGCCCTTGACGCGAGCGCCGACGGGGTACTTGCCCTCGATCGCTTCCCAAGGAGACGACTCGGTCTGCTTGAGACCCAGCGCGATCTTCTCCTTCTCGCGGTCGATGTTGAGGACCTTGACCTCCACCTTGTCGTCGATCTTGAGGATCTCGCTGGGGTGGTTGATGCGGCCCCACGACATGTCGGTGATGTGCAGCAGGCCGTCGATGCCGCCCAAGTCCACGAACGCGCCGAAGTCGGCGATGTTCTTGACCGTGCCGGTGATGACCTGGCCCTCGGACAGGTTCGACATGAGGTGCTGCTTGGCCGCCGAACGCTCACGCTCGACGAGCTTGCGACGCGAGATCACGATGTTGCGACGCTCGGTATCGATCTTGAGGATCTCGGCGCGAACCTTGCGGCCGATGAACTCGTCGAGGTTGTGCGGGCGACGGATGTCAACCTGCGAAGCGGGGAGGAACACCGGGACGCCGATGTCGACCAGAAGACCACCCTTGATCTTCCGCATGACCGTGCCCTCGACGATGTCCTCTTCCTTGGTTGTATCAACGATGCGCTGCCAGGCGATCTGGCGGTCGGCCTTGCGCTTGGAGAGCTCGATGAGCCCGTCGTCGCCCTCGAGCGACTCGAGCAGCACATCGACCTCGTCGCCGATCTTGAGATCGGTCATCGCCGCGAACTCCTCGCGGGGAATGAGGCCTTCGCTCTTGAGCCCGACCTCGACAACGACATCGTCGCCGGCGAAGCCGATGATCTTGCCCTTGATGAGTTTGCCGGGCTTGAGGTCGCTCGCTTGATCGGACAGGATCGAGTCCATGCGGGTTTCTTCGGTGGCGGTGTCACCAAAGGCCTCGCCCAGAAGCTGCATGGTCTCGTCGTCAGCGATACCCAGCGACGCGATCAGGTTCTCGTCGATCATATATGTTACTTCCTTCCATACGCGTATCGCGTATCACAAGGGCGCTCCCGCGATCGGTCCGGCCAAACCGTCGCGTGTGCCCTCACACCGATCGGGTTCCTTCGTGAGGCCCGCTCGGCTGCACCCAACAGAGTGCGGTTGAGGTTCATGGTGATCAACTCGGGGACCATCCCAGAGCTGAATCGGCCGGGTCCACGCCTTTGCGTGGGATGAGAAGGATAGTGCCTTCGCCCGCACCAGAAAAGCAACAAATCAAAGGATTTACACTCGCCCGACACTTCACCCCGCCCGATCCGATCACGCGGGCAAATTTCGCCACTGAATCCGCGCTGAAAATACTTTCCATCCCGGTCCGGATTGGGCTTCTCCCTCGCTCACGGGTAGGATTCACCCTGCGATCGGCTTTAGTGGAAAGCCGAGCACTCGCCCCTGAGCAGCAGGACGGGTGGCTCGCCGCGGGTTCCCCCGGGAACGCACGGAGAGAAGTGTGCTGCGATCAACCAGGCGGGCCCTCCCCGCCCGTATACGGGTGCAAACGCATGACTGCAACAGCCACCACAACCGAACTGCCTCGCGGATCGGTCACCGATGAACTTGGGTTCCCAAACGACCCGAACAACCTGTACCTGCAGACCGTCAACACCATGCTTGACGCCGCAGAGTTGATCAACCTCAAGCACCGCACCCGTATCATCCTCGCTCAGCCCAAGAACGAGTACATGGTGCACTTCCCCGTCAAGATGGACGACGGGCATCACAAGCTCTTCAAGGGATACCGGATCCAGCACAACAACGCTTGCGGCCCCTACAAGGGCGGATTCCGATTCCATACCGATGTCCACCTCGACGATGTCAAATCGCTCGCGTTCCTCATGACCATGAAGTGCGCCGTTGTCCGCATCCCCTTCGGCGGTGGCAAGGGCGGCGTAAAGGTCAACACCCGCGAACTCAGCGAGGGTGAGCTCCAACGCGTCACCCGGCGCTACTGCAGCGCCATCATGGACATGATCGGCCCAGATGTTGACATCCCCGCCCCCGATGTCGGGACCAACGCCCAGATCATGGCTTGGTTCGCGGACACCTACATGATGTCGAGCAAGCACGAGCACCACGACGCACTCCGCGTCGTCACCGGCAAGCCCGTCGAGTTCGGCGGCTCCGCAGGACGCGAGAAGGCAACCGGTCAGGGCGTCGCCGACACCCTCGCCGAGATGCTCCCGGGCATCGGCATCCCGCTGCACGGCATGAAGGTCTCGCTGCTGGGCTTCGGTAATGTGAACGGCTGGGGCGGACGCATCCTCCAAGACATGGGCGCGATCATCGTCGCCGTCGGCGACCACACCGGGTTCATCCGCAACGACAACGGCATCGACTGCCACAAGCTCTTCGATCACAACCTCAAGACCGGCGGCGTCGCCGGCTACGCCGAGGCCGATTCCATCGACGAGGAAGCGTTCTACCGCACACCCGTCGATGTCTTCATCCCCGGTGCGCTCGAGCAGATGATCAAAGAGAAGCAGGCCGACTGGCTCGACTGCAAGGTCATGGCCGAGGCAGCCAACGCACCCTGCGATCCGTCGGGCGATCGCAAGCTCATGGAGAAGGGCATCGAGGTCATCCCCGCCATCCTCGCCAACGCGGGCGGCGTGACCGTCTCCTACTTCGAGTGGGTCCAGAACAAGAACGCCGTCACCTGGTCCGCCGAGCAGGTTGACCGCGAGCTCAACCGCCACATGGTCGTCGCGGCCCAGCGCACCCTGGAACGACGCAACGAGCTCAAGTGCTCGCTGCGTGAGGCCGCCTTCGCCTCAGCCCTCGACCACATCGGCAGCGTCTACAAGGTCCGCGGCATCTTCCCCTAAAACGACACCCATACGCATTGAAAAGGCGTCCCGTGCGGGACGCCTTTTTTCATGCCTGAGTGTTTTCACGCCGCTTACTGCTCGCTGCCGCTGGGGTCCTTGTAGCGACGCAGCAGCTCCACAATCCGCGGCTGCTGCCGCTCGATCCGCAGCGACTGGCGCATCGCCTCGACCGCCCGCTCGCGAGCGCCCCCGTCGGACTTGGACGACCACAGATACGCGTTGAGCTCACAGACCGCGACGCCGTTGAACGCGGGGTAGTGCGTGGGATCGAGATCGGCACCCTTGGTGAACGCCGCGAGGGCGTCCTCGTATCGCTTGAGCCTGAAGAGGCCCGAGCCCAACCGCTCGTAGGCGATGGCCGTGGGTTCGAGGATCACCAGCTGATCGAGCGCCCCCACCATCTCGGCGTAGCGCTGGAGCTGGTTGAGCGATTCGGACATGTTGAGCAGCAGCCCGGGCGTGGGTGCGTCCATCAGCTCGGCGGCCTGCTGGTACTCGATCACCGCTTCCTCGTGCTGATCGAGCGCCGCGTAGACATTGCCCAGGTGCATCCGCGCACGCCCGCTCGGCGGCTCGCTCCGCACGGCGCGCTGCCCGTAGGGCAGGGCCTGCTCGGCACGCCCGAGCTCGAGCAGCACCGTCGAGATCCCCAGGTTCGCATCGTACGATGACGGACGGATCGACAGGGCGCGAAGGTACGCGCGATTCGATTCCTCCAACCCACCCAGCTTGTGCAGCACCTGCGCATGGCGGAACTGCGCCATGTAGTTGCGCGGCTCGTTGCGCACCGCCAACGCGTACTGACGCTCCGCCTGTTCATACTGCGCCAGCTCGAGGTAGATATCACCCGACTCAAGATAGGCAGGTGTAAACTGCGGGTTGAACGCGATGGCGTTCTCCAGCTCACGCAGAGCCGCCTGCAGATCGCCCGATGCGTGCAGCTGCACGGCCTGGGCGTAGCTCGCTTCCTCGCGGCTGCGGGGCTTGGCCGAGGGCTCGATCACATCGATCATGGGCTCGGAAGCAGCGCCCGCGTTGCTCCGCTCATCGACCACTCGCATGCCCGAGTCCGTCTCGCTGACACGGCGTGGCGCGGGATCAGGATCGGGATCGGACGACGCCTGACTGTCGGCGGCCTGCTGCGCGATGCGTTGCCGTGCCATCCATTCACTCTGCGACTCGCCCACACGCCGATCGGCGTTGGGGAGCTCGCGTGCCTGCTCCTGCT
>CAYQRD010000010.1:54900-65026 GCA_964419845.1 uncultured Phycisphaeraceae bacterium
ACCTGGGCCTGACGCTGCTCGCGCTCCGCGGCCCGCTCGGCCCGGCGTTCACGGATCGCCTTGCACCCGCCGGCGGTGCTCATCAGCAGCGCGGGGCTCAGGAAGATGGACGCGACGAGCGCGGCCCGGGCGAACGAATGTGTCGTTTTGGACCTGTGCATAGGCTTGCATACGGGGTTTCGCCCGGATCGGTTCGCGGCGAGATCGGCTTCGGTGAATCTGTGCATGACTGATCTTATCGGCTTTCAGGCGGGGATACACTCAGATAACCCTCAGGAGCACCGCGATGACCCACAATCTCCCGCTCAACGGCCGCGTCGCACTCGTCACCGGAGCCAGCGCCGGGATCGGGCAGGCGATCGCCCTCGATCTCGCTTCCCACGGCGCGGGCGTTGTCCTCAACGCACGCCGGGAATCACGCCTCGACGAGCTCGCCCAGCGCATCACCGATCAGTACGGCATGATCAACAACAAGCCCCGCGCCGTCGGGGTTCCGGGCGATGCCAGCGACGATGCCACCATCGACGCCATGCTCGACGCCGCCCAGGAGCACTTCGGCAAGCCCGCCGACCTCATCGTCGCCAACGCCGGGCGTGGGCTCAACGGCTCGGTCATGACCAGCGACACCGACCAGTGGGAAGAGATGATCCGCACCAACCTGCTGGGCGTGGCCAAGCTCATGCGCCGCAGCGGCGAGCAGCTGCTCAAGCTCAACGAGGGCCGCGACTGGACCAAGCACCCGTGCGACATGGTCGTGCTGGGCTCGACCGTGGGTCGTCACATCTCGCCGTTCTCATCGATGTACGGGGCGACCAAGTTCGGCGTCAACTCGCTGGCCGAGGCCGCCCGGCGCGAGCTGGGCCCCAAGGGCATCCGCGTGACCCTGATCGAGCCGGGCATCGTCAAGAGCGAGTTCCAGGGCGTGGCCGGGTATGACCCAGAGTCGTTCGGACAGCTGATGGAGAAGTTCGCGCCCGTGCTTGTGCCCGAGGATGTGGCGCGGACAATCGGGTTCATTGTGTCACAGCCCGCGGGCGTGCATGTGTGCGATGTGGTGATCAGGCCGACGCGGCAGGATTATCCGTAACTCACCGCCCCAGAAAATGCCCCGGCACATCGCCATAATCTGCCCGGATCACCGAGCGGATGCCGCCGCGGCCCTTCCAGTTCGTCTCGATCTGCAGCCACTGCGGATCGATCGCCTTCACCAGATCATCGCGGATGGTGTTGGTCACGGCCTCGAAGTAGATGCCCTCGTTGCGGAACGAATGGTAGTAGAGCTTGAGCGACTTGAGCTCGATGCACACGCCGCCGGTGCTGCCGGGCTTGGGCATGTAGCGCAGTGTGATCACGCCGAAGTCCGGGTGGCCCGTCACGGGGCACACGCTCGTGAACTCCTCGGCGATGTGCTCGATCACGAAGGGCGAATCCGACGGGGTCGGGAAGACTTCAAAGAGTGATGGGTCAGGCATGAAACCAGCATAGGCGCGGCCTGCTTCGTCCTGTATTCAGGCATGAAAAAGGGCGTCCCGCGTGGGGACGCCCTTGTGTTTCATATCGAATCGCCGATCAGCCCTCGGTGGTCTCGGCGGCCTCGGGCGAACCCTCGCCAACCATCACATCCTTGACCTCGACCTGGGGCTTGGTCTCAAACGAGTCCATGTCCATGTCGTCGAGCTCGTCCATCGCGTCGTCGTAGAAGTCGTCGTCGGCCATGGCCTCTTCGAGTTCTTCGGGCGACACGAGGGTCTTGACGCGGATGTCCTGGTACTTGCGGAAGCCCGTGCCCGCCGGGATCAGGTGACCCAGCAGCACATTCTCCTTGAGCCCGACCAGCTCATCCTCGGCACCACGCAGCGACGCCTCGGTGAGCACCTTGGTGCTCTCCTGGAACGACGCACCCGAGAGGAACGAATCGCTCGAGAGCGCGGCCTTGGTGATACCCAAGAGCAGCGTACGGCCCGCGGCGGGTCGTGCACGCTTGGTCTTGGCGATCTCGCCGCCCTCGGCCTCGGCCTTGGCGTTCGCTTCCTTGACCGCGTCCTTCTCGAGCAGGTCGCCCACACGCAGCGGGGTGCTGCCCGCGTCGGTCACGCGGACCTTGGATGCGATCGCGTTGTTGGTTGTGCGGAAGGTGAACTTGTCCACGATCTCGTGCGGCAGCAACTCGGTATCGCCCGGGTTCTCAACGCGCACCTTGCGGAGCATCGCCGAGAGGACCATCTCGATGTGCTTATCGTTGATGGGCACGCCCTGTGCGCGGTACACATTCTGGACTTCGTCGAGCATGTACTGCCAGAGCGCCTCTTCGCCACGGATCTTGAGGATGTCGTGGGGAACCAGCGGCCCTTCGGTCAGCGGATCGCCCGCCTGCACGAAGTCGCCCGCGTGCACCAGCAGCGCCTTGTCGTTGGGCACATGGTGATCCTTCTCGATGCCCGAGTCGGACACCACGCGGATCGTCATCTTGCCCTTGCGCTTGTCGCTGAGGATCTCCACGATGCCCGAGATCTCGGACATGAACGCGGGGTCCTTGGGCTTGCGTGCCTCGAATATCTCCGTTACACGCGGCAGACCACCGACGATGTCCGCAGAACCCGCGGCCGAACGCGGCTGACGCGCGATCATGTGACCCGCATCGATCTCCTGACCGTCGGCGACTTCCAGACGCGCCTTGGCGGGCAGGTAGTGGAAGTCGAGGATGTTGCCATCCTTATCAACGATGTTGATCTGCGGGTGCAGGTCGCCCTTGTGCTCGATGACCACGAGGGCCTTCTGACCACGCCCGGCGTCCTCTTCACGCACGGTCTCGCCGATCTCGATGTCGACGAACTCCACGCGACCCGACTTCTCCGCCAGGATCGGCGTACGGTGCGGGTCCCACTTGACGAGGGTCGCGCCACGCTTGATGGTCTCGCCCGACTTGCAGTAGATGAACCCGCCGTAGGGAATCTTGGTCTTCTCGAGTTCCTTGCCATCGCTGTCAAGGATCGCGAGCTCGCCGTTGCGCTTGAGCGACACGAAGCAGTCGTTGCCGTCGTCGTCCGTGACCGCGACCTCGTTGCAGTCACGGATCTCAACCGTGCCCACATTGAGCGAACGATACTCGGTGTCGACCACCGCACGCGTACCGATGCCGCCGGAGTGGAAGGTACGCATCGTCAGCTGGGTGCCGGGCTCACCGATCGACTGGGCACCGATGATGCCCACGGCCATGCCCTCTTCGACGAGCTTGCCCGTCGACATGTCCATGCCGTAGTCCAGCACCGAGCAGCCCGTGGGCGACTCGCTGGTCAGCGGGCTGCGGACGAGCACCGCGTCGATTCCGATCTCTTCAATCCGCTTGGCGGCCTCGTCAGAGATCATCTCGTTGGCGTCCACGATCTTCTCGCCCGTCTTGGGGTCGCTGATCGCGTTCACCGAGACTCGGCCGAACACCTGATCGCTCAGGGGCACATCGATCTGCTCGCCCTTGTAGATGGCACGCTTCATCAGACCACGGCGTGAGCCACAGTCGTGCTCGCTGACGATGATCGACTGGGCCACATCGCACAGCTTGCGGGTCAGGTAGCCCGAGTCCGCCGTCTTGAGCGCGGTATCCGCCAGACCCTTGCGTGCACCGTGGGTGGACGAGAAGTACTCGAGGATGTGCAGACCCTCGCGGAAGTTCGCGCGGATCGGGGTCTCGATGATCTCGCCGCTGGGCTTGGCCATCAGGCCTCGCATACCCGCGAGCTGCTGCATCTGCGAAACATTACCACGAGCACCCGAGTCGCTCATGAGGTACACCGGGTTGAGGAACGCGTTGCCTTCCTTATTGGTGATGCTCGCGTACGAACCGTCGTCGTGACGGCGGTCGTTGCGGAGCGTCTCGATCAGGACGACCGTCAGCTCCTCGCGGCAGTGCGACCAGATGTCGAGCAGCTGGTTGTACCGCTCACGCTCGGTGATGATGCCCCGGTCGAAGTTCTTCTCGACGCGGTTCACCTTCTTCTGGGCTTCCTCGAGCAGCGCGACCTTCTCTTCGGGGATACGAAGGTCGGTGATGCCGAACGAGAGACCCGCCAGCGTCGCATTCTTGAAACCGACGCTCTTGAGATCATCGAGCAGGTTGATCGTCGCCGCACGCCCACAGTACTCGTAGGTGTCGT
Organism: uncultured Phycisphaeraceae bacterium; assembly: GCA_964419845.1. GTDB lineage: Bacteria > Planctomycetota > Phycisphaerae > Phycisphaerales > UBA1924 > UBA1924. The sequence continues at coordinate 59,052 of CAYQRD010000010.1, forward strand.
CGATCACGCGGGCACAGCCCTTCTTGCCGATCGCGCAGTTGTAGAAGGGCATCCCATCGCCGAGGATCTCGGAGAAGATGATGCGCCCCACGGTCGTGATCAGCCGCCCGTTCTCGGGCATCGCCTCGATCGGGCCACGCTCCTTGCTCACGACCTTGTCGAAACCGGTCAGTCGAACCGAGATCAGGTCGTGGATGCCGATCTTCTTGCTGTCGAACGCAAGGATCGCCTCGTGGCGGTCCTTGAAACGCGGGATGTCCTTCTCGTCGACGGCCTTGGGATCGAGCAGCGTCGTGGTGATGAAATACACACCCATGACGATGTCCTGCGACGCGTTGATGATCGGCGAGCCGTTGGCCGGCGAGAACACATTGTTCGTCGACAGCATCAACACATGGGCCTCGGCCTGCGCCTCGATCGACAGCGGCAGGTGGACCGCCATCTGGTCGCCGTCGAAGTCGGCGTTGAAGCCGCCACAGACCAACGGGTGCAGCTTGATCGCGTTGCCCTCAACAAGCACGGGCTCGAACGCCTGGATGCCCATGCGGTGAAGCGTCGGTGCGCGGTTGAGAAGCACGGGGTGCTGGTAGATCACCTCTTCGAGGATGTCCCAGACCTCCGCGTCGCGACGCTCGAGCATCCGCTTTGCACTCTTGATCGTGTCCGCCAGCCCGTGCTCCTTGAGCTTGCGGATAATGAACGGCTGGTAGAGTTCGAGCGCGATCTTCTTGGGAAGACCGCACTGGTTGAGCTTGAGCTCAGGCCCGACCACGATGACCGAGCGGCCCGAGTAGTCGACTCGTTTACCAAGCAGGTTCTCGCGGAAGCGGCCCTGCTTGCCCTTGATCATGTCGGTGAGCGACTTGAGCGCACGGCTCGACGAGCCGAGCACCGGACGCCGGCAGCGGTTGTTGTCGAACAGCGCATCGACCGCCTGCTGAAGCATGCGCTTCTCGTTGCGGATGATGACCTCGGGTGCGTTGAGGTCCATCAGCTTCTTGAGGCGGTTGTTGCGGTTGATGATGCGCCGGTAGAGATCGTTGAGATCGCTCGTCGCGAAGTTGCCCGATTCGAGCAGCACCAGCGGGCGCAGGTCCGGCGGAATCACGGGGATCACATCCATCACCAGCCACGCAGGATCGTTCTCGCTCATGCGCACCTGCTCGACGAGCTTGAGGCGCTTGGCCAGATCCTTGGTCTTCTGCTTGCTGCGGGTCGCGGCAAGCCCGGCGCGGATCTCATCGGCGATCGCGTCGAGATCGAGCTGGTCGATCAGCTCGCGGACCGCCTCGGCGCCCATCATGGCGGTGAACTCGTTGCCGTACTGCTCGAGGGCCGAGCGGTGCTCGTCCTCGGTCAGGACCTGCTTGTAGGTCAGCTCGGTATCGCCCGGGCGGGTGACAACATAGTCCTGATAGTAGATGATCTTCTCGAGATCGCTGGTCTTCATCGCCAGCAGCGTGCCCAGACGCGAGGGCAGCGACTTGAAGAACCAGATGTGCACCGCGGGCGCGGCCAGGTTGATGTGCCCCATGCGCTTGCGACGCACGCGCGAGTGGGTCACCTTCACACCACAACGGTCACAGATGTAACCCTTGTACTTGGTGCCGCGGTACTTGCCGCACGAGCACTCGTAGTCGCGCTCCGGGCCGAAGATCCGCTCACAGAACAGGCCGTCCTTCTCGGGGCGGTAGGTTCGGTAGTTGATGGTCTCGGGTTTCTTGACCTCGCCGTAGGACCAGGCCCGGATGTCGTTTGGCGACGCCAAGGTGATCTTCACCGAAGAGTAGTCATTGACGCGATCGTATACGCTTTCAGCCATATCTCATTCTCCTGGACAGGAGTGATTCGTATCAGTTCGTCCACACTCGAGGAAACGAGCCGGCCCGGGCTTGAAAGACCGGGCCAACGCCAACGCGGTTGCTGCCTTACAGCAGACTCCCGCCCTCAAGCTGCTTCTTCTCGAGTGTCAGGTTCATACCCAGACCCTTGAGTTCGTTGCAGAGCACATCGAACGCGACGGGCATGCCCGCCTCGAGCTTGTTGGTGCCCTTGACCATCGACTCGTAGATCTTGGTACGGCCTTCCACATCGTCCGACTTCACGGTCAAAAGTTCCTGCAAGATATAGGCGGCTCCGTACGCTTCGAGCGCCCAGACCTCCATCTCGCCGAAGCGCTGACCGCCCGTGCGTGCCTTACCACCCAGCGGCTGCTGCGTGATGAGCGAGTACGGGCCCGTCGCACGGGCGTGGATCTTGTCGTCCACCAGGTGGTGCAGCTTCAGCAGGTACATGAAGCCCACGGTGGTCCTCTGGTTGAACGCCTCGCCGGTGCGACCGTCGTAGAGCTGGATCTTGCCGCCCGCGGGCATCTCTGCCAGCAGCTCGCGGGGATGGGGCCATGTGCCCTTCTCCTCGCACTCCGCCCAGCGGCCGCGGACATACTCGTTCGCTTCCGCCACCGCGTCGTGGATCTCCTGCTCGCGGGCACCGTCAAACACGGGGGTCACGGCCTGGAAGCCCAGGACCTGCGCCGCCCAGCCGAGGTGCGTCTCGAGAATCTGACCCACATTCATGCGTGAGGGCACGCCCAGCGGGTTGAGGAGGACATCGACGGGGTTGCCGTCGTCCATGAAGGGCATGTCGGCCTCGGGCACAACACGGGCGATGACACCCTTGTTGCCGTGACGGCCGGCCATCTTGTCACCAGCCGACAGCGTCCGCTTGGTCGCGATGTAGACCTTGACCATCTCGAGCACACCGTTGGGCAGCTCGTCGCCACGCTTCATGTGCGCGACCTTACGCTGCTTCTCGGCTTCGACGGCCTCGATACGCGGCCAGTACTGACGGTACACCGTCTCGGCCTCGTCCTTGGTGTCCTTGGATCCCTTGATCCACTTGACATTGAAGGTCTTGATCTGCTCGATGATGACCTCGGGGATGTCCGACGCACCGACCTTCTGGCGAGTCATCGGGTCAACCATCTCGGTCCCAACGACCTCGTTGATCGCGACGGTCATCTCCTTGAAGAGCTTGATCGCCTGGGCGTCCTGCTCGGCCTCGTACGCCGAGATCTCCGCCTTGAGCACCTTCTTCTGGGCCTCGTTCATGTGCACGCGGCGTGAGAACTTCTTGGTGCCGATGACAATGCCGTTGGTGCCGGCGCTGACCTCGAGCGAATCGTTCTTCACATCCTCGCCCGCACGGCCGAAGATCGCGTGCAGCAGCTTCTCTTCCGGTGTCAGCTCGGTCTTGCTCTTGGGCGAGACCTTACCGACCAGAATATCGCCGGGGCCCACGCGGGCGCCCACGCGGATGATGCCGTTCTCGTCGAGGTTGCGGAGCATCCGCTCGCTGACATTGGGGATGTCGCGGGTGAACTCCTCGCGCCCGAGCTTGGTCTCGCGGACCTCCACATCGAACGCGTCGATGTGGATGCTCGTGAACGCGTCGTCCTTCACCAGACGCTCGCTGATGACGATCGCGTCCTCGAAGTTGTACCCATCGAATGTGTTGAACGCCACGAGCGCGTTACGCCCGATCGCCAGCTCGCCCTGCAGGGTCGAAGCACCGTCGGCGATGACCTGACCCTCCTTGACCTTCTGACCCTTCTTCACGATGGGCTTCTGGTTCTGGCAGGTCCGCTCGTTGAGACCGACGAACTTGCGGAACACATACTCGTCCGCGTTATCGACGATGATGCGCTCGGCATCGACATAGGTCACCGTGCCCCCACGCTTGGCGCGGATGAGCATGCCCGAGTACTTGCCGACTTCCTTCTCCATGCCCGTCGCGATGCACGGCGGATCAACCTTGATCAGCGGCACAGCCTGGCGCTGCATGTTCGAGCCCATCAACGCGCGGTTCGCGTCGTCGTGCTCAAGGAACGGGATCAGCGACGCGGAAATACCCACGAGCTGCTTGGGCGAAACATCGACATAGTTGACCTGATCGGGCTTGAGCTCGGCGATCTCGCCGTCGCTGCGTGCCAGCACCAGACCCTTGCGGAACTGACCGCTCTCGTCGAGCGCGTCAGCGGGCGCGAGCACCGAACGGATCTCCTCATCCGCTCGCAGATCGACGACCTTCTTGGTGACCTCGCCGTTCTCCACGACGCGGTACGGGGTACGCAGGAAGCCGTACTCGTCGACCGTCGCATAGATGCCCAGCGAACAGATCAGACCGATGTTCGTGCCTTCGGGCGTCTCGATGGGACACACACGACCGTAGTGCGAGGTGTGCACATCTCGAACCTCGAAGCCCGCACGCTTGCGGTTGAGGCCGCCCGGGCCCAGCGCCGAAAGACGACGCTCGTGGACGAGTGTCGAAAGCGGGTTGGTCTGGTCCACAACCTGCGAGAGCTCGCTGCGACCGAAGAAGAAGTCGATCGCGCTGCTGATGGACTTGGAGTTCACCAGATCAGCGATCTTCGCGACCTCCTCGGGGTCCTTCACGCTCATGCGCTCCTGCACCGTGCGCCGAAGCTTGAGCAGGCCCTTGCGGACCTCCTCGACCGCGAGCTCGTCGAGCGTGCGCAGTCGGCGGTTGCCCAGATGGTCGATGTCATCAACGAACGCGACAGGACGCTGCGTGTCCGGGTCGAGCCGGTTGCTCCGCAGATCGAGCATGTACTGCACGACCTTGAGGAAGTCGATGCCCAGCAGGAACAGCTGATCCTCGGGGATGTCGTTGATATCAAACTTGCGGTTGATGCGGAAACGCCCCACCTTGCCCAGGCGGTAGCGGTTGTCGTCGAAGAACTTCTCGTGGAAGAGCTGCTTGGCCTTGTCGACCTGCGGCGGGTTGCCCGGACGCAGACGCGAGTACACCTTGAGCATCGCGCGATCGTAATCGCTTTCGACACCCGGGACCTCGTCGAACTGCTCGAGCTTCTCCTCAGCGATGGTGTTGAGAATCAGCGAGTCGCTCGGGTTCTGCACCACCTTGATGGTCTTGAGCGCCGATGCCTTGATCGCCTCGGCGGCTTCCTCACCGATCTGGCAACCGACATGAACGAGCTCCTCGCCCGTCTCGGTGTCGATGATCGAGGCCGCGGCCCAGTCGTCGGGGTGGACATCCTTCGCCTTGATCTCTGCAACTTCATAGAAGAGGCTGATGATCGCGTCGGTGCCGGCCACAGACTCGTCGAGACAGCGCAGGAAGGTTGTCGCGGTGAGCTTGGTGCTCTGATCGATGCGCATCGCGAGCACATCTTTCTTGGTCACCTCAAGCTCGATCCACGAGCCACGCTCGGGGATGATGCGAGCGCTGTGCAGCGGGCGGTCGCCCTCGCTGCTTACGATCGAGAAGTCCACACCAGGTGAGCGGTGCAGCTGCGAAACGATCACGCGCTCGGCGCCGTTGACGATGTACTCGCCGCCGCCCATCATCACGGGGAACTCGCCGAGATAGATATCTTCCTCGGGGAGGTCGCCGTGCGTCTCACGCTTGAGGCGCAGACGCAGACGGAACGGGAAGCCGTAGGTGAGCCGAAGCTCGCGGCACTCGTCCGAGGTATACCGCGGCTGCTCAAGCGAGTAGCTCACATATTCAAGAGACATGGTCTCGTCGTACGATTCGATCGGGAAGATCTCTCGCAGCAACGATTCGAGCCCTAGCTCACCATCTCGCTCGTCGGGGTCCTTTGCAAACTGCAAGAAGCGCTCGTAAGCGGCTTCCTGAACCTGCCAGAGATCGGGGATCTTCGTCGTGTCGCCTCGCTTGGCGAAACTCCGAACGCTGCGGGTACGCTCCATATCGCGCACTTTGGTCGCTGCCATCCAAGCACCTCGTGATGGTTCTGCTCACAATCGGCGCAAGTCGCGCACCGATCGAGATATCTGTTGGTTGTCTGGTATGCCCATACCGCCCTGGCCCGCCCGCCAATGAAGAAGACCGGATAAATATCCTAGCCCTTCATGCGCAACAAAGCCACCCGGCACTGGATTTGCTCACATTCGCGGGCAGATCCGCCA
>CAYQRD010000011.1:0-6077 GCA_964419845.1 uncultured Phycisphaeraceae bacterium
CCCTCGATCCGCTCACGCGCATGCACCGCCATCGCGTGCACGCCCTCGATCCCGATGTAGGACTTGGGAAACGAATCCGGCCGGTGGGCCTGCATGTAGATCGGGAAGTCACCCACCCCGCAGCCCAGATCAGCAACCACACGCCCATCAAAACGCCCAAGGTCGCACAGCACCCCGAAGCGCGTGTCCTGCGCGTCCCTGCTCATCCACAACTGCGACTCAAACCCCGCCCCGCCGCGACGCGTGGCGTCCTCGTAGGGCTGCAGGTAAGAGCGGTCGGGTTTCTTCTTCACGATGAACCTCAGCACAGGGCCGCTCCCATTCTCCTCCCCCGCGCTTGCGGGGGAGGTGCCGAACGCAGTGAGGCGGAGGGGGTCTTGGAAAAAGCCGGAGCGTGTGAACGGCGGGAAGCCCCCTCCGACCCGCCTTCGGCGGCCCACCTCCCCCGCAAGCGCGGGGGAGGAGAGAAGTCAGTCCAGCCGCACCATCTGGGCAAACTCATCAAACCGCTTGTTCACATCCCCGCGTGAGATCGATCGCATCCGATCGAGCGAGAACGATTCGACATTGAAGCTCGCCACGATCGTGCCGTGGGCCAGCGCCTCACGAACCGAGTTGTACGATCCCAGATCATGCCCGCCGCGTGCCGTGAGCCGGCCCATCAAACCGCCCGCGAACGAATCGCCCGCGCCCGTCGGGTCAACAACATGTTCGGTCGGGTATGCGGGAAGCGCACAGATCCCGTCGCGATGCACCAGGATGCACCCGTGCTCGCCCTTCTTGATCACCACGAAGCGTGGGCCCAGTTCGAGCAGGTGTTTGCCGGCGCTGACGGGGTTGCGGTGCCCCGTGAACTGCTCGGCCTCGTCGAAGTTGAGCACCAGCCCGTCGACCTTGCCCAGCAGCTGGGTCAGTTCGGGCTTGGCGATGTCGATCCACAGGTTCATGGTGTCGGCCACGCTCAGCACGGGCTCCTTCACCTGATCGAGCATGCCGATCTGCACCATCGGGTGCGAGTTGGCAAGGAAGACCACCTGCGAGTCCTTGAACGCATCGGGCACCACGGGCGGGGCCTCTTCCAGCACGCCCAGATCGGTGAAGAGCGTGTCGCGCTGGTCCATATCCTCGTGGTACTTGCCGCCCCATCGGAAGGTCTTGGATCCCTTGCGGACCTCGAGACCCGCCAGATCGAGCCCCTCGAAGGACCCGAGGGTCTGCATGAAGGCGTCGGGGAAGTCGTCGCCGACGGCCGCCACCATGCGGGTCTGTGTATAGAAGGACGCCGCGGCCGCAAAGTAGACCGCCGAACCGCCCAGTAGATCCTCATGACGACCGCCACCGGGTGTCTCCACCGTGTCGATCCCGATCGTTCCAGTGACAATTAAGCTCATAGCCCCATCATAGCGCGAAAAACCTGCAACTGGGCAACCACGATCCCGTATCACTGTTCACTTACAGGAGATTACATGAACAATACAGCACCCCACCGCCGCCCCTTCACCATCACCCTCGCCCTTGGCGTGTCGCTGCTCTCAGGCACCCTCGTGGCCGCGAACCAGCAGCGCGAGGATGCCGAGCTGACCGTGCCAGCAGCGCCCGACGAGCCGGTGACCGAAGATGCCGTCACCAAGGCCATCGAGGAATATGTCCGCGCCCGCTACGCCGGTGATGTCGAGACCGCGACCTCGCGCCTGCACGAGAACATCGCCCGGCGGATGGTCGCCGACAACTACTGGGGCCAACCCAGCAAAGAGTGGGTCCGCCCGTTCACCCGCGACCTGATCGCGTTCTACGCCGACCCCGAGAGCGCCCAGCGACTCGATAACCCATCCGAGGGGCGATGCGATATCAAGGTCTTCGATGTCGAACAGCAGAGCGCCTCCGCACGCGTGATCATGGAGGATGCGGTCGATTACCTCCACATGATCCACCTCAACGGGCGCTGGGTGATCGGCGACTCGGCCGTCATCCTGCTCAAGGAGAACGGCGCCAAACCACCCGCGCTCTCCGATCGTCACGCCGAGAAGGTCGAGCAGGTCTCGCGCGACTACTGTGTCGGCTTCTACGAGATCGACGGCGACAAGGTCCAGGAAACCTGCCACCCATCCCTCTCCAAACGATCCGTCGAGCAGGCCAGACTCTCCGACGGAACCGAGTTCGAGTACTTGTCCGGCATCACATGGGAAGAGATCAACATCCTCGGCGAAACCTTCAACACCCAATGGGGATTCGACGCCGACGATCGATGCGAGATCGAGATCTACGAGATCAGAGGCAACATCGCCGCTGTCAAAATGACCGGCACCGTCTGGTTCGACTACTTCCACATGATGAAAGTCAACGGCGAGTGGTCCATCGTGAACATCATGTACGAAAGCCTGGACCGATCCCGCTGGGTCGATGTCTGACGCGCATCCAGTCGGCAACAGCACCCCTCGTTCCCGGTCATGAGACCCCCGGGATGCCCGACGCGATCCACGAGACGCGTCGGGTTTTTCGTTAAGGCCCAATCTCAATCACCGGCTTCCACTCCAGCCAGTCCTCATCCACACCGCCGGCCAGATCAAACACATCGCCGCTCTTGGCCAGTTCGCCGCGTTTGCTCTCGCGTTCGGGGGTCGCCAACGAGATCGACGCGCTGATGAGGGCATCGAGCGAATCCGCCTCGACACTCAAACCCGAAAACAGACCAAAGTCGAAGCCCACGCCACCGCTGCGCCAGAACTTCGTGTTCTCATACACAAGCGGTGCGTACCGAGGCTCGATATCGATCGTCACCACCACCCCCGTCGCGTCATCGCTGAGCACGGCGTGACGCACCACACCCACAGGAATCTCGCGGTAGAGCACCGGGCTGCCAGCGCTGAGGTTGCCCAGGCGATTGCTGCGCAGCGTCAATCGCAGCGCGTCGCTGTCGGCGGGTGCCGTCCGAGGCGGGGCGTCGAGGGCCATGAACGAACCCACCCGGTTGCCGCCCGCATCGCCCGGCTGCATCGCGATGTACTGCGGCCCGACCAGCGTCTCGAGTCCCGCGATCCGCTGCAGACTCACCTCGGGACGCACGACCCAGAAGCCCGTCCCCTCGACCGCCAACCCGGCGGCGTCGGGTCGCAGTTCGGCGCTGACCGAGACCGCTTGAAGATCGGTGCTGAGCGCCATGTCCCGCACCACCCCCACCGTGACCCCACGATGGATGATCTCGCTGCCCGGCTCGATCCCCGCGGCGTCGCTGAAGACGATCGAGATCATCGGGCCGCGATCACGCATGACCTGCGACCAGACCAGATAGCCCACCACCCCCAACGCAATCAGCGGCACCAACCAAGTGCTCGAAACCCGCCGGCGTTTGATTGTGGCGGTGGGGATGGGCTGGGGGGTTGCCTGTGCTTCGGGCTGGGGTTTGGGCTCAGGTTCAGTCATTGGGTTCCTCCCAGATCGCGTGGGGGTCAAAGGCCGCCGACGCGAGCAGACTCAGGATCACGACCACCCCAAAGATCACGACCCCCGGCCCCGGCGTGACCTCCACCAGATCGCCGAGTTTGACGACGGCAACCAGGATCGCCACCAGCAGCACATCCACCATGCCCCAACGCCCGATCAGCTCGATCAAACGGTACGCCCGGGCACGGTCGTGGCGGGCGATGACCTTCTGACCAACGCACAAGGCGAAGATCAGCCCGAGCTTGCCGATCGGGGCGATCACGGAGAACAGCAGCACCGCCAACCCCACGAACAGGTGCCCCTCGGCGAGCAGGGCGATGGTGCCCGACCAGATCGAGGCGTGCGACTCGTGCCCAAGCCGCTCGATCTGCATGACCGGCAGCCACAGGGCCAGCGGGTACAAAATCAGGGCCGCCATCGCGAGGGCCGAGGCGCGGTTGACGGATCGGGGGTGGACGCCGTGGCGGATGACGGACTGGCAGCGGGTGCAGCAGGCGACGGAGCGCGACCCGACCGGGGGGATCTGGTGGACGAGCCCGCAGCAGTGGCAGGCACCGAGATGGACCGGGGCGGGGGGCTGGGCGTTGGGCGGGGTCATCGGTTCATCATACGAGGATCGGGCGGATGCGTTTCACTTACTGAGGCCGGCGGATGGATCCGGGGGTGCGGTTTCCATGTCCGTGGATTTTTTGAATCCGGATTCCCGGTGCAGTAATTGATCACATTCGAACACGGCTGAGTGGCATTGGATCGGCATAGTGTAGAGAATTTTCTTTGTGTCGCATCGTTTCAAAGCTCGATATCAGGCACAATGCGCTATTGAAGTTCGGGGCTGTCTGAAACCGTGACCCATCGGGTCTCGAATGGATACATGACCCGGCGCGACGAGCGGGATAGACCATATGGGGACGAGCGACGGCTTTCCGGCTCATCCAAACGCACAACACAGAAGCCATCTTCTCGGTTGAACCCCACGACCGAGCGGGCGATCGGTGTGTCCGCGACTGGGCGGGCAGCAGGATCGAAGGCACAAAAACAGGAGACGAATGGGGCGGCGGGGAAGCGATTCGCGGTACAGATCACATGCTCGGCGCGGAGGGAACCGGCGAGCATTGAGCCGCCCGACGAGGATGATCGGCTGGCGGCCCATCAGCGAACTCCCTGTCATCATCAGCACCCATACGAGCGCGGATCGCTGATGAGCTACATGAGGGTCCCCGGGGGCTGGGTGATGCCAACCAACCCCCAGCGTCGGCGTCGTGGTCCACGCCCCCGGGTCCCCCCTCCTGTTTCGAGGCACCCGGACGCCGGGTGGGTAGAGGTGCCCGGTCAGCGCACTGACGCGATCGGGAGCACCGAGTAGGAACATGCTGCCAGGGAGGATCGTCATCGTCCCCAACCGACCTGGCAGCGGGCTCCGATCGGATGGACACATCTGATCGGGGTTTCGAGAGGACGAGGCCGTGGGAATGTGTGAACACCCCGAGCCAACTCCGGGCCGGGCATGGGAAGGCGAGAGCCCATGTCCGGTTTTTTCTGCGCACAGCGTGCGGGCCGATGAAAAACCGCCGGGCGTGTTGTGCCCGGCGGCTGGTCTGTGAACGAGTTGCGGTCAGCCGATCATAAATGCTGGATTACGGGCCGACATTGGTACCGAGATTCTTGCGTGTCGGGCTTCGGATGCCCAGACCCATCAGGGCCAGGTCATCGTTGTCGAGGTCGAAGTCCCCGTCCATGTCGTAGATCTCGAGTCCCGGCTCGATGGGGTTGCCCGGGCCGGTACGGGAGATGATGGCTTCGTAGAGTTCAAAGTAGTCGATGCGTCCGTTGCCGTTGGGGTCACCCAGCCGGTTGGTCGGGTAGAGGGTCCATGTGTGGTTGGCGGGCGCGTTGGCGAGGTTGCGGGTGATGTTGCCTGGGTAGATGAGTTCGATCGAATCGACACTGGTTGAGGTGCCGAGGCCGAAGTGGACAGTCATCTCGGATGAGGTTTTGTAGTTGGTACCTGCGCGGACCTGGCGGACCTGGGGGATCCCGTCGTGGACGATGTCGACGCAGGTGCCGATGGCGTTGCGGTTGAGATCGCCCTGATTACCCACGACATTGAACCGGACCCAGTTGTTGGTGGCGGTGTCAGGCGAGTTGTTGATGTAGAGGCGTACGCGTCCGTTGTTGTTGCCGACGAGGAGATCGATGTCGCCGTCGCCGTCGATATCGCCCTCTGCGGCGCAGTAGACGGGGTTGGTAGAGCCGGTGCCGGAGCTGGCACCCTCATCGACCATGGGCCAGTCGGCGACATCAACGCCGCGGTAGAGGCGGTTGGCACCGGTGGAGTTGGGGATGGGTCCCTGGTGGTTGCAGACATAAGTGTCGAGGTAGGTGTCGTTGTCGAAATCGGTGAAGAGTGTGCCCCAGCCGATCTCGTAGGAACCCACGCCGGCGGCGAGGGTTTCGTCCTCGTAGGCCCCGGTGGCGGGGTTGAACATGAGCAGCTTGTTGCCGTGCTGGACATTGGTGAGGTACATGTCGTAATAGCCATCGAAATCCAGGTCACCGACGGCGATGCCCATGCAATCGAGGTGGGCCTGGGCGTTGGCCTGGGTGGTGACCTCGGTGAAGGCACCGTTGTCGTTGCG
>CAYQRD010000011.1:6177-55692 GCA_964419845.1 uncultured Phycisphaeraceae bacterium
ACCAGCCGGAGACATAGATGTCGAGATCGCCGTCGTTGTCGTAGTCCGCCGCGGCGAGCCCCGAGGCGACACTCATGCTGGCGAGCCCTGAGGTGAACGATCGGTTTGTGAAGTTACCCGATCCGTCGTTTTCGTAGACCCCGAAGCTGTTTCCGGGCCCGTTGGCAACGACGATATCGAGGTCGCCGTCGTTGTCGAGGTCGCCCATCATCAATCCTGCGCCGTACTGCACGAAGTTGAATCCGATGCTGAAACTGATCCCGCGAGCGACCGCTTCATCGCTGAAGCTCAGCGGCCCTGCTTGGGCGGCTGATGGACCGGCTGTAAGTACCAGCAGCGGAATGATGGGTAGGCACACTGTTAAACACGATCGCATGATCATCTCTCCTTCTCATGCACAAGGCAGCACAGTCCCCGCACTGGGTCGATGCGGGGCGTTCTTCCACGATTGGCCCATTGTGGGCATCCCCTCCCCAAGAACACCTTAAAGATAGTCGATTCAGGCGGAAAACAAAAGACTTCTCAGCGTTTGTCACCCTGAATTCAGCAATCGCATCGCCCCAATAAGTGGGCGATGCGTGCAAAGGAAGTTAGTAAGAACCTGACTTGGACCGGCTGGGCTGTCCGCTGAGTTCAGCGGGCTCTTGCGCCCAGGACGCCCAGACCCATGAGCTGGATGTCTGCAGCATCGATATCGAAGTCGCCGTCCATGTCGAAGATCTCGTTACCGGGCGTCAGAGTCCCGCCGGGTCCGGTCCTCGCAAGCATGGCCTTTCGGACCTCATCGACGCTGATGTCGCCATCGTTATCGACATCCCCGAGTCGCTGGGGGGTGTAAAGGGTCCAGTGCTGGTTGCTGGGCATGTTGGAGATGACCCGCATCACGCCCCCGGGCAGATACATGCGGACCTGCTCGATTTCCGATGCCTGGGCGAGCCCGTAGTGGAGCGTGAACTCGTCCTGTGACTTGTAGTTGGTCCCGCTGCGAACCTCACGGGCCTGTGTCTTGTCTTTGGTGTCCACCTCGACGCACACGCCCACGCACTGCTGGTTCAATGCTGTTCCTTCGACGGTCAGGCGTACCCAGTTGTTTGTCGCGGCATCCGCCGAGTTGTTGATGAACAGGTTCACGCGTCGATTGGTGTTGCCCACGAGCATGTCAAGATCGCCGTCGTTGTCGAGGTCGCCGACCGAGACGCAGTAGGTGTCCCAGAAGACATCCACACCGGCCTCCGGGGCTTCGTCGGACAGGGGCCAATCGGCGACATCCTTGCCTCGATAGAGGCGGTTGCTGTCCTGGATGTTGCAGACATAGTTATCCAGGTGCGTGTCGTTATCAAAGTCGGCGAAGACCGTGCCCCACCCAACCCGGTTGCTGATCATGCCGGCGGCGGCGGTTTGGTTGCTGTAGGTGCCGTCGCCATTGTGCACATAAAGGATGTTGCCCTGCATGATGTTGGTCAGGTACATATCGAAGAGGCCGTCGAAGTTGACATCGCCCACGGCGATGCCCATGCAGAAGATGTAGGCCTCGACGCCCGCTTCGTAAGTGGCATTGGTGAAGGTGCCATCGCCGTTGTTGCGGTAGAGCTTGTTGTGGAGGAACGGCGGGAAGGTCGTGGAGCCCTTGTCGGTGCCGATATAGATGTCGTCGTCGCCGTCGCGGTCATAATCGAAGAATGCGGGGAGGCAGGAGGGGTCGCCGGGTGCGTGGATGCCGAGCTCCTGAGCACATTCGGTGAAGGTGCCGTCGGCGTTGTTCTTGTAGAACTTGTTGTCGATGTTGACCCCGTCGGTGAATGTGCGGACGGTGCAGTAGAGGTCCAACCAGCCGTCCTGGTTGTAATCGCCCCAGGCGGCGGCCATAGACGGTGCGTTGAGATCCACCCCCGCCTGGGGGGCGACATCGGTAAAGGTGAAGTTCCCGTCGTTGCGATAGAGTCGGCTGGGCACGAACCAGCCCGGGATATGGATATCGAGGTCGCCGTCGTTATCGAAATCGGCGGCCGAGAGACCCGAGGCGTTGACCATTGGGTCGAGCCCTGAGCCGATGGTTCGTTCGGTGAAGAACCCGCTCCCATCGTTCTCGTAGAGCCCGAAGGCACCGCCGATCCCGCCGGCGATCAGGATGTCCAGATCGCCGTCGTTGTCGAGATCCGCGAGCATGTTGCCCGCCCCAACCTGGTGGTAGTTGAACCCAACCCGGAAGGGCACCCCCCGGGCGACCCCCTCGTTACTAAAGCTGAGCGGCCCGGCATGCGCAAGGCCCCCAGCCAGCGTGGTCGATCCCACGATGGTCAGAAAAACTGTCTTGTGAAGCCTCCCCAAGCCCCAACTCGAATGGCGCGATAGCGCCATGACCAATCGGCTCATCATCCCGACCTCCCTGCTCAATCGTGCCGGCGACACGACTTTCCCCGTGCAGACAAGGATCTCAAACATCCGATCACAAGTTGTCTGCTGATACCATACCAAGAACACACACGCTCCAGAATAGTAAAGTGCAAAATATCAGTCCGAATCCCATGGCCCCACCCCAATGCCCGGCTCGGGCGTTTCGGGCGCGGCTGGACCCGGTCTGGGACCGCCCGTCACGGGTGAGCCGCCCGCTGACCGCGGGCCTCAAGCCCCGCGGGCGGCCGAATTCGGGCTGAGATCCCTTAACAGCGTGTTACAATACTTTTTACTGCCCCGCGCGAAATGACGCGCCCGCGATTCCCAAGAACCGGTGCCGGGCGTCGGCACGAACGCCGATCCTGCACCCCGGCAATGGAGAAGACCATGGAAGACATCATCCACGAGATTCTGAATAAAGAGGAGATCTTCCTCGCACTCCTGATCGCGGGATCGATCACCATTGTCTCGATCTGCAAGTCGCTCACGGGCATGGTCGCCCGCCTGGCGCACGAACGGACCCGGCGCGAGGTCGCGGCCTACATCGCCGAGGGCTCGATGTCGCCCGAGCAAGGCGAGCGCCTGCTGGCGGCGGGCAAGCGGAACAACGGAATCAACGCCTGCGGCTGACCCCGCGACTCGAATAGGAAAACACAATGGAAGATATTCTGCACAACATCACAGGCGATCGGGGCATGTTCGCCTTGACCATGATCTTCGGCGTCGGTGGGATGATCGCGCTTTTCGGGATCTTCTTCGGATCGCTTGTCAGCGCGACCAAGGCCAAGGAACGAGAGAAATCACGACGCGAGATCGCGGCGTACATCGCCGAGGGCTCGATGTCGCCCGAGGACGGAGAACGCCTGCTCAATGCGGGCAAAGCCCCCGACCGCTGCGGCTAATCCCCGCCCCGCTCACACAGAACCAGCACACGCAGCGTTTCTGCGATGGACCACGCCTGCGCGGGGCAGCCCTGCGGGGCGTGTTTGGCGTCCACGCCGGGCTCGGCGTCGTAGATCTCAAACAACGATCCGATGCTGTCGATGCTGGTATGCATCGCGAGTGTGCAGAGCATGTCACGCACACGGGTGCGCGACGATTCGTCGAACCCGTTGTGCCGCAGCACCGACTCGGCGTGGGCCCCCAGCAGCCAGGGCCAGACCGTGCCGTTGTGATACGCCCGGTCACGCTCCATCATCGAACCCGCGTAGTGCGGCACATAGCCCGGGTGATCGGGGCTGAGCGTTCGCAGCCCCACCGGGGTCCGCAGCGTCCGTTCCACGGCGCGGATGGAGCCCTCACGGACATGGGCGGGAAGACCGACCCCCGGCAGGGCGCAGGCAAAGATCTGGTTCGGGCGGCATTCGTCGCTGCGCTGCCAGCTGAAGCTGCGCACCGCGTTGCGGGGTGTGAGACAATCGACAAGCCCGCCGTAGGGGCCGCCGGTCATGGAGCGGAGCACCGATTGAAGGGCGTCGTCTGCGAGATGGAGCAGGTGTTCGAGACGATCCTCGCTGATCGAGCCCATGGCGGTTCTGGCGCGCAGGGCGTTGATCCAGAGGGCGTTGATCTCGATCGCCTTGCCGTGGCGCGGGGTGAAGGCGATGCCGCCGCGGAGCGCGTCCATCCATGTGAGCTGGGTTTTGGCATCGCCGGCACGGATCAGGGCGTCGTGCTCGTCGAGCTTGATCCTGTTGATGGTGCCGCGTTGGTAGCTGTCGATGATGTCGTCGCACGCGTCAATCAGTTCTGAGTCGAGCGCTTTGCCCGTCGCGTGCGCCCAGCGATCGCAGGCGTGGATGAACCAGAGCGGGGCATCGACTGTGTTGTAGTGCGCCGGGCCGTCGAAGTCGTCGAACCGGTTGGGGATCAGCCCGTGATCGCGGGCGCTGGCGAAGGTCCGCAGGCACAGGCGTGCCTCTTCGAACCGCCCGGTCGTGAGCAGCAGGCCCGGCAGACTGATCATCGTGTCGCGCCCCCAGTCGCTGAACCACGGGTACCCCGCGATGATCGATCGAGACGCGATACCCTCGACGGCGCGATCCACGACGAAATCATCACCCGCCGAGGCGAGACGGGCGATGTGCTCGCGGACCCGGGTGTCCCGCGGGTGTCCCGCGGATGCAAGGGCATGGTCGATCGACGAGCGAACACGCGCCGATCGCCGGTTCAGGTTCGATTCCCAGTCCTGCGTCGCCCCCTCACCGAGCGTCGCTTCGATGCTCACGGTCGTCGTGCGGAGCGGTTCGATGGTGCAACTGAATGTGACGGGGCAGCACAGATCCTCTGTGTCGCTCTGTCCGCGGCGCGACTCGTGGTCATAGCGCACCCCGCGCCAGATCTGCGTGTCGGATCGGGCGGACAGATGCACGCCACGGATGAGCAGCGGCCGATCGATCCCATCCCGCCAGACGCGAACGCCCTGCACGCACGGCTCCTGGAACGACTCGAAGCCGAAGCGGTCCGCGTCGATCGAACCGGGATGGTTGAGGTCATGAAAGTCGCGCATGCTCAGCAGCGGGCGAAGCGTGAGCACGACCGGGCGGTCGGGCTCGGGCGAGTGTACGCCCGATTCAATGACATACTCGATCCGGCAACTGTCCGCACGCTCCGCGAGGGTGAGCGTCTTGCGGAGACGGATGATGCCGACCTGCGTGGGGATCGCGTAGTCCCAACTGCATGAGCCAACCGCTTTGGTGAAGCCGCTGAGGTAGCCCGACGGCTTGGGCGGCGACGCCTGATCCCCGAACTGGAACGGCGTCAGGTGGACATCGAGATCACAATCGCAGCGGCCACCCAGCGGGATGTGCAGGTGTTCGTCGACAGCGCTGAGCAGCGTGACCCGTCGGACGGGCGGCGAGAGGGGCGCGACGAGCATCGCGTGGTATCGGCGTGTGGGCGTGCCCTGCGCGGTGCCCATCGCGAAGCCCCCGCGTGCGTCGCCCAGCACCCACTCGCGCTGCCCCTGCGTGGGGTCGGGCTGGGCGGGTCCGAAGGCGAGCTCATCGCGGGGCAGGTCCATGGCGTGGAATTCGGGTGTTGATGCGTTCATCTGCATTCAGGATCGTCAGAATGGTGTGCTGTTGGGGACAATTGGTAGACAGGCGGGCGCGAGGGTGGGATACTCTCTCATGGAGACCATCGCAAAATCTCAGCCGACGCACAACGACCCCGCTCGCCCGTCCGATCCCACAACGGATCGGATCCAGACGCAGGCGGGGACACTGCCGACCAGCCAGTACGCGAGCAAGATCGTCATGGAGGGGATCACCTTCGATGATGTGCTGCTGATCCCCCAGGCATCGAGCGTGATGCCCGCGACGGCGCTCACCGCCACCCGGCTCACCAAGGACATCACCCTCAACATCCCCATGGTCTCCGCGCCCATGGACACGGTGACCGAGTCCGAGCTGGCGATCGCGCTGGCGCAGGAGGGCGGGATCGGCATCATTCACAAGAACCTGCCCATCGAGGCGCAGGCACGCGAGGTCGCCAAGGTCAAACGCTCGGCCAACGGCGTCATCACCGACCCGATCACGCTGGGCCCCGACGACACGGTCGGACGCGCCATCGAGCTGATGATCGAGCACAATGTCTCGGGCTTCCCCATCACCGAGGACGGCTCGCAGGACCTGCGCTCCAAGGGGCGACTGGTCGGCATCCTCACCCGGCGTGACCTCAAGTTCGCCCAGAACCAGAACACGCCCATCCGCGATGTGATGACCAGCGAGAATTTGGTCACCGCCCAGGAGGGCACAACGCTGGCGCAGGCCGAGGGCATCCTCAACGAGCTCAAGGTCGAGAAGCTGCTGATCGTCGATGCCCAGGGCTGCCTGTCGGGGCTGATCACGATGCGGGACATCGAGCGCCAGAGCCAGTTCCCCAACGCGTGTGTCGATCATCGCGGGCGTCTGCGTGTTGGCGCCGCCGTCGGACCCAACCAGTTCGATCGCGTTGAAGCGCTGATCGCTGCTGAGGTCGATGTGCTGGTGGTCGATACGGCGCACGGTCACTCGGGCTCCGTGCTCGACACGGTGCGGGCGATCAAGGAGCAGTACAACATCGGGGTTATCGCGGGCAACATCGCGACGGCCGAGGCCGCCATCGCCCTGGCCGAGGCCGGCGCGGACGCGGTGAAGGTCGGCATCGGCCCGGGCTCGATCTGCACGACGCGCGTGGTGACGGGCGTGGGCATGCCTCAGGTTTCGGCGGTCATGAACGCCGTTGAGGGCTTGCGGAGCATCAACAGCGATGTGACGGTGATCGCCGACGGCGGGATCCGCCTCAGCGGCGACATCGCCAAGGCCATCGGCGCGGGCGCCCACTGCGTCATGATGGGCTCGCTGTTCGCCGGGCTCGACGAATCGCCGGGCGAGCTGGTGATCAGCGGCGGGCGGCGCTACAAGAGCTACCGGGGCATGGGTTCGGAGGGCGCGATGAACTCGGGCTCCGCGGATCGCTACCGTCAGGCGGAGAAGCTCGTCGCGGGGAACAAGAAGGACCAGAAGTTCGTCCCCGAGGGCGTCGAGGGGCTCGTCGCGTACCGCGGCAAGCTCGCCGAGTTCACCTACCAGCTCGTGGGCGGGCTGCGCTCGGCCATGGGCTACTGCGGGTGCGCCACGATCGATGAGATGCGAGAAAACGCTCGCTTCGTGCGCGTGTCGGGTGCGACGGTGATCGAGAACCACCCCCATGACATCAAGATCACCAAAGAGTCGCCCAACTACACGATCGACCAAATCTGAGCGAGTCGCTCCTGAGCCCAATATAAATAGGTACGCGCCGACGATCGGGTGCCATCTTGGCAGCCGTGAAATGCTTTGAGCCGATGAACCAACAAGCGGATTCAGCAGTAGAATAGCTGCTGAACACCTGTTCCTTATGGGAGGCAATACGCATGAGCGTTTTACAGTCACGAAACCCCGCGATGCGGGTCCTTGAGTCCGAAGAAGCGTTCGGTGTCGAACGCGCCAGCGTCATGACGCTGGGCGGCACCGTCACCGCGACGAGCATCCTGCTCTCGATCGTCGCCGTCGTTGGCATCTTGAGCTGGCAGGCGATCAACAGCGCGTGGCAATCCACCGGTTCGATGCCCGGTTGGGTTTGGCCGGTGATGATCGGCGCGTTCATCGGCGGCATCGCGATCTCGTTTGTGATCTACGGCAAGCCCAAGGCCGCCCCGATCATCGCACCGATTCATGCGATCCTTGAGGGCGCGTTCGTGGGTGTCGCGACCTTCGTCATCCCGATGCAGTTCCTCCCCATGGAACCCGGCGCAGCCACCAATCCCGGCACCATGATCGCGCTGCAGGCCGCGGTCGCGACCTTTGCCGTCACGGGCGTCATGCTCGCGGGCTACGCGACGGGCATCCTGCGTGTCGGCCCCCTGCTGCAGAAGGTGATGATCACCGCCCTGCTCGGGCTGGTCGGGTACACCCTCCTGATCTTCGTCCTCAGCATGTTCGGCGTGGGCATCTGGAACGGCTACGCCGACACGGGCATGATGGGCATCGGCTTCACCGGGATCTGTGTCGCACTTGCGAGCCTCTTCCTGCTGCTCGACTTCCAGTACATCGAGAAGG
Source organism: uncultured Phycisphaeraceae bacterium (assembly GCA_964419845.1). GTDB lineage: Bacteria > Planctomycetota > Phycisphaerae > Phycisphaerales > UBA1924 > UBA1924. The sequence continues at coordinate 14,154 of CAYQRD010000011.1, forward strand.
GCATCGAGCACAAGGCCCCCAAGTACATGGAGTGGGTCGGCGCGTGGGGCCTGATGGTCACCCTGGTGTGGCTCTACATCGAGCTGCTGCGACTGCTCAGCAAGCTCCAGTCGCGCGAGTGATCGACCACGACTGATTCAAGAAACACAACACCCCGCGGACGACCCCGCGGGGTTTTCGTTTATACTCAAATGGTTCAACACCGAAAGGAACACACCATGGGTGGCTGCCTGCTCGTCCTCGGAACCCTGCTGATGCCCCGCGTGCTGCTGTTCGTGTTCTGGATCACGGGGCTCTTCGCCAAGGCCGACCCGTGGAACGGCTGGCTGATCCCGCTGCTTGGGTTCTTCTTCCTGCCGGCGACGACCTTCACCTACGGGCTCTGCCATGTCTACGGCGATGGCGAGTTCACCATCCCCTGGGTCATCGGGATGGTGCTGGCGGTGCTGTATGACCTTGGCGCGCACGGGAATGCGGGGGCGGCGAAGCGGTCGCGATAAGCGGCGTGATCAGGGTGCCACTACTCGCGTCGAAGACGCGCAGTAGTGTTTTGAGCAGTTTGAAGAGCACTACTGCGCCGCCGCGCGGCGAGTAGTGGCACCTGGAAATGGTATCACATGGAGTTCGCACAACCCCCTCCGCCACGCTGCACGCGGCACCTCCCCCGCAAGCGCGGGGGAGGAGAGTTCACCGGCTGAACAGGAAGTGGCACACATCGGCATCGCGCATGATGTATTCCTTGCCTTCGATGCGCATTTTGCCCGCTTCCTTGATCGCCTTCTCGCTCTTGTATTCGATCAGGTCATCGACGCTGTAGCACTCGACACGGATGAAGCCCTTCTCGAAGTCCGTATGGATCACACCCGCGGCCTGCGGGGCCTTGCAGCCCACCGGGACGGTCCAGGCGCGGACCTCTTTCTCGCCGGCGGTGTAGTAGGACTGGTAGCCAAGCAGGCGATACGCGGCCCGCGCCAGCGATGCGAGCGCGGGCTCTTCCATGCCCATGTCCTTGAGCATCTCGGCCTTGTCCTCCTCGTCGAGTTCGGACAGCTCGCTCTCGATGCGGGCGCAGACGGGGACCATCTCGGAGTTGTGCGACTGGGCGTAGGCCTTGACGCGCTGGGCCAACTCGCCCTCGCCGTTGGGGTCGTCGTCGCTGACATTGGCGATGTAGAGGATGGGCTTGGTCGTGATCAGGCTCAGCATGCGCACGGCGCGGGTCAGCTCGGGGTCAACGAACTCGACAGCGCGGGCGGGCTTGCCCTCTTCGAGCACGGGGATGATCTTCTCGAGGACCTTGACGCGTGCGATCGCGTCGCGGTCGCCGCTCTTGGTGTTGCGCTGGGCTTTGGGCAGGGCGTTCTCGCAGGTCTGCAGGTCGGCGAGGATGAGCTCGAGCTCGATGGTCTCGATGTCACGCAGGGGGTCGACGGAGCCGTCGACATGGGTGATGTCCTCGCCGCCGGGTGCTTTTTCGAAGCAGCGGACGACCTGGATGATGGCGTCGACATCCTTGATGTGCCCGAGGAACGCGTTGCCCTTGCCCTCGCCCTTGGACGCGCCACGGACGAGCCCGGCGATGTCGACGAGTTCGAGGGCGGCGGGGATGACCTTCTGGGTCTTGATGTAGCCCTGGATGATGTGCAGGCGCGGGTCTGGGATAGGAACGACCCCGATGTTGGGGTCGATGGTGGCGAACGGGTAGTTGGCGGCCAGGGCGCCCGCGTTGGTGAGGGCGTTGAAGAGGGTGGATTTACCAACATTGGGGAGACCGACGATGCCTGCCTTCATTTGCGCTCCGATTGCACGAGGTGGTCCTGTGAGTGGCATGGTGACACAGAACCATGTCCTCCGACCGCCCTTTGATTCAGTTTCCGGGCAGTCTAGAGGCAAGACCTCATGAATCAACAACTTCAGGTCAACCGGGATCGAGCATATGTCGATTTCTCGGCAGTCTGGATCAAGCACGGAAGCAAATGAGGAGTGTTTTATGCGATTTCACAGCTTTGGGTTACGGCCGAGACTTTTCGCGATCGGCACGCTGGGTGTGGGCTTCTCGCTCATGATCGGTCTTTTTTCGGTAGACGCCATTCACACGAGTGATCAGGGCATCGATGGGCTGACCCGCCTGACCGAGGTCCTCCAGTCCAATGGCGATACGGACATGATGCACGACAAGATTATGGGTGATGTGAACCTCGTGATCATGAGTGAGTCCGCGGAAGAGGTCGAAGCGTTCGAGCAGGAACTCCGTGACGACGCGAGCTTCATGCGTGAGAGCGCGACCAACAGCCTTGACCTTCTCACTGAGGACGACGGCGATCTGTATGTCGCGGCCAAGAAGGCGAAGGAGGATGTCTTCGCCTATACCGACTCGGCCCTCAATGTTCTTGAGCAGAAGAACGCGGGCGCAGAAAAGGAGCAGCTCTATAAGGACCGCGAGGATGTCTTGGTCCGCTTTGATCAGCTCGAAGAATCGCTCGGCAGCTTCTCCGACATGATCGTCGAATCGAGCCATACCCTGGTTGATAACTCGCGGAATGGGCTCGCCTCGGCGCGCACGACGCTGATGATCACCATGGGGCTCGGTTCGCTCATCGTCATCGGGCTCACGGTGCTCGTGATCCGGAGCATCGTTTCGCCGATCCGCAAGACCATCCACACCGTCTCACGCTTTGCGCAGGGCGATCTCCGTGAACGCCTCGGGGATATCGGCGGTGCCGAGTTCGCGCAGCTCCGTGCGGCGATCAACACCATGGGAGATGATCTCTCGTCGGTGATCAGTGAGGTCCGCAGGAATGCACAGGAAGTCGCCGGTGCGGCGACGCAGATCGCGGCATCGAGCGAGCAGCTGATGCAGGGTGCGAGCAACCAGAGCTTCCAGACCCAGCAGGTGGCCGCGGCCGTGGAGCAGGCATCGAGCTCGCTGCGTGAATCGAGCGAGATGATGTCCGAATCGAGCAGCAAGTCTTCGCAGGCGGGCGAGCAAGCCAAGAAGGGTGCCGAGGTTGTCAACGAGACAGTCCAGGGTATGACCTCCATCATCGAGGTCGTCGACGCGTGCGCTGAGGTGATCGGGGAGCTGGGCCGCAAGGGCGAGAAGATCTCCGAGATCGTCAATGTGATCAACGACATCGCGGACCAGACGAACCTGCTGGCCCTGAACGCGGCGATCGAGGCGGCCCGGGCGGGCGAGCACGGGCGTGGCTTCGCGGTCGTGGCCGACGAGGTCCGCAAGCTGGCCGAGCGGACCACGAGCGCGACCGATGAGGTTTCCAGCTCGATCCGCGAGATCCAGGACGGCACGAGCAAGGCCGTGCAGCGGATGAACGACGCGCAGGAATGTGGCTCATCGGGTATCGGGCTCGCCCAGCAGGCCGGTGAGATGCTCCAGTCGATCGTTCGCAGCGCTTCGGAGGTGCAGCTGAGCCTTGAGTCGATCAACGCCGCGGGCAACGAGCAGAGCAACGCGATGATCGAGATCTCGGGCAATATCCAGCAGATCAACGACATCTCGAACCAGACCACCATGGGCGTCGAGGAGGCGACATCGGCGGCCAACGAGCTCTCGCAGAAGAGCGAGCACCTGCTCGCACTGACCGAGCGATTCCAGGTCTGAGCCACCAGTTCACCGTACGCATTCCCGGATCGGGCTCCCGAGCGGTGTCCGGCACGCAGACCGGGTCGCCGGTCCCCATCGGCTCTTGGTGTTTGCCCGCGTACGCGGGCCACGATCCCCCGGGCCGGCCTGGGCGGTTGGCCCCGGGCTTGGGCTCATGCGTTCTGGGTTCGCTGCTTCTCATCATCGGCTCTCGGGAGTACACTTGAACCAGATTGCCCTCGTAGCTCAGCTGGATAGAGCAGCGCTTTCCTAAAGCGCAGGTCGCAGGTTCGAGCCCTGCCGGGGGTGCTTTGGACCGGACCAGAACCACCCAGATCGACGACCGTGGGCACCTGCTCACCGAGCAGCGCAACGCCCGTTCCAAGGATCTGGACACGCTGGGCACGCCCGAGTGCCTGCGGCTGATCAACGACGAAGACCAGGCCATCGCTCACGCCGTACGGGCACGGATCGAGCAGATTGCCGCGTTCACCGAGCTGGCGATCGATTCGCTGCGCCGCGGCGGGCGTCTGATCTATCTTGGCGCGGGCACCAGCGGGCGGCTGGGCGTGCTCGACGCGTCTGAGTGCCCCCCCACTTTCCAGAGTGAGCCGGGGCAGGTCGTCGGGATCATCGCGGGCGGGGATCCGGCCCTGCGTGCCTCCTCCGAGCATCGCGAGGACGAGCCCGACGGCGCGTGCGCGGAACTCGACGCCCTGGGCGTGAGCGAGCGAGACACCGTGCTGGGGATCGCCGCCGGGGGGACCACACCCTTTGTGCTGGGCGGCGTGCAACACGCGTCAGCGATGGGCGCTTCGACGGGGCTGCTCACCTGCACCCCGATGCAACAACCCGCATGGTGCGATGTGCTCATGGCGATCGAGACCGGCCCCGAGGTGCTCACGGGCTCGACACGCATGAAGGCGGGCACCGCGACCAAGATGGTGCTCAACATGATCAGCACCGGCGCGATGGTCGGCCTTGGAAAAACCTATTCCAACATGATGGTCGATCTCCGCGCGAGCAACAGCAAGCTGCGGGATCGGGCGGCGCGGATCATCGTCGAGATCTGCGGCACATCCCGCAATGACGCGTTCACGCTGCTCGATCGCGCCAACAACAGCGTCAAACACGCGATTGTCATGCAGCACAAGCAGACGGGCTTCGAGGAAGCCGACGCGATGCTTCTGGCCGCCGGGGGGCACCTGTCGGCGGTCATCGGGGGTGTGCCTTGAGTCTCGCCCGGCTGATCGGTTCTTCGCTCATGCTGGGCATCCGTGGTTGCTCGGTCAATCAGGATGAGACCCGCGCGGATCTTGAGACACTCAAGGCGATCCAATGTGGGGGGATCATCCTCTTCGATCGCGACATCGCGGGCGACTCGCATCGAAACATCCTCAGCCCCGAGCAGCTCACGGGATTCATCGCGGATCTTCGCCATGAACTGGGCAGCGGGCTGATCGTCGCGATCGATCAGGAGGGCGGCCAGGTCAGCCGCCTCAGCAAGGAGCGTGGGTTCCTGCCCAGCATCAGCGCCGCTGAGTTCGCGTCGTGGGAGTTGATCGACCAGCAGCAGCACGCGCAGCGACACGCGCGGCAGCTGGCGCAGCTGGGCATCGATCTCAATCTTGCCCCCTGCGTCGATCTCGGCGTGGAACCCGACTCGCCCATCATCGCCGAGAAACAGCGAGCGTTCGGCGATACGCACGACGAGGTGGTCCGGTGCGCCGGCGTGTTCATCGAGGCGCACAAGGCGCAGGGGATCCGCTGCTGCATCAAGCACTTCCCCGGGCACGGCTCGGCGATGCTCGATTCACACATGGATATGTGCGATATCACCCAGACCCATACCGATGACGAAACCAGGGTGTACGCGTCGCTGATCGAGCGATTCGGCGATTCGATCGCGGTGATGCCCGGGCACCTGATCGACAAGCGGATCGATGCGAACAAGCCCGCTTCGCTCTCGCCCGGGCATCTGGGCGGGGTGCTGCGGGGCAAGCTTGGGTTCGACGGCGTCATCATCAGCGACTCGCTCGACATGCGCGCCGTGCGTGACCACTACGGCGAGGGCCGATCCGCGGTGCTGGCGCTGATGGCCGGGTGCGATGTGGTCCTCGACGGGATCAACGCGCCGGGCTACCGCGAGCCCAACGCCCCCGTGCGGATCGTCGACGCGATCACCAAGGCCGTCCGATCCGGGCACATGCCCGACGGCGAGGCACGCCTGAGCCAGAGCAGGGCCCGCCTGGATCGGTTGTTTTCTCGCTGATGGGACCCGATAATTCCGCCCTCCCCGCCATAGCGGACCGAGTAACGCGCAACTCCTGCGGAGTTTGTTGGCAGCGGCACCGGTTCTGTGGTCGTGTAGAGGTGTATGTGTGCCAAACCAAAGAAGATGATGAGACATGCAGCGCTCGCTGCACCATGCGTGCTGGTCGCGCTCACGATGATCGGCTGCGCCGGCAGCAGCCAGAGCCGTCGTGATGTCCCCGACTGGCAATGGCGCGAGTTCGAGCAGCAGCGGAGCGAGCTGATGACCAACTCGGGCAACACCGGAGCGGTGATCTTCGCCCCCGGCGCGGAGGTTGCGCCGTCCTGGTACGCCTACGAGCGTGATCTGGCGCCCGAATACGCCCGGCGTGACTCGGCGCTGGCGGTGGGCGAGCCCGACCCAACCGCGGGCTGGTACGCGTGGCCCGAGCAGCAGCGGCCTTCGCTCGATGACCAGGAGTACTTCCACACCAGCCGCAGCCCGAATGTGTACAGCTACCCGGGCACGGACGGGCATCGGCATCGTTCCTACTACGACCGTCGCGACCGTCGTTCGAGCCCGTACCCGCGCCGGCGTGTGCGCTGAGACTCCCCGCTGATCAGTGGGGCTGCCAAATCTGAAAACGCAAAAAGGAGGAGGCCGACCTGTCCGTGACAGATCGGCCTCACACCAACACCAACATGCGCTGTGTGTCCGCTCAGTCGTAGAGCGCCGCGGTGGGCGGCAGCTGGACAGTGCGGAGTTGCATCGTGGTCTCGATGCGGAAGTTGGACTGGGTGCGGTGGCGTTCGGCAAAGAAGAAGCTGAGCTTGTACCGCTGCCCGTCTTCGAGCCACTCGAGGCGATCGAGGTCGATGGTCTGCGAGACCGCCGAGTGCACGCCGCCGATATCGATGACGAGGCGGCCGTCCACGAAGACCCAGACATCGTCGTCACCAGTGAAGGTGAAGTTCATTCCCGCGTCCGCTTCATAGGTGAACTCGGTCTGGAGCTCGAAGGTGAAGTGGAAGTTCTTCTCGTTGCCCGCGGAGTTGCCGAAGAGCTCACCGTTGACCGGGAAGAACCCGCCGAGGTTGGCGTATGTCGTGTCATGCTTGTCGTCGAAGACATAGACATTGCTGCCCGGCTGACGCACGAGCGTGAGATCGAGCTGCTTGCTGACATTCACGCCTGGGGTATCGCGGAACCACTGATCGAACTCGGCCGAGCTATGAATCGCGCCGGCGGCGCTGCCGAGCGAGCCCTGAACATCACCCTCACGCGGGGCGATGTAGTCCTTGCTGGAGATCATCTTGCGGCCCTGTGCGTCCATCCAGTGGCTGCGGAGCCTGTTGCCCGATGAGGCCATGGTGGGCTTGTCGGCGTCATTGAGGTAGTCCGAGACGATGCCCATGTAGTGGCCGAAGCCGCCGGTTGGACGGAACTCGAAGTCGGTGTGGCCGCCCTGCACGCCGCGTTCCTTGAAGTCGCGGACGGTGCCGGTGAGCACGATCTGCTGGGGGAGGGTGGAGTAGTCCGGATCGCTGGTCGCGGCGCTGGCGCTGGGGACGATGCTGAGCATGCCGACACCGCCCGCGAGCATCGCGAGGGCCAGCGTGTTGCATGTACGACGATCGAGACGGGAGTGAGCTTTGTTAGTCTGCATGTGGTCCTCCGGTGAGATAGGTGGGTATGCGGTAAGGTGGGCTGCCCTGTGGGGCACGGCTGGGGAATGGGCTTAGATGTTCATGTCCTGCTCCTGCAGCGTGCTCGCTGCCTACCCCGCTGCTACTCACGCTCACCCGCTGCGACATTCGCAGTGGATTGCTGATCTGACGCCGAAGCCATGGCTGTGCCGATCGAGAACACCATCGAGATGCCCGACGCGACGATGGCCGCGATGAGCAGCGTCTGCATGAGGCGGTTGCCCGCGCCGTGCGACTCGTCCGGGAGGTCGTTGATGTGCTGCTCAGCGGTGGTCATGGCTGCTCCGTTCGTGCATGTTGGTTGTCCGGGCCCCCAGTGAAGGTTCCGGGCGTGTTGTCCCCCAGAGCATCGAATTCACACCTGTGCGTGCCAGTGCGTATGGTGAGAATTGCGCGATGCGATGCCGGTCATGCGGGCTGTGCGGGTCGCAGGGCATCGGAATGCGGCAAACACCCCGGCTTTCTGGTCGCGACCAAATGTGGGCCTCGGGCGTCAACAAACCGATACCTTGTCTAGAGAACTGCCCATCGAACGGGCAGATTGGGTGCATCGCGTGATACACTGCGGGCTCAGGCAGTGATCTCAGGAGGAGCAGGGCATGGATGTCTTTATCATCGAAGGCGGGCGACGACTCAGCGGGAGCGTGCGGATCAACGGCTCAAAGAACGCGGCGTTGCCGCTGCTCGCCGCGACCCTGCTCACCGACGCCCCGGTCACGCTCCGCGATGTCCCGCAGCTCTCCGATATCCGCAACATGAACCGCCTGCTGGGCGAGCTGGGTGTTCAGGTCGAACGCGACGGGGGCAGCGTCAGGCTGCACGCGATCGATATCTCCGAGGTCCACGCCCGCTACGACATCGTGCGGACCATGAGGGCGAGCATCTGCGTGCTCGGGCCCCTGCTGGCGCGCCGGGGCACCGCCCGTGTCTCCATGCCCGGCGGGTGCGCCATCGGGCAGCGGCCGGTTGACCTGCACCTGCGCGGGCTCGAGGCCCTGGGTGCCACGATTGAACTCGAGGGGGGCGACATCGTCGCACGCGTCCCCAAAACCGGGCGTCTGATCGGCGACACGGTCTTCCTGGGCGGGCCGTTCGGATCGACCGTGCTCGGGACGGCGAATGTCATGTCCGCCGCAACGCTCGCCCAGGGCACAACGATCATCGAGTGCGCCGCGTGTGAGCCCGAGATCGTCGATCTGGCCAACATGCTCAACGCGATGGGCGCCAAGATCACCGGCGCGGGTTCGCCCCGCGTCACGATCAAGGGCGTCGAGTCGCTCGGCGGGGTTGACCACACGATCATCCCCGACCGGATCGAAGCCGGGACGCTGATGTGCGCCGCGGCCGCGACAGGTTCGACGATCGAGCTGACCAACTGCCCGCTCGACGCGATGATGTCGGCGATCGACCGGCTCGAGGCGATCGGCGTGCACATCGACCCGACCGACTTCCCTCGCGGCACCGCGCCCAGCGACCCGCTGCGCCGATCCTGCACGATCAGTGCGCCCCAGCCGCTGCGGCCCGTGCAGATCACCACCCAGCCCCACCCGGGCTTCCCGACCGATCTGCAGGCCCAGTTCATGGCGCTTCTGTGCCTTGCCGAGGGCAACTCGGTCATCACCGAAAAGATCTTCCCCGAGCGTTTCCTGCATGTCGCCGAGCTCACCCGCATGGGCGCTCAGGTGCATCGCCACGGGACGACGGCGGTGATCTCGGGTGTCCGCAAGCTCACCGGCGCACCGGTGATGGCCAGCGACCTGCGTGCCAGCGCGGGTCTGGTGATCGCGGCGATGGCCGCGGAGGGGACCACGGTCGTCAACCGTGTCTATCACATCGATCGCGGCTATGAGCGTCTCGAGGAACGGCTGGGCCAGCTGGGCGCATCGATCACCCGGATGACCGAGGATGAGTTGATCGCGCAGGGGCTCGCGGCGAGCAGCTGCTGAGCCTTTCAGTCTTCGCCGTCCTCGTCGAAGCCGCGTGCGACCAGATCGGCGAGGTGTGACAACGCGTTTTTGGCATCGGGGCCCGTGCAGAGGATCTCGATCTCGGTTCCCTGCGTCGCGGCGAGCATCATCAGCTCCATGACGGATTTGCCGTCGGCTTCGTCGTCGTCGGAGCGCACGGTGATGCTGGACGCAAAGGCGGCCGCTGCCTGCGCGAAGTCTGTCGCGGGTCGGGCGTGGAGCCCGAAGCGATTGATGATCCTGAGTTTGGACGAGCAGGTTTCGCTCACGATGGGCGTGTTCCGGTTTGGCCCCGGACGGACTGGGGCATGTCGTGCGTGATCGGGGACCGGCGCGTCTCAGACACCGACACGATGGTTGTCGGCGTCGTCGAGCAGTGTATGGATCTTCTGTGCGTCATCGGCCTGACGCAGCTCTCTTCGGAATGTGTCCTTGGAGAGGTTCTTGAAGATGACCTCCATCGCCTGCAGATGCTCCTCGGGCCGGCTCTGGGGGCTCAGCAGCAGGAAGATCGTGTAGACGGGCTGCTTGTCGAGCGAGTTGAAGTCGATCCCGCTGGGCGAGATCCCGATCGCGGCGGCCATCTTCTCGATTTTGGGGTGCTTGACATGCGGGACCGCGACCCCGCGCCCGAAGCCGGTCGAGTGCTTGCGCTCCCGGTCGAGCACTTTCTCGAGCAGATCGTCGCGGATCTCGGCCGGGGCGGCACCCGATTCAGCGAGCGTATCGATCAACTCGCGGATGGCATCATCACGCTCGTTGCTCTCAAGCGGGACGATGATCGAGTCGGGCCGGATGATCTCGGTCAGTTTCATGGGCAGGGTCCTCCCCGTTTGGCTGGATAACTCAGCCGCGTTGACTTTCCACCTTGAGCTTCTCGCGATGGTCGTTGAGCTGGCGGCTGACCTTCGCGATCGAATCGTCGATCACGAGGTACAGATCGTGCCCCTCGGCCTTGGCGATGAAATCAGCGTGGTTGATCACATCGACCACGATCTCGACTGTGTACTGCTCCTGGGCGGAGTTTTCCTTCCAGAACTTGATGTCGATCTGCTGGATGAGATCCTCGAACTTATCAAGCTTCTTTGCCTTGTTCTCCGCGTGCTGGCGGATCGCGTCCGTGACTTCCATGTGCCGTGCAACAACATTCGTCCGCATGGTGTGCTCCTTTCCTGGTGTGCGAGCCCTGCCCGTTTGGTACGGGACGACTCGAACCGATCCATTCTAGGGGAAGCGGGAGGCAATTGCACGCCCGGACGCCGGGACGGGCAATCCCACCCCCTGAGCTCGGATTCACATCCGCTGTGCCTGCCCGGGCGCGGTCGGACACATACACTGGCACTCATGTCCGCTCGTTCGATGCGCAACCTGATCCAGTACGGCCTGATGGGCTCGATCCTCTTCGTGCTCGGTGTGTTCCTGCTCTATCCGATCGCCCTGACGGTGCGTGGGGGCTTCGCCTCGGACCCGGCCACGGGCAGCGGGTGGACGCTCGATCACCTGATCCTGATCTTCCGCGATCCCAACCTCGTGGGCGGCATCGTCAACGCGTTCAAGATCGCGGTCGCGACCACGGCGCTGTGCATCATCATCTCGATGCCCCTGGCGGTGCTCAGCGCCCGCTACACCTTCCCGGGCAAGAAGCTGCTCAACGCGTCGATCCTGGTGCCGCTGATCCTGCCGCCGTTCGTGGGGGCGATCGGGATCCGGGCGCTGCTGGGGCGTGAGGGGGCGCTCAACGCGCTGCTGGGCACGGATTGGGATGTGCTGGGTCAGGCGAAGTTCTGGGGCGTTGTCGCGGTTATGGCGCTGCATCTCTATCCAATCATCTATTTGAATGCCACGGCGTCGCTGGCCAACCTCGACCCGGCGCTCGACGAGAGCGCCGAGAATCTGGGGGCCGGCGGCTGGCGGCGGTTCTTCAAGATCACCCTGCCGCTCATCCGCCCGGGCCTTTTCGCGGGTGCGACGATCGTGTTCATCTGGAGCTTCACGGAGCTGGGCACGCCGCTGATGTTTGACTATTACGGCGTAACGAGCGTGCAGATCTTCTACGGGCTCAAGGATGTGCAGAACAACGCCGAGCCCTACGCGCTGACGCTTGTGCTGCTGTTTTCCGCGGTCATGTTCTACCTGCTGGGCAAGATGGTCTTCGGGCGCAAGGGCTACGCGATGTACTCCAAGGCGTCGCGTGCAGGGGGCGAGATCCAGCTGACGGGTGCCCTGGGCTGGCTCGCCGCGATCGGTTTCGGATTCGTCGTTGTGCTCGCGGTGCTCCCGCATGTGGGCGTGGTGCTCACGAGTCTCGCCGAGCCCGGCTCGTGGTACGCGACCGTGCTCCCCCACGATCTGACGCTGAATCACTTCAACGAAGCGCTGACGGCTCCCGAATCGTTCAACTCCATCAAAAACTCGCTGGTCCTCTCGCTCATCGCCATGGTGCTCAACATGGGCTTCGGCGTGCTGATCGGGTATCTGATCGTGCGCACCACGATCAGGGGACGCTCGCTGCTCGACGCGCTGTGCATGCTCCCGCTGGCGGTGCCCGGGCTGGTGATGGCGTTCGGCTATGTCGCGATGACCCTGCGTTGGCCATTCGGGAGCGGCGGGCCCCTTGAGGGGACCTGGCTCAATCTCGAGGTGTTTGGCACGAACCCCAACCCGTTCCCGCTGCTGATCATCGCGTACGCGATCCGTCGCCTGCCCTACATCGTGCGATCGACCGTTTCGGGTCTTGAGCAGACCTCGGGCGAGCTCGAGGAAGCCGCGGTGAATCTGGGGGCGACGCGGGTGGAGGCGGTCCGCAAGGTGATCGTGCCGCTGATCATGGCCAACCTGATCGCGGGCGGGCTGCTGGTCTTCAGCTTCTCGATGCTGGAAGTCTCCGACTCGCTGATCCTGGCGCAGCGGAGCGACCACTTCCCGATCACGAAGATGATCTTCGAGTTCACCAACCGCCTGGGCGACGGCATCTACATCGCCAGCGCGATGGGCGTCTGGGGCATGACCCTGCTCACGATCACGCTGTTCGGCGCGTCGCTGATGCTGGGCAAGAAGCTGGGCTCGATCTTCCGCGTCTAGCCGCGGTTTGCTACATTGGGGTTGCGATGCGGATCCGACTGATGCACAGCGACGACTGCCCGCACATCGCGGCGGTGCTCAACCATGCCATCGAGCACGGCGTGGCGCACTTTGGCACCACCCTGACCGACGCCGGCGAGGTGCTTGGCGACTGGCAGGGCACCCGCGAGCACATGCCCTGGCTGGTGGCGCGGGGCGAGGACGGCACATTCCTCGGGTTCGCCAAGGCATCCAAGTGGAAGGTGCGTCAGGCGTACGACTGGAGCGTCGAGTCGGGCATCTATATATGCGATCACGCCCAGGGGCAGGGCGTGGGTCGAGCGTTGTATCACATGCTCTTCACGCTGCTGGCGGCCCAGGGCTACCGGATCGTGCTCGCGGGCGTGACGGTCCCCAACCCGGCGAGCGAAAGATTGCACGAATCGTGCGGGTTCACACGCGTGGGCGACATCGCACCGGCGGGATACAAGCACGGGCGATGGGTCAGCGTGCGGATCTACCAGAAGCACCTGGGCGCGTTGACCGAGCCGCCCCGGATCCGCGGCGTCGAGGATGTCTGGCGCGAAGTTGAGGAGCACGCACAAATATGAACGATCAGCAGCACCACGATGAGACCCTGGCACGGGCGAGGACGCTGCTGCGCATGCACAGCGAGGGCACCCTGCTGTGCGACGCGAGCCCCACGCAGGCACGCTACATCATCAATCCGGGCGCCGGCTCGCTGGTGATGTGCATTTCTCAAGACATGCTGGGATCGGACGACTGCGTGCTGGCGATCCCGGAAGACCGGTTCGACAGCCCGATCCGCGTGACGGTGGCGCTGCAGGAGGTGCCCGAGAGCATCGTGACCGATCGCTACCTCGCCTACCACCAGCAGCAGGAGCGCCCGATGTGGGTCGAGGCGAGGATCCTGTTCGCCAAGGTCGATTCCGGCGGCGTGGCGGACGGCGATGCGCTCATGACCCCCAACCCGCTGTGCGACGCCATCGGAAGGATGTGCAAGCAGCTCAACAGCAATCAGGACGCGCTCCGCGAGGTCTGCGAGCTGCTGGCGCGGGTGCGGATCGAGCACCCGGTGGCGGTCGGCGTGGACGATGAGGGCTTCGATGTCCGCGCCGAGTTCGGCGTCGTGCGGGTGCCCTGGCCCGGCCCGGTTCACGACGAGGATGAGTGCTCGCGTGTGATCGAGTCGCTGATCGGCGGTGCGCTGTGAGCCGCGTGCTGCGCGAGGCCCACGCGCACATCTTCCAGCTTGGGCGATCGCTCTCGATGCTCGAGCTCGGCGGGTGCGGCAGCGCCGAGGAAATGCTCGACGCGATCGCGGCGCGGGCACAATCGCTGGGCGAGGACGAATGGCTGCTCGCGCAGGGCGCTCGCCCGCAGGGATGGGACAACCCCTCATGGCCCACCCGTGCCCAGCTCGATCACGCCGGCGGCGGAAGACCGGTCGTGGCGTGGTGCTTCGACTACCACGCGATGGTCGCCTCGGGCAACGCCCTCAAGCACGCGAAGATCGACGCGGATACCCGGATCGAATCTGGGATGGTCGATCTCGACGACGACGGCGAGCCCAGCGGGCTGCTGCTCGAGCACGCGGCCCTGCGAATGTGGCACTGCGTCCCCGAGCCCGATGAGGCCCAGCGTCGAGCGCTGCTGCTGGCAGCATGCCGGCACCTGGCTGAGCTGGGCTTCCGCGAGGTGCACGATCTCAAGGCCCAGCCGTGGCTGGGGACCGTTCTCAGCGAGCTGCTCGACGCCGGCGAGATCGACATCCGCTTCGAGCTCTACCCGCTTATCCCCGACCTGAAGGCGAGCATCGAAGCGCAGCGGGCTGGCTTTGATGAGCGCGTGCGGATCGCGGGTGGCAAGTGCTTTGTGGACGGCACGCTCAACTCGCGCACGGCCTGGATGCTGCACCCCTACGCCGATGGGCGACCCGACCAACCCAGCGGCGTCGCCATGATGACCACCAAGCAGATCGACAACGCGCTTCTTGCGTGCAAGGAGCACGGGCTCCCGCTGGCGTCGCACGCGATCGGCGATGCGGCGGTCCGTGCGGTGCTCGACGCGATCGAGCGGAACGGCTGCGCACACACCCGCTGCCGCATCGAGCACGCCGAGCTGATCGACGAGGCGGACCTGCGCCGGTTTGTGGCGCTGGGCGTGATCGCGTCGCTGCAGCCGTGCCACCTGCTGGCGGACATGGAGGCGCTCGGGAGGGCCGTGCCCGATCGCCTGGATCGGGTGCTTCCGATCCGCTCGCTGCTCAAATCCGGGCTGGCGCCGGGGATCGACCTGCTGTTCGGCTCCGATGTCCCGATCGTGCGAGCGAATGCCGAGGATTCGATCCACGCGGCGGTGCACCGGCGTCGACCCGGCATGGACGACTCCGAGACGATCAATCCCGCCGAGGCGATCGACGAGGAAACCGCGTGGGCGTGCTTCACCCCGGGGAGCGAAAGCTAGATTTCTTGTCCGTTTTCGTGGTTTGTCCCGGATGGTGTGGTATCTGAGGGTGGCCGGTTATCGGTCACACACACCATATTGAGGGAGGACAACATGAAGCACACCAAGAACCTTGTGGCCGCATTCGCCCTGTTGACCGTGGCGGGCAGCGCTCAGGCACGGACGATCGTCGAGGATTTCCTGGACGATATGGGCGGAGCAGCGTACGACGCCGAGCTGGACTACTCGTTCAATGACGGCGGATTCTGGGATCTGTTCCCCGGCGAGCTGAATCTCTACCCCGCAACGGCGACCATCAGCGTCAACTCGCTCATGGCCGGCGAGTACATCGAATCGGTCGAGGTGCAGTGGACTGATTTCTGCGGGCTCGGGTGCACGAGCTTGTCGATCTTCGGTGCCAACAGCACCGCGACGCAGTTCAATACAACCGTGAGCAGCCCGGAGATCTGGACGCTGAGCACCGCGGACATCGGCGAGGAAATCCTGGGCTTTGCCCTCCAGTCCAACGAGGGGCGGATCGACCGGATCACGGTCAATATCGTCCCCGCACCCGCCAGCGCCACGCTGCTGCTCGGCGGTCTGGTCGCGATCCGTCGGCGTCGCTGACCTTGCCTAAATGATCTGAATCACGAGTCGGCCCCGTTCATCTGAGCGGGGCCGCTGTGTTTATGGCTCCGGATCGAGGGGGATGCTGAGCAGGAACTCCGCCCCGTGCCCGCGCCGGCTCACCAGCTGCAGGTCGCCGCCCATCTCGCGCGCCAGCCCGCGTGAGAGCGCCAGCCCCAGCCCAAGCCCGGAGCGGGCGTTGCCCAGCCCGCGGCTGCCGCGCTGAAACTCGCCGAATATCCGTGCACGCTCGCCGGGCGCAATGCCCGGGCCATGATCCGCGATGAGCAGTTCGAGCATCTCGTCGTGCACACGCACATCGAGATGGACGCGCGTGTCGAACTCCTCGGATGCATCCGGCTCGTCTTCCGCGCTCGGCGATGCATACTTGCACGCGTTCTCGATCAGGTTCATCATCACGCGTTCGACGGCGTGGGGATCCACCGTCACGGTCCGCTCCTGATGTTCATCGAGATCCAGCGAGACGACGAGGTCGAGATTGCTCTGGCCCAACCGGCGCGCCAGCGCGGGCCGGAAACGCGCGACGAGCGCACCGGGCGAGAGCGTCTGCACGCCCGCCGCCTTGCCCCTGCCGGGGCGCACACGCGAAAGCCGGGCGTATTCGAGCACATTCTCGACGATACCGGTGAGCCGTTCGCTCTCTCGCTTGAGCGTGCTGAGATAGTCTCGCCGGACCTGCTCGTCGGACACCATGCCGTCGGCGAGCATCTGTGAGTAGAGCCTGAAGGTCGTGAGCGGCGTACGCAGTTCGTGCGTCACCGCGCTGACAAAGCGCCCTCGCCGCTGCGACAGCACGATCGCGGCACGCAGCACCACCCCCACCGCGATGATCGTGGCGAGGATCGCGATCCAGGTCACCACAAGGCCCACGCGCGCCGGGGACCAGGACCAGCCCGGGAGCGCCGGGGCGCGGGGGGGGATCAGCGCGACGGGGATGGTCGCCATCCTATAGAGCCCCGCGGCCTGACCCGTGCCCGAGGGCACGAGCGTCGCCCCGGGGAGCACATCGGTGATCGACTCGAGCAGGTCGGTGCGTAGCTGGTCCCAGTCGAGCTCGACGCCCTGAACGACCTGCTGCCCGTTGAGCATCGCGTTGCGTACGAGTACAAGCTTGGGCTCGCCGTCCGACTGGATCCAACGCGGAGAGAGCGAACCGAGCGGGGGCGATTGCAGGAACGCCAGATCTTCGCCCTGCCCGACCGTGATGGTGAACGCGGACATATCGCTGTGCGGAAGATCAACCCCGTACATACTCTCGCCGGCATCGTCCTGAGGGGTCGCTGAGAGTTTCCCCGTCTGGCCTGTGTCCTGCACCGCTTCCTCGATGCCACGCTGCGCCGGTGCGTTCTGTGTCGCGATCTGGGCGATGCGATTGCGCGCCGCGAAGTCCGAATCGGTCTGTGCCTTGAGCGACTGACCCGCCGATTCATCGCTGAGCTCGCGCGCCTGGAGCAGCGACGAGGACCGCGCCTGCTCTCGTGTATCGGCTTGTGCCGTAGACCCGATGTATTCGAGTTCGATCGGGTCCGCAGCCCCCGTCTCGCTCCCCGGCGCGTAGTTGAAGTAGCGCTTGGCGTACGCGTCGCTGATCGGCAGACCCGAAAGGTTCTCGCCTGGGTCGCTGGAGATCAGTCCCTGCGGCGTGCTCAGCATGCCCAGCGACTCGTAGGCGCTGCTCGGGCGTGATGCCTCGACCGCCAGGACCGGGGCCATCATCGAATCCAGCCGCCACAGGGCGCGACGGATCGATTCCTGACGGGTAGCCTGCACCCGTGACTGTGCCTCGCGGCGCTCCAGCGCCACCACCTCGACACTCACCCACGCCAGCGCGCTCAGCGCCAGGGCGACGCTGCACCAGAAGATCACCCATGTCATGACGCGCCTGGCGTTCATGGGCCGCCCTCATCGAACGCCACGAGCATGTATCCCTTGCCACGAACGGTTTTGATCACCTGCGGGTCGCCCGGCTCATCGTCGAGGGTCTCACGCAGTCGGGCGATGGTCATGTCCACGGTCCGGGTGTGCGTGCCGCGTGGGTCGAGGCCCCAGACGGTCTGCAGCAGCTCCTCGCGCGAGATCGCCCGCCCCGCATTGGAGCAGAGGAAACGCAGCACCTCGTGCTCGCGCTCGGTGAGCGATCGGCGCACGCCGCCGGGCAGCACCACCTCGCGCCGCTCGAAATCGATCTCACGCCCAGCGACCATCGCGTTGCTGCGGCTGGTCGGACGCCCGGGCGAGCGCCGCAGCACCGCTTCGATCCGCGCGATCAGCTCGTCGATCGAGAACGGCTTGACGATGTAGTCGTCGGCGCCGAGCTTGAGCCCCCTGATGCGGTCGTACTCCTCGCCGCGTGCGGTCAGGAAGATCACCGGCTGCGCGGGTTTCGCGCGACGCAATCGAGACAGAACCTCGAGCCCGTCCATTTTGGGCATCATGATATCGAGCAGCACCAGATCGGCGTCGGTCCCCAGCGTGAGCGCAAGCCCCGAGGCCCCGTCGGGCGCATCGTGCACGGTGTAGCCCGAATACGACAACGCGTCGGCGAGCCCGCGCCGAATCGCGTCGTCGTCTTCGATTACAAGAATCACACCAAGCGACATGGAACTCCTTACCAGGTGTACCGGACGGTGTAGGTCACCACCGCCTCGCCCTCGGGCTCGACGCTGACCGGGATGTGCATTGTCCGTGCGTCGAGCATCTCGTGGTCGTGCGAGATGTTGGTGATCGTCGCGTTGGACCAGCGGTACAGGTGCTCCTGCACATGGACCTCGATCGCCTGCTCCTTCTGATTGCGGACCTTGACCTCGATGGTCTCGACCATCCAGCGCGGGCCACGCTCGAAGCTCACCTGTCGGCGTTCGCCCACGACATCGAAGGCGTTGCCGATCTTGATCGTCACCTCTTCGTTGCGGGGGGTGTGGTCGATGGTGTCCTCGCCGATGAACTCGAACGATCCGTCCGCGTCGTCAAGCTGGCTCACGCGGATCCGACCGCTGGGCAGGGGCATGCCCAGCCCGATCTCTTCCGCGTTCTCGAACTGCAGGAAGACCTGGACCTTGGCGTCGCCGCTGAGCCCGAAGTTCTCGTCCTCGTTGCGTCCGCCGTAGTACATGAACTGCTGGGTGCCGTCGTACAGGAATCGTTTTTTGACCGGGACATCGGACGCCTGCTCGAAGAGCTCGATCTGCTTGGTCGAGCGGTCGGGGATCGTGGTCGGGCGGCCGAGGGTGTAGAGGTGGTACTCAAAGAACGACTTCTCTTCGAAGCCCTTCTCCATTACATCGCTCATGCGCCCCGCGGCGGCATACATCATCTCCCGAGGTTGTGGCTGTGGCTGGCTGCGGTTCACATCGCCAGCGATGAGTTTGAGGTTCGCGTCCTCGTAGCTCCCGCCCGATTGGTTCAGGATCGACACCCACGCGCTGAGGTCGATCGTGCCCTCGTTGGGGTTCCGGCCTTCCTCGTAGATCAGGTTGTAGTCGGCCCACCAGGTGATGCCCTTGGTCTCGTAGGAGATCCGGGTGTCCTGCGCGCCTCCGCGCCGTGAGCTGACCATCCAGTTGAGCGTGGGACGGGTGATCAGCCCGTCGGCGATGGCGGGGAACTTGACCCCGTCGTAGCCCTGAACGAACTGGATCGCTCCGTCGCGGCCCTGGATCAGCATCCCGCCGCCCGAGACGGACATCAGCGTGACCTCGTTGCCGTTGAGCACGATCTGCTTGTCGATGTATCGCTCGAGCATCTTGTCCATGCTCAGCAGATCGAAGCGATAGTCCTGCTCGAGCACCGTGGTCCCGTCGGGATCGGTCAGCGACTCGAACATCACCGTGGTCGGGTCGAGCAGCGCCGCGACGCCCTGAAAGTTGAAGCTGCTCACACCCCGCTCGATATCGAGGGTGCGCTGCTGCTTGACGATGGCGTAGCCGGGGATCTGGCGGTAGCCGCCGTAGCCCATGCTCCCTCCGCCGGGGACCGGGCGATAGAGATCGGGGTTGATCGCCCCGGGGCTCGCGGTCGAATAGATCGTCAGGGCGACATCGTCGCTCATCGCGCATCCCGCGGCGAGCCCGAGGGCCCCGATCATGGTGGCGGCGATGGTTCGTGTGTTGATCATCATGGCTGGAATCCTTTCGTAACAAATCGGTGTCTTCACGATATGCCCGTCATGGGCAGTATCGGCATCATTGGGGGTTCTTGACGAGCACACGCTGCCCGTGGTTCATGAAGTAGATGTCGCCGCGGTTGCTCAGGATCCACTGGCGGTTCTGGCCGGCGAGATCGTCCACAAGGGCCCAGTAGGCCTCGGTGTCGAACTCGATGGTCTGCTGGGGCTCCTGATCGGCGGCTTCGCCCAGTTTGGCATCCACCCACTGCCCGTTCTTGCGATACAGTGTGCCCTGGAGCCCGCGTTGGATGTTCTGCACCTTCACCTTCTGCATGCTGCTGTCGTAGTAGGTATTGGAGGTCAGCGCGCCGGTGCTCTGCACCTTGCCGCCCGCGTAGACATAGCTGTCGCCCTGCTCCTGCTGGGCCTGATCGACCGTGATGGCGAGCGCGACGCTGTCCTGGTCCTTGCGATTGAGCGACTGCGACACCGCGCTCTGCCCGGCACGATCGTCGTTGGCCTGCCCGAAAAACACGGATGTCCTCGTGCGGGACGCGGGCGCATTGGCGATCTCGAGCCCCATGGATTCATCCGCCAGGAACGCGGTGTACTCGGTCATGATCCCGTGCTCGAGCGAGAGGCGGACAATCTCGTCCACCAGTTCTTGATCGGGGGCGCTGCCGTCGGCGCTGGCGAGGCGGATGTCATTGATCAGGCTGTTGATGCGTTGCTGGGCCCACAGGCGGGCGACGAAGGCGTTCTTGATCGCCGCGTCCGATGCGTTGAACTCGGTGGCGATGACATCGTCGGGCTGGGGGTTGTGCTTGATGTCCGGGGCGATCCACATCATCGCCGGATCATCACGCATCGATTCGTAGCGTCCGACCACGACCACACGCGAGCCCGAGAACAGGTCGCCGAGCTCCCGCGGCTCGACCATGCTCAGCTCGACCTTCGCCGGCGACATGTAGGTCGTATAGGTGGCGCCGAAAGCCGGATCGATCATCACCGGTCCGTCGAGCTTGTCGAAGACCTGGCCGACCTTGACCTCAACATCCTCGCCCGGGAGCACAAAGGTCGAATCCGCTCTCGTGTCGATGGCCAGGCCGTCGAGCAGCGGCGCGTTGACATCGTACCCAACACCAAAGGTGAACACGCGCTTGTCGGCGCTGTTGGCCTCCTGTGCATCGCGGCGGATGCTCGCCTCGTCCTTGACCCCAACGGTCGCGAGCCCATCCGTCAGGAACAGCACCATGGGCAGCGTCTCGGGTGTGGAGGGGCTGCCCAACGCTTCCATCAGTGCGCCGTGCAGGTTGGTCCCGCCGCGCGATTGGATGTTGTCGATGTACGCAATGATCTGCTCAACAGAATCTCTGCTGAGCTCGACGGCGGCATCGCTGAACGAGCGGACATCGTCGGCATAGTCGATCACACGCACGAACTCGCCCATGGCCATCCCGCGGACGATCTGCCTGGCGGACTCACGGGCCTGCTGGATCTTCTCGCCGCCCATCGAGCCCGAGCGGTCGATCACGATCGTGATCTCGCGTTTGATCGACTCGGCGTCCTTCTCGATTGTTGGCGCGTCGGCAACAAACATGAAGTAACCCGAATCCGCGTCGTCGGCGTCCGGGTACAGCAGCGCCGTAGCGTCCTCGCCCGAGCCGAGCACCGCGTACATGCGGAACGCGCCGGGCTCGCTGAGCATGGGCACGCCCAGGCGCATCAGCTTGTCCGTCACGGGCTTGGTCACGATCGGGTGCGAGGGCGAGAACACCGGGCCCATCGCGCCGCTGCTCTGCACCTCGATGTCGATCGACCACTCCACCACGCTGCTGGCGAGCGATGCCGAGCGCGGGAGCACATACTCGACGCGTCCACGATGGGCATCAAGTGTCTGCTCGTAGACGATCGTCATGGTCCGCGTCTCGCCGGGCTGCACGGGGAAGACGGACGACTGGATCATCGCGCTGCCGACAAACTCGAGCAGTCCGGGATCGACCATGCTGCGGACGATCTCGTGGTAGCGCCGTGTCGCTTCCTCGCGTGGCAACAGCTTGGCGGTGGGCTCGTCGCCGATGCCGTCGATCCCGAAGGCGCGGATCGATGCCCCCGCGGGCACGGGGAGCACGAGCTGGGCCTGCGTGACGCTTGTGCCGTGGTTCTCGACGGTGACCTTCATCTCGGTCGTCGCGAGCGTATCGGTGATGCGGACATCGACATCGACCGCCTTGACCCACGCGATGACCCCCGGCTGATTGGGACGCTGGGGCAGCACCCAGTTCACGGACGGCTGCTCACGGATAACCGGATCCGCGGTCTGCGGCGGGGGTGTCGATGATTGACTCTGCGCCTGCGCTGTGCCCGCGAACAGCACGAGGGCGAGGCCCGTGGGAATCAGGATCGATCCACGATTGGTGCGACCGGCGATTGCGATGTTGTTCCTGCGTGTCATGCGTCAGCTCCTGCGATTGGGTGTGGGAACCGTTTCCCATACGCAGAGTGATACATCTCAGATCATCGGTTGGCTGTCACCCTCATGTCACAGGTGTGTTGCAAACCTGTGACATAGCGCACAAGCCCCCGCTCAGGCGATGATTTCAGTGCCTCGCGACACGGAAGATAAGTTTTCCGGGCAGCAACATCGCGAGCAACCCGGCAAACAAAAGCACGCCGGCCGTCGCCGAGAAGCCCGCCGTGAGGCCCATTCCCTCAAGGAGGGGGGTCCCGATCCACGCGGGCAACGACGCGGTGCCATCGAGAAGCCACTGCGGGGCGCTGGGCTTGTTGAGCAGGCCCTTGTGGATCAACTCCGCGATCAGCGGCCCCGCGAACGCGAGCATCCAGGCACCACCGAGCATCAGCCCCGAAGCGAGGCTCGTGCGATGCGGCAGCAGACGCTGGGCGAGCGAGATGCTCACCGGGATCACCGCTCCGAAGCCCACACCCGTGAGGATCGTCGCGAAGATCGCGAAGGGGACTTCAGCGCCGTCGAAGAGGAGATGGGCACGCGGAATCATGTAGAGCGCGATAGAGCCCAGCAGCGGGAAGACAATGAACGCGAGCTTCTCGTACTTGGCCGAGAGGATCAGCCCCAGCACGATGCCCATTCCCCCCATCCCCACCTGCATCGACGCCTGCAGGACGCCGTTGAGCCGAGACGCCTCGATGCCCAGGTCCTTGCTCA
Source organism: uncultured Phycisphaeraceae bacterium (assembly GCA_964419845.1). GTDB lineage: Bacteria > Planctomycetota > Phycisphaerae > Phycisphaerales > UBA1924 > UBA1924. Next base: position 37,148 of record CAYQRD010000011.1, read on the forward strand.
GCGTCCCGGCGGCGTTCTTGGCCAGCACGATGTCGCTGGACCACTCGACGAGCAGATAGACCAGCGCCATGTTGACGCTGAATCGCAGCATATTGGTGACATAGAGCACCCAGACCGCGAACCATCGTGCCCGGCGTTCATTGGCGTCCCACGAGACATGGCTGCTGCTCGCGTGCGTGTTGCGATGCCCCACGCCGTGCGTCGCCTTGGCGAGCAGGAAGGCGCAGAAGAGTCCGATCGGGATCAGGTAGAGCAGCGCCCTGAGCCCGCTGCGTGCATCGGCGACGCCATCGACACGCGGGGTCATCAGGTCGACATAGGTCGGGATGAAGAGATTGCCCGCCATGCCCCCCGCCATGCCCGCGAGAAAGAACAGGGCGATGTATTTCGATCGCTTGCTCCCACCGAGATGGCCGGTGATCGCGGCCGCAGGGGGATGGAATGCGCCGATGCCCATCGCACCCACACAGTAGAGCACGGCGATCTGGGTGAAGTTCGTCGCGAGCCCGAAACTCCCGATGCACAGCACCGCGACCACGAAGCCCAGTGTGCCCACCGCACGCGTGTCGTACCTGTCGCTCACCCACGCGACCAGCGGCTGCACGGCCCCGCTGCACAGTGAGCCCAGCGCCAGCAGCAGCGCCTTCTGCTCCGTGCTCATCCCCAGCGTCACCGCAAGCAGCGGCAGCAGCGACACGCCCACGAACGAGAACACATCGACCACGAAGTGCGTCCCGATGGTCAGCGTGGCGCGGGTCGCGGGACGCGTGGCGATCTCCTGGGTACTCGCGGCATGCGCCCCGGGAACGGCTGGTGTTGAGGCGGTAGTCATGAGCACTATTGTTCGCTCGCGCATGCCCGGAAGATCAATCCGGCGGCATGCCCGGGGCAGATTGGGTCAAACCCACTGCGCATCAGTCCACACCGGCAGGAACGCCGCCTTTTCGCGGGTCGCTGGCGGCCTGCCAGCCCCGTCCGCCCGGGTCGCGCCGGATCAACTGCACATTGCCCACATCACGGCGCATCGTCACCTCGTTCCACCCGCCCTGCGCCGATCGCCCCGCGAGCAGCGGCATGAGCCCGGGCTCGCTGTAGAGCACATCGGGAACCCACTGATGATGCAAACGAGGCAGGGCGACCGCTGGGCGTGCCTCCATCCCGGCCATCGTGTTGAGCAGCACCTGCATCGTCCCTGTGATGATACGCGGGCCGCCTGAGGCCCCGGCAACCGCCAGGACATGCCCGTCGTCATCGAGCAGGATCGTCGGCGACATGCTCGAGAGCGGACGCTTCCCGGGCGCTGGCAGGTTCCGGTCCGACTGCACGAGCCCGAACGCATTGGGTTGCCCGCGCAGGGTCGTGAAATCGTCCATCTCGTTGTTGAGCACGAACCCGTAGGCGTCGACACCCACCAGCGACCCGAACTCGAGGTTGATCGTCTCGGTGCACGCGACCGCGCCGCCGTAGGGATCAACGACGGAGACATGGCTGGTGCCGCCGTCAACCGGGAGCAGGTTGGGCGTGCCGTAGTACGCCGGCGGGTGAACATCATCGGTGATCAGCTGGGCGCGTTCGTGGATGATGCTCAGATCGAGCAGGTCCGAGATCGGCACCTCAACGAAGTCCGGGTCCGCGAGATAGCGGGCGCGATCGGCGAATGCGTGCTTGAGCGCTTCAACAATCAGGTGCGCCCTCTGCGCGTCCATCTTGGGTTCGTCGAAGTCATAGCTCAGCGCCTCAAGGATCATGAGCGCCTCGAGCATCGTCACCCCCCCGCTGCTGGGGGGAGGCATCGCGATGAACCTGTTGCCGTTGACCTGCGCGGTGAGCGGCTCACGCTCGTCGCTGACATAGGCGACGAGCTGGGCGTTGGTCATCTCGCCGTCGCTCCCGCGGATCGCGCGCACGATCGCGTCGGCGACCGGGCCCTCGTAAAACCCGGCGCGGCCGTCGCGTGCGATCCGTTCGAGCGCCAGCGCCTGCATGGGGTTGACGATCCGATCGCCCAACGCGATCTGCCCGCCGCGCAGGAAGTGGTCCCAGACCAGAGGGAACCGACGCTTCATCGTCGGCTCAGCCTCGAACCTGGCGATCAGCGACTCGCTCATGAGCATGTAGTGCGCATCGACCAGGAACCCTTCGCGTGCGGCCTCGATCGCCGGGGCGAGCACCTCGCGTCGCTTGAGGCTGCCGTAGCTCTCCAGTGCGCGGAGCAGCCCGTCGACGGTGCCCGGGATCGCGACCGCCGCGCCGCCGGTGGTACTCGATCTGCCGGTGCGTTCGTAGTAATCCGCGTCGACATAGGCCTGCTCGCGATAGTTGATCGCGGTGTGCACAGCGCCGTGGGTGGGGTCATCGGGCAGATGGATGAGCATGAACCCACCGCCGCCGATGCCACACGAGTAGGGCCGAACCACGCTGAGTGTAAACGACGCGGCGACGGCCGCGTCCACCGCGTTGCCACCCATCGCGAGCATGCGTGCCCCGGCCATCGACGCGATGGGCTGGTCCGCGGCGACGGCCCCCTTGGCATAGACGCCGCTGCTGTGCACGATCGCGTCGCCTGTGCGACGCGTTTGGTTGGCACACGCACTGAGCGGGAGCAGGGTAAAACAGAGCAGGCACAGCAGGAATCGGTTCATCATGCCGTCAGTCTACCCGATGCGCCATATAAGATCCGACAATCACTCACTCATCGAGCGCATGACGACGCACGAGCCAGAATCGTGTGTCGTCCGGGTCGGGCCCGCCGGGGATCGGACCGCGCAGCAGGGCCCTGAGGAAGACAACGCACCCCCTGTAGATCCGCCCGAGCCCGCGGCCGCCGTGGCGTTCGTCGTGGCGCACCAGCCGGTAGCCCAGCAGGTGCAAAATCTGACGCCGGAGCACCGCGGCCAGATCCGCGTCCACGCAGAGGGTCCGTTCGTCGCAGGTGTACACCCCGGGCATGCGGGCAATCATCCAGTGCAGCCAGCGTTGACGCCGGACGCGCGCAGAAAACCCGAGCCATCCCTCGCCCACGCGCCGCACAACGAAATAGCCGTCGTCACCTGCGCGTTTGTGCGACTGCATGTTGGGCATGAAGACACGCCCCCGCATCGGCGAGGTGACAGCGACGCCGTTCTCGGTCGCGATGATCGTCACGCCGCGCTTGATCTTGCGCCCGGGGACAATGCCCTGACAGATCTCAAAGTCGGGGTGCCTGATCGCGTAGCGGTACCGGATGTCGTAGATCTTCCAGCGGTCGGGGCCGGCGGCATGAAAGAGCACCCGCCTGGGGTCACGCTCGTGGGGCAGCGCGTGGAGCGCCAGCACACCCGCCGCATCGAGCATGGACCAGATCACCGCCTCGTGGACATCGACGGCACCCGGATCGCGATGCTGCCCGCCCTCGATGACCATCGAGATCGCCCCCAGCTCACTGGTCACCCGATCGGAAAGCAACCCGTGCAGTTCTTCCTCGAAACCCAGATAGATCGGCAGGGGCAGGTTTCTCGCCAACCGGCGCGTCGGGATCGAGTCCTCGAGCACGACCACCGGGGGCATGTCCGAGCTTGTTGTGTGCAGATCGATGACGATCATCCGCTCGCTCTGCGCGTTGATCGATCGCAGCTCCGCGAGCAGCTCCTGCATCTGCGCGTGCTCGGGGCTCGAGGACGCGGGCAGCGCGATCTGTGAGTCGGTGAACAGCCGATTGAGATCGTGCACGATGTATCGCGTATCCCTGTTGGCGTGATTGATCGCCGCGAGATTCCCCCGCAGGGCGATCACGCGTCCGTGGAACCCGGTCGGCTGTTCCCGTTCGAGCGTCCCGAGCACACGCTCGGCGGCCTGAATGCCCGCCGGCTCGTTGCCGTGCACGCCGCCGATGAACACGACCGTAGCGCCGGCATCGGGCTGCCCATCGCGCGCAGCGCTGTATCGCCCGATCACACGCTGCTGCGGTTGTCCGCGCCGGTGGAAATGCTGCTCGCATGTGCGTGCGTGCTCGGTCATGCGGGATCATTGCCCATGTCGGATGGCTTGTCCCGCAGCTGCGCCTCGAGCAGCTGCCCCGCGATGCGCATGAAATCGTGCTCGGTCACAAGCCCCACGAGCTTGCGGCCGCTGACAACCGGCAGGCACGATGCGCCGTGCTCACGCATCAACGCGATGGCATCGAGGGTGGTCATCTCGGGCGTGGCCGTCACGGGGTCGCGGTGCATGATCTCGGAAACCGAGACCGAGCCGCCGTCGCGCATTTTGCTCCGGAGCTTGGGGTCCGCGACCATGCGGAGGATCGAGCGGTAGGTCACCAGCCCGACCAGGTTGTTCTTCTCGTCCTCGACCGGGATGTGGCGGACCTTCTCCCAGTCCATGATCGATGCGGCGAGGTCGATCAGCTCGTCCTCCTGCACGGTGAACAGCTCCGTGTGCATGTACTGCCCCACGCGTCCGTAGTGCTGTGTCCAGCACCCGCTCTCGGTGAGTTCGGGCAGCGACCATTCGTGCACCGGGATGCCCGAGTTCTGCCGCGTGATTGTCGCGGCGGTGAGCGTGCTCAACCGCTCGGCCCGTGTGCCCTGGTCGTGGATTTTGGCGACCGAGTCGAGCATCCATCGTGCGCCGTTGCGTCCGGAAGCGACCCGCGCCTCGATCATGCCCAGATAGTGCTCAATCTCGGCGTCGACAATCCCGCACGAGCGGAGCCCCGCGCGAGCCAGCGGGATCAGCTCCTCGAGCAGCAGGTCACGCACCGAGATTGTCGCGCCATCGAACCAGTGCATCTTGAAGTGCAGCCCGTTGCGAGCCGCCGCGACGAAGTTCGCCCGTGCGTGCTCGAACGGGATCCGCTGGGCGAGATCGGGGTAAACCCTGGGGATCTGCGTCATGAGCCCGAACCACAGCGCCGCGTTGGCGACCTCGTCGCTCACGCTGGGGCCGGCCGGCAGCACCCGGTTCTCGATGCGCAGGTGCGGCTTGCCATTCGTCGTCCCGTAGCACGGGCGGTTCCAGCGGTACACCGTCGAGTTGTGCGTCTGCAGCCCGTAGAGCTTGGGGATCTCGCCCCGCTCCACCTTGCCGAGCGCGTCTTCCTCCGTGCCCGCGGCGAACAGCGAGCGGAAACGCACCACATCGTCGCGGTAAATCTCCAGCACCGAGTCCTGCACCCAGCCCTCCCCGAAACGCACGCGTTTGAGCACATCGCGCTGGGCGGGCATGTCATCGCCCGAGGTATCGACGGCCTGCTCGAAGATCGCGATGCGCGTCTCGTTCCAGAGCCGCTTGCCGAAGAGCACCGCGGAGTTCGCCGCCGCGGCCAGGCAGGGCGCCGTGATGAGCTGGGCCGTGTTGTAGGCGAGCGCAAACTCGTCGGGGCTGATCTGATAGTGAAGCTGAAAGGAGGTGTTGAGCCCCTCGACGAGCACATTGTCGTGCGTGAACTTGAGCTCGTCGATGCCCTTGATGCGGATGTTGTACTTGCCGCCGCGCGCTTTGGTGATCCGCTCGTTGAGCGCGTGATAACGCGGTTTGGGCGTGATGAAGTCGAGCGAGAGGTGGGCCTGCTGGAGCGTCGGCAGGATCCCGATCAGGATCGGCTGGGCCCCGAGCGCCTGGGCCGCGACGCGGGCGCGGGTGAGCAGCTCGAGAATCTCCTGCTCCATGCTGCTCAGTGCCGATCCCGTCAGCTCGGCGGGATCGAGATTGAACTCCATATTGAACCGACCGATCTCCGTCGTCGCCTTAGGTTCGTTGAGGGCTTCGAGCACCTCGGGCCCGACCGGCGCGGGATCGAAGCTGGAGTTGACCAGGGCCAGTTCCTGCTCGGCACCGATGCGCCGGATGCCCGTCTCGAACATGCCGCGTTCGAGCATCAACTCCAGCGCGCTGAGGTCGTTGAGGACATGCTGGATCGCCGCCCGGTGCTGCTGCCCCCCCTGCTCTTGCCCGATGCTTTGCACGCCCATGCGAACACACCCCTTACTCCAGGGCCGAAGATGCGGTACCGCTGGAAGCAGCCATTGTGCCCGACGGGGCGCAAAAACGCAAGAGAACACCGCGGTGTCCGATTTCCGGGACTCCTGCAACCCTTTCCCAAGCTCGGCGTATAGTCAGAGGAGCCGGGCGGGTTGTGTGCCGGGTTTCCTTTGGTGCGGGTTGTTCCAGATCCGCACCCCGAAGTGAACGAGATCCCTCCGAATCGTGCACTGATAGACGACCGGCCCCACGGCCCAGACGATCGAGACCATGAACACACCCGGCATTCTGTCGGGATGGAGTGCATTCCCGTGATGAAACGACACAACGCCGCCGTTGCTTTTTTGACGACCGTTGCCGGCTTTGCTGTCGCCCAGCCCGTTGCGCTCCCCGAGATGCCACGCCTCGATCTCGACGCCCATACGCCCGAACCGATCTACGCCAATCACAGCGTGATCCGTGCCCGCACGACAACGCAAGCCCAGCTCTCAGCGCTGCTCGGGCTCGTCGATTCGGTCTGGAGCGAGCGGACCGGTGTCGGGCTGCTCGATGTCCAGCTCGATCGCAAGCACCTGCCCACGCTCACCAGGCTGGGCATCGGCTACGACATGCTCATCAACGACCTTCAGTCGCACGCCGACGCACGCTGGAACCAGATGCGGGCGCTCGAACGCATGCAGGCCGACGGCCCACCGCGAGGCGGGGCGGTCCATGACGACGCGTGGTTCGGCAACTACAAGCAGCTCGCAGACATCATCACCTACTTCAATACCATCGCCGCCGCCCGCCCCGACATCGCGGCCATGGCCGATGTGGGCGATTCACTGCAGGGCAACGACATCTACGCGCTCACGCTCACCGGCCCGGACCAGCCCGGGAACGCCCGCGCCGACCGCCCCGTTGTGATCTGGAACGGCGGGCAGCACGCTCGCGAGTGGGTCTCGCCCATGACCGTGTCCTACATCGCCTCCAAGCTCGCAGACGACTACGGCTCAGACCCCCGCGTCACGGGCCTGATCGACAACACACGCATCGTCATCGTCCCGGTCATGAACCCCGATGGCTACCTCTACACATGGTCAAACGAGCGATTCTGGCGGAAGAACCGGCGCAACAACGGCGGCTCATTCGGCGTCGATCTCAACCGGAACTGGGGATACGAATGGGGCGGCGAGGGCGCATCCTCCTTCCCAGGCGATGACACCTATCACGGCACCGGTCCATTCTCGGAGCCCGAAACACAGGTCATGCGCGATCTCGCGGTGTCCTACGGCGACGACCTCGTCGCGCACATCGACTACCACACCTACTCCCAGCTCATCCTCTGGCCCTTCGGCTATGCCTCGGGCGTCCAGACCCCCGAGCCCGATCGCACATTCTTCGACGAGCTCGCCACGGCGCTCAGCGACGAGATCCTCGCGTACTCGGGCATCTTCTATAACCCGATTCAGGCCGTCGATCTCTACCCCGCCGCGGGCGATTCGAGCGACTGGTTCTACGGCGAGCTCGGTGCCAAATCGCTCACCTTCGAGCTCCGCCCCAGCGACGGCGGAGGCTTCGGTGGCTTCGATCCACCCCCGAGCATCATCCTGCCCACGGCACAGGAAAACTACGAAGCCGCCAAGCTGTTCCTGGAGCGCACCACGCTCCCGCTGTCGTTCACGACCGATGCGCCCACTGTTGTCGAGGCGGATACCCCCGCCCCGATCATGCTGAGTGTCAGCGACATCATCGCGACGCACGACGCGGGCAGCGTGCTGCTCAACACGCGCATCGGCGGCAGCGACACGGTCGTTTCCGTGCCCATGTCACCGCTGGGCAACAACCAATACGGCGCCGATCTCCCACCCGCACCGTGCGACTCGATCATCCACTACTCGTTCACCGTCGGCACCATCGCCGGCGACTCGATCGAGTACCCGACCGCGGGCGAGTTCGATGCGCTGGCGCAGGAGTTCAGCATCAGCTTCGACGATGACATGGAAACCGACACAGGATGGGTTGTTGGGCAGGCAGGCGATTCGGCGACCACCGGCGTCTGGAACCGCATGAACCCGCAGGGCACCGCCGCACAGCCCGAGAACGACCACACGCCCGGGAGCGGGACCGATTGTTGGGTAACCGACGGCAACGCGGGCACGGGGCTGGGCGATCGGGACATCGACGGCGGAGCGACCACGCTCACATCCCCGATCCTCGACGCGATCTCCTTGGGTGACGACGCGGAACTGGCCTACTGGCGCTGGTACTCCAACAACGCCGGGGGCGCGCCGAACCAGGACTCCATGCTCGTACAGATCAGCAACGACATCGGCAACTCATGGACCACGATCGAGACGGTGAGCGAGAACGCCGGCGACTGGGTCGAAGCGCGATTCAGGATCGCAGACTTTGTCGAGCCCACCGACATGATCAAGGTCCGCTTCATCGCCTCTGACTTCGGCGACGGCTCCATCGTCGAAGCGGGCGTGGATGATCTGCGGATCGAAGCCGTCGGCTGCAGCTCGAACCCCGCGGATCTCAACGGGGACGGCAGTCTGGACTTCTTCGATGTCAGCCTGTTCCTCAGCGCGTTCAGCAATCAGGACCCCGCCGCCGACTTCACGGGCGACGGTGTGTTCAACTTTTTCGATGTCAGCGCCTTCCTTGCTGCGTTCAGTCAGGGATAAATCCCCCGCGCACCCCCCCCCGGGGGTCTGAGTTCGGGAACGACTCCCCTCGTTCCCTCAGAGCTCGCCCCCACGAGTGCCCCGCCTCGCCCCCACGCGAGGCGGGGCCTTTTCGTATTCGACAGCGACCATCCGCATGGATATGATTGAGACTGATTCTCAACAAGCAGGAGACATGATGCTCACCACCCGACTCAAAGACGACAACTGGGCGCTGCACCAGATCGCTGAACGCCAGGAAACACCCGGCTCGCTCATCAAGGGAACCATGCCCAGAGACGGGTATACCGCCGTGCTCGGGCAGCAGCTGCTGATCAATCGGGCGCTCGATCGGGCACTCGCCGATGCGATCAAGGCCGATCCACGCGTTGGTGAGCTGGTGCTCAGCGAGCAGATGCTCACGCCCTATCTCGAAGAGGATCTGGGAACCTTCGGCATCGACCCCGACACCATCGAAGCGACCCCGGGCACGGCGCGTTTCATCGCGCACATCGCGGCGTGCAGCGACAGCCCACTGCACCTGCTCGGGCTGCACTATGTCCGTCTGGGCGCATGCAACGGCAACCGCTTTGTCGCCCGCGTCGTCCGCAAGGCGTACGGCATGGGCGAAGCGGAGGGCACCCGGTACCTCGATCCGTTCGGAGAATCGCAGCGTCCGAAGTGGTACGAGTTCAAGGAAGCCCTCGATGCCATGGCGTTCGATCAGAGCGAGCAGGACGCGATCTTCGCGGGCACCCGAGACGCCTATCTCTACGCGATCAACATGGACCTCCCCGAGCACCTCAGCGCCGAACAGCTCCTTGAGATGCACGGCAAGACCCTCGACAAGCAGGCGTTCGAGCAGGGCCACTCTGTGCATGTCAGCCCCAGCAAGCACCACTGACATCGCCGCTCGGCTGGATCAGGGCGACCACGATCCGATCGCCGCCCGCACCTCGTCGGCGACCTGACCGAGCGTGCTGCTGGGCAGGAGCGCCTGTCGGTGCGTGATCACTGCCACGCGCTGCCGCTCGATCGCGGGGATCGGCAGCGACGCGATGGGCCCCAGCGATTCCTGGATCTGCGCCCAGCTCATCGGCTCTGGCGCCCCGATCGAATCCGCAGCGTTCTCGCGTGGATCGAAGATCAGGATCGAATCGGGTGCCAGCACGAGGATGTCTTCGAGATCCATCTCCTGCCACATCCCCCCGTCATCGAGCGCGGGGCTGATGCCCATGCGCTCGATCATCTGGGCGTGGAACGAGCCCGGCCCCATCGCGCCGGGCGGATCGACGCCCGCGAGCAGCAGCGTGCGCCCCGCGATCTGTGCACCGCGCCCCATGGGCGACCACGCCCGCGCCAGGCGGGCACTGGGCAGATCGATGTCGAAGCGTTTGGTCGGGTTGATCTCGAAGGTTGTCGGGTCGTTGTCGCTGTTGGCATCGCCCGGGAACCCCACCAGCTTGAGGTACAGATCGTCGAGCGTGATCGCGATGTCGTCGAGTGATTCGAGTCTGTAGGTCCAGATCATCCAGCCGCGCTGCTCGGCAAGATCAACGATCCGCTGCGGGATGCCGACGCTGTTGTCCTCGAAGATGAGGACGCTGGGGTCCGCGTTGATCAGCATCTCGTCGTCGATCTCGATGTGTGTCCCGATGACGGGGATCGATTCTGAGAGCGCGGTATCGAAGCTGTGCCGCCCGACAATATCGTCCTCGAACCCCAGATCCCGCAGCATCACGCCGATCGCGGGCGAGAAGACGGCGAAGCGTGGACGCTCGCCCTCCGATTCCGCCGCGTTCTGCTTCCTGCTCGCTGTGGACCCGCTGGACGCGTTGCTGCCACAGGCAACGAGGAGTGTCAGCAGCACGAAGAAGACAGATAACCGGGCGATGCGCATACACCGAGCATATCAGGCCAACGCCGCCGCGACCGAATCACGCAGCCCCGTGAGCTGCTGATCGCTCAGAAGCACGAAGGGCCAGGTGCGATCGTTCGCGAGCGTGATCTGTTTCTGGTTCGCCCGGGCATGGGCGACCCGCTCGCGCAGGGCGACCAGCTCGTCGTGATGACGCACGCGATAGTCCTCGAGCAGTGCCACCAGTTTCTGGTAGTCGGCATCGGGGTCCTGACCGAGTTGCTTCTGTGATTCGATGGACGCGACCAGCTCGTCCTTGCGGGCCTGTGCGTCATCGTCACCCAGGAGGCCGGGGGTGTGGCGGGCGTGGTGATGGGTCCAGCTGGCCTGATCGAGATCGATGACCTCGTCTTGGGCGAAACCCAGTTCGAGCCGCTCGGTGGCCGTGGTCAGTGCCATGGGGGCGAGTTCGATCCCGAGCCAATCTCTGGACCATTCCTGGGTGATCTCGTCGTAGCTCCAGCCGCCCGTGCCGTGGATGAAGAGATCGCTCAGCCGCGAGCGCACCAGCAGGCTCATCAGCAGGCCACGCGGGGCGATCGAGGCGCGGTCGAACGCGCTGAAGTTCTTCGTGTCGATCGGCACGCGTGTCAGCCCCGGACGCAGGCCCCAGAGCGGGAGCTCGGCGCGATCCGCATCAAGGCCAAGCGGGCGAACCCGCGCCCGCGGGTGCCGATCCACCGCCGCGTTGTACGCGCCGACGCATGCGTGCGGATCGTCCAACACCCGCTCGACAATCGACCACAACGAATCGCTCGTCAGCAGTTCGCTCGCGAAGAGCAGCACGGGCGGTTCGATCCCGAGCCGATCGCAGGCGAGCTGGATCGTGGCGTTCGCGAACTGTCTCGCGAGACTTGTTTCGTGCGTGTAGCCCCGGAGATAGGACGCGAACTCCGCGATCCGATCATCATCGATCTCGACTGGATCGATCGCGGGCAGCGAAACACTGGGAACGCCCGGCGGCGTGCTCCCCTCGGGGAGGATCTGCAGCATCCGCTGACTCAGCCCGCTGCCAAGCCCGATCGGGACGCGCATTGTTTCGAGTTCAACAGGGTCCTGATCGGCAACAATCCACACCCGCGCGGCCTCGGTCCGCACCGCGGCCTGATGCTGTGCGATCAGTTTGGCGAGGATGCCCGCATGGAACACGATGGGCTGATGACCGCTGAATACAACCGGACGATCGTTGGGAATGCCAAGCTGCTCCCGTGCCGGGCTCGGGTGTGGCTTGTGCAGCGCGCTCGACCACGACGCCCATCCGGGCTTGATCGTTACCGTGGGTGATTCGACACGCACGGCTTCCATGCTCAGTTACAGTCCGCGAGCAGCTCGTTGAACGCACGGCCTGCGAGCTGATCGCGCACGCGGTCCATCGCACGGTAGAGCACGCAGCGGTAGTGGTTCAGGCGGGTCTGCGGATCGTCGAGCCCGCCGCCGAAGGTCCGGTTCGGGTCGTTGTAGATCAGTTCGACGGGGATCTCACCCACCCGCAGCCCGTTGGCGGCCGCCTGCACCCAAAGCTGCATCGGGAAGGCGTACCCGTCGTCGGTGAGGTCGAGTTTCCGCATCGCGCTGACGCGATGGGCCTTGAAGCCGCAGAACGAATCGGTCAGGGCGAAGCCCAGACGCTCGTTGATCTCCTTGGTGAGCGTCATGTTGATCGCGCGCCGGTCACCCGGGGGCAGGTCCCTGGCCCAGCGATCGTCGGCGCTGAGGTAGCGTGAGCCGGAGATGATGTCGAGTTCGGTGGATTCGATCGCGGAGAGGAAATCGGGGATGCGTTCGGGCTCATGCTGGAAGTCGCAGTCCATCGTGATCACCCAGTCGTAGCCGTCGCGATGGGCGCGATCGAAGATCTCACGGATCGCGCGCCCGTAGCCGGCGTTCGCCTCATGTCGGATCAGGTCGAAGCCCATCTGCTCACGGAGCGTGTTGAGCACCTCGGGGGTGCGATCGGTCGAGCCGTCGTCGAGCACGAGCAAGTTCGGCGCATGCTCAGATACACGCCCGAGCACGGACCGGACATGATCGGCCTCGTTGTAGACGGGGATCGCGATGAGGGTGCGCATACATGTAGCTCCTGTGCAGGCCTGCGAGTGTGAAGGTTCGACGAAAATCAGTCCGCAGATACCTGAACGATCGTTCGGCTATGATTATTCCCCGCCCAGCCGCCGCTTTCCGGATAATTGCCCGCGGGCCGGGAAGGTTAACCCCCCGTTTTTTCGTCAGCCTCGCCCGATTCGGGGCCCGGCTGCTCCTTCTGAGCCCGCTGATCCCGCTCGCTCTTGGCGAGCGAGGTGTATGCGGCAAACCCGAAGGGCACCCCATCCTCGGACTCTTCGTTCTGCTCCTCGAGCTGCTCGATCAACGAATCGGAGACGGAGTGGATGCCGACGATCTGACTCACGGGCATCGTGTAGGTCTCGCCCGTGGGGGTCGTGATCCGGAAAATCGTGCACTGGACATCGCTGGAGATGCTCCGGTCGAGCTCATCGCTGGGCATCGAGCACGAAAAGACCGACGAGACATCGGCGATGGGGATCCGCTGTCCCTGGGTCGTGATCACACCCATCCGCCCGTCGAAAAGCTCGCTGACGGGCGAAGTGCTCGATTGGGCGTCGCTGGGGCCGGTGCCGAGGCGCCCGCTGCTCTCGGCGGCCGCGGCGGCGAGCGACATGAGAATCTCACGGCAGACATTCTGCCAGAACACATCGCGTCGGGCCTGCACCCGCGTGACCGAGGGGACCAGGGGCTGATGCGCCGGGGCGGGGACATGACCGTAGCCGCCGGGTGCCGGGGGGTGGGCATGCTCGCCCGCGTCGTGAGCGCCGGGTGAACCCAGCCCGAGATGGTCGTAGGGATTGGACATCAGCGGATTCTATGCACACGGATAACCAGATCAGACCTGAGCGGAATGCCCGGAGATATCTCCCAATCGGCACAATCGGCAAGGTTCACGCCCATGCCTGATTTCAGACGAGACCGAGAAGCAAGTCGCCCCTCACAGGGGCCGATAGAGCTTGCACGGAGGAGAGTCCACATGAGCGGTAATGCACCATCGAACGCGTTCAACGAAGTCCGAGCGATTCTGGGGAAACTCGATCGCTCGATCGATGAGGCACGCTCAAAGCGCCTCGAGCCGGATCAGCCCGTGCGGCGCGAGCCCCCGCCCAGCACCCCCGCAGCATCCACCGCGTCGGATCTTGATCGTGAGATCGGGGGGACAAGCGTTCCCAACGCCAAGACCGAGCTGCAGCGCAAGGGCGCGAGCTTCGGGCGTGCCAAGCCGCTCAATCGCAACGAAGAGAACCCGCGTCAGTGGAAGACCACGGGCGATGATGACCAGCTCATCGGCTGACCATCACCACCAGCCAGACCCTTGATCAGGGCCGCCGGGTTTCGACCCAGCGGCTCATTTTTTCGCGCAGCACCGGCAGCGGCAGCGCCCCATCGCCCAGCAGCGCATCGTGGAACGCGCGCAGGTCGAACGCATCGCCCAGGGCCCCCTCGGCCTCGCGCCGGATCATGAGGATCTCGATCTCGCCCATCTTGTATCCCGTGGCCTGCCCCGGCCAGCCGATGTAGCGATCGATCTCCGCTTCGATGTTGTGCAGCGAAAGGGCACTGTTCTTCTGCATGAACTCGACGGCCCGCTCGCGCGACCACCCCTTGCTGTGCATGCCCGTGTCCACGACGAGGCGCATCGCACGCCACATCTCGAAGTTCAGGCGTCCGAAGTCGTCATACGGGTCGGCGTAGAGCCCGTGTTCGCCCTCGCCCATCTCCAGCCCGAGCTTCTCGGCGTACAGCGCCCAGCCCTCAGCGTATCCGGTGAAGCCCATCGTCTTGCGGATCGGGTGCTGGCCCTCGATTTCCTGGGCGATCGCGATCTGCAGGTGGTGCCCGGGGACGGCTTCGTGCAGCGTCAACGCGAGCATGTCGTACTTGGGGCGCTGGTCGAGCTTGGTGAGGTTGGCGACGAAGTAGCCCGGTTTCGCGTTGGCGAGTGAGCCCGGGTAGTAGTACGCCGTGGGTGCCGATTCGGCGCTGAGCCCGGGCAGCGGGCGCACGCCGTAGGTCAGTCGGGGGAGCGTGCCGAAGAGCTTGGTGAGCTGCGGGTCGATGGTCTTGGAGATGATCTTGTAGGCGTCGAGCAGCGCGCCGGGGTCATCGTAGTAGAAACGCGGGTTGCTGCGCAGGTACGCGGTAAACGCGTTGAACCTGGCGTCGGCGCTCGCCCAGCTCTTGTCGTTGCCCGGCCAATCGGAGCGCTCGATGACCCGCATCATCTCGTCGCGGATGCGATCGACCTCGATGAGCCCGATCTGATGCACCTCGTTCGCGTCGTAGTTGGGGAGGGTTGTGTGCGACACGATCATGGCGCTGTAGGCCTCGATGCCGTCCACGCCCTGAGCCGCCCCGATCGTGTCGCGGCACGCGGGGAGGTACTCGTTGCTCAGGAACACCGCCAGCTCCAGATACACAGGCACGATCCGCTGGGCGATGATCTCACGCGCTTCGACGGCCAGCGGGTCGTTCGCATCGAGCTTGGAGAACGGCCCATAGAACGGGGACTGGCTCGGGTCCTCGCGGAACTCGGGCGATGCCTGCGCCATCGCCTGATCGACCGCCGGCTCGACGACCACCCGCGGCGGCACACGCCCCTCGCTGATGCCCAGACGCATGTTGTCGATCGCGTCGCCCACGGCGATCGGGACGCGCTTGAGCCGGGTCAGGTAGTTTGCCAGGTCCTCACGGGTGCGGATGGACATCTGATCGCCCATCTGAGGGAGCCAGACCTGCGGGCCGCCGATGGAGTTGACCGGCATCTGCCATGACTTGAACCGGGCAAGATTCTGCCCCTGCTCCCACTGATAGATCAGCAGGTCCGCCGCGAGCTCGTCGGCATGGCTGAACCCGGATCGGTCGATCGCCCGGAGTTCCCCGAGCAGGGCCTTGAAGGCACGGGTCCGCTTGATGATCGCGGCGGCGGAATCGTCGCCCAGTTCGGCGTCGCGTGAATCATCATCGAGCAGCGGACCGATCCACATGGGATCCGCTTCGTACATGATGTCGATGGCCCGGTTCATCAGGTCCCAGAGCCCCGGGTCGCGCCCCTGCGGGCAGGCGGGGAGGTAGGCCTGGGCCCTGACGAGCGAGGCCGACAGCGCCAGACAGAGGATGAGGAGCAGCAAACGCGTGATTCGGGCGGCGTGGTTCATGCCCAGAGCATAGTTCGGACGAGCCGGGAGCACCAATTTCAAGGAGCGTGCGTTGGCTTGCCGACTGCATGGGCGTACGATCTGTCCCGGCTCTTTGCGAGCCGCAGCCATTCGGGGGAATGGTGTAATTGGTAGCACGAGGGATTCTGATTCCCTTAGTTCGGGTTCGAGTCCCGGTTCCCCTACTTTCTGTTGAACGCACGCCCCGGCCCAACGCCGGGGCGTGTTTTCGTATACTCAGGCATGGACTCCCGCATGAACCCCGACGATCCGCTGCCCAACCCCGTCTCGCTCGAGAGCAAGCTCGACATCGCCAGGAACTGGCTCCCGCGATACACGGGCATGTCGATCGATCAGTTCGGCGACTATGTGCTGCTGACCAACTTCTCGAACTATGTCACCGAGTTCGCCCAGCGGTTCAACTGCGATGTGCACGGGATCGGGCGACCGATGCAGGCCGCCACCAACAGCGCGGGGCTCACGATCATCAACTTCGGCATCGGCTCGCCAAACGCCGCGACCATCATGGACCTGCTCAGCGCCCGCATGCCCGACGGCGTGCTCTTTCTTGGCAAGTGCGGCGGCCTGAAGGACTCTACCGAGATCGGGCACTTCATCCTCCCCATCGCCGCGATCCGCGGCGAGGGCACCAGCGACGACTACTTCGCCAAGGAAGTGCCCGCGCTGCCCAGCTTCAAGCTCCACAAGTTCGTCTCCGACAAGATCGTCCAGCGCGATCTCGAATACCGCACGGGCGTGGTCTACACCACCAACCGGCGCGTCTGGGAGCACGACAAGAAGTTCCGAGGTCGCCTCAAGCGCATGACGGCGCTGGCGATCGACATGGAAACGGCGACGGTGTTCATCGTGGGGCACCACAACCAGATCAGCCGCGGTGCGTTGCTGCTGGTGTCCGATGTCCCCATCACCCCCGAGGGCGTCAAGACCGAGGAATCCGACAAGAGCGTGACGGCCAAGTACGCGCGGATGCACCTGGAGATCGGTATCGAGGCGATGACCCATATCGGGACGCAGGGCGAGCCGATCAAGCATTTCACTTATTGAGTCGCTCTTGTTGAGTCGCTCCCGAAAGCAGCGTGTGACAGCCAACAATCGCCGAAAGCTGGAAATCATACGCGGGCTTTGCCGAAACTCTATAATGATACGATGCACGGATGCGTCGCACCCACACCCGCGGAGCACTGATGAATCTCTCGCAGTTCTTTGAGCATTGGTCGATCGTCGAGAACCCCTTCCGCGACGAGGAGGCCCGACACGACGCGATCTTTGCGCGCATGGGCATCAGCCCCATTCCCCGCGCGGGCAACGGGGGCGAGGAAGCACCGGGCGCCGCGCCGCTGGCGATGCCCCGAAACCAGAGCATGCACCCGGACTTCGAGAAGATCATGGGCGAAGTCGGGCAGCCCTCGACCTCGATCGTGTTCGGCGAGAAGGGATCGGGCAAGACCGCGATCCGGCTGCAGCTCGCCGCCAAGGTCGAACGCCACAATCGGGCGAACCCCGACTCCAAGGTCTTCCTGATCCCCTACGACGATCTCAACGCGGCGCTCGATCACTTCAACTCCGCCGCCGGCAGCAAGAAGGACAGCAACCCCTTCACCTCGATGCGCCTGGTCGATCACATGGACGCGATCCTGAGCATCGGGACCGCCCGGGTGCTCGGGGCGATGCTCCCCGGGGGGCACGATGCGCCGATCGCGGATCTGGGCGAGCAGCCCGGGAAGGCGGCGAGGAAACTGCCGCAGACAGTCCGCAAGGATCTGCTGCTGCTCCAATCGGTCTACGACATCGCCGACACCAGCGGGCAGCGGACGGCCCAGCTGCGCCAGATGCTCAGGCTCCCCGGCGGCGGGCAGAACCCGCTGATCACACTGCTGCTCTGGATCGGCTGGGTGCCCTCCATCTCGCTCTTCCTCTGGGGGCGGATCTTCGCCCAGCTCGAGGGCATGTGGGTGATGGGCAGCGACATCGTTTCAGGCCTGCTCTTTCTGGCGTGGGCGGCGCTGCTGGTCAAGGCGTTCCTGCTCGATCGCCTGGTGGTCAACCGGGTCGCGGGCAAGCTGAGCAAGCAGCTGCGGATGGTCAACCGCCCCGCGAGTGGTTTCCTTGGTTCGCTGCGCCGGATGCCGCGCGGGGTGCTGGGCTCGGGCGAGCTGCCCATCGACGACTCGGACGAGCAACGCTACGCCATGCTCGGTCGCCTGCGCCGATTCATCGAGCACTTCGGGTACACGGGCATCATCATCATTATCGATCGCGTGGATGAGCCGACGCTGATCAACGGCGATGCGGACCGGATGCGCAGCGTGATCTGGCCGCTGCTCAACAACAAGTTCCTGCAGCTCGAGCATGTGGGCATCAAGATGCTGCTCCCGATCGAGCTCCGCCACGCGCTGTTCAAGGAATCCAGCGCGTTCTTTCAGGAGGCGCGTCTCGACAAACAGAACATGATCGAGCGCCTGAGCTGGACGGGGGCGATGCTCTACGACCTGTGCAACGCGCGTCTGGCGGTCTGCCGCCCCGCCAACGCCGATCCGATCTCACTGATCGATATCTTCGACGAGGATGTGACCCGCAACGACCTGGTCGAAGCGCTCAACAACATGCAGCAGCCGCGCGACGCGTTCAAGTTCATGTACAAGGTGCTCAGCGAGCACTGCGCGAGCGTGACGGCCGAGGACGGTCGCTGGCGCATCGCACGCCACACGCTCGACCGCGTGCGCCGCGACGAGGCCGAACGCGTGATGCAGCTGCAACGCGGGATCCGCCCGGCGTGAA
>CAYQRD010000012.1:0-54983 GCA_964419845.1 uncultured Phycisphaeraceae bacterium
CCAGGATCCCCGTCCCGGGGCGCTTAATCGTGAGCATCTCGCGGGTGATGGTCTCGCCGGGTGCGATGTCGCGCGTAGAGACGACGGACTGGCGGGAGACCTCACGGACATCGCGCTCGCAGTCGAGGATGCGTTTTTCAATCAAGCCGAGTTCTTGAGGGTTTACAACATCTCCCATCTTCCCTATGTACACCGGCCAAGACGGATCCTTCGACTTCGATTCGATTGACTTTGACCACTCCGTGTAGCGTGCAAATCCAGATGGCTCTAGTGAAGCGGCATGATCTGGGCCGGGTGCCTTTCGGTTCCAAGTGATATGCTTTTCTAATACCTTCGCTCCACATAAGACTGGCGCACCTGCGTGTGTGTATACGGTGTGATCGCTATACCCGACCGGTAGATTTGTCGCTTCTCGAATAGCTTGAATCCCTCCATAAGCTGCATTCTCAGGCTTGGTGGGATAACAGCTCACACACTGCAGCACCGCCAACCGATCGCGCACACCATCCAGCCATTCGACCGCACGCACCACCTCGTCGAGCGTGCTCGCCCCCGTGCTCACGATCATCGGCTTGCCCGTCTCCGCCAGCGCCTCAAGCAGCGGCCGATTCACGATGTCCGGGCTCGCCGTCTTGTACGCATCCCACGCGAGCGTTTCGGCGGCCTCAACCAGTTCCGTGCTGAACACCGTCACGATCGCATGAATCCCCCGCTCGTGCGTCCGCTCGACCACTCGCGCCATCTCGTCGATGGTCAACTCCAGCCGCCGCAGCATTGCGATCGGGTCGGTCTCCCCCGCGTTTTTCTGGTACGCCGCGAGCTTGGCGGCCTTGCTCATCAACCGATCTGTCTCAAAGAACTGCAACTTCACCGCATCCGCGCCCGCATCGGCCGCCGCGTCGGTGAGCGACAGCGCGCGTTCGACAGCGCCGTCGTGGTTCACCCCGATCTCGGCGATGATGTAGGGCGGGTGGTCGAGGCCGATGTGTTTGTTGCCGATTTGCATATCAGGAGTCTACCCATCCAAGGGTGCCACTACTCGCCTCGAAGAGGCGCACTAGTGTCTTTGAAACACCTACCACCTGATTCTTGAACGGCACTACTGCGCGGCTGCGCCGCGAGTCGTGGCACCCTGCAAAGGAAACTGTTCACGCAAAATTGCATCCGCCACCAACAGATCCACCCGCGAATCAATATCAACCACATCCCCCTCGCTTGTCACCACCCCGCGCCGATCATTCCCCAGAAAACAGTGGGGGCCTTCGGGCGCACCGAGCCGACACATCAACGCATCGGGCGTCAGCGCGATCACACCCCCATCGGGCACCATCGCCGCCGGCAGGTCCTGTCTTCGAAAGCAGTTGTGATACAGCACCTCCCCCTCCCAGGGACGCACCTGACCATCTTCACCCACTCGCACCGTCCACCACGGATGGTGCTTGCCGACGCGTGCGTAGCTCTGCACGCTGTCGCAGCCGGTCTCGACCAGCATCCCCGCCGCATCGTCAATCAACGACTCCGGGCGTACAGGAACATTCGCGTACAGGATCACGATCGGCACATCCGGCGAACCGATCGCCTCGAACGCGTGCCGGGCCGCGTCGTCAATGGTCGCGGTATCATGCGCAAGCGCCTCAGGGCGATCAACAACCTCGCATCCGTGCTCGCGCGCGATTTCGAGCACCCGCGCGTCATCACTGCTAACCACCACACGACAAACCGACCGTGCCGCCTGCGCCGCCTCAATCGTCCACAGCACGCACGGCTTGCCCGCCACGGGCAGCGTGTTCTTGCCCTCCAGGCCCTTGGAGCCCCCGCGGGCCAGCACGATCGCGATCGCTCGGTCCGCGTGGGTCATGCCGCCGGTTCCCGGCTGCCGAGCTTGATCTCCAGTTCCGCGGCACGCACCGAGCCGCGCATGCGTTGATATGCCCGCTCGACCCCCTCATGAATCGCATTGATGGCTGAGCCCTGCGCTTCCAGCGGGTGACCCTCGCGGTCAACAACCACGCCGTCGCAGCGCACACGCATGATCTCACGCTCCAGCTGCTTGTTCCGCCACAACGGGATGGGCAGCTGGGCGACGCGCTGGTTCCTGACGAAGCTCGGGAGCGGATCGATGATCGCGCACCCACTGAGCATCAGCCATTTGTCATAGAAAGACTCCACCTGATCGAGCGTCGCGTCGCAGCGTGTCAGCCGGGCGGCCAGCCACACCGGGCTCTCGTGTGATCCCGTCAGATCATAGATCGACTGGAGCCGATCAAAGACACGCTCGTAGCCGTCCACGCCGGTGAGTGTTCTATACACCTGTGCGTTATCTGCAACAATGTCAACACTGAGCACATCGAGCCCGGACTCAAGCAGCCGGTCGGCACCGACACCCTCACGCATGAGGTCCGTCCGCAGCTCGACGCACGCCACGCCGTCTTCCTTCGCCAGTGTGATCAGGTCGATCGCTTCGGGATGCATGAGCGGATCACCCACGCCGTCGAAGATGACCGATGCGTCCTCGCGCAGGTCGCACAGCTCGCGGAACATCGTGTGCGCTTCGGGCATCGTGATGGCCCTGCGTTCGACCGCCTCGAGCGATCCGCGCTTCCAGCGTCCCCAGTCCCCGCCGAGCAGCCGGCCCGTGCAGGTCTCGAGCACGATCGTCCGCGGCGAGCTCGGACGCGAGGTCTGCGCCAGCGCCGCGACACACGCTGAAGCGTCCGCCCCCAGCGGATCGCTGAGTGTCGCGTAGGCACCGCTCATCGCGTTGATCCGCTCGGCCGTGTCGGCGATCACTCGGAGCCCCGCGTCTCGCAGCTCGGGCGGAACCTGAACGCACACGCCTCGGACGATCGGGTCTGCCTGCGGGGCGGTGGGGATGTAGCTCACCAGCGCACCAAGTGTCGCCATGGGGTTGCGCCGATCGGTCCGGGTCGCCGAATCCGCGAGCGACTGCATCGTGTTGCGATCGACCACCATCGTGCCCAGCCCGACGCACGCCTGCGAGAACGCGATCCGCTTGTCGCTGGACTGACGACGCAAGCGATCGATCGTCATGTCGACCAGCCCGGGGTCGACCATCGCCCAGTCCGCCCCGATCAATGCTGCGGCGTCGATATCCCGCGTCCGCATCACATGGGCGATCAGCGACGGCTGCGCCAGCTCGTCATACACACTGGTCATGCCCAGCGATCCACGCCATCCCGTCTGAGACTGCACCCGCGCCGCGCCAACACGCATCGTGTGGTCACGAAGCACCCGGGCATCGACCTCGACCACATCGATCGCGTGCCGGGTCTGCATCGGGCCGAGCAGCTGCTGGACACCCTGTGCGTCGGGTGTCACGATTGTGATCGCGTCGATCTGTGCGCAGCGATCCACGCGCGCGATGGTCGTCTGCAAAGTATTGCGACCACCCGCGAGCATGTTTGCGCCCAGCGGTCGCCGGTTCCCCAGCCCACCCATCTCGGGATCGGCCAGCACCACCGCGTGCACACGGTCGCGGGCCCGCGCCGATCCGTCCGCTGGCATCGGCTCGGGGTCCGGCGCGTCGCTTGTCTGCTTCTCCGCTCGCCCGTGGAGCACATCGAGCCCGGCGCTGAGCTGATCCGCGACCGCCCGCGCCGCGTCGTGTGTCCAGTTCACATTCTCGATATCTCGCTGGATCTGCAGCCGCTGACGCTCCATCGGTTCCGCGTTCACACTGCGCAGCGCGATGATCCGGTCGCGCTTGAGACGATTGAGCACCGCGACCTGATTCACATACTCGACCAGCATGAACGCGTCACGCATGGCCATCACCTCGTCACGATCCCGATTGACCTTCTCGATCAGCCGGCTCACACGCGACTGGTCGCGCTGGACACGCAGCATCTCGCCCAGCGTTGCCGCCGATCGCTCGCTGAGCGATGCGATCCGCTCGCAATCGGCGATCACACGCTCGATGCGTTCGATCGCCCGCCGCTCGATCGGGCGACGCTCGGCATGCCCGATCGTCCCGATCTCGTGCGATCCCGGCTCTGCACCATCATGCTGGCCGAACCGCTCGACCGCCTCGCGCAGTGTCATGACTTCCGCGCCGCACTTACGCACCCCGCCCTCGCTCGCGTCGATCACACGCAGCCCGCGATCATTGTCGGCCGCGAACATCGACTCGAACTGCGCCAGGTACGAGCACATCTGCTCATCGCTGTAAATCGGCTTGCCGTGGATATCCTCGCGCCGGTGCAGGTGCGCCCGCATCCGCGCGATGCGTTCCCATTCAAACATCTCGAGCGTGCGATGCACGCTCAGCTCCGAACCCCAGACATTGTGGATCGCCGCCCCGCTCGCGTAGTACTGACCGTCGCTGAATCCCAGATCCTGCCCGATCAGGATCACCGGATCGCAACCCAGGTAGCGCGCGAATCCGTAGCACAGATGCGCGACCGTCGCCCCCATCGCGAGCTTACCCTTGTGCCCACCAATCTCATCGCCCAGCAATGTGTCGAGCAGCTCGTCACCTGGGCAGATCACCTCGCCAGGGAACGCGTCGAGGATCACCGGGTTCGCCCGCGGCTCAGCGATGAGCCGAACACCACGCACATCCTCGGCGGTCAGGCCCTCATAGAAACGACCCGAGACCTCGTGATAGTCCAGTGCCGCGACAAAGTGCGGCCTGATGCCCCGAGCCAGCATGGGCTTGAGCACCGTCTGCACCGCGATGATCACAAACCGATCACGCACGCCCGGTTCGCTGAGCAGATCGATATTCTTCTGCAGACTCGGACCCGCCGAGACCACGATCGCTGCCCTCCCCGCGGACGCATCCCTGAGCCCCGTGATCCCCGCGCTCCGCAGATAATGCTCGAGGTTCATGATGCCGTTGCGAAAACTCACCCGCGAGTTGGCGAGCGTCGTCACCACATGTGTGCGCGCCGAGCGGAGCACACCCGTGAGCATCTGCCCGAACACATCCCCCGCGGCCCCGATCCGAGAAGCACTCGGCGGGTGCGTGATCAGTCGGACTCCCATCCCCACCAGCGCCTCGTTGCCCGTGAAGACCGAGGAGAGTCGCACACGATCCTGCGGGTCGCACACAAGGAAGAACCGTCCGCTGCCGAACAGCGCGGTGCAATCGATGCGTGACAGCACACTGCGCAGCAGCGCCGTGTCGGGCTCGAAGCAAACCAGCGCCGAGCAATCGCCCAGTCGCTCGAGCAACGCCGAGCAGTGATACCCGAGACCGAAGCCCAGCACCCCAGCCACCGCGACTTCCTCGGGGTCCACCGTCGCGGCCAGCTTGCTCGCTTCGCTGAGGGGACGACGCTTGGACGCCATCGCGACTCCCGCGATCGTTGCGCCAAGCCCCTCGTCGCTTTCGAAGAAGCTCACATCGCAGCGCTCGACACTCTGACGGATCAACGCCGCCTCACCCGGGCTCTTGATGCACAGCGCGCGCAGGTTCCGCTCCAGAAGGGCCTCATCGCCCTGTGCCCCTGGCTGGGCCCCCAAGCCGCTCATGTTGATCATCTGTCCGAGGTCCATGGATCCTCCGTTCTGTCGCTTCCCGGGGCAGATCAGGTCCGCATGCCCCAGCGCAGCGATCGCGCGTTCTCAGCGGGGTTATCGGCCTTTCTTGCCCCCACGCTCCATCTTCCGGGCAACCGCGGGGCACCAGCAACGCACATATCCTTGATGAGCATGCAAAACAACATCGTCGAGCCCGCCAACCTCCCGCAGCTCCCCCAGCCCGGACCATTCGAGCACTGGGTCCTTGAGCAGCCCATGCTGCCCGCGGCGGCGCTGATCTTCATTGCCCTGATCACCATCTTCACACTCCGCCACACCCGACACATCAAGCGCATCGGGATCCCGGTCTCGCTCACGGCCGTGGCCGCGGCGGTAGGCATCTATGCCCTGGGCTCGATGACGGTCACCGATCGTGAGTTGCTCAGGATCAAGTCGCACGAACTCGTCGGGTCGGTGGCCAACGCGGACAGCGACGCACTGCGTGCCTTGCTCGACGATGACGCGCGTCTCTCGAGCGTCTTCGCGAGCGCCCAGGGCGCCGATCGGATCGTCTCGCTCGCGATCACCCGCAA
The DNA here is from genome assembly GCA_964419845.1 of uncultured Phycisphaeraceae bacterium. Classification (GTDB taxonomy): domain Bacteria; phylum Planctomycetota; class Phycisphaerae; order Phycisphaerales; family UBA1924; genus UBA1924. Next base: position 6,078 of record CAYQRD010000012.1, read on the forward strand.
CGCCGGCGTGGTCCGCAGCGCCGAAGTCGGGCAGGTGAACGCGGGGCTCTGGGGGCCGCAGATCGCATCGACACAGATCCGTGTACGAACCAAGGGCGACATGTTCCCCTCGCTCAGCTGGTGGCGCGTCGACTGGACCCGCCCGAGCGATACCGGCGACGCGTGGATCGTCACCCACATCGAGCCCATATGGATACAGGGCTTCTCCGACCCCGGCCCGCGGGACTGATATCCCATTTTCAGCTGTTATTCCAGCGTCGATCAGTTCTCTGGGATCGCCACGAGCTGACTCGATTGCATCCGCGTGACCCGCCCGCTCTCTGTGCGGATCGTCTCGTTGATTCCCTGCCCGTTGAGCAGGTTGTTGGGGAAGCGATCACGCACCGCCTTGAGCGCGGGGGACTGGTATGGTGGACGCGTGGTCGAATCGAAGTCCTTCTCGCCGAACACCCCGATCGTCACCATGCTCCGCGCCGGCGCGTGGTAGTAGAACGCCATCTCGCCCTTGGCCCGCAGATCACGCACCGCGTCCTCCGCGGCGATTCTGAACTGCGCCAGATCCTCCGCCTTGGGTGTCTGGTAATCCGCCCGTCCATAGAGCCCGACCTGAAGCGTGTACACCGCCTGCTTGCCGTAGCGCTCCTTGACCGTGCGCAGATCGAACGCCGGATTCGATCCGCGCAGCTCGCCGCTCGCGGGCGGCGTCACGATCGCGCCCTCGAACGGCCTGGTGCCCAGCAGATCCGTGTTCCGCACGCGGGCCAGATCCTTCTCCGCAGCCTCGCGTCCCATGTAGTTGCCATACGCGATGACCAACCCCTCGTTCCGCTGCTCGATGAACGCATCACGAAGCCCAGCGTCATCCTGAATGACCCGGAGCAGTTCCTGTGCCCGTTTCATCCCGCTCGTGCCCAGCTTGGTCAGGATGATCGACCACCCCCCGATGGGACGCTGCTCGCCCCCGCTCACCCCGGGCTCGGCAGCCGCATCGCCGAGTTCCCAGACCGGTCGATCGTCACCCGGTCTTGCCCCGGCCGGTGCCGGATCGGACTCGGGCGCAAAGACTGCGCGAGACTGATCCGTATAGTACGATGGGTCGTCCTGGGTCTGGTCCTGGGTCCGGGGTTGGTCGTTGCCGCACCCCGCGAGCAAAGCCCCCGAAATCAGCCCGATTCCGAGCGCAGCGCAGATCCGAGTTCCGTGTTTCGAGCACCCGAACAAAGAAAAAACGCCCTTGTGATCGCCGGTTTGAAATATTTCTGGTTTCATCGTGCTTCGAACCTCAAAGTCCACCCATAAGTTATTGTTCGTAAACATACGCCTGCCAGTTGCTTAGATCCCAAGACCCATTTTTTCCTGATTTTTGAGCCGGGTGCACTGATGCACCGATACACAAGCAAGGGATGGTTGGAACTGTGGTTTCAACAACAACATGTAGTGGTGTCCAGGTGGTGGGCACGCAGAGGACACAAGAAAAGAGGCAAGCTGAATGAGTGACATTTCTTCCATCAACACTTCGTCGGGCCTTCGTGTTCGTCGGGTCAGTGTTGACCCCGCGTACGCGAACAGTGCCGGCGTCGAAGATGTCCGGGGCCGTGGTGGGGCTCGGACATCCGATCGCGTCGAACTCTCGCGCGTGGCCCAGTACCTGAGCCAGCTCCAGACCAAGCCCGAGCCACGCTCCGACCTGATCGATCGTGTCCGCTCCGAAATCGAAGCGGGCACATACCTGACCGACGATAAGCTGTCGGCGGCCACCGATCACCTGCTCGATGATATCAACTTCGAGCTCTGATCCGACACGATTAGTTTCGCAGCATGACCAAAATCAGAAAACGCCCCCTGCACGACGCAGCGGGGCGGTTTTTTATACTGCGGCTGTTCGTGCCGCGGGCTTCGATCAGCCGCGCCGATCACTTCCAGTGTTCTTCGAGCGCCATCAGGCCCGCACCCACAAACCCGGCGTCGTCGCCCAGCGCGCTCGCTTCGACCTTGATCTTGCGCAGCGAATCAGGGAACGCCTCTCGTCGCACCGCGTCACGCACCAGATCAACATAGGGCTTGCCGATCGCTTCCACAAGCCCGCCGCCGAGGATGACCATATCCAGACTCAGCAGCGTGACGACATTGGAGATCGCCATGCCCAGGTAATCGGCCGAATCGTCGATCACCGTCCGCACCAGATCGTCGCCCTGCTCATATGCCAGCGCGAGGACCTTGGACTTGATCTTGCTGAGTTTCCCATCGACCAGACTCGGGATCATCGATGGATGATTCGCCCGGATGAGTTTGGTGAGCTCATGCACAATCGCGGTGCGTGAACAGTTGTGCTCCACCGATCGCGAGCCGAGATGAGCACCCGGGAAGAGCACCATATGGCCGATCTCCCCGGCCGAGTGGTGGGCCCCGCGATGGAGCTGTTCGTTGATGATCAGCCCGCCGCCGACCCCCGTGCCGACCCAGACCCCGAGCAGGTTGGTCCGGTCGCGTCCGATCCCCGCGCGCCATTCGCCGTACACCGCGACATTGACATCGTTGTCCGCGTAAACAGGCACGCCCAATCGTTCAGACAGCGCGATCACAACCGGGGCATTGGTCCAACGCAGGTTGACCGCCTCGACCACGACCCCTTTGTCGGGATCGATCGGTCCCGGAACCCCGATGCCCGCGGTGTGGATCATCGACATTTTGATCCCGGCGTCGGCGCACGCTTCGCGCGCAGCGGCCGCGACACGGTCCATCACCTTCTCGAAGCCCCTGTCGGCCTCGGTGCGGATTTTGGCCCGCCCGAGCACCTCGCCGTGCTCATCGACCACGCCCGCCTGGATATTGGTGCCGCCCAGATCGATGCCCATCGCCAACACACGATCCTCGCCCACGGGCTCGGGGAGCTCGGACTCATCCTCGTCATACCCGTCGATCAGATCGTGATCCAGTGACTCATCGCTCATGCGTCTCTCCAGGGGTTTGCTTGCTGACATACTACAGGGTGTCAGACCAATCGCGTAGAAACGACCCGACAATCGGGCGCGACTTCATGGATCTCCCGCGCTGCGATCCGTCCGAGAACAAAGAGGGTCGAGCCGCTGCCGGTCATATGGACCACGCTGTTGAGTGACGCGTTGAGTCGTTCGAGAAGAACCCCGAGTCTGGGTTCCGCTGCGCACGCCGCGCGTGTGAGTGCGTTCGATATCTGTTCATCTGCAAGTTCATCGACCAGAAACACCCGCCGAACCAGTGCCGGATCGATCGTCCGGGGCTCAAACGCATCGAACGCGCCGTAGACCGCGCCGGTCGGGCACCCGAAGGGGGGCACAATGAGCGTCACCTCCGCCCCATGCACGGCCGGATCGACCCGCTCGATCGTTTCGCCGAACCCCGACACGACCGCCGGGCGTGGGGGGGTTCCCCCGTCACGGCACCGATCATCGAGAAAGAACCCGATATCGCTCCCCAGTGTCATCGCGACGGGCAGCAACCCCGCAGGGCCAAGCCCGAGCCCGAACACCGCATCGAGCCCCATCAGCACGCTGGCGGCATCCGAAGAGCCCCCACCGAGGCCGCCGCCGGCGGGGATCGACTTGTGCACCGTGATCGCGCACGGCAGCGGATGCCCGGTCGATCGCACAAGGGCCTTGTGCGCCCGCCAGACCAGATCCTCCTCGATCGCCCACCCGACTTCTCTGCGAGATCCGCTGTCATCGAGCCACGCGATATCGAACCGGCTTGGTTGTCCCGCTCCCAGGCGCTCGATCTCGATCACATCATGGAGATCGATCGATCGCATCGCCGAGCAGATCGGGTGATAGCCGTGGGTCGAGGTGCCCGGCGCATCGACGGGCGCACCGACCTCCAGGGCGAGGTTGAGCTTCGCGTACGCGCTGGTCCGGAAAGGGCTTGTCTGATCCGACATCGAAAAACTCTACGCACAAGGCGTGTCCCGAAGCGTACATAGAATGCCCCGCCTTTCTGTTTGCCCCGGGCTCTGGAGAAATCACATGATCGTGCAGGACCTCGTCGACGCCATGGAAACCATCGCCCCGCTCAGGCTCCGCGAGCCCTGGGACAAGGTGGGGCTGCAGCTGGGCGATCCCAACCGTGCCGTCTCGGGCCCTGTGATGCTCACGATCGATCTGACCGAGCGTGTGCTCGATGAGGCGATCGTCGCCAGAGCGGGCGCGATCATCGCGTACCACCCGCCCATCTTCACACCCATCGAGTCGCTCACGGACCGCACCCATACCGAGCGGATCATCCGCGGGTGCGCCGAGGCACGCATCGCCATCTATACGCCCCACACGGCGCTCGATGCCGCACAGGACGGCGTGACCGACTGGCTGTGCGAGGGCATCAGCGCACCGCCCGGCGACGCGGTCGAAGGCATCATCCACGGCGACTGCCGCGCACTCATCCCCGCCACCGGCGGCGATCGGGATCGCGAGGTCAAGGTGATCACATTCGTCCCCACTGATGAGGTCGATCAGCTCCGCGGTGCACTGGGCACAGCCGGCGCAGGCGGGATGGGCAACTACAAGCTCTGCTCGTTCAACACGACCGGGGAGGGCACATTCCTGCCACAGGAGGGCGCGAACCCGACCATCGGCAAGGTCGGCGCGCTGCAGCGCGTCAAAGAGACACGCATCGAGATGGTCTGCTCAAGAAAAGCACTCCCGCTCGTCATCGAGACGCTCAAGGAGTTCCATCCCTACGAGACCCCCGCCTACGACATCGTCGAACTCGTGCCCGAGCCCATCAGGCGCATCGGATCTGGGCGTCGGCTCGTGCTCGATCGGCCCGCGGGGATCTCGAACATCGCCGATCGGCTCAAGCGCCACCTCGACCGTTCACGCATCCGATACGCGCTGGCGACGGATCACGAAGACCCCGCGCATGTGTTCCAGACCATCGCCGTCGTCCCTGGCTCGGGCGGTTCACTCTGGCAGGACGCGCGCGAGCAGGGGTGCGAACTCTTCGTGACCGGCGAGATGACCCATCACCACATCCTGGCCGCGCGTCAGTCGGGCATCAGCATCCTGCTCGCCGGGCACACCAACACCGAGCGCGGCTACCTGCCCCGACTCAAGGCGAAGCTCGAGGAGCTGCTCCCCGAATCATCACTGATCATGAGCACGAGCGACCACGATCACATCACGGTGGGCTGAGCGGTTCAGCCGCCCGCGTCGATCGAGCCGCGCAGATCCAGTAGGGCTTCGGGCACCTTGATCTCGGCATCGAAGAGCACCTCGGACAATCGGCCCGGCGGGATGTACTGCACGCTGCCTATGAGTGCGTAGTCGATCGAGCCGCGCAGCATGTCGCTGGGCAACACCGCTGGCAGCACGAACTCGTGGGACGAATAGGTGTGCAGCGTGGTCTCCGGCGAGCGGACACCCTCGAACACGACCTCATCCCCGATCTCCACCCGATAGAGGACCCGACGGAGCGGGATCGGCTCGTTGTTGGGGTTCGTGGCGCGGACTGTGAACTCGACGACCGAGCGCGTGTCATCACGCTCAAGCTCGCGCACGCCGACCGCCTCAAAGCTCGGTGCCAGGGCCTTGCTGCAGCCCGTCAGCAGCATCGCAGCGAGACACAGGGAGGTGAGCAGCAGGGCACGATCGGTCAGGAAACGCGTGGTGTTCATCACCACGAGCGTAGCACAACCGGGCCCGCATCGCATACACCCGGGGCACAAGATTGGACATCGTGGAGATTGTGGTCAGTCAATGATCGTGCGGGTCGGCGAGAGCCCCCGGGCGGGAGGCGCGGCATCGATCAGGATCCAGGTGGGATCGCCTGCGGCGATCTCGTGGACCACCTCCAAGTTCAGGTGTCTGGTCTCGTAGATAAAGACCGTCCAGTGCGACATGAGCCATCCCAACACCAGACACCCGGCCCACGCGCCGATCTCGGCGCTCCGCTGCTTGCGGATCATCATCAGGATCCCGATGCTCAGACCCACCGTTGCCGCCTTCCACAGCGCCAGAACCGTCGGCGACTGGTAATCCATCATCGCCCGCGCCAACGGGTTCATCTCGTTCATGCCCGTGTGGGTCACATACAGCAGGGTGAGATACAGATCCACAGCGCTCATCGCGGCGATCGCCAGCACCAGAATCAGGACCCGAAATGTACGCTGTGAGAACATCGCGATCAGACAACCCAGCACACCCGGGCGTTGTTCCCGAGCCGTGCGGCCGATTGCCAGAGCCTGTGGCGGGCGATGGAGCATCATCCGCCACATCGTGCGAATCCGCGCACGGTTGAATCACAATCCCGCCCATGGACCAGCACGGGCGCTGAATATGACGGATGTGAGCCCGGCTCCTGCTGGTCCGCGTAGTACTCGGACGCAACATCAGGGCCCGCCGGCGGGTATCGTATCCTGCAGAGCACCAACGCCAGCACCGTGAGCCACCGTGAACAAACCACCCAGTCATCCCAGATCCACCAAAGCCGGCCCGATGCTGCGGACCACGCTCGCCGCGCTCGTGCTCCTGTCGGCGGGGACAACCACCAGCGCTGTTGCCCAGCGGCTGCAGCCCAGCGGGAGTTCCAACCCGATCTACATCGCCGACTCGCCCATCGCCAGCGATTCACTGATCCGTATCAGCGAACTGCTCGCCCAGAACAACACCGATGAGGCGGTCCGCCTGTGCGATGAGATCATCCGCGAGCACGGGCAGCGACTGATGCGGGCTCAGGAGAATGAGACGCTGCACATCCCGGTTCGGCGTCGGATCAATCTCTTCCTGCTCGATCACCCTGCGCTGCTCGACGCGTACCGACGCCAGATCACCCCGCGCGCCAGCGTGTGGCTCCAGAGCCAGAGCGATTGGCCCCGAGCCGCCCGGGAGGCATGGCTCACCGAGCCCGGGATGCTGGCATCGCTGAGACAGACCCAACTGCTCATCGAAGCGGGGCGATTCAACGCGGGGATCGCGATGCTCGATGAACTCAGCACACACCCCGACGCCGGGCTCCACGCGGAGCGCGCCGCCCGCCTGTCGCAACTCGCCGCCAGCTTCCATAGCGGGCAGTACGCGAGGACCATCGCGGATCGCTGGTCAACGCTCGCGGGGCTCGATATGCCCGAACCCGTCGCGGTGAACACCGCCGACGATCAGCCCGTCACGCAGGCCATCGCGCAAGCAAGCTCGCTGGTCTGGCGCGACGAACCCCGCCCGCCCGTCTCGCTCGAGGGCATCGTCCCCGGCGTGCTCGCGCAGTCCGAGCTGACCCCGATCACACAGATCGACCTCACGAGCAGCGCGACACCATCGCGGATGAGCGGGGCCAACTGGAAACCAACCGCGTGGTGCGCACCGCTCGTCGAGGGTTCCAACCTCTATACGAACGACGGGTTCACCATCTCCTGTTTCGATCGCTTCACCCTTCGCCCGATCTGGCGTGTGCAAACGAACGAAAGAGACACCGAGATCCCGCTCACACCCGATACACGCGCGCGTCTGGGACGCATTGTCGAGGACGCGACTTCAATCAGCAGCGACGAGCGGGGCGCGCTCTATGCCGCGGCCGGGATCCCACGCAGCGGCGACCGGGTCGGCGATCCGCGCCTGCTCAAGCTCGACCGATCAACCGGCAGGATCGCCTGGTCGGTCGATATCTCAACACTCGATCCCACACTCCGCGACGCGAGCATCCGTGGCCCGATCGTCATCGATCAGGGCACGATTGTCGTCGCCGCACGCACCAGCAATCGGCGTCAGCGGCTGATCAGCCTCTCGCTGCTGGGCATCGACAGCACGACCGGACGGATGAAGTGGCTCCGCCCGATCGCTTCCGCCGGCTCGCTGCCCTTCCAGCAGATGGGCCAGCTCGCGCACAACCCGATCGTGGACGCGGGCGTGGGCTACTACAGCGATCTCATCGGGCTCGCCGCGGCGGTCCGCATCGCGACCGGGGAGATTCTCTGGGCCCGACCCATGCCCGCGCCCGATCTCTACGCGCGCTTCACGCGTCCCGCGTTCGCGGGCAACTCGCCCGTCATCAACAGCCACGGGCTCTTCATGCTCAGCAGCGACGGCAACAACATCTTCCAGCTCGATCCCAAGACCGGCCGCACCATCGCGTCACGCCCCGCGGATCAGCTCGGCGAATCGCTCTACCTGCTCGGGATCGACGACGATACCTTTGTGTGCGTCAGCAACAACCGTGTCAGCTACTACCAGGCCCAGCGGTTCACGACCTCGAGCCCCGTGCGAAGCCCGGAGCTGGGCGCGCGGGGCAACAACGACGCGGGCATCAGCGGCCGCGCCGTCGTTCTGAGCGACCTCCTGCTCGTCCCTGTCGATGACGGTGTGATGGCGCTTGATCCCGAACGCCCCGCACAGACCGAACTGATCGAACTCGACGCGAGCGGCAACATCGTCGCGCTCGATGGACAGATCATCGTTGTCGATCAGATGCACGCATCGAGCTTCCTCGCATGGGAAACCGCTTCGCAATTGCTCGAGCAGCGTATCAGCACCGACCCCGGTGCCTCGATCACGCTCGCCGAACTCGCGTTCCGCGCCGACCGCGTCGACGACATCATCCCGAGCGTCGAAAACGCCATGCGGGTCGTGCGGGCACAGCCCATATCGCAGCGCAACACGCTGCAGTCGGCGCTCTTCAGCGTCGTGCACGACATGGTCCGTCCCCCGCCCCGGAGCGAGGATACTCAAACCACAGCGTCGCAGTGGGAGCGTTTGGGTGATGAGCGTCTTGGCGAGCTGCTGCGTTTCATGGGCGAGCTGGCGCGCACGCACGAGCAGGTCGTCGCCCACCGGATGGCGCTGGGCACGATGCACGAACGCTTCGGCCGTTCGAGCCGGGCGATCGACGCGTACCAGGATGTGCTCGATCAGCCCAGTCTGAGCCGGGCGATGTGGGAGGGCACGGGCATCGCCGTGCGCGCCGGGCTCGAGGCCTCGCGCCGCATCGGATCGATCATCGAGCGCGTCGGGTTCAGTCCCTACGCGCCCGTCGAGGAGCGGGCACGGAGCGAACGCGAGTTCATCGGCACGCAAGCCGAGCCCGACGCGTACCAAGCCCTTGCGCAGCGATACCCATGGTCCGCGCAGAGCCCGGACCTGCTGCTCGAAGCCGCGAAACGCTACCGGACACAGGGACGCATCCCCGCGGCCATCGACGCCGCACGATCCGGCATCGACACCGCCCGTCGCCTGCGTGATCTGGGGCGAGATGCCACACCCGCCACGGTCGAATCTCTGAGCGAACAGCTCATCGGCGGGCTTATCGCGACCAGCCGGGCACGCGACGCGCACGCGGCTGCAAACATGATCCTCGATCACTTCCCTTCCATCACCATGCGTCATCAGGGACGCCCGATCACACTCGAGCAGCTCGCGCAGGCCGCCGGGCAATCCAACACACTCTCGGAGTTGGGCGACGCGTTCATCGCCGACCCCAACCCGCTGCTGCTCACCGGCTCGCCCGTCCGCCCCGCTCAGCGGCTCGACCCGGGCGGTGTGCTGATGTACGCGCCGCAGCTGGGCAGGCTCGAATACAGCCGCGTGGGCCGGAATGTCTTCGAGCCGTTCTGGTCACGCCCCGCACCAGGAGATCAGCCGCCCATCGTGCCCTGGCAGGGTCCGTCACGCACACTGATCTTCTGGCCCGAAGGCAGCGACGGGAACGACTCGGGCACGCTCGAGGCCATCGAGACATCCACGGGCAAGGTGATCTGGTCGCTGAGCGACCTGCGGCTCTCGCTTGAACAGGGCAGCACCCGCGTCCCCGACGATATCGCCCGTGTGGACAGCATGATCCCCATCCCGGCGCTGGGCACCATGCCCATCCGGCAGTTGATCGTTGCGTGCGACGGGCAGAGCGTCATCGTGAGTGATCGCGTGGGACGCGCCATGGGCGTCGATCTGCACAGCGGGCAGGGACTCTGGCAACGCGATTTCCCCGCGAACCGCGTGCACGATCTGGACCTGCGTCACGGCCACCTCGGTCTGTGCGGGGTGATGGTCGTCGATCGTGCCCAGGCCCAGCGTGATGGTTCGGTCACGCCGATCGTCGCGAGCATCGATCCACGCACCGGCGAGCCCGGGCAGGTCATCGAGCGGTTCGGTCACCAGCCACGCTGGGTACGCGTGGGCGATCACGCTCGCCTGTTCGTCGCAAGCACACAGCGGATCACCGCGCTCGACATCGAGCAGGGCGCGATCGACTGGGTCGTCCACGACGAGAACCTCAGCGAGAGCGAGCACGCGTGGGTGAGCGACACGCACCTGCTCGTGCTCGACAGCCGAAACACGCTGTGGGGCATCGACCCGAGCGATGGCTCACGCCCGACCCAGCCCGTCGATACCCGCGGGCGCATCACCCCGCGCGGCTGGGTCCGTGTGATCAGCGAGATCGGGCGGACAACGCTGCTAAGCAGCACGGGCGTGGTCAGCTTCGATGCACAGCTGGAAGTCATCGCGAGCGATCCGCGCACCGGTAACACCGGCATCACGGACATCGCGTGGGGCCGATCACGAGCCGTAGAACTCGGCGAATCAACCATCGAGAACAATACCGTTGTCACCGGGTTGAACCTGATCGATCACACCAACGCACGCCTGCTCGATACCACCACGCTGCGTGTGCCCGCGGCGCTGGGGCGCACCCCGAGCATCGCCTTGCCGGTCAACGGCGGCGTGATTGTCGGCTTCGGAGAAGTTTCGATCTTCATCCGCACCAGCGACTGATCGCGAGCAGGCACGCCGCCGATCACACCGGCTGCGTGTCGGTGACCAATCGCGGATCCTGCCCGTTCTCGATCGCGACTATCTTGCGCACCCGGCGTGCGTGGCGTCCGCCCTCGAACTCGGCGCTCATCCAGACCTCGATGATCTTCTCGATCAACCGCTCGCCCAGCAGATCCGCGCTCAGGCACAACACATTGGCATCGTTGTGCGAGCGCGAGAGCTGCGCCGTGAGCTCGTCGTGCACGAGCGCCGCACGGAGGCCCTTGATCTTGTTGGCCGCGATCGACATCCCGATCCCGGTGCCGCAGATAAGCACACCCCGCTGGGCCTTGCCCGAGTTGATCTCCTCGCCGAGGATGTACGCCTGCTCCGGGTAATCACAGCTGCCCTCGCAGATGCCCGTGATGTAGGCCTCGTGGCCCAACCGTTCAAGCGTGCGCTGCACATGCTCGGCCGCATTGGCCCCGCGATGGTCCGATCCGATCACAACCTTGAGCCGTTCGCCCGATGCCGAAGTCTTTGCGGGTGTGTCACTCATGGATAATCTCCTGTAGACGGGCGTTTACCAGCTCTGCGAGCTGATCGGCGACCTCACGATAGACCCCGATGGGCTGCCCGATGGGGTCCGCGATGGGATGAACCGGATCGATCGGGAAAACCTTATGCACCGCACCCGGCGCCATCTGCATCACCGCCTGCGCATGGCTGGGTGTCATCGTAAAAATCACATCGGACTCATCGATCATCTCGGGGGTGAGCAATCGCGACTTGTGCCCCGCGAGATCAATCCCACGCTCTGCGAGCGCCCTGATCGCCTGATCCGCGGCCGGCTGATCGTTCCCCGCAGCGATCCCCGCAGATTCGATCTCCAGTGTCAGCCCATCGGGTTCACGCGAGCGCGCCCAGTCGCGAGCGATCCCCATCGCCATCGGCGAGCGACAGGTGTTGCCCGTGCACACAAAGGTCACCCGAGTCTTCAGCACGCGCATCACCTCGCCCTCCTCGATCGCACCCCCCGCCACAACCTCAAAACGCCCGTCGGGCCAGATGTTGACCGTGGTGGAGTTGCGAGCGTGCAGCGTCGGCCCATCATCGATGATCGCCCCGGGCGGGTCCTGATCCGTAAAGACCGATGTCGATTCCAGGTCGGAACTGCCCTCCCCGCCCCATCTCGACACGCCGATCCCGCGCGCCAGGGTCGGATGCCCGCTGCCACGGATCACTCGCCGCGCGATGGGATGATCAGGCAATCGCAGCGCGATCGATTCCCCGTCGTCGATGATCCCGCGTTCGAGCTGCAACGCAGCACAAATCGCGTCGAGCGCCTCGGGCGGCTGATGGACGACCAGCCGGACCGGGCCGGGCATCAGACGACGCACAAGACGCCTCGCAACAGGCGATTCGAGCCCGAGCATCCCGACAACAGGGTCGGGATCAGCCATGTGCAGCGTGAACCGAGGGGTGTTGACAACCTGTGGTTGAGTTGTCAACTGCGCCAGCAACTCGGCCCCTTGTTCGTCTGCGCGCGTGAAAACGCCGTACACTGTTTCCGTCGGTATCACCACGCTGCCGCCCGATCGCAGCACACCCGAAGCCAGCTCAAGGTGCTTCTGTCGATCCTCGGGGCTCATAGACATGATTCGCTGACTCAACCCGCGCATGTATAAAGAGTAGCGTCAATCGGCCTCGCGCTCCACACACCTGTTCGTGTTCCGCTGCATAATCGTTTCGAGAGCGGTCCGATCGGAATTGCGCCGCAATTGTGCACGACTTATCTACACAACAGTTGACATCAACAAGGCATCTTGATTACGGTATGAGTCGCGAAACAACCGGGCTGTTCACAATGTGGACAGACCCGACACAAAGACACGCATCGCACACGCACTGCGTTGCACACAGAACGAGAGCTGTTCACACATGCCGGACCACCACACCAAGGTCTTGGAAGATGTTCTTGCGCACATCCGCAGCGAGCACCCGACCATCGCAAGGCGCTGGTTCGATCAGCTCGAGCCCCTCGGCTTCAACGCGGGGGCATTCGGTGTCCGCGCCCAGTCCGAACTCCATCGCGATTATCTGCGCCGAAACGGGCTTGACGCCTTCAACGACGCGATCCGCTCGGTCACGGGCCAGCTCGTCGCGGTCCGCATGCTCGGGCCCGATGACGAGTGGGACAACGCGAGCAAAAACGAGCGTTCGACACAAAAACGCTCGGCACAGAACAAGACCAAGGCGAGCACACCCCAAGAGAACAAGGCACCAGCCGAACAGCCAACCCAGGCAAACACGCCCGAGAGGCCCAGCGGCTCACAGCAGCTCGTCCGCAGCGAACGCGCCTGGCTCGACCGCGACGAGTCGTTGCCCATCAACCCCGAGTTCGGCTTCGATCAGTTCGTCATCGGGCCCAACAACCAGATGGCCCACGCCGCCGCGCTCGCCGTCGCCGACAACCCTGGGCACGCGTACAACCCGCTTTTCATCCACGGCGGCGTCGGTCTGGGCAAGACCCACCTGCTCCAGGCGATCTGCCTGCGCATCAAGCAGCAGCACCCCGATATCACCATGCACTATGTCTCGTGCGACGGGTTCATGACCCAGTTCATGAGCGCCGTGCAATCCGGACGCATGGTCGAGTTCCGCCACACCTTCCGCGATGTGGACCTGCTCGTGATCGACGACATCCACTTCCTCTCCAAGCGCGACCGGACCCAGGAGGAGTTCTTTCACACCTTTAATGCCCTGTATCAGGGCAACAAACAGATCATCCTCAGTTCGGACGCCCCGCCCGAGGAGATCCCGGATCTCGAGGAACGGCTTGTGTCGCGCTTCCTTTGGGGACTCGTGGTCAAGGTCGAGAAGCCTGGATTCGAGACCCGCGTTGAGATCCTCAAACGCAAAGCCGACGAGCGTGGGCTCGACCTGCCCGACAATGTCGCCACGGAGATCGCCCACCACATCGACAACAACATCCGCGAGCTCGAGGGCGCGATCACCAAGCTGCAGATCTTCTCGAACATCAAAAAGTGCGACATCGACCTCAACCTCACCCGCGACGCGCTGGGCGAGGAGTTTGCGAGCTCGGTCGCCAGCGCGGGGGTCGGGCTGAGCATCGACTCGATCATCAGCGAGGTGGGCGCGTTCTATCACATCAAACGGACAGACCTCCTGGGCAAGCGCCGCCACAAGTCCATCGCCCACCCCCGCCAGATCGGGATGTATCTCGCCCGTCAGCAGACCAAGCACTCGCTCGAAGAGGTGGGGGCCCACTTCGGCGGGCGCGATCACACAACCGTCATGCACGCCGTGCGGACGATCAGCCGCAAATGCAAGGAAGATCAGGAGTTGCTGGGTCAGATCCGCGCGATCGAGTCGCGTCTGCGGGCGCGATGATCCCACCCGATCCGTGTCATCTGCGCTGTGGAATGACTGTGAACAAGCGCCCATTTGCGCACGATTGCGCCCGCGCCCGGCAATGATCCTGCCCGCCCCTTTCCCAACACCCAGCGAGAGCGATCAACAAGCGAGCGCAACCGACAGACAACCGACAGGTTTGAGCTGAGTGGCTTTGATTGTAAACAACGAGCGTGACTAGGTTTAAGCGGATCGCGATAGGGTTGTGCACCAAATAGGCGCTCCAATTCCCACCACCACCATCAATTCATTCTGTGTAGGGTAAGAAGAAGAGCCGCACGGACCAAGCGAAAGCGCATTCAGAGGATCATTTTGTCTCGATTGTGTGGTCTGTGGATACCGCGTGGATCAGGCGGGCTGACACACGGGGCACCAGCAGGTGCTCCGCTGTGCGATCCGGGTGCACCTGATCGGGGTCCCGCAATCGGGACAGGGCTTGCCCGCCCGCCCGTAGACCCGGTGGAGCAGCTGCGCCGAGCCCGGCTGATCGCTCGCGTCTCGGTAATCCCGCAGCGTGGATCCCCTTGCCCGCACAGCAGCCCTGAGCACGGCCCTGATCGATTCGGCGAGTCTTTGCACCCGGTCGCCGCCGAGGGACACGCAAGTCGCTCTGGGGTCGATCCCTGCCCGGTGCAGCGCCTCGTCGGCATAGATGTTGCCGACCCCGGCAAGCACGCCCTGATCGAGCAACGCCGCCTTGATCATCCGCCCGCTGCCGGCGATCGCCCGGTTCAGCGAGTCGGCCCTGATCGAGAGCGCGTCGGGGCCGAGCGCAGACCACGCCTGCTCCAGAGCCGCACGATCAGGCAGGAGGGTGATGCCCCCGAACCGGCGTGCATCGCGGAAGAACACACGCCGGGCGTCGTCAAGCGTCCACACGACATGCACATGCCTGGCATCGGGGATCCTGGGGGTTGCGATCAGCCCGACCTGGCCGCTCATGCCCAGCTGGATCAGGACCACCCGCTCACCGCCCCGATGATCCCGATGATCCCGTGCGATCACACCGAGCTGTTTGCCCCTGCGGACCAGTTCGGTGACCACTGAACCCACGAGCAGCGATGCGGGGTGGATCGGTCCTCGTCGTGGGTTCGTGCTTTGCGTCGTCCGGTCCCGAACGACATCCCGCCTTCGGACATCGCACGCGACGATCTCATGCCCGATGATGGGCACCAGACCCCGCCGGACCGTCTCAACCTCGGGCAGTTCGGGCATCGCTCAGTTGCTCCGCTCGTTTTTCCGTTGTTCACGCAGGACCCGGAAGAACGCGCTGAGCTGTTCGGCGCACGCTTGTGCGAGCACCCCGCCGTGGATCTCGCAGCGGTGGTTGAGCCTCTGGTCATCGCAGAGCGAGAAGAGGGTCCGCACCGCTCCGGCTTTGGGGTCGCTGGCGCCGTAGACCACGCGTCCGACCCGTGCGTTGACAATGAGACCCGCGCACATGGGGCACGGCTCGAGCGTGACGACGAGCGTGCAGTGATTGAGGCGCCAATCGCCGATCGCTTCGCACGCGTCCATGATGGCGCTGAACTCCGCGTGCCCCGCGGGGTTGCTGTGCATCTCGCGGGTGTTGTGGGCCTGGGCGATGATCTCACCGCTTTGGGTGTCATAGACGATCGCGCCCACGGGCACCTCACCCGCAGCGGCCGATTGGTCCGCGAGCCCGATTGCCCGGCGCATCATGGCGACATCGGTCGGCGTGGGTTGTGGTTGCTCGGGCTGGCGCATCATCGCCCGCTTTCTTCACCGCCGGCGTCTTCCTGGGTGATCGCCGATTCGTCCTGATGATCGCGATGTGAAACATCGCCCATGACGCGTTCGATGGGCAGCACACGCAGGATCAGCAGCCCAAGCTCATAGAGCAGATACAGCGGCCCGGCGAGCAGCAGCATCGACAACGGGTCGGCGGGTGTGAGCACCGCACCAAGCACCACGCTGACAGCGATCGCGTGCTTTCGGAAACGCTTCATCATGCCCGGATTGATGATCCCCACCCAGCCCAGCATCACCACAACCACAGGGGTCTGGAACGCGATCCCGAAGGCCAGGCCCATATTGAGGATGGTTTTGATGTACTCGCTGATGCGATACTGCTGGGCGATCCCGATGTTCGAGGTCAGGGTGATGACACGGATGACCGGGTTGCCCTCTGGATCGATCCGGACACACACCCGCTGCTGGAGCAGCGACTCGTTGATCCACACCATGCCCGGTGTCGGGTCGGGCGGATCCGCTTGCAGGACCGGGATCATGGGGAAGACGATGCCCTCGGGCACCGGCGCGGTGGGGACCAGCGTCTCGCCGCTGACCTTGGCACCGAAGCCGATGAAGAACGCAAGAATCACCGGAAGGATCACATAGTACAGGAACAGCACGCTGCACATGGTCAGCAGCCCCGAGAAGGGCAGGAGCAGGTGGACGATCTTGCGTTCGTGCTTATACAGCCCGGGAGAGATGAACTTCCAGAGTTGATAGAGCAGCCACGGCGCCCCGACGAGCACGGTCACGATCAGGGCGATCTGAATGACGGCACCAAATGTTTCGAACGGCCCGGTCGCGAGCAGCTGGGCACCCTGGCCCGCCTTGGTGAGCTGATCCTGAGCGGGCTCGATGAGCAGGCGCAGCAGCGGGCGACCGAACCCGAACGCGATCGCGAAGATCGGCACGATGCCGACGATGGCCAGGAAGACGCGCTTGCGTAAATCCTCCAGGTGATCGCCGAAGGACATGATGAGTCCCTCTTCAAGCTCATAGCCACGGGGGTTCTCACGCCCGGGCAGATTGGCTGGATCTCGTTTTTTGATCAGTTTACGGATCATCGGTCGGGCAATCGATCGTGGTCTGTGGGCTCGTGGTCGGGGGTATTTTTGGACGCTGACCGGCCTCGGGGGCGGTCTTGTTGCCGATCGGGTCGGATTCTGAACAATTCCGGGCAATCCCGGTAGAACATGACGGGCGAGCCCGCGACGGGCATCTTAGGAGCCGGGCGTGCATACGCGGAGGCAGCGCAGGGAATTGGACGATCAACAGATGAACGAGGGCGTTGTGCATGCGGCGATCAAGGGAGATCGCGACGCATTATCGCTGCTCTGGGATGAATCCCGGCGATGGGTCGCCGCGGTGATCCTTGCCCATAAGCCCCGCGAAGCGGATCTTGAAGATCTCCTCCAGCAGGTCGCGATGCAGCTCTGCCGCAAGATCTCGACGCTCGACGAGCCACGGGCGTTCCGGGGCTGGCTGCGGACGATCGCGATCAATATCGCTCGTGCTGAGGGCCGAAAGACCACGCGTCGCAAACGCTCGATGCTCCGCCTGGTGGGGCTTGAGCCGACGCCGGATCGCACGCGGGATCTCGCCGATGAGGTTGCTCAGGCGAGCGAAGAGTCAAATCGGGTCTACCACGCGGCCCGGAGCCTGCCGGCGGGCTATCGCGAGCCGGTGCTCCTTCGCTGTCTGCAGTCCATGAGCTACGAGCAGATCGGCGATGCGATGGGCCTGCCGGTCACAACGATCGAAACACGCATCGCCCGCGGGCGACGGATGCTCCGCGAGATCCTCGCGCAGCAGCAGAAACAGAACGATTCACAGCGCCGGGCGGCTTTGCAGGGCTCGGCGATCGGAGGTGCACCATGAGTGCCGACAACGACATGAACAGGATCAATGAGCCGCTGGACGCGATCGGCGACGAGTTGCTTCCGGGCAGCGCGCGGGATCTGCTGATCTCCCGGGTGATCGACGGCCGCGCCAGCAGCGAGGACTGGGACCGGTTCCGCGCGATCGCGGCGCATGAGCCGGAGATCTGGACCGAGCTGGGCGAGACCCAGCAGCAGCACGAATCGGTGCGCGACGAGTTGTCTGCAGCGATCGCGATCGCAGACCGTGTCGAGCTGCCCGGCGGCCCGATCGACGATTCGCATATCCGCTATCGCCTCGGGCTCGTATCGCGTTGGGGTGGCTGGGCGGCCGCGGCGGCGCTGCTCATTGTGTGGTCGCTTGGGAACCCATCGCTTTCGCTCAGCAGCACAAACGAGACCTCGACCGCCGGCGTCATCCCCAGCCTGTCCACAACCGGCGGCATCGGGCTCAGCGAAGCCGAGCCGGAGCAGGCCTTTGAGCAGTACATGAGCGCGGGGCAAAGAACCGGGCGTGTGATCGCCGAGATGCCCGAGCAGTTCGTGGTCGAGACGACCCCGATGCCCGATGGGACGATCGAGGTGCTCTACCTGCGCCAGGTGATTGAGCGCCGGGTGATTGACCAGGCGTACAGGCAGGTGCGTGACGACGCGGGCAACACGATCGCCGTGCCTGTGCGATTCGAGCCTCGAACGAACAACGCGTACTGATTCAAAACACAATTCACACAATTGCCGACTGTTGGGGCGCTGGGGCGCATCCCGATCAGCAAGAATCCCACACAACGAACACGACCCCACAGGAGTATGACTATGAATCTCAAATCCACATTCGGGAAACACGCGACCCTCGGTGCCCTGATCGCGGCAACCGGCCTGCCCGCTTCGATGGCACAGGCCCAGTTCCGGGTTGAGTACAGCGACAGCAACAAGAGCACTCCCCAAGCCGCGTCGGCCGATCGTAATGAAAAAAGCGTTATCGTGATTCAGAGCCATGACGACACGCACAAGTACGAGGTCAAGCTTGTCAATGGCGATATCGCATTCGCCGAACTCGACGGGCACGAACTCAAGAAAGACCGAGTAAAACTCAAGGGTGAGATGATCATCTTCCTCAGCGAAGATGGCAAGACCTTGCACGAACTCAAGGCCCCCGGCGTTGCACAGTGGACGCAAGGCAAGCCTGCCCAGATCGCCTGGGTCACCCAGAGCGGCGATAACGACAACAAGAACAATCAGTTCTTCATCGAGGCGAACGCGCAGCAGCCTAAGGTCATGCTGGGTATCAACCTCAGCGAGCCCAGCGACGCGATGCGCAAGCAGCTCAAGCTGGGATCTGATCAGCGTGTGATTTTGGTCGAGAAGGTCATCGACGGGTTGCCCGCAAAGAAAGCGGGGCTCGAAGACTTCGATGTCATCCTCTCGATTGATGGCAGCGATTTCGCCGACGGCGAGTTGCTGGGTAAGGTGCTGCACAAGAAAGAAGCGGGCGACGAGCTTAAGCTCGTGGTGCTGCGTGGCGGTGACAAGATGAAGATCGCCGCCAAGCTCGCTCCATATAACGCAGAGAAGCTGGGCATGGCGAATGTCACGGTGAATGTAGCGCCTACAACTGGTGACTTTGAGTTCCCGATGCCCAATCAAAACTTCGGGGCCTTCGGCAAGGACCTGAACTTTGTTCCTGAACTGCACGAGAAGCTCATGGGCGCACTCAAGGCGTCAGGGCTCAGTGAAGAAGAGATCGAGCGGGTGCAGGCACAACTGCATGAGCATATTGGTGAACTCGGGCAGTACTTCAACAGCAAAGATGGCGCCTTCGGGTTCCGAATCGCACCAGATCACCCTGATCACCCAGCACCACACGCGAACGAAGAGCAGCTCATTGAGATTGAGAGGCATCATGCTGAGATGCAGGAGAAACTACACGCTCAGGCCCAGCGACAGCAAGAGTTCGCGGCCGTGGCTCGCGACAAGGCGCGTCAGGCAATGCGTGAAGTCGAGCGTCAGGTGATGGAGATGCGTGACGGGCGACTCATCGTTCGCAACGCCGAGCAGATGGAGGGCGAGCTCGCCCAGCTCGAAGCACGCCTCAATGACATAGAGGCGCGCCTCGACGCCCAGATGTCGCGATTCGAGTCGCAGATGGACCGTATCGCCGATATGTTCGACCGCCTCATGGACCGCCTCGAAGTGGATGAAGACTAACGCTTCATCAATAACTGTTCTAAATAAGTTTGTTTAATGAACAATTTTATCTGCCGAACGAAACTTCTGTTTCCAAACACGGTAATAGATGAAAGCGGGGAACGGCAAGTCCCAATCACCAAGCCAACGGCAATGGTGTCTCGGGGCACAACGCTGCGAAGAACAGCCCGTTGACCACAACCCAACCACGACGCCGATCCTGATTTCAGGATCGCAACCGGCAGCTGCGTGTAGAGACCCCGCGCAGCTGCCATTTTTTTTGAATACGCTCGCCTCGCAGGCAATGAACCCCCGACCCCGTGGGTTCGGTATGATAATGACAGCCACTCGGCAAGGAGGTCTGCACATGCATCCCAGCGGCGATCAGAACCATGAAACAGGCGAGCAGCTGCTCGCACTCGTCCGCGAGCATCACGACGCGCTCCGCAATGAGATCTCCAAGGTGATTGTCGGGCAGGACGAGGTCGTCGACCAGATCCTGCTCGCGATCTTCTCACGCGGCCACGCGATGCTCGTAGGCGTGCCCGGATTGGCCAAAACGCTGCTGATCTCCACGATCGCCCGCGCCATGTCGCTCGATTTCTCCAGGATCCAGTTCACACCCGACCTGATGCCCAGCGATATCACCGGCACCGAGGTGATCGAAGAGGACAAGGCGACCGGGCACCGCTCGCTGCGCTTCGTTCGCGGCCCGGTCTTTGCCAATGTGGTGCTCGCCGACGAGATCAACCGCACCCCGCCCAAGACACAGGCGGCGATGCTCGAGGCGATGCAGGAGCGTCAGGTCACGATCGGCGGATCGCGCCATGCCCTCCCTGCGCCCTTCTTCGTGCTCGCAACACAGAACCCGCTCGAGCAGGAGGGCACCTACCCGCTGCCCGAAGCCCAGCTCGATCGATTCATGGTGCAGGTGCTCGTGCGGTATCCCAGCGAGGAAGAGGAGCTCGAGGTCATCCGGCGCAGCTCGAGCAAGGACGAGGTGGAGATCACCCCCGTGATCGACGCGGATCAGATCGCCAGAGTCCAGAAGATCATCCGCAGCGCACCCGTCCCCGAGCATGTGATGCGGTACGCGTTGCGTCTCGTGCGCGCCACCCGCGCCGGCGAGGGCTTCGCGGTGCCCGACATCGTGCGGGACTATGTGAGCTGGGGTGCCGGGCCGCGCGCCAGCGAGGCGCTGATCCAGGGCGCCCGGGCCCACGCGCTGCTTGTGGGCAACGGGATCGTGAGCATCGACTCGGTCAGGGCGATCGCCCACCCCGTGCTGCGCCATCGGGTGCTGACCAACTTCAACGCCCAGGCGGACCAGGTCAGCATCGATTCGATCATCGATACCCTCATCCGGGAGATCCCCGAGGATGCACGCAGCGAGCAGGACCGGGCGATGACCGATCCCGCGATGAACTGCTGATCCGCACAGGATCGTCCTCAATCCCAGAATACGGCCTGATCGGTGGCTGTATTTGGACGCTCCGGTCGGGAATGCAGTTGAGCCGGATTCTCAACTGCGGTACACTCATGACTGCATCGCAGGTACTTTCGTGCACTGCATACATTCAAGGGAACCAAGCTTGCTCTCACAAACCACAGAATATGCGTTGCGTGCTATGAGTTGTCTCGCGTACCTGCCGGACGAACTGGTCTCGACGGCGCAGCTCGCAGAGGTGACGCATGTGCCCATGAACTACCTGGCGAAGGTGCTCCAGTCGCTGGCGAAAGCCGATCTGATCACCGGGCGAAGGGGCGTGGGCGGCGGCTATCGGCTGGCGCGACCGGCCAGCGAGATCAGTATGCTCGATGTGATCAACGCCATCAGCCCGATCGAGCGGATCACCGACTGCCCGCTCAAGCTTGAGAACCACTCGGGCAAGCTCTGCCCGCTGCACACCCGCCTCGACGAGGCCGCCCGATCGATGATCGATCGATTCGGGGATATCTCGCTCTACGACATGCTCGCCGAGGACCCGACCACCCGCCCGCTGTGCAATACCACCATGGCCGCCCAGGTCGAGCTCACGATGAGCGGGGGCAAGAAGCAGACGCCATCGCGATGATGTGACATACGCAGTGACCCGCGCGGCTCATGCGTGTACGATCGTGCGTGAGCGAGCAAACCCAAACCGATCCTGAGACGAACCCCGAAACCACAGAGCCCACCGAGTTGACGGAGGCCGATATCCATCGGCTTGAGCAGCAGCGGCGCGAGAATCGCGACGCGGTGATCGCTCTAGGCTTCAACCCCTACGGGCAACGCTGCGATGGGCTGATGACCCTCGCCCAGGCGCACGCGGCCTACGACGAGGGCGCCGACCACGCCAACAAGGAATCGACTCAGGCCCGCAAGCAGGCCAAGCGTGACAACCCACAGCTGCCTGACGCGGACCTGCCGGCCGTGACGGATACCCGCCCGATCGTGCGGGTCGCCGGCCGTGTGGTCCTCAGCCGCGACAACGGCAAGCTGGTCTGGCTGAACCTCCGCGACCACAGCAGCGACAGTTTTCAGATCGCGGTCTCCAAGCGCGACTGCGACGAGAATGGGTTCTCGCTCGCCAAGCTGCTCGACAACGGCGACATCATCATCGCCCAGGGACCGCTCACCAAGACCAACACGGGCGAGGTCACCTGCTGGGCGAGCACACTCGAGCCCGCGAGCAAGTGCCTTGTCCCGCCGCCCGAGAAGCGACTGGGACTTCAGGACCCCGATGCACGCTACCGCCAGCGCTATATCGACATGTGGTCCAACCCGGATACCACGCGCACGCTGATGCTGCGGTCCAAGCTCATGAGCGCGATGCGCCGTTACCTCGAGCGCAACGACTTTGTCGAGGTCGAGACGCCTGTGCTGCAGACCCAGGCGGGCGGGGCGGCCGCCAAGCCGTTCTTCACGCACATGAACGCGCTGCACCTGGACCTGTCGCTGCGGATCGCGCCGGAGCTGTACCTCAAGCGTCTGCTTGTGGGCGGCATGCCGCGGGTGTTCGAGGTGAGCCGCAACTTCCGCAACGAGGGGCTCGACAAGAGCCACAACCCCGAGTTCACCAGTCTCGAGGTCTATCAGGCGTTCGGGAACTATGAGACGATGATGATGCTCACCGAGGGGCTCATCCGCGAGCTGGCGCAGCTCGCCGCGAGCGAGCAGGGCATCAACCCCGCATCGATGCCCTTCGGCGATCTGCTGATCGACTATGAGCGCCCGTTCGAGAAAGTGACCTATGGCGAGCTGTTTCAACAGGCCATGGGATTCTCGATGGGCGACATGGACAAGGTTCGTGCCGCGTGCGAAGCGCGTGGCATGAAGACCAATGCCGAAGACGGGACCGCGATCGCGGACATCTTCCTTGTCAACGAGCTTTTCGAGGGTGTCGCCGAGCACAGGATCGATCCGGCGCGTCCGACATTCGTGCTCGACTACCCCGCGTCGCTCTCGCCGCTGACCCGTCCCAAGCCCGGCACCGAGCAGGACCCCGTCCCGCTGGCGGACCGCTGGGACCTGTTCATCGGCGGCATGGAGATCGGCCCGGCGTACACCGAGCTCAACGATCCGGACATCCAGGCGCAGAAGTTCCGCGAGCAACTCGCCGGCGTGGATATCGAGGAGTCGACATTCCGCAGCTTCGACGAGGACTTCGTCAACGCGCTCAAGGTCGGCATGCCCCCCGCCGGCGGCCTGGGGCTGGGCATGGACCGCCTGGTGATGCTGCTGGGCAACCAGCGCACGATCCGCGATGTGCTGCCCTTCCCCATGATGCGTCCGCTGCGACCGGCGGGAACCGAGGATCAGCCAGGGGATCAGCCCGGGCCCAACGCAGAGAACGACGGATCAGACAACAACGCGGGATCCTGATCGGCACATTGCAGCATAAGAAAAAAACACCCCGCGGCGTGCGGGGTGTTTGTGTATGTGAATCGGTTTCAGATCAGTCGTCGGCGTTCTCGCCAGACTCATTCGCTTTTTCCTGTTCCTTGCGCTGATCGACGCTGTTGTATTTGACCTCGCCGGTGCGCTCATCGGTCATCTTGAGATCGAATCCACTATTCATCACCTTCTTGCGCTCGTGAAGCACATTGATCGTGGTGATGGTTGGTGCGATGTTCTCGAACTCACGCTCGCTGCGCATCGCGGTGAAGATCTGCATCGCGTCGTCGTAGCTGAGCTTGCGGAACGCTTCGTCGAAGGCCTTGATCTGCCCGAACTGCTCCTCGGGATCGGCGCTGGGCTTTGATTCGAGCTCGACGAGTGCCTTGGCCTCGCTCGATTCGATGCCGGCTTTCTCGACGATCGCGCCGGTCTGGCCCATCAGCTCCACGAGCATACCCTCGTAGGCGAGACGCGCTTCCTGGAGCGAGTCATCAAGCACAAAGCGCATGACTTCTGAGATCCCCTGATCGCCGTCGAGCACTTGGATCTCGTCCGTGATCGCCTTCTTGTACTCGCGGACGATGTACTTGTTCATCCCGCCCTGAACACGGGTGAGGATGTTGCGATTGAGCAGGTCCTGGCTGAGGGTGACCTCGGGGACCAGCGGCTTGATCATGTCGGCCGCACGCCCCATCTCGTTGATGTCGCTCATGTTCAGGTTCTCAACCATCCCGCCCGTGAGCTCCCAGTAGAGATCAAGGTTATCGATGACCGAGGTTTCCATCTTGTAGCGACGCAGGTAGATCAGCGGCATGATCCGCTCAACGGCGGCCGGGCCCACATTGGGGTTTGAACGCAGCGCGAGGATGTCGGGCAACTGACGCAGACGCAGGATGCGTCCGTCAGGACCGGGCTGCGCAAGCTTTGGGTAGGGGACATTGGTCGGCAGGTCTTCGCTGTCGTTGGGGTTGCGCTTGCGGACCTGCATGCCCTCCTGGGCCTGGGGCTCAGCGGGACGAGCCTCGGGTTGGGGTGCCGGCTTTGCCTTGGGCGCGGGGCTGTAGGTGGGCTGCTCCTTCGCCGGCTCTGTGGGCGGAGGCGCAACCTGCGCGAGCGAAGGGGCGGCGAAGACGCTCATCGCGAGACCGCATGCGATGAGAAGTTTGTGCTGATGACGGTTCATAGTCTGAATCCTCCCGATTCCGAACAACTCTTTACAGGGCCGCCGGCTTGGCAGCGGGCCCGTACCTGATCCTGTTTTCCGACGATCCCCGGCCATCCCGGGCGACAATGCGCGGAAACCCGCGGCACGCGTCTATGGGGATATCATCGGTTCAGCTCGACGCTGACCCGAGCACAACGGCCCAGGCTCGTAATTATGTCGCAGACCTCGGGATAGACTGCTCATTTCTGGTTTTTTTCAATCTTCTCGGACCACACTGCAATCCAAACACAAACCGATCACACCTATGAAGAACACACCACCCATGCCCGCACCTGTCGATCGGAACCAGCTCGCCCGGGCGATCGCCGACGCCTCGCTGCTCCGCGGCACCTTCACGCTTCGTTCGGGCCGAACGAGCAGCTACTACCTCGACAAGTACAAGTTCTCCACCAAGCCCCAGATCCTCAGGCAGCTCGGTCCGCTGTTCGCCTCCTGTATCGAGCAGATCGGTGCTGTGCACGGGTCGGTCGGTCGTCTGGCGGGTGCCGAGCTTGGGGGGATCCCGCTGGTCACGGTCGCTTCGATGCAGACGGGGTTGCCAAGCATCTTTGTTCGCAACGCGAAAAAAGAGTACGGTACGGCCAAGCAGGTCGAGGGCGAGGTCAACGAGGGTGATGTGGTCGTGTTCGTCGAGGATGTCGCGACCACGGGCGGGCAGGCGCTCGAAGCCGTCGGGGTGCTCCGGTCGCTGGGGGCCACGGTCCCCGCGATCATCAGCGTGATCGACCGTCAGGAGGGTGCGCGGGAGAACATCGAGGGTGCTGGGGTCGAGTTCCACGCCTTGTTCACCAAGCGTGATCTGGGTATCGGAGACGATTGAGCGTGCTCAGGTCTTGAGGGCGCTGATCTGGGCGACGGCGACGATCGAAAGAATCATCACCGGGATGAACACGCCGATCGCGGGTGGAAGCCCGGGGATGGTGGCGCTGGCGCCGAGCACGCCGCCGATCAACGCGATGATCGCGACCGGCGCGCACTTGAGCGACTGGACGACCATGTTGCGTGGCTCGCGCGTGATGTAGTAGGGCATGGCGATCGTCAGCGCGAGGATGGACGAGATCATCACCGCGAACCGGCCCCACTTGATCCGGGCGAAGCGGGCACGCTTGGACGGGTCGTTGAGCGACGGGCGCGCCAGCATCTGCGAGACCTGCACGAAGCTCAGGGACTGGGCGTATGACTCGTATCGGTTCATGCGCAGCTCGTTGGGGTCGAGTGATGATTCGATGCGATCGATGGGCGTGGGGGACTGGGGTGTCGCGGTGCCACGCTGGCGTGCGACCCCGTTGGTCAGGTCCCAGCCGTGATCGCGATACGCCGCCGAATCGGCGGTGATCGCGCGTGTTGCCTTCCCGTTCTCGTCTCGCTCGAGGATGTAGACGCCGTCGATGGTCCCGCTGTCCGCATCGAAGCTCGCTGCGCGGAAGAGTCGCCCCGAGCCGTCGAGGGTGAGCGGGACCGTGGCGCTGCCCAGGGCGCGCGAGCCGATATCGTCGTGGTCACGCACGAGCAGTGGCGCGACCCTGGGGATGAGCAGCTCGGTGTTGATCACCTGAAGGACCATGAAAAAGAGCGCGATCCCGAGCACGGGCTTCATGACGCGGTGCAGCCCGACACCCGCGGCCATCAGCGCGATGAACTCGCGATTGCGGCTCATCTGCGAGAAGGTGAACCCCATCGCGCCCACGAGGATCATGCCGATGAGGAAGGAGTAGAGCTGGAGGAGCTTGGGCCACCAGAAATCGCCGATCAGCAGCAGGGTGACGAGCCAGTGACGCAGTGCGCTGGGTGCTTCGCCGCCCTCGGGGGTTCCCAGCCGCTGGGCGATCTCCATGAATCGGTCGATGTTGAGCGACGCGTCGATCACCACGACAAAGCTGAAGAGGATCACCGTCAGCGCGATCACATTGATCAGGTATTGCTTCGCGATGTATCGGTCGAGCAGCAGCATGCGTTCTGACAGATCGTAGCGGTGTCAGCAGGGCATGCGATACCGGGGACGCAGCTCGGGGATGTGCTTGGCCGCGAAATAGCGGATGATGATCACCGATGCCCAGCCCAGCAGGGCACCGCCCACGACATCGGTGGCGAAATGGGCACCCGGGAGCATGCGGGTGATCCCGCAGCCGATCGCGAGCAGCAGCAGCAAGGTTCGGGCTCTGGGCAGGAAGCACGCGAGCATCAGGCAGCCGCCAAAGGCGACTGCGGCGTGCGAAGACGGGAACCCGAGGTTTGTGTTGTCCGAAAATCCAGAGAACGGCGCTCGGAAGTGGTAGAGCCCTTCCTGAATGATCCCGTTGTGGACCGGCCGCTCGCGGGCGATGATGAGCTTGAGCAACTCGGCAGCGGCGCCGGCGAGCAGCGGCGCGAAGATGAGCGCGAGCCCGCGATGTCGATCGCGGTCGTGGGTCATGAAAATGATCCCGCCGAGGATCCATGTGCCCATATACCCCAGAATCCGCAGCAGCCGATACCAGTCGTGGTCATTGATGTGCTGAGGGGGATCGTTGTAGAAAAGATGCAACAGCGGGAAGTCGAGCAGCGTGAAGAGCACGAACGCGCCGAGGATGAACAGCGCGATTCGAACACGGCGCGATCGTCGGCATTTTTTTTCTCTCGGACTCAAATACCGCAACGCCGTTTCCCCTCTTCTTCGAAGAAGAGTCTATTCCGATGCTCCCCGTCAGGAGCTCACGGCGACTCGTTTTCGAAGCCATTGAATAGAAGGCCCGTATAAGTGTTCCCATGCGACTTGGGCTCATTGACGAGCCGACCAATGTCTGTGATCGATCCGAACGCGGACTCCCAGTGACGCGGCGGCCCCCCCAAGAGCAGCGCCGGGCGTCCGATGAGTGCATCGTGCGTCTCAGGGTTATCGAGATCGGTCTGGGCCCACATGTCGTACTGAGTCTTGCGACCGCCGATGTGGGCGCTTGAGCAGTAGACGACGGGATGCCCGGGCAGATAGAACGCGAGCAGTGAGGCACGCCCGTAGTGATTGGTGATGACAAAGGGCTCGAGCCCGGTCTGGGCACGGAGCTCATCGATCGCTCGCTGGGCGTCGAGCGCGTGCTCCCGCATCCCGGTCATGCGATAGAGCGGGACAAGGTTTCCGACGCGCGGGATCTTCGAAATCGAGTTGGCACCGGGGAAGAGCAGGAGCACCGCGACCCCAGCGAACAGGGCCGCGCCCCAGAAGAACTTCACGGGGTGGTCGACGCGGGTGACCCCGTCGTAGACCGCCCACGCGGCGGGGGGGATGAGCGTGACGAACGCGGCCATGGCCCAGTTGCCCTCGGTCTGGATCACGAACGAGACGAGCATGTACATCAGCAGCAGCGGCAGCGCCATCGCGACACATGCGCGGATAGCGCACACAACCCGATCGCTTGCACGCTTGGGTGCATTGATGAGCGCGAACACACTCAGGGCGAGGACCGGACCCCCGACGAGCAGTTGCAGGGCGATGTACTCGAAGAACCACACAATGGTCCAGGGCTCATGCCCACCCGATGCGGAGCTCCGCGTATCGCCGCCCGGGGCACCCAGATGGCCCAGCAGGTGCCGCACGGTGGCCCAGTCGTGCTGGCTGTTCCAGATCCCCACCGGGACCAGTCCCAGCAGCGATATGAGCAGCCCGGCCATCAGCCAACCGCGGTGGACGGGCGGTCGCTGCCTGCGGGTGATCCACAGCGTGAGGAGCACGCTGGGCAGGAGCACGAGGATGGTGTATTTGAAGAGGAACCCGATCGCGATGCACAGCCCGAAACCGAGCCAGGCACGATGCCCGCCGATCAGGACGGCCCGCAGCGCGAAAAACGATGCCCAGGCCCAGCACGCGATGTAGGGCGCGTCGATCGTCATCAGCATCGACGCGACCGCGATCCCTGGAACACAGCTGTACAGCAACGCGCTGAGGAACGCGAGCCGCTGCTGGTTCTGATCCTGAAACAGGTCACACGCAGTCCGGGCCACGGCGATGGTTCCGATGGCGGTCGCGATCGCCGCGGGCAGACGCACCGCGAACTCGGTATCGCCGAGGATACGCGTCGATGCCCAGATGACCCACGCGACGCCGGGACCCTTGGAGTAATAGGACCAGTCGAGCCGTCGCGCCCATTCCCAGTAGTGCGCCTCGTCCTCGATGAGGGTGTAGGGCGAGAACCACTGCCAGATGACCCGCAGGGCGAGCAGCGACACGATGAGCGTCCAGAGCATCATCGGGCGGGCGGCCAGCGCGGCCCACCAGGGGGTGCGTTGGCCGGGTCGGGCATCGCTCGATTCTGTGTTCATCGGATCAGTGCCTCGTGACTCGGCGGAATGCGATAAGTGTGTAGACCATCAACCCCAGTACGCCGATGTACATGAACGGCAGCGCGACGGCCCCTTTTTCGTGGACCGCCTCCTGGCCGCTCGCGATCAGGATGATCGTGCCCAGCGCCGGGAAGAAGCTCCACATATACACCACGAGCGGCTGCGCTGTGCGCAGACGCAGCGCGATGACCGACCCCGCGAGCACCATCGTGAACGCGGCGAGCGACATAGCCCACCGCTCATGCTGCTTGGAGATGATCTCGCGTTTGAGATCCTCGATCTGCAGGCGCAGGCGATTCGCCGGCTGGATGAGGTATTCCGCGTATTTGATCGATGATTCGTTGAGGTACGGCTCCGCCTCCGTGAGCAGCTCGTTGCTGGGGAACATGAGCAGCTCGTCGAGCGGATCGTCGTCGAAGCGAAGCCCATTGTACTGCGTCGAGCTCTGCTCCGTGCTCGTGTCGTCCGCTCCGCCGCTGCCCAGAATACGCACGCCCTGAAGATCAAGCGAGAAGCTCAGCATCGGGCGGTTGCTTGTGGGTGTCTGCAGCGGATCGTTGGTCCGGGCGCGCTCGGGCCTGAGCGTGGCGCTCTGAGCGCGGAGCCGGTCGGTCCGACCCGACGGATCGGTGACCTGCACCTCGACGCTGTTGGTCGCCGCCGCAGGAAGCAGGGTCCATGTTTCGCCCTGGGCGCTGAACCCGCCCGCGAGGATCGTGACGCGTTGATCCGCGGGGCTGGTGAGCTCGATGCTCTCGCCTTTCCCGGCGCGTTCCTTGATATCGCGGAACACATCGAGCGACGCGATGCCCTTGGCCAGATCGACACGCTTGTTGTCCACGAAGTTCATCTGGTCGGGATCGTCACGGAGACGGACCATCTCCGCGCCCGTCATGAACTTGGGATCGTCCTTGAACACGCGCGGGATGGGGAACGCGGGCAGCGTGAACGGATCGACCGTGATGGGCGATCCATCACGATCGATCGTGAGATCGATGAATTTCATCAGCACCGCGGTCGCATCGTCGTTCCCGATCCGTGCCCGGTCCTCGTCGTTGAGTGACCAGACGGGGCGGATCTGGATCCATGCCAGACGCGCTGTGCCGTCGATTGTCACGACGCCCTCCGCGTCGGCCTTGACGATCGCGACCCCGCCGAGCATGTACTGGTCCGTGACGGGTGAGCCCCGCTCGGGCTCGACGCGCTGCACGATGTCCGCATGGATCTCGTTGCTGCCGATGCGGGCTGATTCGCCGTTCTGCAGCTGCCCGACGAAGATCTTGGCAAAGTCCTGCGTGATCATCCGCTCCATCTCCTTGAGGAAGCGTGGGATCACCTGGTCGTTGAGCCCGAAGATCAACCCGCCGAGAATGATGCCCGAGACGATCGAGGGGATGAGAAACTTCTTGTGCGAGATGCCCGACGCGTAGACCGCTGTCACCTCGTTCTCGCTGGACATTCGGTGCAGCGCGATCGTCGCGGCGAAGCCCGCGGCGAAGGGTGTCGCGTACGCGAGCATGGGCGGGATCGCGAAGAACATGAACTTGAGCGCCTGATCGGGGCTGAGCTTGCCGTCCGCCAGCGGCTTGATGGTCACCGCGAACGCGATGGTCGCCACGACCACAGCCGTGGTCAGCAGCAGCAGCCGCCAGAACTCAAGCGAGATGGAGCGCCAGAGCGTCCAGAGCATGACTCAAGGATAGGGGCGGGCCGGGCACCCCGCACCCTCGTGATCGGGGTCAGTCCCGGTTCGCGAGCGATTCCTCAAGGATGCGGGCCTCCTCGGCCTGATCCTCGTAGCGTGCCCGGTTGGTGCGGTGGTCCATCAGGAAGTGCACCTTGCCCGCCAGCTCGCTGCCCGCCGCCTGAACCAGCTGCTTGCGGGCCTGGCCCAGGTGCGTGCGGCGCGAGATGTGCACCACCACCATATGCTCGCACTCAGCGACCTTGAGCCACTCGGCCAGATCATTGACATGCATGTGCATGCCCACCTTGGCGCGATCGGTGTGATCGGGCTCGAAGAAGGTGCACTCGCTGATGATGACCTGCGCCCTGCGGACATCATCACGCAGCAGGTGCGCGCCCGGAAGCGTGTCGCCCGTGTAAGCCAGCAGCGGCACCTCAAGATGGTTGACGATCTCCTCGCCACGCATCTTCATGTCCTTGAGCTTCTCCTGCGGCAGCCCCTGCAGGTGCTCCTTGAGCTTGGTCCGCTTCTCGACGATCACATAGCCCATCGAGGGGCAGGTGTGCTCGGTGTGGAAGCCGCGGAGCATGATGTTGTTCTTGAGCTGGATCTCCTGCTCGTGCTCGAGCGTGATGAGCTCGTAGGGCGTCTTCTGGCGTTCTAGGTTCTGGAACCCCGTCATCATGCCGCGGACATCGGCCTCGATGCGCGCATCGCACACGAGCGTGCCCGGGCCCATGCCCTGGAAGTTGCGCTGCGAGCACCAGTACGCCAAACCACCGATGTGGTCCATGTGCCCGTGGGAGATGGCGCAGAACTTGGCGGCCAGCGCCGAGCGGGGCGAGAAGCCCATATCGAAGCAGACATCCATCTCGGGGATATTGATCGTGGTCGCCTCGCCCGCGACCGAGTAGCCCTGCACACGAAACGGCGGCAGGTACAGGAAGCCGAGTGCCCCGTCGCGGGGCGGTGGTTTGGGAATCATAGGAAGAACTCCGATCACAGCGGTTTCGCGCTGGGATAGTGCTGGTTGTGGTGCCCGACGGTGGGACGGGTAAGTTTAGGCCGACGCCCAACTAGCCGCGAATGGCAATGAGCGGCCACAACGACCGCTCAAACGCAGCGTCAGTACCTTCCACCACACATACCGAACAACGCTTGCGAAAACGCAGCGGCAGTTTGCGAACAGTCCCCGTGGCCGCTCATTGCCATTCGCGGCTGGTCGATCCATCTCCTATCATCGCTCCATGCCCGAAGACCAAACCCCAGCCACACCAGAGCCGAGCAGCGACGACTCCCTCGGCGCGATCTTCAAACGCCTCGGCCCCGCCGCCTGGCTCGGCATCGCCTGGACCATCTTCCCCGGCGTCATGGGCATCCTGCTGCTCACCAACATGGACTTCGCGACCCGCATGCTCAAGGGCACCGAGACCGAGCCGGGTATGCCGTTCTTCGCGGGGCTGGGGGTCTATGTCGCCATCTTCATCGTCAGCGCGGGGCTCGGGCTGCTGCCCACCTATTCGCAGGCCATCCTCGCCGGCTTCGCGTTCGGCATCGGATGGGGCTTCCCCGCGGCACTCCTGGGCTTCGGGGGCGCGTCGATCATCGGCTACTTCATCGCCAACCGCGTGGCGCGCAAGAAGGTCGAAGCCGAGATCCATCACCACCCCAAGGCCGAGATCGTGCGCGATGCGTTCATTCGGCACGGGTACGCGCGGGCGCTGCTGATCCTGACCCTGCTGCGCGTGCCGCCCAACTCGCCGTTCGCGCTGATGAACTATGTGATGAGCGTCTCGGGCGTGCGGCTGGTGCCGTTCCTCATCGCGACGGTGGTCGGCATGGCCCCGCGCACCTTCGCGGCCGTCTGGATCGGGTCCCAGGTCAGCAGCTGGGATGAGGTCGAAAAACCCAAATGGCTCGTCATCGGCGGCATTGTGCTCGCCTTTGCGATTCTGATCGGTTTGGGCAAGCTCGCCAACAAGGCCATCGAGCAGGCGATGAAATCGGGCGAGCTGCCGCCGGACGAGGCCTGAACCGGACCTGTTCCTCCCTGCGCCCCGCGGGGAGGTGCCGAGTCTTCGAGGCGGAGGGGTGTCTTCGCTTCCCCTTCCCATCAGCCGAAGAGGCAAAGACCCCTCCGACTCCGCCTTCGGCGGACCCACCTCCCCGCGGGGCGCGGGGAGGTGTAAGAATCGCTGGAAACCGGTCTTGAGGGGGCTACCATCCCCCGATGACCGCCGTAGTTGAAAACGAGTCTCATTTGCAACAGATGTCCGATCGAAAGGTGACACTGGAACGCGCTGCGGATCAGTCTGATGACACAATATCGATGCACTGTGACCGGTCTGATCTCGAATGCGCCTGTGAATCGTGCGACATGAAGCAAAGGTCGCTGCTGGGCGCGGCCGCCTGCGTGATGGTGGGGGCCAGCGCCCACGCCAGCGAGCGCTCGGCCCGATCCCGGCTGGGCGCGCAGGCGCTGCACTGGGGGGTGCTTCTGGTCGCCGTGCTCTTCTCGATCCCCTTCGTGCTCCCGACACTGGGCGAGGGCACCCGGGACCTGATCAACTCGACATTCCTGAGCACGCCCTACAACTGGGCGGCTTGGAGCGCCTGTCTCCTGGCGTCGTCGCTCTTCGCGATCGGCTTCGTTAGCCGCCTTGGACGCGAACGCGTGCTCGGCGGGTGCGCCATGCTCCGGCGCCTCGGGCCCGCTGCGATCCTCGGCGTGGCCTGGTCCACACTGCCTTCGTTCGCAGGGGTGCTGCTCGTGCTGAACATGGAGCCGATCCGACTCGCATTGATCGGCGATGGGACAGGCACGCTGCAGCTCGCCACAGGCATGTCCATCTACCTCGTCGGTTTCATCATCCTCGCCGGCTTCGGTTGCCTGCCGACCGTGTCGCAGGCGCTGCTCGCGGGCTACGCCTTCGGTGTGCCCGTGGGACTGCTGCTGGCGCTGCTGGGCTTCGGCGGGGCCTCGCTCGTCGGCTATGAGGTGGTCGCCAAGATTGCCCGTGGTCGCGTCGAGCAGGAGATCGCCAACAAGCCGCGCGCGATGCGTCTGCGTGATGCGATGATCCACGCGAGCCCGGCGCGGGCGCTGCTGATCGTCACGCTCGTGCGCGTCTCGCCCAGCTCGCCTTTTGCGCTGACCAATCTGCTGCTCGCCTCGCTGGGCGTCCGTCGCTGGGTGTTCTTCGCGGGCACCATGATCGGCATGCTCCCCCGAACCCTCGCGGCGGTCATGATCGGGCAGCAGTTCAATGGCTGGACAGGCGAGATCGACAAGCCGCGATGGCTGATCATCGTGGGGATCGTTGCGATCGTCATGCTCGTGATCGTGATATCCAAGGCCGCGGCGGGTGCGCTTCAGCGTGTCACGGGCGAGACAGCACCCGGTGGGCGTGCCGAAAGATCACGACCACTGCGCGGCGCGACCGCCTGATCCCGGATCGGTTCACATCGGGTCTTTGATCAGCTGCACGAAGATGATCATCAGCGACATCAGCGTGAAGTTGTGGATGAAGTGCGCCGTCATCGGGGCGATCAGCGAACCGCGCCATTCACGCATGAACGCGAACATAAAGCCCAGCGCGATCAGCGGCGCGACCATCAGCGGCCCGTAGTCGTGCATGAACGCGAAGAGCAGACCGGTGAGCAGCGCCGTGACGACCCAGTGGAAGCGGCCACGCAGGTGCCGATACAACGCTCCGCGGAAGATCGATTCTTCGACGATCGGCGCCCATGTGGTTGCGAGCACGAACAGCAGCAGGATGATGAAGAAATCCCCGCCGGCGATCATCTCGAAGATCGGGTTGACCATGGGTTCGGCATCCGGGGGCACCCCGTTGTTCGCCCTGGTCGCGATGAGTTCCTTGGTGAGCAGGATGATCGCGGTGATGATGACGCCGACGATGTAGACCGGCAGGGACGCGAGGTAGCCCATGATCCCGCAGCCGATCTCCTTGAGGACACCCTCGCCGGTGTGCCAGCCGACGGCCAGACGCCAGTCGCGTGCATCGGCTCCTCGGATCAGGCCCCAGAAGACCGTGAGCAGCAGCAGCCATTGCACCAGCAGCGAGAACGCCGCGAACTCGGCGTATTTCGAGTTGCCGACGAAAAAGGTCGTGACCGCCATCACACAGAAGCCAAGCACGAAGAGCGCGTAGGTCTCGAGGTACGCGCTGCCTCCGGGCGTGGGAATGCGGGCGCGCATGCGCATGCGCCCGGTGGAGAACGAGACGATCCCGAGGATCAGCAGCACCAGCCCGATCAGCGGGCCGACGACAACAATGAGCCCCACGATGATCAGGAACATCGCGATAGAGAAGAACCCGGTGATCAGTTCCCGGCGCATCGGGTCCGTGTCCGAGAGCCCGTGGGTGAGCGCAACGCGTCCGATGTAGCCGTAGCGATCGGCGAGCTGGAGGGTCTCGTCCTCGGTGAGCTGATCCTGACCCGCGCTGTAGAGCGTCTGGAGGATGTTGATCTCGTGGAGGACCAGATCGTCACTGCTGACCTCGATCGTGGCATCGGCCTCGGTTTCGTTGAGGTCGAGCAGTTCGAGCCGCAGCGATTCGAGCTTGTCGAGCGCGACCTCGGACCCCTCGAACTCCGCGTAGAGCATGACCAGACGCAAGCGGTCCTCGTCGATGTACGACATCCCCGGCGAGTCGATCTGGGACATGATGCCCTGCGATTTGAACATCTCATAGCCCCGCAGGAACATGCGGCCCATCAGATCCACCTGGCCGAAGTTGCCCGGCGCGGGACGATCGGCGGCGACGAGCACCTCAGGGGTTGTCGTCTTCCCCAGCAGGACCCGCTGCTTGGTCTCTTCGGGCGTGTTCTGCCAGACCACCACGAAGCCGACGATCAGGATCGTCGCGAGCAGGGCATAGAAGCGTGTGAGCCGATTCCCGGGGTCTGGCGGATCGATGGGGTTGCCCCGCTTGGTCACGCGCGGCTCGCCTTTGGTCCGCATGGCCTCGGTCAGCGGCGACCAGTGATCAAGCCTGGCGGCGGGCTGATCGCCCTGGGCCTGCTCAGTATTGTGTGGGTTTTGTTCGTCGGACATGTATCATGCTCAGATCAGTTTCGGGGCTATGGTGACGATTCATCGGCTCTTGGGCCGTGCCTCCTGATGCTCAGTGTATTGGGTTCGCCGCTCGCGTGAATACACTCGGGCTCAAGTTGCGGATTGTGCGGGTTGACCCGCCGGGGTGGCGTGTCTAATTTACCTTCCCGCCGTGGTTTGCCGCGGCATCGTTTCGACAAGCCTGCGATCGGGTTCACGCCCGATCGCCCGCCCTGCCCGGTAGGCAGCGTACCCAGCACGCCCGGCGATGCGAGCACCCCGTGTGCCCCCGCAGAGTTCGTCAGCGTAACAGAGGCCCCGATGCTTTATCGGGAGCAAGGAGTTTGATCATGGGATCGACCAAGAAGCACACCCACCTGCGTCGTCAGACATTTGTCGCCAAGAGAGGCGAGATCGCCAAGCAGTGGCGGACCGTCGACGCCACGGACCAGTCGCTGGGCCGTCTCGCAAGCGACATCGCGACCGTCCTCATGGGCAAGCATCGCCCCGAGTACACCCCTCATGTTGATTGCGGCGACTTTGTCATCGTGACCAACGCGAGCAAGGTCAAGCTCACGGGCCGCAAGGCAGAACAGAAGATGCGTCAGACCTACTCGGGCTTCCCGGGTGGCCAGAAGACCGAAACCTACGGGCACCTGCGTGACCGCAAGCCGCAGCTGCTGATCGAGGACGCCGTGCGTCGCATGCTCCCCAAGAGCCGCCTCGGTCGTCAGATGCTCAAGAAGCTCAAAGTCTACGAGGGCACCGATCACCCCCACGCGGGCGTGAACGCGATCGACCTCTTCTGATACGAACCACACCCTGCCCAAAGCGCGTCGGCATGTGATCGACAGCGTGGATGCGGGCAGATCGAGAAAGGTACCAACACTTATGGCAGGTTACGAGACCACCATTACCAACCCCGACATGGCCGGCGATTCCGTCGCGGGCCCCGCCGAAACCCAGCAGGCCCAGCGCGTGCTGCCCGATCCCAAGCCCGCCGACAAGCACGGCTGGTGGTGGGGCACAGGGCGTCGCAAGACCGCGGTTGCCCGCGTGCGTATCCGCCCCGCGAAGGAGTCGGGCAAGGGTGAGCTGAAGATGCAGATCACCCGCAAGCAGTTCAAGTCGGTGACCGAGTACTTCAGCGAGATGCGTGACCAGATGGACGCCGTCGCACCGCTCAAGCTCACCGATACCGAGGGCAAGCTCGACATCTTCGTGCGTGCACACGGCGGCGGCTACATGGGCCAGGCCCAGGCGGTCCGCCTCGGACTCGCCCGCGCACTGGTCAACTACGACCCGAACTTCGAGCCCGCCCTCCGCGACGCCGGGTTCATGACCCGCGACGCTCGTAAGGTCGAGCGCAAGAAGTACGGCCAGCCCGGTGCTCGTGCCCGCTTCCAGTTCTCGAAGCGTTAACGACGCCACGGGATCGGGATATTCACCCAGCCCCGCTGCCGATGATCTGTACAACACACCAAACCGGCCCATTCGTTGGGCCGGTTTTTTCATGCGCAGCGACGCGCCGTGGTACAGTTTAGTGTGCCCCGATACAACGACTCCATCCCGAGCGCGATCAACGCATACTTTGTGCACCTCGCGCTGGGCGCGATCGTGCTTGTTGTGCTGACGGGTTCGCTGCTGATCTTCATGCTCTCCGGGCTCGATGAGGTTCCCGCGTGGTGGACGCAGCACGAAGCGATCCGGCCCGGTGATGCGGCGGTCATCGAACGAGCGGAGCGACTGGAAAACGCGATCACCACCCAGCTCACAGCGGTGCGGAGCGTGGACGATCCCCGCTGGGCGGTCGCGATCAGCGACGAGCAGGCCAACGCGTGGCTCGCCGTCCGCCTGCGTGAGACGGTCGAAACACACCTCGGCCGGGATGCCTGGGGGGACGGGGTCGAGCGGGTGTATATCCGCGTTGTCGATGACGAGCTCACGCTGGGTGCCCGGGTCCGACACATGACCGGGAGCGCGATCGTGAGTTCCCGCGTCGCGCTCGAGCTCGACGATCAGGGCGATCTGTGGGCCGTGCTGCACTCCGTGCGGATCGGACGGACCCCCGTGCCCGGCTGGGCTGTGGGGCTGCTGGGCGAGGGCGATCTGCGCATGGGGCGGGTGCGCCTTGGCCCGGGGGCGCTGGAGCTGGGCGACGGACGCGTTGCGCGTCTCGTCGGGGTGCGCACGAGCGATGCTCGGCTCGAAGTGGTGATGGAAACGGTCAACGGCTCACACTGACTCACTCAGCACGCACACGCTTGCGGAGCGTCTGGTCCACGAGCCGGCGGGCCGTGGGTGTCTGGATGCTGCGGATCGTGTCGGCGTGCTGTGTGAAGGACGCCCTGAACTGATCGTCGCGCTCGAGCACATGGCTGATCGAGTTGATGATCGAGGCGCTCGAGAGCTTGAGCTGTCGCGAGCGGGCCAGCGTCGCGATGAGCGCGGCCCCGAGCACAAGCGGCCCCTGCGCCGGCGCGGGCACCCAGGCAGAGATCCCGTGCGCGATCTGGGTGAGCGCGTCGCTGGGTTGCTGTGCTTCGTTGAGCACCTGCTGCGCGTGCGCGATCGCGGCGTCGAGGGAAGCCCGCTTTGCCCGGGCGATGCTGATTGCGCTGTCGAGCGCCTGTGATTCGGTGCTGTTGGGATCGGCCGCTGAGCGCTGGGCGCTCAGAGAATCGATTTCAGCGCTGAGCCCATCGCGGGCAAGAATCGCTTCGTCACGCCAGGCGGCTGTTTGAGCGATGGCGCCGTTGAGATCGGCGCACCCGAAACAACCCAGAGGCAGGATGACAAGGACAAACAACAGAACAACTCGGATATCGGTACGCATGATGCGCTCCCCATCGCGTGGAACCATGCACCGCGCTCTGCACGCGATCAGCGGCGCGGTGTGGGGTGTCAGCGCGGGGTTTTCGGCGGCATCGATCACGCTGCGCCGATGGGTTGATGGATTGTAGAAGCTGGTTGGATCGTCGCAAGGACGAACGCGTGCATCGCACGATATCAGCGCACAAAGCCGGTCACTGCGCGCGATGTATCTGTGCACAGATGGCGAGGGCGGCCTCGTGCGCCAGGGCGTGCCCCGATCGGGTCGCGATCACCCGCGCGATCAGCGGTGCGCCAACCAGCGCGAGATCGCCGATCAGATCGAGCAGCTTGTGGCGGGCGCACTCATCGGGCAGGCGGTACGCGTTGTCGATGGGGCCGTCCGGCCCGATGACGAGCATGTCCGACGGGGAGAGATGGGAGAAAAGCCCCGCGGACTGCATCGCCTGCGCCTCGTGCTGCAGCGAAAAGGTTCGGGCGGGCGCAACATGCTCGATGTACTCGTCGCGATCCCCGGACCATGTTACAGACGCGGCAGCGATGGATGTGCCGGGATAGTCGAGGTTGTAGGTGTACGACGCCGAGCTGCTGGGCTCGATAACGATCGATGCATTACCATCGCCGACGCGGATCGGTTGGCTCAGGATGATCGGTTCGACGGATCCGTCGAGCGTGCGTAAGCCCGCGGCGAGAATCGCGTCGACCATGGGCTTCGATGAGCCGTCGAAAATCGGGATCTCCGGGTGCTCGGATTGTGATTCGACATGGATGATCGCGTCGGTGATACCCAGGCCCGCGAGCGCGGACATGATGTGCTCGATCGTCGCGACGGAGTGGTCGCCGCTGCCCAGCGTTGTGCAGCGTGGTTTGAGCTGCGAGAACGCGGGGTGTACCGGGCGATGTGAGAGCGCGTCGATTGTTGCGGGGATGCGCGATCGGGCGATGTCGAAGACGATCCCGCAGGCATCGGAGCCGGGGGCGATGGTCAATGACGCGGGCTGGCCCGAGAAGAGGCCGTAGCCGCTGAGCGATGCGGATTGTGCGAGGGTGACGCGGTGCACGCCGGAGTGTAGCGGAGCTTTATGGTTTGGCTTCGTTGCTGGGCGGCTGAAACTTGGGATCGAGGCGCTTGAGCGACTTCTCGACCTTGCGCACGAACTGGGCGAGGTTGCGCTGCGCGGCCGCGTTGGCCAGCGCGACCCGCGAGGGCATCGCGGGTACCCCCAGCACGGTCTGGTTATCTTCAATGGAGTCGAGCACGATCGAGCCGCCGGCGATTTTGACATCCTTGCCCACGCTCGCCTGGTCGTTGAGGACGACGGCACCGCCGACCATGGTCCGATCGCCGATCGTCGCGGAACCACCGAGTGTTGTGCGGCCGCAGAGCAGCACATCGTCACCGACGATGCAGTTGTGCCCGATGTGTACCTGGTTATCGATTTTGGTGCGATTGCCGATCCGGGTGAACCCGAACTTGGCGCGATCGATGGTGCAGCAGGCGCCGATCTCGACCTCATCGCCGATTTCGACGGTGCCGATCTGGGGAACCTTGATGGTGCCGTGTGTTTCATCGCCGGGGAGGTAGCCGAAGCCGTCTGCGCCGATCACGCTGTTGGCGAAGACGAGGCATTGATTCCCGAGCACACAGCGGTCGCCCACGACGACACCCGGATGCAGCAGGCACACGCTCCCGATCCGGGCAGAGCCGCCGATGTACACATTCGCCATCAGGACGCTGCCCGGCCCGATCGACGCGCCCTTCATGACGACACACCCCGGTCCGATGCTGGCGCTGGGGTCCACATCAGCGCCGGGATCGATGTTGGCGCTGGGGCTGATCCCCGGCGGGGGCTGGGCGACGCCGGGGTTGATCATCTCAAGAATGCGCACAACCGCGATATCCGCGTCATCTACATAGATCAGGGCTCGCTCTTTGGGGTCGTGGTCGGGGAC
This sequence comes from uncultured Phycisphaeraceae bacterium, assembly GCA_964419845.1. Lineage (GTDB taxonomy): Bacteria > Planctomycetota > Phycisphaerae > Phycisphaerales > UBA1924 > UBA1924. The sequence goes on from CAYQRD010000012.1 coordinate 47,003, forward strand.
CTCGACACCTTTGGTAACAAGCGCGGCCTCGCACTGCGAACCGGCCCAGTGCTTGGCGAAGGGCTGTGATCTGATGAAGGTCAGCGCACCCTTGCCGCCCGCCTCGATTGGGGCGAGCGTGTTGAGCACGATGTCCGGATTGCCCACAAGCTCACCCTGGACGATCTGTGCCAGCTCGTCGGCCCGCACGCGTGCGGTCTGCTCGGGCGCTGCGGCTGTTTGGGGCTGGCTCATGGGCGACGCTTCCCGGAGGGTGTCGTGGGGGCAGGAACGGGGATGAGACCTGTGTGGGTCACGGGGTGGTGTACTCGCTGTTCATCAGACTCACAACCTGATCGGTGACATCGATCGCGTTGTGACGGTAGAGCACTGAACGGGTGACGATCGCTCGGTAGACATCCTGATAGGGCGCGTCCTCGGGGACGACGAATGTCGAGTCATCGAAGAGCACCGCGTCGTAGCCTTCACGATCGGAGATACGCGCGATGGCATCGGCGACCTTGGTGTAGAGCTCGCGGGTCATGTTGCCGCGATCGATCGAGAGGATCTGGTTGAGCGCGTCGCCTCGGGCCTTGATGACCGCCTGCATCTCCATGGCCTGGCGAACCTTGTCCTTGTACTCGTCGGTGCCGCGGACCATGCCCTCGAGGTCAGCGCCGATGGCGCGGAGCTGATTGTTCACCTCGTCGAGCTGGGCCTGCCGTGAGTTCTTGCGGTTTTCGAGGACCGTCTCGAGGTCCTTGAGTTCCTGGAGCTGATCGAAGATCGTCACGATGTCCACCGTCGCGATCGCCGTCGGCTGGGCGGGGGGACGGGTGGTGTTGTTGGCATTGGCGCCCGCCTGCCACGCGAGCGCGGCGATGAGCACGAGCAGTGCTGGGAGCAGCGGGTGCAGTGAGCGGTTGGCGTTGCTGAGCATATGTGGTGTCTCCGATCGGTCATGAATCGCGCAGGGTCAGTCCCGGCATTCACATGGTATACCGCGAGTGGATGCGCATGTTGACACCCTTCTTGCGTTTGTTGGGCAGAAAGCGTCGCTGATTCGCTGAGAAAACCCGCTGGACAGGATATTTAGTTGAACGGCAGGTCGATCGAGAAGGTGAAGAGCCGGTCCTCATCGTCGTCCTGCTTGAGGATGGGGAAGCCGAAGTCGAGCGCGAGCGGCGCTGGGCTCAGCGCGGGGATGTAGAAACGAACGCCCACACCCACGGCGACGCGGAAATCGTCGAAGCCCGGATCGAATGTGACTGTGCCCGCGTCGATGAATGTGACGACGGAGAGGATGTCCTCATAGACGGGCTGCTCGATCTCGGCACCGAGGAAGAAGAGCCAGTTGCCGCCGACGGGGTCTTCCGAGGGCAGCCCGTTGTCGTTGCGTGTGCCCTTGGGCGAGACGGTGCGGAAGTTGAAGCCACGGAATGACTGTCCGCCGAGGTAGAAGCGTTCGTAGGTCGGTGTGTCCGCGCGGTCCTGCGGGATGTATCCGATGCGTCCTCGCAGGTTGAGCACTGTGGAGCGACCGAGGTAGTCCTCACGCAGGGGGATGAAGACGGAGTGCGAAAGCTCGATCTTGGTGAACTGGAAGTCGCCGACGACCTGCTCGAGACTGATGTTCGATCGTGCGCCCTTGGTGGGGCGTGTGAGCGAGTCGAGGGAGGTCCGGCTCAGAGAGACCTCGGAGCCAAGCAGCAGGTTCGCGTCGGCGACCGCGAAGACATCCTGTGGGCGGCTGGGTTCGATGTCGGAGAGTTCGACCTGCTCGGCGCGGAAGGTGAGGTTGCCGTTCCAGCGTGTGCCGAAGCGACGCCCGATCCCGAGTCGTGAGCCGGCTCGTTCTTCGTCAAACTCGTCGAAGTCGCGATTGCGATAGAAGAGATTGGCCGACCCCGAGTATTTGCTCTCGAGGAGGTATGGCTCGGTCAGCCCGATGGAGTAGGTCTGGACCCGGTTGCCGGGCAGCAGCTCGATCTGGAAAGTCTGACCACCGCCCCGGAATGCACGCCCGGAGAAGAACTCGCCGGGCGAGTCGGGGGTGTCGCGGATATCAAAGTTCCGCTGGGTCAGCGCGATGCGGCCGATGACGCCCGAGTCCGAAGACACGGCACCGCCGATGTCGAACGACCCGGTATTGGTCTCTTCGATCTCGACAAGCACATCGCGATAGTTGCCCTCGTCGTCGGGGCTCAGCGACAGGCTGGTGTCCTTGTTGGTCGAACGCTGCGTCCTGGGCCGGCGTGCACGCGGGAGATACTCGTCGTCCCAGACCTCCGCGAAGAACTCAACCCCAGCTTCCTGAGGGGTGATTCGGGCGCCGGTGCGGTCGTTGAACAGGCGGAGCCGGCTCAGGCGGACCTTGGATCGTCCCATCGCGGTGGTGTCGAGCGGGCGGGTCGGCCGCAGCTCGATCTGACGACGGATGACCTCCTGTCGGGTCAGGTCGTTGCCCTGGATGATCACCTCGCCCACACGGTATCGTGGGCCCTCGTCAATCCCGATGATCAGGTCTACGACCGGGTCGTTGGGGTCGCGTTTCTCGACGCGGAAGATGTTGTTGGTCTGGGAGTCGGCCGCGTCAACATATCCCATCTGGCCGTAGGCGTTGCGGATCGTGGTCAGCGAGTTATCAAGCTCACGAACGGAGTACACATCCCCGGCCTTGATGCTGATGAGCCCCGCGATCTGTTTTTGATCGAACACGGGCTGTTGCCCGGGTTCGCTGTCGATCTGGATCTGCACCGACCGCAGCGTGTAGAGCAGGCCTTCCTCGATGATGTAGGTGATGATCGATTCCCGGCCGTTGGGCGCGGGCTGGACGAGGCGGTCGGCGCGGATGTCGAGATAGCCGCGGTCGCGGTAGAACGAGATGAGGTTGGCGATATCCGTATCGAGCTTGTCGTCGTCGAGCTGGCCCTTGCGAAAGAATCCGGCGACCTTGGTCTCGAGTTCCCGTCGCAGCTGCTTTGTGGTGAAGGACTCGTTGCCTGTGAAGCGGATCGCGGTCACCTTGAGCTGGTCGCCCTCGAGGATACGAAAGAGCACCAGCCCGGTATCGGCGAGCTCCTGCTCGTCGATGCTCACACGCGCGTAGTAATAGCCCTTCTGACGGTAGAGCTCCTCGATCCGCCGGGCCGATCGGTCGATCTGGAACCGATCGATGGGTGTGCCGGTGACGACATCGATGACATTGGCGATCTGGGCATCGTTGATCTTTTCGTTGCCCGCGACCTGCACATCAACGACCAGTCGTCGCTCGAGGACCTCGAAGACGAGTGTGACACTGCCGTCCTCGTTGACCCCGGCGTAGACCTCAACGCGTGAGAACGCGCCGAGCCGGTTCAGGCGTCGGATATCGCCGCGGATGAGCTCGGCATCAAAGACCGTGCCGGGCTGCGAGCGGATGTTGTTGACGGCTTGCTGCTCGGCGGTGTCGCTCAGGTCGCTGTCCTGGCCGTCGACCTGGGCGGGGCGGACATAGACCTCGCTGATGATGCGGTTCTCGTAGAGCCCGAGATCGTCGGGTGCGGGCTCATCGAGCGCGGGGTCGGTGGACTGGCTCTGGGGCTGGTCGGCCTGCGCGAGAGCCGTGGAGGTGCAAACACCCCCGAGGCCAAGCAGCGCACAGGCGATCAGCGGGAGGGTCGCGGCGGTGAGGCCTGAGCGGGATGAGTCGCGTCTGTGCGTGGGCAACGGGAACCTCTGATTCGAAACGATACCAGCGCCGGGCGAGGAGCACAAATCATTGGCGCATCATCGCGTGTGTGCGGGATGAGTGGGAACTTCGTGCCTTGTCTTGTGCAGCAGGATAGAGTGTTCGCCCGATGCAGGGAGGCATCGCGTAGAAGTGAGGGACGATTTTGACCAGTATCGATGTGTTTCCAGACGCGGCCCGGCGCCCAAGAGCAGCCGAGCAACGCCCGGTTCATCAACCAGAACAACAGGTTGCGCGCTTTCCGCTCCCCCGGATCGCTCGCTCGGGCTGGTTCAGCCCCGTCGCGTGCGTGAGCGGTGGGGTGGGTGTGGTGATCGGCGCTCGGGTTGCGGATCCCAGCATGCTCGCCGCGCTGAGCACTGTCGAGCTTCTGGGGATCGTGATGCTGGTCACAGGCCCCGTGCTGACCTTGTTTGCCTTGCGATTTGATCGTCAGTGCGCCGCGAAGGCCTCGGATCGCTCAACCCAGAGCATGAACGGGCACAGGAACCCGAGCCGCGATTGTGCGCACACGCAGACAAAGGCGCGGACCGCGACGCACGATGCGCACACACGCCAGGTGCCCCTGCCCACCCGTGCCGGTGAGACACACGGCGACCCGCGTACCCATGAGCACGCGGCCTGAGCCGGATCTGTCCCTGTGAACAGCTTGGGCGTGGGCTCAGCTGAGGTTGACGGGCATCACCACATAGAGGAAGTCGCTGCCGGCCTTGAACAGCCCGGGCTTGTTGGGTGCCTTGAGCTCGATCATGATCTGTGCATCGGTGATGACCTTGAGCGCGTCTGTGATGAACGCGGGGTTGAAGCCGATCTCGATGTCGTTGCCGTCGTAGTCGGCCAGATCGACATTGATCGTTGCCTCGCCCATCTCCGGGGCCCGTGACGAGAGCATGAGCGACTTGTCACCGCCGGTGAAGGCCATGCGGACGCCGCGGGATTCCTCGTTGGTGAGCAGTGCGGCGCGTTTGACGGCCGATGCGAGCGTGTCGCGATTGAAGGTGACCTTGATATCCAGATCGCGCGGGATGACATCCTCGTAGGGCGGGAATGTGCCCTCGACGAGGTTGGTGCTGAGCACCGCACGCGAGTCGGTGGGCTCATCGCCGAACGCGAAGACGGCCTGATTGTCTGTGATCGCGATATGGACCGGCTCGCTGTCGTCGGCAACGAGCTTCTGGAGCATCGAGAGGGCCTTGGAGGGGATGATGCACTGCGCGGGCTCGCCGGCGGTCGCGATCGTGACGGCGGACTTGGCCAGTCGGCGTCCGTCGGTGGCGACCATCTCAAGCTTTTTGCCGTCGCGGACCATGAGCACGCCGTTGATCGCGTAACGCGAGTTCTCGCGTGCCGCGGCGAAGAGGGTGCGTGTGATCAGCGAGTCGAGGACGCCGCCGTCCGTGCTGAACATGGTCTTTGCGGGTGACGCGGCGGCGGAACCCTCAGCCAGACTCTTGTAGTCAGCGATCACCGGGAAATCGGCGGGGTCGAAGCCATGGAGCGTGAAGTGTGCGTCCTCGCCCTTGATGTGCGTGGTCTCGGCGCTTGTTTCGATCGTGAGCGTGGACTCGTTATCCTCCGCGGAGATGATCTGCCGCAGCTTGTCGGCGGGGACGAGCGCGTCGCCCTCTTCCACGACATCAACCCGCCCGATGCGGACACTCAGCGCGATCTCCGCATCGGTCCCGCGGAGCATGAGCTCGTCGCCCTCTTTGCTCTTGGTGGCACTGAGTTTGATGCAGGTGAGTTGCGGGCGCGGAGAGCGAGATGCGACAACGCTTGAGACCTGATTGACGGCTTCGAGCAATGCGGCTCGTTCACAGATGACTTTCATCGCGCAACTCCATGGCGTCCCCGTGGTTGGGGTTGCTGAGCAGTGGGTGGATAAACCCGGTTCGGGAATCACAAATCATAGGCGTGGGGCGAGTCATTCGCCCTGTATCGGTGTCCCATACCTTGTGGTTTGGGAGGCGGAAAGCGGCTTGGGTAGTGGTCGTCAGTCTACCAAGTCCCTCGGCGCGCCGGGAGATCGGATCGGATTGGGGACGAGTTGTGGACGGCCTCGACCAGGTGTGGATGGGCAGACTGCAAATGGCGGGCCAGCACGGAATTTGCGTCAGTTTCGGGGCCCTGCGGAGTGCAACAGCGGTTGGTGCCTCCTACCATGCTCGCACAGCTAGGAATGTACGCGACGCCGTGCTCTGGGACCCCTGATCCTCGTGACGAGGCGTCGGGAAGTCAGCAAACCAGACGCGGCGTCTGTTGTTTTGAGCCTCAACGCAGGCGACGCGAGCAGATCGGAAGGAACACACACATGTCATACGAAGCAGCGGTACACGCGCAGGCGATCGAACTGAGCCGGCTGAGTCTTGAGATGACGGCCGCGTCGGGATCGGGACACCCGACCAGCGCCATGAGCATCTCCCACATCGTGACCTCGCTCATGTTCTCAGCGATGCGTTGGAGCCCTGATTACCCCAACTACCCGTCCTCGGACCGGCTCGTGCTCAGCGAGGGGCACGCCGTCCCCGCGGTGTACGCCGCGATGGCGACCCTGGGTGTGGTGGTCGGCAAGGAGAACGATCGACGCAAGCTCACGGTCGATGACCTGGGCACCCTGCGCGAATGGCATTCCGTGCTCGATGGGCACCCCAACCCGATGGAGGGTGTGGACTTCTTCGACGCCGCGACGGGCTCGCTTGGGCAGGGCCTGAGCGTCGCCGCCGGTGTCGCCAAGGCCGCACGCATCGACGGCAACGACCGGCGCGTGTACTGCATCGTCGGCGACGGCGAGTCGCGCGAGGGGCAGGTCGCCGAGGCGCTCGACTTCATCATCGATCATCAGCTCAGCAATGTCTGCACGATCTTCAACTGCAACCAGTACGGGCAGGCGGATCGTGTCTCAGGGCAGCAGAGCCCCGAAGTCATGACCCACAAGCTCCAGGCCTTCGGCTTCGAAGTCATCGACATCGACGGGCACGCACCCGCACAGATCAAGGATGCCTTCGATCGCTTCATCGCCATCTCTGGCGACGAGAACACCAAGCCCATCGCGATCGTCGCACGCACGGTCAAGGGCTGGGGCGCTCCGTCCATGCAGGGCGGCGGCTGGCACGGCAAGCCCGCGTCGGGCGACGCCCTCCAGAAGGCCCTGGCCGAGCTCAGCGAACGCCGCATCGAGCTGACCAGCTCGCTCAGCGGCACCGATGAGTTCACCATCGAACCGCCCAAGGAAGCACCCGCGCCGACAGCCAACGACGCCGAGCTTCCCCCGCTCAGCGAAGCGATGCGCGACATGGACATGGGGCATGTTCTCCAGTCCGGCAAGTTCGCAACACGCAAGGCCTACGGCGTGGCCCTGCGGGCGCTGGGCAAGCTCAATCAGAATGTGGTCGTCCTCGACGCGGATGTGAGCAACTCAACCTTCGCGGAGACCTTCGCCAAGGACGCCGACCTCGCACCCCGCTTCGTTGAGTGCAAGATCGCCGAGCAGAACATGGTCAGCGTCGGCGTGGGCATGAGCGCCGCCGGCAAAGTCCCCTTCTGCTCGACTTTCGCCAAGTTCATGAACCGCGCCTACGACCAGATCGAGATGGGCATGAACTCGGGCGCCAACCTCAAGCTCGTGGGATCGCACTGCGGGATCACCCTCGCCTCCGACGGCCCCAGCCAGATGTCGCTGCCCGATGTCGCATGGTTCCGCTCGTTCGCGACCATGACCGATCACCGCGGCAACCCCGGCTGCTATGTGCTCCAGCCCGCCGACGCCTACGCCGCCTACGCCCTCACGGGTGTGATGGCCGAGTACGACTCGATGTGCTACATGCGGACCATCCGCGCGGACACCGAGCTGCTCTACAGCGACGACCATGTCTTCAACCTCGGCGGCTTCGAGACACTCGCCCAGGGGCGTGATGTGGTGCTCGCCGCGTCGGGCATCATGGTCCATGAGGGCAACAAGGCCGTCGAGCTGCTTGACAAGGCCGGCATCAGCGCCACCCTCCTCGACATGTACTCGATCCCCTTCGACAGCGACAAGCTGCTCGACATCGTCGGCGAGAACGGCGGCTTCGTCGTTTCGCTCGAGGATAACTACGGCGGCGCACTCGGCAGCGCCATTGCCGACGCGCTCATGGAGAGCGGCGACGGCTTCGAGCTCGCACAGATGCATGTCACCCGCATCCCCAAGAGCGCCAAGACACCCGAAGAGATGCTCGAGATGTGCGGCCTGACCGCACAGGACATCGTCAACCGGGTCATGTCGCTTCTGGGCGT
>CAYQRD010000013.1:0-53507 GCA_964419845.1 uncultured Phycisphaeraceae bacterium
GATCCTCGGTCGCGCCGCGGGTAAAGTAGAGATCGATCTTGCGGTAGGGGTTGGGCTCGCCCGACTGTGGCTCGTCGGCCTCGAACCACTCGTCATCGAGATCCGCGTAGGGCGCGAAGCCCACGGCACGGAACATGATGTCCCGATCCACGAGCGTGCCTGCTCCCTCGGGCAGGGGCTGATCGAGCGTGCGGCCCTGATCCGTGTCGAGCACCTCGCGTTTGAGTATCTGCGAGAGTGTGACGGCTCCCTCGGGGATGCCCGCTTCGAGCCCGTAGGCGTTGTAGAGCGGCAGACGCGTCAGCGGGCGCTGCTCGAACTGCGGCTGCGCGTTGGGCGTGCGTGCCTGCGCGATGTACAGCGCCACATCCTGACGGTCATAAAAAGCACGCTGCGCGGGACCCGCGACGGCTCCGTTCCCGGCGGGGAGGAGGGTGTCGCCTTCGAGCTTGAAGCGCTGGTAGAAGATGGAGCCCAGGGCGATGATGACGATGCCCGTATGGACACTGAGCACGCCCAGGTTTTTGAAGTTGAACTCGATGCGTCGGATCGTGGCGACGATCATGTTGATCACGAAGAGCACCAGGGCCAGGCGCATGGGCCACCACGCGTAGAACTGGGTCTCGGTCATTTCCAGATAGGGCATACGCCGGACGGTGGTGGATTTATATTGCTCCACGAAGTCGCGGAAGAGCATGAACCCCGAGCCGTCGGATGTGTGGTACTTGAGCGAGGGCCAGATTGCGGTGCGCCACAGGAGTGTCAGGGCGACCATCATCACCATGGTGATGATGAACATGACAAGGAATCTCGCGGGCGGGCTGCTCTGGAGCATGCCCTTGCGGACGAAGTAGAGGACTGGCAGGATGGGGATTGCGAGCAGGGCGAGGTAGAGCGCCGAATCGATGAGCAGCGTCGGGATCCGTGCGATCATGCCAACGGGGACCGAGGCGAGCGTCGCATACAGTGAGACGAAGAGAAGCAGCACAACCGCGGTGGGGATCGAGCTGAACATACGAAGAAGCAGACGGACAGGAGTCAGAACCCCGATCAGGTTCGCATCCTCCCACGCCTTGTTCTGCTGCCATTTTTTACTCATAAGTAGAACTCGCTTGGCATTTCTTATTTAGCGAGAATCGTACGCGTCAGATCGGAATCGTTCTCGGAATTATTCTAAAAAGAGCCAGTGTGGAGCGTTGGTTTGACGCATGGCGCTCTCCCAAATATCGACGCTTTGATCCCCATGTATCCTCAACGCGATCAGACCGATTGGCGAGCATCCTGTCCCGATTCTGAATCGTTCCGGATCCAATCCCAGCGCGATCGCACCGTTGGTTGTCCCCATCGCCAGCAGTAGCTGCGGGGTGTGCCGGTCCGTCGCGTGGAGCAGCCGGATGTCGTCGAGGGTGCTGATCCGATCGTGTGTGTCGAGATTGACGATCGAGTCGGTTCCCAGGCAGACATTCACCCCCGCTTGGAGCATGTCGCGATATCGGTGCGGTCCGAAGTGGCTCTCGGCCCCGAAGTAGCGTGACGCACGCGGGCAGTAGGCGACGCTGGTGCCTGTTTGGGCGAGCAGTTCGATGCCCGCGTCGTCGGCGTCGTTGACATGGGCGACGAGGTAGGGTGCACGCTCGAGCACTGGCCGCAGGTGCTCGATGGGATGGTTGCCCCTGGCGATCGATTCAAGGATCGAGTCGTCCCATATTCCGAATCGTTCGAGCATGGCACGCTGTGGACCGATGCCGTCGGCGATAAACATGCGCTCCTCGATCGTCTCGGCCAGGTGTGTGCACAGGGGCATGCGGTTGGCTACGGCGGCCTGGGTCACCCAGCGGTAGACACTGAGATCGACGGTGTTCGGCGCGTGCGGCTGAAGCCCCAGTGCGATGTTGCTGCCTTCGAGCTCGGATTGAGTCTGAGGGGCCTGGGATTGGAGGTAGGCACGGACGCGCTGGATCGCAGAAGCTGCGGTTGTTCCGATGCCGAAGAACTCGAGATAGGACACCCCAAACAAGGGGGATGCCGCGAGTGACTTCGCGGGGACATCACACAGGCGACCCGCGGGCGCCCCGGCGATATCCCCCACCGCGATGACGCCGCCCGCGAGGGTTTTTTGGATTCCGAGTCGGACGCACTGGGCGATCTCATCGTCATCGGCGGCTCTGCATGCGCGGATCATGTCCACCCAGCCGACGAAGCCATCCTCGGGCAGATGCGTCTGGGGCCCGATGTGCGAGAGGTCGAGGTGGGTATGGGCGTTGACGAGCGCGGGCATGACGATCTGGTCGTGGAGCGTCAGCAGCGGCATATCCGGGCGGTCGAGCTGGGAGGGGATGTCCCGCGTCGGGCCTGCAAACACGATCGTGATCCGTCCCTGTTCATGACGGAGAATCAGTGAAGCCTGCGGGATGACCCCGCAGGAAGCGTCTGCGATCGCCATCGCATCAACCCGGATCATCGCTGGATCGGAGCTATTTGTGGGGCGTTGTGACAGCCAGGCGTTGAGTAGCGCATCCGTTTGGTACGGGGGGTGTTCGCCGGGCCCGGGCTTGCGGGGGGTGTCATTCATGACGCGTGATGGTATGTGCCGAATTGTACCGAACTGCGCCGCGTGTCTTTCTGAGTGTCTGATCCCACCATGGGCACGCGAGCCCCGTACCATGATTCATCAGCGATCGCATCGCGCGGGGTTCGTGCAACTGCGACGCCAGTTTGACTGACCAGGAGCAGATCATGCAGATCACCCAAAGCATTCTCCGCGGGCGCCGCGTCGCCCTGACCACCCTTCTCATCGTCGCTGCTGGGCTCGGCACCGGCTGTGTAAGCCAGCAGGAATACGACCGGCTCTACGAGACCAACCAGTCGCTGCGGAGCCAGAATCAAGACCTCCAGAACCGGCTTGGCACGATCGAATCGACCAACAGCCAGCTGCAGGGATCGGCGGGTGACGCCCAGAGCGTCATCGGGCGACTGCGTGGCGAGAACAGCTCGCTTCGCGATCAGCTCGCTGCATCACAGAATGCGTTCGCATCGCTCGAGGATCGCATGAACTCGCTGTCGATCGTGACGCTGGATCCCGCGACGGATCGTGCGCTGAGCGATCTGGCCTCGCAGTACCCCGACATGATCATCTACGACGGCGAGAACGGCATGCTGCGTTTCGTCTCGGACCTGACCTTCGGCAGCGGCAGCGACGAGGTGCAGGCATCGGCGGCCCAATCGCTCAGGACGCTCGCGTCCGTGCTCAAGGACGGTGCCGCGAGCCGGTACGATCTTCGCATCGTGGGTCACACGGACAACGAGAAGCCCGGCGCCAACACACAGCGGAATCACCCGACCAACATGCATCTCTCGGCGCATCGCGCGATCTCGGTCCGCAACGCGCTCGGACAGGCGGGCATCGACTGGAGCCGCATGAGCGTGACGGGTTGGGGCGAGCATCGCCCGCTGGTCGCGAACAACCCGGGCAAAGGGACCGCTGAGAACCGTCGGGTGGAGATCTACCTGACCCCTTCGACGCGTACGAGCGTCCCGCAGGGCGGGAACATGCAGGACGCGACGGCGAATACCCCGGCGGCGACGCCGGTGGATACCCGTCCGAAGATCGATCCCACCAAGTAAGCGGATGAACACGACAGAACGAGGAAGCCGCGTGCGATGCACGCGGCTTTTTTCTATGGGCTGCTGTGTTTTCGCTCGGGTATCTGAGCGGCATCCGTTAGAATCCTGATCCTCTTTGAATATGGAGTCTCATGATGAGTTGTATCGGGTGTGTTGTCTGGACCGCGGCTGCGGCGTGTGCCGCGGTTGCGGGGCCTGTGGAATGGATCTCGCCGACGAGTGGAAACTGGGAGGTCGGGACGAACTGGTCCGGCGGCACCGCACCGGGAAACGCGGCTGATCCGATCATACTCGGTCTCAACAACAGCTATAGCGTCGCGCTGCGGGATCAGCGGTTCATCGGACCGCTCGCTGTACAGAACCCCGACGCGGCGCTGCGGATGTACGCCGGGTCGAGCATCACGATCCTGGGGGACATTGAGAACAACGGCCTGATCCAAGTCAACACCGACTCGCTGGACGCTGCGACGATGGTGCTTCCGGTTCTCGACCTCGAACTCAGCGGGACCGGTCGGCTCCGTCTTGATGCTCCGAACCGAACGGCCGCGCAGTTGAATGCGGCGCAGCTTCATCTCACCCACGGCTCCGAGCACAGGATCGAGGGTTCGGGCTGGATCCGCAGTCGAACGCTTTTGAACCATGGCGTCATTTCGTCTGTTCCGGATGGTCTGAGCCGGTTGTGGGTTGAGGGCGATATCACGCAAGGCATGGGCGGCATGATTGTCTCGGACGGCCAGCAGGTTGTGTTCCGGGGGGATACCGCGATCACCGGCGGCACGCTGGACTCGATGAACGGAGGATCGTTCAAGAGTGAGGCCGCATCGCTCGGGTTGCGCGATACGGTCATACAGGGGAACCTGGATCTGGAACTGGGCTTCCGGCGGGAGTTCATGTTCGCGGGCACGATCACGCATCACGGCGAGATCACCACCACGCTGTCGGCTTCGGGCGGCGACCTGCTGATCGCCGTGGTTGAAGACACTTTGCTCACTGGGGAGAGCCGCTTCAGGTTCCAGTGCGCCTTCTCCGGTCATGTGGGAGAGGGTTGCGAGATCGTCGTCACGAACAACTCCGTGTTCACGCTCGATCGGGATGTTGTGCTCGAGGGCCGGGGGCTTGTCCGGATCACGGAGGGATCGACGCTCATGAATCTTGGACGCATCGAGGCGAATCTCCCCGGTGAGGCGTTGGTCATCGAGGGCCATCTCTCCGGGCCGGGCGAGCTCGTTGCCAATAACGCGATGATTGCGATCGATGGTGTGTGCGAGGGACAGCAGATCAGCGTGTTCGGGAGCCCTGACCTGCTCCGGGTATCAAACGCGCTGCTTCGCGATGTTCGCTTCCTGACCGATTTTACCTATCAGGGAACCGGGCCGAGCATGCGGATCGGAGGCGTGATCGAAACCGATCATGTCATCGAGATCCCTTTTCGTGAGGGCCTGTTTGCAGCAGAAGACTGCGTACTGACCGGCAGCGGCGAGGTCGATCTCGGGATACAACTCAATGTTGGATCAAACTCGAATCTGACGATTGATGATGGGTTCCAGATCACAGGCGGCGGCACGATCACGACATCGTTCCAGGACGGGCTCATCACGCTCGCGGGCACGCTCATGGGTCCGAGCAGGATCAACGCGGACATCCTGGGAGCGGGCGGGGTCATCTACGCGTCCCCGAGCGACACCGAACTCTTCCGATCGGACCTCACGGGGGTGGTGCTGCGGACGCTCGCGGATGAATCCTTCTTTGTGCCGGACGGGAGCAATGTGACCACGCTCACGGACACCCATCTGATGGGCAATCTGATGCTGCATCGGGATGCCGAGTTTCGTGAGAATCTTGTGAACGACGGTTTCATCTCCGTCGCGAGCGACAGCGCGCTGACGCTCGCGCCCGGCGGTCATATCAGCGGCACGGGCATCATCGAGCTCAACGGAATCGGAAACGACCTCTCGCAGATCGAGACGATCGGTGCTCCCGGGATCTCGATCGGGAGTGGGATCACCATCCGTGGCGAGGGGGCCGTTGTCGGGGATATCGAGCTCGGCGGCACGCTCGAAGTTGGCGGAGTCTCTGGGCGGATCACGCTCGACGGGGTTTCGCTGACAGAAGACGCACGGATTGTGCTCGATATCGCCCAGAACATCAATCCCACCATACACGACCGGGTGATTCTCGCCCCGGGCGGCAACTTCCGACTCGCGGGGACACTCGAGATCGTTGCCGGGCCTGAATCGCTCAAGCCCGGGATGCGCTGGGAGATTCTCTCCGGAGCCCCGATGGAGTCGGACTTCGACCGGCTTGTTTTTCCCGATGTGCCGACGGGCTGGCGGTTCTTTACCGAGAAGGAGGATGCGTGGTACGGGATTGTGCTGACCTGCTCGGCGGATCTGAACCGCGATTTCCGGCACAACTTCAATGATGTGTCCGCGTTCATCGTTGGGTTCGTCGAGCAGCGCTGGATCGCGGACATGAACCAGGACGGCATGTGGAACTTCGTTGATGTCAGCGCGTTTATTGAATCCTACAGCTCGGGCTGTTTAATCGACTGAGCGGCTGTCGGCTTCCTTCACCCGCGCGGGGGCGATGGCGAAGAAGAAAGAGACAACCAGCAGCAGGAACCCCGCGGCGGCGACGGGCAGGGTCCAGCCCGCGTTGAGCAGGGCCTGCTTCTCGAGGGTGATGCCCGGCGGGCGGTTGGTGACCTTGAGGGCGGCGCCGTACTGCCAGGTGTATTCCTGGATCTCGTCGTCGGCACGCTGCGGTTCGGGCTCGCCCTTGAGTTCCGCGTTCACCCTTCGGCGCATCAGGCTCTTGCCCGACTCGGGGAATCGCTTGTACTCGTGATCGATCGTGCCGTCCCGCTGAAACTCGTAGAAGTCGAAGCGGAAGCGGTCGGTGTGCACCTCGCCGGTGCTCATGTTCTGCTCTCTGCCGATCGAATCGAAGCGGGGATCCTTGACCGGGTCGAGACCGAAGGGTGTGCGTGTCACGATCGCGAGTCTTGGTCGGATCTCGTCGCTCGCGATGCGGTTCTCGAACTCTTCGAGCGTCATGCCCGAGCGGTCCGCGAAGAAGACCATCGTGAACCACTCGTTCTGGCGATCGAAGAGCGTCGGCAGCGCGTGCTTGGGTGGGTAGACGACATCGAGCTCGAGGGTCTCGTCGCCGAATACAACCTCGATGGCCTGTGATTCGTCCTCACGGACGATCTCGCGGAGCGAGACATCTCGCCCCGCGAAGGTGAAGTCGCTGCTTGCGACCTGGATGTAGGCGAAGAGCGGGTGGTCGACCTGCTTGTAGTAGTCACCGATGCGTTTGGTGAGCGATACGCCCGCGATGACGATCGCGATGATCGAGATGATGCAGAGACCCCACCAGACTCTGCGGCTTTCCTTCTTCGCGTGTTGTATCGGTTTCTCAGTGCCCATTATCTTGGGTTTCGTTGGCGCCGTGCCCGTTGGATGCACCGTGCGCATCGGCGTGGGCCGCGGGGTCAACATCGGAGAAGAGCCCCGGTGTCAGGCCGTGGCGGCCGCGTGACTGCTGTGCGGTGGAGGTCTCGTGGTGCTGACCGAATCCGAGTTGAGTGAAGTAGTCGTGCTCGTCGAGCAGGTCGCGGTGCGTGGCGTGAGCGCCGTAGAAGTTCTTCCAGAAGTATGCCTCGTCGAGGTTGGGATCCTCACGGAAGGTGTTGAGCCCCCAGTAGTGCGGGTCGGTGCCTCCCGCGCCGGTGAGGCGTGCTTCGTAGATGATGGGCATGCCGCCGGTGTTGACCTTGGGGCCGATCTTGACGGAGAAGTCGGGATCGGCGGGCGCGGCGTTGAGGTTGTAGCCGGTGCCGCCCATCTTGATCTCGCCGGGGCCGAAGTTGTTGATGAGGTTGCGCGAGCCGAGGTCGATCATGGAAAAACCGAGGAAGAGCCCGACGCAGAGCAGACAGAAGAGGAGGACGAAGGTGTTGAGGACCTTGTCGTACTTGAGCTGCATGAAATACGCGGCGACGAGGATGCCCTTGACCGTTGCGATGGTCATGGCACCGACGATGTTGATCCAGCCCGGGAGGGTGATGCCGAAGGCGACCTCGGCCCACGCTTCGATGCGGAAGAATGCGACGGTCAGGAATGTGAAGAACAGGAGGATCGCCAGGACGGAGACCTGCATGCGCCAGTCGGCGATGAAGTGGTGATGCTCGCCGTGGTGCGGGTTGATGCCGTGGGGATCATCGGGGTCCCAGCCGAGCTGTGCGATGTTTTCTGCCGCGGAGTGTTCTGTGTGGCTCATGTGTATCTCTTCTCAGTGCGAACCGAGTGGTGAATCAATCGACGATGGCGCGGGTCAGTGGATGAGGTAGAGCAGCGGGAACAGGAAGATCCAGACGAGGTCGACAAGGTGCCAGTAGAGCGCGGCGTTCTCGACGAGCGTGTACTGGGTCGGGCCGTAGGACTGGTATCGCTTGGCGTAGTAGAGCACGACGCAGAACAGGCCCGCGCCGATGACCACATGGAGGGCGTGGATGCCCGTGCCCACATAGTACAGGGACCACCAGAGCGGTTCGTGCGGGTCGTGGGCTCCGGGGTAGGAGAAGAAGGTGCCCGGGGCCTTGCCCTGGCCGAGCTTGACCATGTACTCGAACTTGAGCTTGATGAAGATGAAGAGCGCGGCGCAGACGACCGTGATGATGATGTTGACCCGCAGCCAGAACTGCTTGTCGAGCTGAGCGCATCGGACGGCGTTGGCCGCCGTCCACGACGAGAGCAGCAGCACGGCGGTGTTTGCCGCGCCGAATCGCCAGTCGAGGTAGTGCGATCCGTTGGCCCAGGCCTCGGGGTACATCATGCGGAACACGGCGTAGCCACAGAAGATGCCCGCGAAGAGCAGTACTTCGGTGGTGAGGAAGAGCCACATGCCGAGCTTTGCGGCATCGAACTCCTCATCACCGGTGCGCCAGTGATGCCCGAAGGCGCGGTTGCGCCAGTGCTTGGGGCTCTGCAAGATGCTCTGGGGAACATCGGTCGGGTTGGTATCGGTCATCGTGCTCATTGTTCAGCCCTTGCTTGGGCCCCCGCTCTTGCGAGGTGCCGGCTGGTCGAGTTCTACGGTTCAGTGTCGCTTGCCCGCGTCGGGATGGATCGGGTAGTCCGCCGGATCCCAGTGCGGAGGCACGGTGGTCTCGAAGTCGTACGGGCCGTGCTTGACGATGGGCTCGTGGTGGAAGTTGTGCTCGATGGGTGGCGACTCGCACTCCCACTCGAGGGTCAGCCCGCCCCACGGGTTCGCGGTGGCTTTCTCGCCGGCGAAGAACGAGTGGATGAACACCGCGAGGTGCACCAGGAAGCCCAGGCCCAGGATCCATGACCCGTAGGTCGAGATCACATGGAGGGTCTGGAACTCGTCAACATAGTTGGCGTAACGACGCGGCATGCCCTGGGTGCCCAGGAAGAACTGGGTGAAGAAGGTGAGGTTGAACCCGATGAAGACCAGGCCCATGCCGATGAGTGCGCCGGGCTCGTTGTACATCTTGCCGAACATCTTGGGCCACCAGTGATGGATGCCGCCCATGAACGCGATCACGGTGCCGCCCATCATGACATAGTGGAAGTGGGCGACGACATAGTACGAATCGTGCAGGTGGAGATCGGTCGCGAGGGTCGCCAGAGGCAGCCCGGTGAGCCCACCGATCGAGAAGGTGAAGAGGAACATCAGGCCGTAGCACATCGAGGTGTTGAGGACGATCGAGCTCTTGTAGAGCGTTGCGATCCAGTTGAACACCTTGATGGCGGTCGGGATGGCCACGAGGAAGGTCAGTCCCGAGAAGAGCACGGCGGCGAGCTCGCCCATCGCCGTGAAGATGTGGTGCCCCCACACGAGGAACGACACGCCGGCGATGCCCAGCGAGGAGAACGCGATGGCGCGGTATCCGAAGATGTGCTTGCGTCCGTGGACGGCGAGCAGCTCGGAGATGATGCCCATCGCGGGGAGGATCATCACATAGACCACGGGGTGGGAGTAGAACCAGAAGAAGTGCTGGTAGAGCACCGGGTCGCCGCCCATCGCGGGGTCGAAGATGCCGATGTTCATGAGGCGTTCCATGACCAGCAGCAGCAGGGTGATGCCGATGACGGGTGTCGCGAGGACCTGAATGATCGAGGTCGCGTAGATCGCCCAGATGAAGAGCGGCATATCGAACCAGCCCATGCCCGGGGCACGGAGCTTGTGGACGGTCACGACGAAGTTCAGGCCCGTGAGGATCGAGCTGAAGCCCAGCACGAACGCGGCGGAGACCATGAGAACCACACGCCAGTGATCGGCGTCGGTCGTTGTCGAGTAGGGCGTGTAGAAGGTCCAGCCGGTGTCCACACCTCCCATCAGGATCGAGAGGATGCCGAAGATGCAGCCCGAGACATAGATGTACCAGCTGAGCAGGTTGAGCCGCGGGAAGGCCACATCCTTCGCGCCCACCATGATGGGCAGGAAGAAGTTGCCCAGCGATGCGGGGATCGAGGGAACGATGAACATGAAGACCATGACCGCGCCGTGGAGGGTGAAGGTGCGGTTGTAGATCTGGCTGCCGGTGAGAGAGTCGGCGACACCGAGCCCGCTGAAGAGCTCCTTGAGACTCTCGCCCGTGGTCGATGTCTGGGTGATCAGGTCGCCGTTGGCATCGACGGTTTGGACGATCTGCTCGCGGATGGGATCCATGAGCTCGTAGCGGACAAGCATCGCTGCGAACCCGCCGACGAAGAACATGAAGAGCACGGCGAAGAGGTACATGACGCCGATCTTCTTATGGTCGACGGTGGTCGCCCACTGCCAGATTTTGGCGATGATGCCGGGGGGGCCGCTGAGGTACGAGCCCTCGTCGTGGTGTCCGGCGTGTGCATCAAGCGTACTCATGACTCACTCCCGGCGGCTTCTTCCGCCTGGCTGCCTGCTTCTGATTCGGATTCATCGCCCTCGGCGGGCGCGGGCCCGCGGTCGGAGAGCGTCTGGATGTATGCGATGAGGCCGTCGATATCCTCGTCGGAAAGCTGACCCTGATAGCTGGCCATCGCGGGGGCGTAGCCGTTCACGATTTTCGCGTTCGGATCGAGAATTGACTCGCGGTAGTAGTTCGCGTCACGCTCGGCGGTTGAACCGTCCGCGATCGATGCGGGATACCCCCAGCCGTATTGGCCGCTGGAATCGCTGCTCGAGTTCCACGGCGGGCCAACAAGCTTGGTGCCGTCCAGCGCGTGGCAGCTGATGCAGATCTGGCCGTAGATTTTCTGGCCGAGTTCGACAGGCGTGAGCTTCACGCCCCATGCTTCCATCTTCTGGTCGTAGATCTCGCGGGGGACGATGCGGAGGGTTGCGGCCATGCGGGAGTGCTCGTCGCCGCAGTATTCGGCGCAGAAGATCCACATATCGCGACCGAGCATTTCCTCGCCGGTCTCCTGATGGATGTAGGTGTCGTACTTGGTGAGCTTGGGGGTCTTGATTCCGTAGCCGGTGTAGCGGTTGGGGATGACATCGCGCTTGGTGCGGAACTCGGGGATCCAGAAGGAGTGGATAACATCGGTGGACTGCATACGCAGTTTGACATCTGTGTCCTCGGGGAGGTAGAAGATCGGGTAGTTCTTGCCCTGGGTGACGACCTCGACGCCGTTGACGGTCTGCTTGTTGTAGGAGAGGGGCTGGCTCTCGGGCGAGGTGGCACCGTTGGGGTAGGTGGCGATCCATGCCCACTTGAAGCCCTGGATGCGCAGCTCCATCGCGTTGTCGGGCGAGATGACCTTGGCCGCGTAGCCCTGGAAACCGAGCACGAACATCACCAGCATCGACGATGAGGGGACGACGGTCCAGAACACCTCGAGCAGGGTGTTGTGGTGCGGGCTTGGTTCGACGGCAACGCCGGGGCGTCTGCGATACTTGATCGTGAACCAGACCATGATGGCCATGAGGACCACGAAGCAGACGATCGAGAACCAGGTGATCATCATGAACAGCGCATCGGACCAAGCTGCGGTCTCGGAAGCCGGCAGCTGATCACCGAAGATGACCTGTTCGAGTGGGCCTGGCTTGGCCATACTGGCGAGGGTTGGCATCATCATGACACATGCCCTGTCTTTGCTCCGGCGAGCGCGCCGGATGGGTGTTGTGAGTCGGTATTCATGTTCGATTGCTGCTTCTCAAGGTATCTGCGTCGTCGGACGCGTTCGCCCATGAAGAGCAGTGTCAGCCCGATGGCGATCAGGATGACGGTAAGGATTGCGCCGATCTGCATGACGCGGAATGCCTGGAGCGAGTACTTGCCCGCTTTGGGATCGAGCTGGTAACAGAAGTGCAGCAGCCGATCTCCGAAGCTCTTGGCGATCTTCCCCTCCGAGGCATCGAGCAGCGAGAGCTTGAGTTCCTGGGGCGGGTAATCGAACCCGTACATGTAGCGGGTGACCTGCCCCTCGGGGGAGAGGATCATCAATGAGATCGGGTGTGAGTACTCGCCGTTGGATGTCGGGTTGAAGCTGAAACCGATCGAGTTGACGAGGTTTCTGATGTTGGGGACATCGCCTGTGTGGAACGCGATCCCCTCTCGTGCACCGGGCTCGCCGCTGAGCGTGTACATGTCGAGGAACTTGGTCCGCTCGCCCAGAGCGAGCGTGGTGGTCTCGTCGTGGTCGAAGCTCACGACGAGCACACGGAAGTCGTCGCCGGCGATGTAGTCGAGTTTGTTGAGCGAGCTGGTGAGCTGGGAGAGCACCACGGGGCAGACCACGGGGCACTCGTAGTAGACCATGACGAGGATGACGGGGGTCTGGCCGTCGAAGTAGTCACCCAGCACCACGCTCTGGCCGTTGTGATCGGTGAAGACCGCTTCGAGGGGAACCGCGCTGCCGAGATGCTCATCGACCTCAAGCCCGTTGAGCTCCTTGACCTCGCTGCGATCGAGCAGACGCTGGGCGTGCGCGGCGGGCACGCAGCACCACACGCTCGCGATGGCGAGCAGGGTGGTGAGCAGTCTGAATCGGCGGTCGGTCATGGTTGGCCTGGTGTCCCGGGGCGGATCAGTTCTGTGCGTAATCGCGGATGACGAGTTCGGAGGCGGCGGAGACTGCGGGTGCCATCTCGGCGAACATGCCCTGCTTCCATTCCCATGTCTCCGCGGCTGCGGTGGTGTTCTCTTCGATCTTGGCCTTGTACGACGACATGTAGCTGTCGAAATAGACCTTGAGAACGATGATGACGAGCAGCACGCCCAGCGTCATCGCGATGAAGGTCAGCCCGAGCGCCTTGGCGCTGGCCTGTGCTCCGTGCTCTTCCTGCGGCATGCCCTCGGCGTCGGTATGCTGATGCCATTGATCGTGTCCGTCAGCGCTCATGTGAGTGCCTCCTGATGTCTGAGCGGTTTCGTCCGCTTGATGTCTTCGTTCGGGCGGGCCTTGGCCAACCGTTGAGTTCGCTGCTTGCGTGTGATCCGATCCGGGATCACACGGATTGGTGCTTACACATAGTTCTTGTGCTTCATGGATTCATGGAGCATGGGGTCCTTGATGGGCAGGAGCGGGCTCTTGGCCATTTTCATCGCTGCGACGCCCGCGAAGAGGCCCAGCACTCCGACGACGCCGGCGATGTCGAGCCAGATGGTGCTCAGCCCGGTCGCGGTGCCGGCCTCGTCGCCTGAAGAGATCGCGAAGTCGACCATGGGACGGATGATCCATGCCATGTCCATGACGACCATGAGGATCATGTAGACGCTCATGATGGCGAGCAGGGTTGTGTTTCGCTTGACCTGACGCCAGATTAGCAGCAGGAAGGGCAGCACAAAGTGTCCCAGGAGCATGACGACGAAGAGCCACTGATACCCGTGGGCCTGGCGGTTGTAGAACCAGGCGGTCTCTTCGGGGATGTTCGAGTACCAGATGAGGAAGTACTGCGAGAATGAGATGTACGCCCAGAAGACCGTGAAGGCGAAGACCAGCTTGCCCAGATCGTGGGAGTGCTCGGAGGTGAAGAGCCCCTCGAGCTTGTTCGCACGGCGGAGCATGAACGCGACGATCGCGATTGCCGAGACACTCGCGAGCCCGCAGGACGCGAAGTAGTAGACGCCCCACATGGTCGAGAAGAAGCGGTAATCGAGCGACATCAGGAAGTCGAAGGCGGCGAAGGCGCAGGTCAGGGCGAACACCGGGATCGCGAAGCCCGATGCGAATCGTGCGTATCGCCCGAGCCGGCGATCACCCGTCTCGTCTGATCGCTTGGACCAGAAGAGCAGCAGCTGTGAGATCACGATCCATGCGACAGCGTAGACGATCACGCGGATCATGAAGAATGTCGGGTTGAGGTAGGGACGCTTGACCTCGAGGAGGTGGTTGTACTCGTCGCCCGGGTTGATCCAACGCAGCAGTATGCCGCCGCTGAGCACCTCGATGAGCGCCACGGCGATCATCATCAGCACGGGCAGCCAGATGACCGAGGCGAGATTCTCGAACTGACGACGCAGGGTGATCGACCAGCTCGCGTTGAGCGAGTGGAAGACCATGACCCAGAACATCGAGCCCAGCGAGATCGCCAACGCGGTGAAGAGCCCGATCTCGAACGCGGCGAGCGCGTGGATCTTGCTGACCGAGAAGGCGCCGAAGATCGTGACGACGAGGCCGACGAGACCGATGAAGAGCATCGGCATCGCGAACTTGCGGACGGCGGCTGCGGAGATGGTGATGTTCTCTTCGGCCATCCGCGGATCAGCGGCGATCTGCTTGAGTCGCGATTCCCACTGCTGTGGGCTGAGCGCGGTGGACTCGGGGGCGGGGTAGTTCGCAGATTCGGTGACGATCTGGGTCATTCTTCACCCCCGTTGTCATTGGTGGTGCCGGCCGGTGTCGCGACGGTCGTGTTGCCCTGGGCGTCGAACGCCGCCTGCAGCACGCGGACATACGCGACGATCGCCCATGCATCGTGCTCGTTGACGGAGTTGCCGTAGGCCGGCATGCGGTTGGAGCCGTCGGGCGACCAGAGGCCATCGCGGATGATGTGATAGAGGTAGCCGTCGCTGCCGAACTCGCCGTTGCGGTCGCGGTACTTGTCGTCGAGCAGGTTGACGGGGCGGACATTCATCAGCCGCCCGACGGTGCCCGACTCGTTGCCCAGCGCGTCGTAGCCGTGGCACATGGCGCAGAAGATGTTGTATCGTTCGGCGCCGCGAGCGATGAGGTCCTCATCGACCTCGACGGGCATGCGAGCGACCCAGCTGGGGTTTTCCATGTCGCTGCCGCTGACGAGCCCGAAGTAGTAGGTCTCGTCGGCCTTGAGCATGTTGTCGCGGTATTGCCGACGCATCTGTGCCCACTCGCTCTGGTCCCCTTCGGGTGCGATGACGCTGTGATCAGAGAAGGGGACGACGCCGTCGACCAGATCACGCTGCGACTTGCCGTCCGCGAAGAACTCGGTCTCGCTCTGTGCCTTGAGCTTGGGCTGGTAGTCCATGTCGGGGAAGAACCGGCGCGGCGGCTTGTCCGTGCGGTCTCCGCGACAACCGCCCAGCGGCAGGGCTGCGAGGGCGGTCAGCGCGAGCAGGCATGCGATAGCCGTGCGTGCGGTGTGCCGGGTTGTGTTGACTGTTGGGATCATGCTGATTCCTGTCGTCTTGTCTTCTCACGATCATCGATCGTGCGTGAGTTCGTGTGATCTGGCGTGGTCGTGGTTGACCCTGTCAATCGATGTCGGCGACGAGCGTGATGTGCTTCCCGCCGGCCTCTTCGAGGAGTTTCTTGACCTTGGCTGGTTCGAAGCTCGGGTCCGTCGCTTCGATGACGATGAAGAAGCGGTCGTTGCTCACCCGTGCGAAGCGGTCGTGGCTGAAGAGCGGGTGGTGCCAGCGTGGGAGCCCGTTGAGCGCGAGCATGCCGAAGATGCACATGAACGCGGTCAGCAGCACACCGAGCTCGAACATGATGGGCACGAAGGGCTGCCATGCGTCGAAGGGTTTGCCCTGCACCACGGTCGGGTAGAGGTACGCGGTGGTGCCCCACTGCAGCAGCACCGCGATGGTGACGCCGGTGACGGCGGCGCCGCCGGCCATGAGCGGGAGCTTGGTGGTCTTGATGCCCATCGCCTCTTCCATGTCGTGGACGGGGAAGGGTGAGTGGACATCCCATTTGCTGTAGCCCGCGTCGCGGACCTTCTGGGCGGCCTTGAACACCTTGGGGGTTTCGTCGAACTCTGCGACGATCCCGTAGACGGGCTTGCCCGTCTCGGTGACAAACCTCGGCGCGCTCTTGCGGAGCAGCATCGGGAAGTAATCCGCCGCGTAGTTGGTGATGTTGTGAAGCATGCTCATCTCCGGCGTTCCTTTCTTAGTGGTGGTCGTCCGTGTGCGACTGGGGCATCACGATCTTGAGCTCGGAGAGCGCAAACACCGGGAGGAACTTGAGGAACAGCAGGAACAGGGTCATGAAGATCCCGCACGAGCCGACGAAGGTCAGGATGTCCACCCATGTGGGGTAGAACATGTGCCACTCGCCGGGGAGGAAGGCACGATGGATCGAGGTCACGATGATCACGAAGCGTTCGAACCACATGCCGATGGTGACCGCGAGGGCGACGATCCAGATCACCAGCGGGCTCTGTCGCATCTTTCTGAACCAGAAGAGCTGCGGGAAGAGCACATTGCATGTGATCATGGTCCAGTAGGCCCACCAGTAGGGTGCCTGTGCCGGGTTGACGCGGTTGTTGGCGAACACGGAGAACTCGTACTCATTGGCACCGTACCAGGCGATGAAGAACTCCATCGAGTACGCGAAGCCGACCATGGTGCCCGTGAGCAGCAGGATCTTGGCCATGTTCTCGAGGTGACGCAGCGTCAGCAGGTCGCTGAAGTTGGGGAGCACCACCCGCAGCGGGATGAGCAGGAAGAGCACCATCGCGAAACCGCCGAAGACGGCACCCGCGACGAAGTACGGCGGGAAGATGGTCGTATGCCAGCCCGGGATGACCGAAGTCGCAAAGTCGAACGAAACGATCGAGTGCACCGAGAGCACGAGCGGGGTCGAGATACCCGCGAGCATCAGGTAGGCCTTCTCGTAACGGTGCCAGTGGCGGCTTGAGAAACGCCAGCCCAGTGAGAAGAGCCCGTAAAGGAAGACACGGATGGTGTCTGGACGCGGCGCGAAGGGAACAGGGAGCCCGTTGCCCAGAGGCATGGGGATCGCGAAGCCGCGGGATACGCCCTTGTGGAGCCGTGTCGCGGCACGATCCCGCAGGGTCGCCAGATCGGGGATCATGCCCATGTACCAGAAGAGCAACGAAACGGTCGCGTAGGTCGAGACCGCGAACACATCCCAGAGCAGAGGTGAGCGGAAGTTGGGCCAGATGCCGTTAGAGTTGGGCACGGGGGCGAGGAACCACGCGAACCAGACGCGGCCGACATGGATGCCCGGGAAGATGCCCGCGCAGATCACGGCGAAGATCGTCATCGCTTCTGCGGCCCGGTTCACGGCGGTACGCCAGTTCTGCTTGAGCAGGCAGAGAATCGCAGAGATCAGCGTACCGGCGTGACCGATACCGATCCAGAACACGAAGTTGGTGATGTCCCACGCCCAGTCGACCTGGTTGTTGAGACCCCAGACACCCACGCCGGTGATGATCAGGTACAGGATCATGCCCGTGCCGACCGCGGCGATGCTGGAGGTGATGGTGAAGAACATCAGCCAGAGCTTGGGGATGGGCGCTTCGGCGTAGCCGCAGACGATGTTGGTGACATCGTTGAAACTTCGCTGCCCGAGCACGAGCGGCGCGCGCTTGCTCGGGTCCTCGCTGAGCGTCCCGTCGTCGTGAGTCCCGGGGATCACGCGCGTGGTGCGCGGGACCGGCTGGGCGGTCACGGCCCCACTGGCCTGGTACGCGATGGCTTGGTCAGGATGCATATCGGTCATGACTTCGTCTGCTCCGCTGCGTTACGCGTTGATCCCGGTGAGCACCTTGAGGCTCATGGAGTAACCCTGATCGATGAACTTTTTGGTGCGGTCGATGTACGCCGACGAGTGCTGCTCGCCGTGTGAGTCCGCGCCGTGACTGTCGCCCTCGTGCCCACCGCCGTGACTTCCGTGATCGAGCGGATCGTGCTCGTAGTCACGGATGGCCTTGTTGGGGTTGCGTACCCGCATCATGTAGGTAGTGCGCGGGCGGGTGTCGAGGTAGCCCAGCAGCAGGTAGCTGCGGCCGGACGCCTTCTCCTTGCTCACACGCGACTGGGGGTCGAGGATGTCGCCGAAGCTGATGGCGTCGGACGGGCACGCCTGCTGGCACGCGGTATTGAAGAACCCGTCGGGAATTGGTCCGACCTGATCCTTGTCCTTCCAGATGCCGGTGATCTTCACTTCCTGGCGTGCCTGGTGGACGCGCTGGATGCAGTAGGTGCACTTCTCCATGACACCACGGCTGCGGACCGTGACATCGGGGTTCATGTGCATCTTGCTGATCTCGTCGAGCTTCTTGCGGAGGCGCGGCGGGATGAAGTTCTGGTTGAAGGTGCGGTCCTGGCCTACGGTCTCCTCGAACTCGCGTGCGATCTCCTTGGAGGTGTATGTCGGGCTCAGGCCGCCGTTGAACTTGACGGGTGCGTAATCGAAGAAGTTGAAGCGGCGAACCTTGTAGGGGCAGTTGTTCGCACAGTAGCGTGTACCGATGCATCGGTTGTACGCCATGTCGTTGGTGCCCTCGTCGCCGTGGACGGTCGCGTTGACCGGGCACACTGTTTCACAGGGCGCGTTCTCACAATGCACACACGCGACGGGCTGCACGATCATCTCGTCGGGGTTGTTGAGGTCGTCGCCGACGAAGTAGCGGTCCATGCGGATCCACTGCATCTCGCGGCCCTTGGCGACCTCGTTCTTGCCGACGATAGGGATGTTGTTCTCGCTCTGGCACGCGACGGTGCACGCGTTGCAGCCCATGCAGCTGTTCATGTCGATCGACATACCCCACTGCGGGCCCTGCGCGAAGCGCGGGGGCGTCTCGCGGTTGAGCGCGTCGTTCATCTCCAGATCGTCGACATCCGGGTCGCGGTTCGAGCGGTTCTGCGGGTTCTCGTAGATGCTGATGTTGGGCGGCGTGTGGCTCAGCTCACCGATCTTCTCGGCGATGTTGAGCACCTCGGCCTCTCGCCCGTAGATCTCGTCCTTGGCTACCTTGTGCAGATCGCTGTACTGGTCCCACCAGGTCTTGTCCATGGCCCGGACGAGCGAATGACGCCCCTCGAGCGACCAGTGGTTCTGGGTCGATGCGATGGTGTAGGTCCCGCCGGCCTTCCTGAGCGAGGCGCCACGCGTCACCATGCTGCCCGAAGCGGGCTTGATTGCGTAGGTGTTGTGCCCGACCTTGAAGCCCACACGGCCCACGATCTGGCGTCCGTATCCGAGCTTGATCGCGACGGTGTCGTCGGCCATGCCCGGCAGGATCCACACAGCGACTTGCATCTCGTGCCCATCGAGCGTGATGGTCGCGAGCTGGGCCTGGGGCATCTGCTGCTTGGTGTACGGGTTGAACTCGTCCTGCCACGCGTGCTCGGGCAGCAGGCCCATCTTCTTGGCGGTCATCGGGCTGACGAGCACGGGGTTGTCCCAAACGACCGATGGCCCGAACTCGGGCAGTTCCTGGAGCCAGCCGTTGTTGGCAAGCTGGCCGTGGTTGGCGTTGCTCGTGTAGAACACCACATCCATCGATTCGCTGCCCGGCGCGGGGCGTGCGCCCGATCGGGCCGCGGACATGAGCACATTGCTTGTTCGCACATCCGCCGCGCCGCTCCGGTTCGTGCCCGCGAACCCGTTGTGCAGCAGGCGGTCCCAGCTCTTGGGAGCCTTGTTGCCCATCAGCGTCCATGTTGCCTGCACCAGTTCGTGGCCGTGCTTGCCCGCTTCGCCGCCGAACATGCTCAGCAGTTCGATGTCGGAATGGGCGGGGTCGTAGAGGGGCGCGATCATGGGCTGGACGACGCTGTAGGTGCCGTCGAGATCCTCGACATCACCCCACTGTTCAAGGTAGTGCGTGCCGTTGAGCGTCCAGGTCGAGGCCTGCGCCGTCTCGGAGATGGACACATCGTGCGTGATTGTGGTGGCGACCTTCGCGAAGGCTTCGGCGAAGGCCACGCCCGCGGGCGCGTCGTAGACCGGGTTGCACCCCAGCGTCACGAGCGTGTCCACGGATCCGCTGCTCATCGCGGCGGTCAACGAGGCAAGGTCCGCGGCGCTGTTACTCGCGAGATCCGGGTTCATCGCGGTGGTCATGGCCTGACGCCCGATCGCGCCCAGCGCGTCGTTGATGGCCATGCACAGGGCCCACGCCTCGGCACCGATCTGGTCGCCGGGGACAATCACGCTGTGGTTGCGATGCTCGACAAGGTCCTTGGCGATCTCGCTGATCTGGGCGGCTGTAACACCGACGACGCTCGCGTCGGGCAGCCCAGAGGCGTTGGTCCCCGTCAGCGCGAAGACCGCCTTGGCCAGCGCGATCGTGAAGTTATGCATCTGCGAAGGCGAGACGCGGAAGCGATGGTCCGCGAGCGAACCGACCGAAGTCGGCTTGGCCTCGATCGCGTAGAGGCGCGACATGGGGTCGCCGCCCTTGAGCACCTTGCGGGTGCTCGCGAAGGTGCGTGCGTTCCTGACCGAGCCCGCCCCGTCGGCCATGAAATCCGAGCCGACAGAAACAACCCGCTGGGCATCGCTGAAGTCATAGCTCACGAACTGCGCGGCACCGAAGGCGATCGCGGAGCCGTCGATCGCGCTGCGCGATTCCGCGGGGTTCCAGAACACGAACCGGGCCCGCGGGAAGCGTGCGCGGACCGCGTTGATCAGTCGCTGGCGCGTGGGGCTGCTCTGCTTGTCAACGATGAACGCGAGTCCTTCGCCATCGTTTGCGTCGAACTTCTCGAAGTGGGTTTTCTGCCAGGTGCTGAAGTCGTCCCATGTCGCGTCGAGCTTGCCGCGGGTTGGGTTGTGATAGACCGGGTACATCAGGCGATCGGGGTCGTAAAGCCCCAGCACGCTCGCCTGAGCCATGGCGCTGGTCTTGCCCTGATTGCCCGGGTGCAGCGGGTTGCCCTCGACCTTGGTTGGGCGTCCGGTGTGCGTCTCGATCAGCAGGCCCTCGCAGCCGCCACCGGGCAGTGGCAGCGCGGTCGTGAAGTAGAGCGGCTTGCCCGGGATCACCTGCTCGGGCGGTGTCTGTGAGTAGGCGAGGATCTTGCGATCGGGGCGACGGCAGCCGGGGATGGTTGCAGCGCCGGCAAGCGCGAAGCCCGCGCCCATGATCTTGACGAAGTTGCGGCGCGAGGGTTCGCCGAGGATCGAGGCCCCCGAGGGGAACTCACGCTCAACAAACTCCTTGAACTCGGAAGTCCCGCTGTATTCATCGAGCGATCGCCAGTACTTCCTGCCGCTCACGCTGCCCAGTTCGGGCGCCTTGGTCGGGATTTCTTCTTTTCCCTTACTCGATGGGCATTGATCAAGGTTGCTCATGGTCTTGTCTCTTGATCACCCGAGTGCACGGGTGTGTGTCTTGCGTGTGGATGGGCCCGGTTCGTCTCGCGGCGTCGGCTCAGTAGTGGCAGGCCGCACAGTGCAGCGGCGGGTTCCGCTTGAGCGTGTCGACAAGCTGCTGAGGATCGAGCCCCTCGTGGGCACGCTCCTCGACCGACTTGCCGAACCACTCGTTCTGCACCCAGTAGAGATCCGTGACCTTGTCCTTGGGGACAAGGTTCTCATCGGGGTTGCGATGACAGTCGAGGCACCAACCCATGGACAGCGACTCGGCCTGGGCGACGATGGGCATCGACTGGATCTGCCCGTGGCAGGAATAGCAGCTCACGCCCGCGTTGACATGCGCGTTGTGCGGGAAGTTGGCGTAATCGGGCACGACATGAATGTTGCGCCACTCGATCGGCTCGTTGTTTTCATACGCATCGCGGATGAACTGCACCTTCTCGTCGCTGGCGGTCGAGAGCTCGGTGTTGAGCCGGTTCTCGACATGACAGTTCATGCAGGTCTCGACGGCCGGGACATTTGCGTGCCACGACTCCTCGACATTGGTATGACAGTACCGACAGTCCATGCCCAGCTTGCCGGCATGGATCTGATGGTTGAAGCCCGTGCCGGGCTGGATGGGCATGTAGCCGACCTCCCAGAACTTGGGGGTGGCGTAGTACCAGAACCCAGCGATCACGAGCACCACCCCGCCGTTCACGACAAAGAAGAGCAGCGTGGGGAGGGCATTCATCCACTTTGGGAAGATGGGTTTCAAATCGAATCTCCATCGGTGTCAAGATAGACAGAGTCCAGATAACGCACCGGCCCGAATCCAGTCGGGCAGCGTTTGGTCGATAGCGTAGCATCCTCCCAGAGTGGATGCTGTGCTGCCCAGCCGAAATTCTGTCTGTTTTCGAGTACAATACCGCACACGATCACGACTGGACAGCAATAGTGTATTGCGACCGAGTTTCAACAAGACAAGAAGGATTCCCAAACGATGAGCAATCAAGCACTTCGAAATAACGGATCATCGAATCCTTTATATGCGGGACTCGCCGCCCCTACGATCACGATCGGGTTCGCCTCGGCGGTGCTGATGTGGGTTGTCGCGTGGGTCCTGCATATGCCCGGCGTCTCGGTGCCCAACGCCGTCGCGATCCCCCTGCTCATGCTCCCGCTGCTGTTGGTCTCGATGGCATGGCTGCCGGGTGTGGCCCAGCACGGCCGCATCAAAGCCGCGGGCCTCGGAGGCCTGCTCGCGGGGCTGATCAACCTGCTCATCCTCGGTTCCTTTATTACACAGCAGCCCGAGACCACCGCGGAAATGGGCGAGAAGGCCAACGCGCTGGCACCCAACGCGATC
This sequence comes from uncultured Phycisphaeraceae bacterium, assembly GCA_964419845.1. GTDB lineage: Bacteria > Planctomycetota > Phycisphaerae > Phycisphaerales > UBA1924 > UBA1924. The sequence goes on from CAYQRD010000013.1 coordinate 22,489, forward strand.
CTTGTCGTGCTCGGATCGATCACCGTCTCGATTGCGGTCGCGCTCATCGCCGGGGTGCTGGTCAAAGGCAAGGAATCGGCAACGGTCGACGCCCAGCGATGGCTCAGCCGGTTCGCGTGGGTAACCGCCCTGACCTACATCCCGCTCATCGCCGTCGGCGGCGCGGTGACGAGCACCGATTCGGGGCTGGCCGTGCCCGATGCCGTGACGAGTTACGGGGCGATCTCTGTCCTCTTCCCGCTCAAACTCATGGCCGAGCCACGGATCTTCCTTGAACACTCCCATCGCCTGTTCGGCACACTCGCGGGGCTCACAACGATCGTGCTGATGATCCGCGTGATCACGGGCGAACAGCGGAAAATCCCGAAGATTCTGGGCGTCATACTCTTCCTTGCCGTCAGCGGGCAGGGCTACCTGGGCATCATCCGCGTCGCGGAGAAGAGCACCGCGTTCGCGATCATCCACGGCGTGTTTGCGCAGCTTGTGCTTGCATTGGCACTGGTCATCGCCATGGTGCTCTCTCCCAGATGGATCAATGCCGAGCCCAGCGACGAAATCCGACCGCTCGCTCGCAAGGCACGGACACTGACCGGGCTCGCGTTCGCCGGCCTGCTGATTCAGCTCGTATTCGGCGCTCTGACCCGGCACATGCACTCATCACACGCGATGATGTCGCACATGGGCTTCGCGTTCATCGTGGTCGCGATCGTGCTTATCGCCGGATCGCTGTGCATTCGTGCGAGCAAGGCCGACGAGAGCGGCAGGGCGATCAAGCCGCTGGGCATCGCGATGCACGCCATCGTGGTCTGGCAGTTCGCGCTGGGCTTTGCGGTGCTGGGTCTGGTCTGGACTGACGATGCGCCGGACCTCCCCACTTCTGAGACGCTCACACAGGCGGCACCAATCGAACCCATCCCGGCGCTGGTCGCGACAATGCACCATGTCAGCGGGGCCCTGCTGCTCGCGTTGACGGCCTGCGCCCTGGCCTGGGCGATTCGTCTGGCCAGACGCCCTCAAATGCAGTAACCTCGGGGTATTCCATAGCAATCGATGGATGCAATACCCAATCCATCGAAGCGTTATGGAGTTGAAATACCCCGCGGAGATTGCACTCATGGGCACACAAGCCGTCGGCATGGAACAGCACCAGAATCGCGTCGAAACCTCGATGCTCCCGATCCGCGATGAGGAGTTTGGTTATCGCGAGGCCCGGCACCTGCTCTGGCGGGCGGGTTTTGGCGGCAACGACGAGCAGATCCGCACGCTTGCTGGCTGGGGACCCGAGAAGGCCGTCGATTTTCTGCTGGACTATCAGGACATACCGTTCGAGGCGGACTCCCCCACCGCGTTCGACCATGACATCATGCGTCCGCGAACACGCGAGGAGCAGATGTCGTATCGGCGGGCGGCGCAGGCGGGCGACGAGAACACCCTGTCCAAGTTCCGCGAGATGCGCCAGCGCGCGCAGCGCGAGGACCGCGCCCAGATGCGAGAGATCCGTCATTGGTGGGTCACCCGGATGATCCAGTCGCCGCGTCCGTTCGAGGAGAAGATGACGCTCTTCTGGCACGGTCACTTCGCGACGAGTTATCGATCGATCGAGGACTCGTATCACATGTACCAGCAGAACCGGCTGCTCCGCGGGTTGGCGCTGGGCAACTTCGGCGATCTGCTCCGCGCCATCATCCGCGACCCCGCGATGCTGCGTTACCTCAACAACAACCAGAATCGCAAGCAGAGCCCCAACGAGAACCTGGCACGGGAGATTATGGAACTCTTCTCGCTGGGCGAGGGCAACTACACCGAGCGCGATATCAAGGAAGGCGCACGCGCACTCACGGGCTATACCTATGAGGACGACGCGTTCAACTACAACAAGAACCAGCACGACGAGAACACGAAGTACATCCTCGGGCAGCAGGGCAACCTCGACGGCGACGGGTTTGTCAATGCCATCCTCCGCTCGGCGCACTGTGCCCCGTTCATCTGCGCCAAGCTCTACAAGTTCTTTGTTGCCGACATCCCCACCGACACGCGTGCGCTCGACGGGGCGCAGCGAAGCGTCGTCAAGTCGCTGAGCACCACCATGCAGCAGGCCCGCTACGAGCTCCGGCCCGTGGTCCGCAAGCTGCTGCTGAGCCGCCATTTCTATGACCCGAGCGTGATGGGCAACAAGATCAAGAGCCCCGTGGAACTCATCGTCGGGGCGGTGCGATCGCTCAACACGCCGGTGCGCAACATGGTCGTTCTGACCAACGCGATCGACACGATGGGCCAGAGCCTGTTCATGCCGCCCAGCGTGAAGGGGTGGGACGGGGGGCGTGCGTGGATCAACACCTCGACACTCTTCACCCGCCAGAACACGCTGGTCTATATGCTCACCGGCGAGATGGCCCAGACCAACCGGCGATTCGTCGATCGCACCCCGTACGACCCTCGCATGCTCGTGTCGTGCATGAACGATCCACGCATCGAGGGGAGCCCGCCCGATGAAACCGTCGCCAACGAGCTGCTCGACCTGGTCGTCGGACGACGCCCCTACGGCGCGGCCGAGCAGCTGATCTCCGCAGCCCACAAGGTTGACCGCCCCGCTTCGAGCGACGGCATCCGGACCATGCTGCTGCTGACCACCTCCATGCCCGAGTACCAGCTCTGCTGAGCGAGAGGAATATCACATGAACCTGCACAACGATCCGACCCAGGCCAAGGCGTACACCCGGCGCGTGTTCCTGCAGAACTCGGCGCTGCTCGCGTCGGCGGCGTTGACCGTGCCGGCGTTCATCCAGTCGTCGGCCATGGCCATGCCCACCGCCGAAGCGGGGCTTTCCTCCATCGCGGGTGTCAACGAGGACAACATCCTCGTCATCATCCAGCTCAGCGGCGGCAACGACGGGCTCAACACCGTCGTCCCCTATCGCGACGACGCCTACTACCGGATGCGCCCGAGCATCGGCATCCGACCCGACGGGCTGCACATCCTCAGCAAGAACGGGCGCGACGGGGCGGTCGATCTGGGGCTCAATCAGGCGATGACGGGCATCCGCGAGCTCTACGACGAGGGCCAGTGCGCCATCGTGCAGGGCGTGGGCTACCCCAATCCCAACCGCTCGCACTTCACCTCCATGGACATCTGGCACACGGGCGAGCTCAGCGGGACAGGCGACGGCTGGATCGGCCGCTACATCGACGCTCAATGCTGCGGGTACGGCAAGGGCGAGAGCGGGCGACCGGACGGCTCGAGGGATGATGCCGCGCGGGTCGAGCCCCCCATCGCCATCGGGAACGAATCCCCGCTGATGCTCAACGGGCGCACCATGATGCCTGTCTCTTTCGAGTCCGCGGATCTCTTCGACTGGGCGGGCAAGAAGTACAGCGAGGACATTGTTGAGGAGCATCGCAAGCTCACGGACATGATCAACGAGCGGGTGCAGCAGGAGCACGACAGCAACAACGCGTTCCTGCTGCGGACGGCGATGGATGCGCGGGTCTCATCCGAGGCGATCCGCAAAGCGGTCAGCGCCAAGCCGCTCGTAAACTACCCGAGCAATCGTCTGGCGCAGCAGCTGAGCATGATCGGGTCGATGATCCGCGCCGGGCTCAAGACCCGGGTCTACTACGCATCGATCGGGAGCTTTGACACCCACGCCAATCAGCCCGGCGGGCACGCGCGTCTGCTCGGGCAGTTCTCCGACGCGGTCCGCGCGTTCCAGAACGACCTGACCGCCCAGGGCAACGAGGGGCGTGTGCTGACCATGGCGTTCAGCGAGTTTGGCCGGCGCGTAGGCCAGAACGCATCGAACGGCACCGACCACGGGACCGCCGCCCCCATGTTCATGTTCGGCAGCAAGGTCAAGGGCGGTTTCCACAGCAAGCACCCCTCGCTGACAAGTCTGGACAACGGCGATCTCAAGTACACCGCCGATTTCCGCAGCGTCTACGCCGAGGTGCTCGACAACTGGCTGAGCACCAAGAGCAGCGATGTGCTCGAAGGCAAGTTCAATCACCTGCGCGTGCTAGATGCATAACCTGCATCAACGCTCGGCATCCACCACCATCGCATCGCTCGTTTGCAGTGTCGCCGGAGGGATGCGCAGCTCGGTGTAGATCCGCCGATCGTCGGCGTTCGGTCGCACCAACCAGATCGAGACGCCGCTGACCTGCGCCTGCGAGAGACGCACGGGGCTGCCCGATTCGACCGGGACCGTTTCGGTTGTGTCGTCACGACGAAGCTCGATGATCGCATCATCCCCGACGATGAGTTCGGGCGGGATCAACAGTTCGATCCCGCCGGGCCAGTCGCGTGGGTCGATGAGCAGGCGTTCGCGTTTGGCCTTGACCGCGATCGAGACCGCGTCCGCATCACGACCCGCGAACCATTGCCCCAGGGCGTTCGCGTCGCCCGTGTCGCCCGCACCGGCGCCGACCGCGGGGGAATCCGCCATCAGCTTGTCCTTGTCGAGCGTGACAAAGATCAGCAGCACCAGCATCGCGAAGACCACGATGGGCGAGGCGAGGTACAGCGTCAGCATGATGTTCTTTCGCTTCACATCTGATCATACGGATCCGGGTCGCGATGCGCATGAAAAACCCACGCTCGGGCGTGGGTTGAGTGTGATCTTTGGCATTGTAGGTTCAGCCCTGTGCGTCGGCGTAGTTCTTGGCGACCTGGTCCCAGTTGACCACATTCCAGAACGCGCTGATGTAGTCGGGACGCCGGTTCTGGTAGTGCAGGTAGTACGCGTGCTCCCAGACATCGAGCCCCATGATGGGCTTGTGACCCGCCATGATGGGCGAGTCCTGGTTGGCGGTGGAGCCCACATGCAGCTTGCCGCCGTTGTCGAAGCCCAGCCAGGCCCAGCCCGACCCGAAGCGGGTGGCGGCGGCGTTGGAGAACTCGTCCTTGAACTTGTCGAAGGAGCCAAAGGCGTCGTCGATGGCCTTGGCGAGATCGCCGCCGGGCTTGCCCCCGCCCTTGGGCGAGAGGATGGTCCAGAAGAGCGAGTGATTGGCGTGCCCGCCGACATTGTTCTGCACCGCGGTGCGGATATCTGCCGGGATGCTGGAGATGTGACTGAGCACCTCTTCGGGGCCCATGTCCGCGAACTCGGTTCCCTCAAGCGCGGCGTTGGCCTTGGCGACATAGCCCGCGTGGTGCTTGGTGTGGTGGATCTCCATCGTGCGTGCATCGAAGTGCGGCTCGAGGGCGTCATAGGCATAAGGCAGATCGGGGAGTGAAAAGGACATCTTTTCTCCTTTTTGTGCATAAATGGTGTCGGAATCCGTTGCGGACTCGTGAAATCGCCCAACGGATCAAACAGATCCATGGGTGATGCAATTGTGGATGAGCGGTGAAAACAAGCACCCCGAACGGGTACAACTCCCCCTTTTTTGGCCATTCTGAGCCGACCATTGGGCAAAAGGGATGTGCTTGTTGTTTCTGTTTGGCATCTTGGGTATACTGGCGACCCGGTACGCGGGCACCACGATCGCGCAGTTGGGTCAAGCCAATCACGATCGTGAACGCCCGACGGATGACATTAGGACCGCGATTATCGGTCGTCAACCGTGCCTCGACGAACTCTGCTCCCGGGCATCCGCCCGGGCCGACAGACGAGTCGTTCCCGTCCCGATTCAGCCGCGGCTCGCAGGACGCGTCCGCCCCCGATGGGCAACCATCACGATGTGGCCAGGGCTGGCCATGATCAAAGTGTAATCCGTGTGGGTTCAATCCCTTACGGATTCTCATGCTGATCGGGCCGGACTGTTTTTTTCCGGCTGACAACCAAAGAATTTGTGTCTGTTCGGGTTTCCGATCGAAACTCTGAGCCGTGAAGTTCGTATTCAAGAAGAGCGGTGTGCATCTCTTTCTGGACACGATCGGACTCGGTCGGCCCCACAGACGGGTGAGATACGAAACACCCAAACATCCTGCCCGGTTCCCCGCACCAAGCGCCGAATCGCATCCACGCCCATACGCGACTGAGATGCCCGGCCAACACCAACACGGGAACAACTGGCAGCCGTCGTTCCCACGCACACCGGATGTGTGTGGCATTACAAGCAGGAACGGGAACCGATCGGGTCGTTATCAGGCCCGGTCAGTGACAACTCGACTGTTTTCTGAGTGGATTTCGATCCCCACTGCATCCCTCCTTTCAGGGCATGCGTAAGGATCTATCCTGATTCCGACCCGATTCCGGGCGACCACTCAGTATCACAGCCCAGTTGTCGACGGTTGGCTGAGTCGGGCAGATCCCGGCTCATCCAGGAACGGGTCGTCACGCGACTCACCTACAAACGGCTCGGGGATACCCGAGACGAAGAACACAGAAGATACTTCCGCCACAGGACAGTGGCGGGCGGAGAAAGCATGATGCAAGCAGCAACCAACACCCCCAGCCCTCTCGAGCAGATGCGGCGTCGGCACCGCGTCGGGGTTTCACGAACCTCGACCCGTGCGGGCAAGACCTCGCGTCAGCTTTCGCATGAAGACGAGCGGCTTCTGAACCAGATCCTGGCCAAAGAGCAGGACTTCATCGACTCCGAGGTCTTCTACGAAGAGGACGCGGAGCAGAACATCTATGACGATGCCCCGGATATCGCCCTGCCCGACACGAGCTGGTACCACCCCGTGATGGACGACATCTCGTCGATCTCGCGGACCCGGACCGTCAAGTCGTCGCAGCAGGTCATCCTGACGGGTGCCGAGGAGCGGGTGCTCTTCCACCAGTTCAACTACTCGCGTTACCGCGTGTTCAAGCTCCAGCAGGATGTCTGGGCCCGCCCGGACAAGAAGCCGACGGCTGAGCAGGCGGATCACCTCCTGCACTGGCATCGTAAGGCCGAGCGGATCCGCGAGCAGATCGCCGAGACCAACCTCGCGCTGGTGCTGGCGATGGCCAAGCGGACCCGCATGAGCGAGGTTGACTTTGCGGACCTGGTCAGCGAGGGCAACATGGCCCTGCTCCGAGCCGTCGACAAGTTCGACGCCGGGCGTGGGTTCAAGTTCTCGACCTACGCGTGCCGGGCGATTCTCAAGGCGTTCAGTCGTCAGGGGATGAAGCTCAGCAAGTACCGCCAGCGGTTCCCCACGGATTTCGACCCCAAGCTCGAGAAGTCCAACTTCCTCGAGACCAAGCGGGCCGATTTCGAGAAGGACACCGCCAGCGAGGTCCGTGAGATCGTGGTCGCCAACCGTGCGGATCTGACCGATGTCGAGAAGACCGTCCTTGAGCACCGATTCGGGCTCGAGAGCGGCGGGCTTGAGAAGCCCATGACCCTCGAGCAGGTCGGCCAGATCATCGGCGTGACCAAGGAACGCGTGCGTCAGATCCAGAACAAGGCGATGGAGAAGATCCGCGTCGAACTGGAAGCCAACTTCCTGGGCACCGCCGAGCGTGAAGCTCGCGAGAACGAGGCCGTCGGAGCGAACTGATCGCCGCCTTCTCGATCTGAGCCATCTCTTGACACACCCACCGCGGGGCCCGAACGGGCCCCGCGTTTTCTTGCCCGCGTTCGAACGAATCGGGATATGGACCGGCAATCTGCCCAGCTTGACACCATGAGTGCGATCTGCGAGGAACCGTTGCGTCCAGGGCTGCGAAGATGAGCGAGCCGATCGGGTGTGGGCGGTCGGTGTGACCATGCCGGGTTGCATCGGTGCCCCCGAGCCTTCTGGGGCGATTCTCGGTCCGGGTTCTCCGGACACGCAGGGACTGGCGACTAGAATACCCCCCCACGATTCCCGCGAGCCGAGCATTCTTTCGGCCATGAGCGGGCGGACTCCATGTTGAACCGTATCCCGCGCCTGTGTGTGCGGAGCAGAAGGACCTTGAGACCATGAGCTTGACCGAATCCCCGTCCAGCAGCGCCACCGCGGGCCATGTCGATCTTGATCCCGCGATCGCCAAGAAGGATCCGCACGCGACCCGCTGGGGTGACTTCCTCAAGGCCACGATCAAGTTCGGTGCCTCCGACCTGATCATGAAATCGAACCAGAAGCCCAAGATCCGCATGCGCGGCTCGCTCAAGGCCATGGATGTCGATCCGGTCAGTGCCGAGGAGTTCTTCAAGATCACCAAGGAGATCCTGACCGATGAGCAGATGAAGGACCTGCACAAGTTCGGATCGGTGGACTTCGCGTACAACTACGACGCCAAGCACCGTTTCCGCGTGAACCTGTTCCAGGCACGCGGGACGATCTCGGTCGCGGCGCGAAACATCACCAGCGAGATCCTGCCCTTCGAGGGGCTGTACCTCCCCGAGGTCATGAGCGAGATCGCGATGCAGCCCCAAGGCATCGTGCTGCTCTGCGGCGTGACGGGCTCGGGCAAGTCCACCACCATCGCCTCGATGCTCGACTATGTCAACGCACGCAAAAGCGTCCACATCCTCACGCTCGAGGACCCCATCGAGTACATCTTCGAGGACAAGAAGGCCACCATCAACCAGCGCGAGATCGGGCTCGACTGCCTGGACTTCAAGACCGGGCTGCGTGCGTTGGTGCGTGAGAACCCCGATGTAGTGCTGATCGGCGAGATGCGCGACCAGGAGACCTTCGAGGCCGCGCTGCACGCGGCGGAAACCGGTCACCTCGTGTTCGGAACCATCCACGCCTCGAGCACCACCCAGACCTTCTCGCGTATCTACGGCCTCTTCCCGCAGGAGGAGATCGATCAGGTGCGCAAGATTCTCGCGTACCAGATGCGTGCGTTCGTCTATCAGAAGCTGCTGCCGACGCTGCACGAGAACATCTTCCGTATCCCGGCGCTGGAGATCCTGATCAACAACGGCGTGGTCCGCAAGTACATCCTCGAGGAACGCGAGGGCGATCTTCGCGATGTGCTCAACTCGGTCGAGGCCCAGCAGATCGGCATGATCGATTTCAATGACTCACTGGTGAAACTCGTCGAGGACGAGTACATCCACATGCGTACGGCGCTCGAATCGTCGCCGAATGTGGACGAACTGCAGATGAAGCTCAAGAAGTTCGCCTGATTCATCGCTTCACGGGCCACAGACGGGTCCCGATCTCTGCGGATCGGGCGTGGTGCGTTGGGGCTCGGGCCACTACAATCGGGGCTCAGGCGGGCGTGCTGTTCGGCGAAAGCGCCTGAAGCGAACCCCACAGACGACACGGCTAGCAGAGGACATACGGTGCTCGATCCCATCATCATGCCATTCTCGGACACAATCGGCTCGCTCTCGTTGGGGGCGACTTCGTTGACGCTCGCGACCGGCGAAACCTACGCGCTCATCGCCTGGTGGAAAGCCCTGCTGCTCATGGCCCCCTTCTTGGGTTGGGCATGGATGCTCTCAAACATCCTTGACAAACACGCGAAGCGGTTCTTCCTCGGACAGGAGAAGTGGAACCTCATCCACATGATCTTCGGGGCGGCGGCGCTGGCCTTCATCGTGCTGCTCCCCGTAGGTGGGATCGCGGGATTCGCCGCGTCGTTCTTCGGCGTGATCGCGATCCTCGCGGTTGACATACTGATCTTTACGAGCATCGTGAACAAGGATGAACGCATCCCCGAGCACGCCAAGCTCACGCTGAACTTTTCCGAGATGTCCGCCAAACGCGACGAGAAGAAAGCCGCGAAGAAGATGGGCAGCTCCGAACTCGTCGTCGTGGGTGCAGACAAGATGAAGATCATGCCCCCTGAGAGGGAGACCACGGCATATGCCGTGCGTGTCGCGTCGGAGGAGATCATCCTCAACGGGTACCAGATGCACGCGTCGCAGATCGACCTGCACCCGGTCAACCCGGAGACCTACGGCGTGTCGATGCTCGTCGACGGTGTGCGTCAGCCGGGCGAGCAGCTCGCGCAGGCGGACGCCGTGCAGATCATGGATTTCTGGAAGAAAGCCGCGGGTCTCGATGTAAGCGATCGTCGACGCAAGCAGACCGGGAGCGTCAGCGTCTCCAGCGAGAGCATGAGCAATCAGACCGTCAAGTGCGTCACCAGCGGTTCGAAGAACGGCATGGTGATGAGCATGATCTTCAACCCGGATCAGGCCGTGCGTCGCAAGCCCGATGCGCTGGGGCTCACGGGAACGCAGCTCGATCTGCTCAAGAGCTGGGCAGTGGAAACCAAGGGTGTGGTCCTGCTCGCCGCCCCCAGCGACAACGGCAGGACCACGACCATGTACTCCGTGCTCAAGCTGCACGACGCCTACACCTCGAATATCCAGACGATCGAGTACGAAGCCGAGGATGCGCTCGAGGGTGTCAAGCAGATCATCTTCGATCAGAACAAGGAAGACGGCGACTTCGCGACCACCGTGCGTTCATCGCTGCGACGCGACCCCGATGTCGTCGCGGTGTGCGATCTGCCGGATATGCAGACCGCCAAGAACATCGCGATCGCGGATCTCGAACGCTCACGCGTGTATGTCTCGCTCAAGAGCGACAACGCGATCTCCGCTGTTCAGCTCTATGTCCGCGGCGTGGGTGACCCCAAGCTCGCGGCCAAGGGGCTCGAGGGCGTCGTCGCACAGCAGCTGCTGCGTGTGCTCTGCTCCAACTGCAAGGTGGCCTACCAGCCCACCCCCGAGATGCTCAAGAAGCTCGGGCTGCCCGCCGACAAGGTCAAGCAGCTCTTCAAGAAGGGCGGACAGGTGCTGATCCGCAATAAACCCGAGATCTGCCCGACTTGTAACGGCATCGGGTACCAGGGCCAGACCGGCTGCTTCGGTGTCTTCCCGATCGAGGACGAAGAGAAGAAGATGATCGCCGCCGAAAACTGGACCGGGCTGCGGACCGCGATGCGGAAGCGTTCGCTGCCCACCGTGCAGCAGGCCGCCCTTCGCAAGGCCGTCGAGGGCATCACCAGCATCGAGGAGGTCTCACGGATCTCCTCGTCGGGCAGCAAGAAGAGCGGGGGCAGCTCTTCGGGCGGCTCCAAGCCCGCCAGCGCCCCCAAGCCACAGCCCACCGCCTGAACAATGAGCAAACCCGACCCACTGCGAGCGTAGAGACTCGCGGGAGACAATACCCATGTTTATGAACATCATCGTCGTCTTGCTCGTGCTCAGCATCGCCTATGCATGGATGGTGCGCGGCGCCTTCAGCGCGATGCTCCATGCGCTGTGTGCGCTGGTCGCGGGCGTGATCGCGTTCGCGGTCTGGGAGCCGCTCTCGATCATGCTTGTCAACGCGAGCCCCGAGCGTGGGTTCTTGTCGTTCATCGAGAGCGTCGCCTGGGGTGTCGCGCTGATCGTGCCCTTCGCGGTTTCATTCCTGCTGCTTCGTGTCGTCAGCGACAAGGTTGTGCCCAACAACATCCGCAACGCGACGGCGATCAACTACGCGGGCGGTGCGATCTTCGGTGTCGTCACCGGTGTGATCTCGGTCGGCATCCTTGTGCTCGGTGTTGGGCACATGCGCGTCTCGACCAAGTTCATGGGCTATCAGCCCCTCTGGTACTCGACCGATCGTGCGGCTGGTGCCGGCTCGCTGGTCCGCAGCCAATCGCTCTGGATCCCCGCCGACAAGATTGTTGCTCGTCTCTACGGACATCTCTCGACCGGATCCATGAGCAGCTCGCAGCCCCTTGCCTACTGGTACCCCGAGCTTGAGCTCACGGGGTTTGCTTCGCGCCTGAGTCCCGGCGATGGTGCAGGCCGCAACGCGATCCGCCCGGAGGACTTCGGTATCCTGCGGACCTATACCGTCGGTGCTCCGAGCGGGAGCGATCAGATGAATGATCTGCTCAAGATCGAAGGCGGGGGCACCCAACGCTATGTCGATATCGCGGATGATCAGGTCGGCGCAGGCCTGCTCTATGGCTATGTCCTCGAGTTCGAGCCCGGCGCCAAGGAGCGGGGCAAGAAGGGTGCCGGCCAGCTCGTGGTCTCCAACGGCCAGGTCCGGCTGCTCATCAAGGACAACGATGGCAACACGCAGACCGTGTTCCCCGCAGCGGTGATCTCGGAGTCGCAGAACCCAGGCGAGTTCGGTCGCTGGCGTTTCGACGCCGACGGCGTGTTCATCACATCAACGGGCGGCAAGTCGAAGGTCCCCATGGGCTTCGAGTTCGTCGTCCCGCAGGGCCACACGCCCGTGAGTCTGTTCGTCAAGAATATCCGTGTCCCCAGCGCCGAACTGCCCAACCCAACGAACTACCCCACGCCGGCCCGGCGTGACCTCGTCGTGCGGACCGGTTCCATCCTCGACGGCACGGGTCCCAAGACCACATACAACGAAGAGAACACGATCATCGTGTCGGGAGCATCCGAGCAAGTCATTACCACCCCGCGACTCCTTGATGTCGTGGGCAGCGTTGCCGCCAAGCGCAACATGACCGTCAACGACGACAACGAGGTCGTGGGCGGCCAGGGCAGCTTCCGCGTGTCGGACGAGGTCGGACGCCGGAACGCGCCCAACAGCAAGAAACTCCGTGTCGAGCGTTACGCGGTCGGCGACGGCCAGGCGCTGGTCCGTCTCGATGTGAGCGCGGGCTCGCCGATCGGGCTGCTGACAGAAGCCGCCCGCACGGCGCCGCTCGATCAGCCGCTCAAACTGATAGACGACAGCGGCAATGTCTACGAAGCCATCGGATTCGAGTACATGGACCGCGAGATCATGGAGCTCCGCTACACCCGTGGTTCAACATTGACGGGTGTCGAAGACACGCCAACACTGAGCACGACACGCGATGACCAGCAGCTCCGCATCATGTTCATCATCACCGACGGCGTGAGAATCGACCGGTTTGTGATCGGCGATGTCGTCATCGCACGCTTCGCCCCTCCGATCGGTGAGGACTGATCGCGATTCCAACCGTGTCCCAAACGCCCGCATCCGCGGGCGTTTTTTCTGACTCCACTATGGAGTCGGATATGGAGCACGCATAACAAAAACCGGTCCCAGAGGGACCGGTTCGTGTTCTTTGATCTATGTGGGTATCAGGCCTCGGCGTCGGCTGCTGCTGCCGCCGCTTCTTCCTTTGCCGGGGCTGGCTTCTTCTTCTTGTCCTTGATGATCAACTCGCCCTCGTTGTCGAACTCCATCTCATCCTGCTGCTCGTGATCGAGTTCACGGTCGGCCACGACCATGAGCTTGATGTCTGCTTCGAGATCGGACTCCACCTTGATGTGGATATCGAAGGAATCGATCCGCTTGATGGTCGTCGGGAGGCGGACCTCGCGGGGCGCAACGGTGAAGCCGACTTCCTTGAGTGCCGAAGCGATGTCCTGCTGGGTGACTGAGCCGTAGAGCTGGCCCTGGTCGTTGCATGCACGCACGAGTGTGAGCTGCTGCCCTTCGAGCTTGCCGATCATCTCTTCGCGCTGCTTGCGGCGTGCGGCGAGCTGCTTCTCGGCTTCGGCTCGCTTCTCAGCGAGCTGGGCGACCAGTTCCTCGCTGGGGGTAGTGGCGTAACCAAAGGGAAGAAGGTAGTTGCGTGCGTAGCCGACGCGGACATTGACGATATCGCCGACGATCCCGAGGGAGTCGACATTCTCGGTAAGCAGAAGCTTGACATTGCGTGCCATGGATTTGGTCCTTTCGCTGTCCTGGCCCGTGCGTGATCACAACGGGCAAGTTGAGGAGCATCGCCCGTTGCGATGCCCCAACAAAGAGGGCGGACCGGGCTGAGCCCGGACCGGGAGGAGATCGTAGGCCTCTATCCCGCGATGTATCCAACTGTCCGGACCGGAATTGCGTTGCACAGGGGGCAGCAGGGACATGAAAAAACCGCCCGCGGGCGGCTCTGGATGATCCGGGCCCCGACTCGATCAGAAGGGGATGTCGTCATGGTCGATGGGTGCGTTGCCGCTGGGGCCGTCGTAGCCCCCGCCGCCGCCGCCCGCGTTGGAACGGGCGTAGCCGCCTCCCCCACCACCGCCGCCGCCCTGTCCCTGGCCGCCGCCCTGATTGGAATCGACAAACTGGAAGTTCTCAACGACGACAGAGAGCTTGGAGCGTTTGCCGCCGCCGTTCTTGTCTTCCCACTGATCGAGCTTGAGGCGCCCCTCGATGAAGACCGAGCGGCCCTTGCCCAGATACTGGGACATGACCTCCGCTGTGCGTCCCCATGCCTCGCAATCGACGAAGGTCACTTCCTCGCGCTGCTCGCCGGACTGGGTTTTGAAGCGTCGATTGACCGCGATCCCGAAGTTCCCCACGGCGGTGTTGCCCGAGGTGTGGCGGATCTCCACATCACGCGTCAGGTTGCCCATCAGAAGCACTTTGTTGAAGCTGCCGGCCATTGTATTCTCCAGTATCTGCAGTGATTGCGGGTTGTTTCGTCAGTGTAGCATACCAAACAGAATCCGGTGCGGGCGATCCTGAAATCACCCGCACCGGATCGTAATTCGGCCTCGCGGGCCGGACTCGGTTGGAGCCGGCGGCGGCTTACTTGTCCTCGTCCTCGTCGCCCTGAGCATCGTCTGACGCCTCGGGCTCGGGGGCCGCTTCCTGCTTGGGCTGCTCGGGAGCACCGAAGCGGACCTTGCTGCTGGATTCGGTCTCGGCGGTATCGCCCTGCTCGGCGCGGAACTTGGCCTCGGTGTCGAGACCGGTCCGGTCGTCGTTGACCTTGATCTCCTCATCGCTGAGGTGATCGGCGCTGGTCACCAGGACGCGGAGGAGCTGATCGGAGATCTGCACATCTCGCTCAAGGTGAGCGACCATGTCGGTCGGGCAGGTGAAGTAGGCGAGGATGTACACGCCGCGCTTCTGCTTCTCGATCTCGAACGCGAGACGACGCTCGTCCCACTTCTTCATCGCGAGGACATCGGCGTTGGCACGCTCGAAGAGGTGGTTGATGTGGGCGATGAGGTCGCCGAACGATGCCGCCGCGGCCTGGTTTGCGAGGAACATGGCCTCGTACACACCGGTGCGTGTTTCTGTATCAGTTGCTGCCATGGGTATGGTCTCCAAATCTGTTGTGCTCAACCCTGCTGGGCTGATTGGTTCTCGTTGTTGCTGCTGTCGCTGTTGTTTGAAACGGGCTGGTCACGCTCGGGCTCGGGCTTGGATTCAGGCTTGGTCAGCTTCTCATTGAAACTGTTCATCGCCTTGACGACGCCCTGATCCAGGATGCACTCGACGGCGTCCGCCGCCTTGGTGATCGCTGCGTTCAGGTCGGCGCTCTCCTCGCTCATAAAACGGCTGAGGACCCAATCCGCCTGATTCATCATTTTGGGCACGCTGCCCACCCCGATGCGGACGCGGACATAGTCGTCCCCGCCCAGCACCCGGTCGATATCGCTCAGGCCGTTGTGCCCGCCGCTGCCGCCGCGCCTGCGGACACGGATGTGCCCGACCGGGAGCGCGATGTCGTCGACGAGCACGATGAGATCCTCGGTCGGATCGAGCTTGAAGAAACGCACCGCTTCACCCACCGCTTTGCCTGACAGATTCATGTAGGTCGTGGGTTTCATGAGCAGTGTTTTCTCCGTCCCGATGATCGCATCCAGGGTGACCGCGTTGAACCGGCTTTTGGGGATCTGCCCAGCGGCGTGGCGTTGAGCCAGCGCATCGGCAGCGAGAAAACCGGCGTTGTGCCGCGTCTTGTCGTACTGCATCCCCGGGTTGCCCAGTCCAACGATCAGTTTCATCCGTCAGCGTCTTCCTTCTTCTCTTTGATGACCTCGGGCGACGCGCCTTCGGCACCCACCTCACCGGCCTCGCCCTCATCTTCCTGGACGGCCTTCATCATGATCTGTGCGACGATGGTGTCGGGGTCCGAGACGAGCTTCATCGACTCGAGCGGGAGCTTGACATCGCTCGCGTGGATCACATCGCCCACCTCCATGCCCGAGACATCAACATCGATGTGGTCGGGGAGATTGGAGATCAGCACATTGAGCTCGATCTCGGTGTGCGGGTGCATCATGATCGCGCCGGCGGACTTGAGGCCCTTGGCTTCACCGACGAAACGCAGGTGTGCGTTGACATCGACACGCTCGTTGAGATCGACGCGTGCGAAGTCGGCGTGGATGATGTTGGTCCCGAGGTAGTCGTACCCGAGGTCCTTGAGCAGCACATGCTGCTTGGCGCCGGCGAGTTCGAGCTCGAAGAGCTTCTCACCCTTCTGGATGTGCCCGATCGCTTCGTGGGCGTTGAGGGTGATCGCGACGGGCTCTTCCTTATGCCCGTAGACGACGGCGGGGAGCCCGCCGGCGTTGCGCACACGCTGTGCGTACCGGCTGCCCGTGCGTTCGCGCTTCTCTGCGCTCAGCTGAGTCGTTGTGTCACTCATGTGGAATCTCCTTGTATCGAAACTGTAAACTCTTGGTATATGGTTCTGAATCGAGCCTCGCGGAACCTACCGCTTCGCCCCTGCCGTCCGCTCGAAGAGGGCGCTGATCGATTCGTCGTTGTGAATTCGCGTGATCGCCTGGCCGAGGATCTCCCCGACCGAAAGGATCACGAGCTTGTCCTTGATCTGCTCGCAGCGTCCGGCCTCGGGGATCGTGTCGGTGACGACCACCTTGGAAATCGGCGAGTCGGCGAGCTTCTGCATCGCCGGGCCCGCGAGCACCGCGTGGGTTGCTGCGCACACCACATCCTTTGCGCCCTCGTCCATAACGAGCTTGGCGGCCTCGACCACGGTGCCGCCTGTCGAGATCATGTCGTCGAACATGAGCACGGTCTTGTTGTGCACATCGCCGATGAGGTTGCCGACCCTGACCGAATCGCCAGTCAGGCGGCGCTTGTTGATGATCGCCAGGTCCGCGTCGAGCAGGTTGGCCATCGACTCGGCAACCTTGACATTGCCGACATCGGGCGAGACCAGGCACAGGTCGCCCAGCTCGGCGCGGCTGTTCATGAAGTAGTCGAAGAAGACCGGGGTCGCCGAGAGGTGGTCCACGGGGATGTCAAAGAAGCCCTGGATCTGGGCGGCGTGCAGATCCATGGCCAGCACGCGATCGGCGCGGGCCGCGGTGATCAGATTCGCAACCAGCTTGGCCGTGATGGGCACACGCCCCTCGTCCTTGCGATCCTGACGCCCGTAGCCGTAGTACGGCATCACCATCGTGACCCGCTTGGCGCTGGCTCGGCGCAGACAGTCGCAGAAGACCAGCAGCTCCATCAGGTTGTCGTTGACGGGCTCGCAGGTCGAGATGACCACATAACAGTCACGCCCGCGGACATCATCATCGAGCTTGACAAAGACCTCGCCATCGGGGAACAGGTTGGTGCGGGCGCGGCCCAGTTCGATCCCGATCTCAGCGCAGACGCGCTGCGCGAGATTCTTGGAGTTGCGTCCTGAGAAGACTTTGAGCTCGGCCATGTGGATTCCTTCCGCGTGTGTCGTGCGTGTACTCGTGACGGTTCCGGGTTCAGCGGCTCTCCTGAGCCCGGCGTTCGCGATAGATCGCGTCCACCTGGGCCAGGTGCTCAAGGGTATTGATGCTCAGGATGTCTTCGGGAGGCACGGCATCGATGACCTCGACACGCTTGCCCGCCTTGAGCAGCAGCTCGAAGACATCCGTGACATAGTACTCGCCCGTGAGCTCGTTGCGATTGACATGCTTGAGCGCTTCGAACATGTCGTGGGCGATCATGCAGTAGTAGCTGGGATTAACCTCGTTGATCTCCAGCTCGTCCGCGGTCGCGTTCTTCTGTTCGACGATCCGCTCGAAGCCGCCACCCGCGCCGCGAACGATGCGTCCGTATCCCCGGGGGTCTTCGATCGTGCTCGTCGCCAGAGTCGCAGACGCGCCGCTCCTGTGGTGGAGTTCGAGCATCTTGCGGAGTGTGGAGGTCCGGATCAGCGGGCCATCGCCGCAGAGAACGAAGACATCCGTCCCGGCCCGGTCGGCGAGCGGGAACGCGTCGACCGCGCTCATGACGGCGTGGCCGGTCCCGAGCTGCTCATGCTGGACCGCGAACTCGACCTTGTCGCCGTACGGGGCGAGGGCTTCTCGCACCAGCTCCTGCTTGTATCCCACCACGACGACCACCCGGTCACACCCCGCGTCGATACACGCGTCGACGACCGCGCAGACCATCGGGCGTCCGCCCACCTCGTGGCAGACCTTGGGCAGGTCCGATTCCATGCGCGTGCCCTTGCCCGCGGCCAGGATGATCGCTTCGAGCCTGTTGTGATTGCTGGGTGTTTCGCTCATCGCTCAGTGAGCGACATCGCGGGACAGTTGCGTGCTATGCAGCGTGGCAATAACGAGAAAAGTTACCCCACCAAGATTTGAACTTGGACCGACTGGATCAAAACCAGCTGTGCTACCATTACACCATGGGGCAAAGATCGTGACGATCAGGGCCATTGTCCTGTTCGCAGTGCTTTGCATCGGTTGTCCGCGGCGTGTCGCTTCAACTCCTGTCTGAGCAAGGCCGAGGCCTCGCGGGTGTCACAAACCGTCATTCGCACGGCTTGGACACACCCGACAGTCGTCGAGCAGGCTTCGCCGCAGCACAGTCGCCTCAAACGCATATGCGAGCGAGACTTGGAGCGGAATTCACGCGGCTGCATGGCAGGGTCAACATCACCCATGCCAATCAGCGTGAACCCATCGGGGCGCCTCAGCGAGCCATAGGTACACAACCTTGGCAAGCGTCCGTCGCTCCGGGCTCCGCAGAGAGCAATCGTAGACCACCCCCCGGGTGGGTCAATCCTCCCCGGCAGAGGAGTTTTTGCCTTTCCCGGACAACCGGAACCGGAATTCGCCGTATAGGAGCCCGAGCGGATCACCACTGAGGCGTCAGTGCGGGTCCATTGCTCGAAAAATGGCCGATTCCGGCCGATTGAGGGGGCTCCGGTCAGGATCCCCCGCGCTCCAACCGATGTCATCTACAACCGCCGCGCATCAGGGCGACGGACTGTGTTGTGTCATCTCAGCCGCAGAAAGGTCTCATTCATGCGATCGTCCCCCCGCCTCACCGGGTCTACCCCCGCTGCACTGCTCGCTGCTCTGGGCAGCACGCTCCTGCTGGGCTGTGCTTCGCAGGGCACCCAGACCGCTTCGTTCGACGCGCCAGCAATCCTGCAGCCCGAGGGATCGGGCGTGCCCACACCGTCGGATCAGGTCGCGACCCCGATCGTCATCACGGATCGCGACGGCTTTGTGCGCACGACCATTCAAGCCAGGATCTTCGACACCCGCGATGTCACACCCCAGCGCCAGATCACCGGGCCCTTCGACGGCCCGATCAAGATGGTCAAGAACCAGCTCCCCCCGCACTCGCGTGACAAGACGCTCCAGGACATCCCTGACAGCGCGCGGACGCTGCCTGTCGGGCAGGCGATGGATGTCGACCGGATCAACAACGCGGGGGGCACCGGATTCACCGGCATCGCCCAGACCGAATGGTCACCACCGGACCCCACGATCGCTGTCGGCCCCAACCACATCGTCGAGACCGTGAACGCGGCGATCGCGTTCTACGACAAGGACACGGGCAACGAGATCTTCTCGACCCATCTGGGCACGCCCGGCTCGCCCGGTTTCTTCGAGCCCGTCGGCGCGGATTCCAACTTCGTCTTTGACCCCAAGTGCTTCTACGACCACAAGGTCGGGCGCTTCGTCGTCATCGCGCTTGAGCACAACAGCAACGATTCATGGATCGATATCGCCGTCTCTGACGACAGCGATCCCAACGGCATCTGGTACAAGTACCGCACGCCATCGATCATCCAGGTGGGCGGCTCGAACTACTGGGTCGACTACCCGGGATTCGGCTTCGATGACCACGCGTGGTATGTCACCGGCAACCTCTTCATTCTCAACGGCAGCGGGAGCGGGTTCGGCGGGCAGCTCTTCCGTGTCTTCGACAAGGCTCCCATGCTCGTGGGCGACCCGGTCACCTTCAGCGACCTGGCACCCGACAACGGTGCCTCGCTGCAGGTTGCGCAGATGTTCGGCGATGCACCCCAGTGTTACTTCCTGTCACGCCAGAACTCCAGCGCGCTGCGTGTCTGGACCATCAACGACGCGACCACCTCGCCCAGCTGGCAGCGCGTCAGCGTGAACCAGCTCAGCAATGCCGACGGACCCTCGCAGGACGCGCCCAACTCGGGCGGCGGGTTGATCTCCACGCTCGACGGGCGGCTCATGAATGTGCATTACCGCGATGGCAACCTCTACGCGGGCCACGGCATCGACGGCCCTCCCGGCATCACCGTCGCACGCTGGTACCACATCGCGACCAACGGCTGGCCCAGCTCCGGCAGCAGCCCCACCCTCGTCCAGCAGGGCGAAGTCACCGGGGACAGCGGACGCCACTACTACTTCCCCGCGATCTATTCCGACCGTGACGACAATGTCGGCATGATCATGGCCAGCTCAAGCCCGAGCACCTTCGCGAGCGTTCGGGTCTCGGGGCGCTTCCCGAGCGATCCCGCGGGGACCATGAGCACACCCCTCGAGCTGGCGATCGGTGATCGCACCGCCGACGGACGCTGGGGCGACTACCTCGACATCGCCATGGATCCCGATGACGACAAGACATTCTGGATCATCGGCATGTACCGCAAGAGCTTCGGCTGGCAGACCTGGATCGATCAGTTCACGATCCAATCCCCCTGCCCCGCGGACCTCGACGGCAACGGCGAGCTCAACTTCTTCGATATCTCGCTCTTCCTGGGCTTCTTCAACATCCAGGATCCCAGCGCCGACCTCAACAACGACGGCGCTTGGAACTTCTTCGATGTGTCACAGTACATCGCGCAGTACAACCAGGGTTGTCCCTGAGCAATCGTGTTTCGCAACCACAACCCCGCCTTCAAGGCGGGGTTTTTCGTGCGCTCAATCTTCGTGGTCTGCACCCTGCTCGTCGTCGCGGACCGCGGCTTCGCCGATCAGCTGATAGCAGGTCGCCATGAGTCCGATGAGCGGGAATCGCCCCTCCGGGAACGGGCTTGGACCCAGACGACGAAGCAGCACGCAGTTCACCGTCGGCGGTTCGATCGGCGTATCGAGCTCGCGCAGCTCGCTGCCGACCTCCCAGAATGAATCGAGGGCGTCATCGAGCGGGGCGGATGGGATATCGGAGACGCCGGGCACATGCTGGAGCAGCACGGGCGACGGCCCGGTGCCCTGCACACCGACGGCCCGCTTCTGGCGCAGCCCGTCGATCAGCTCCTGCGCGGGCATGCCGCGGAGCCCGAAGATGACCATCGGGTCCTCGCCCAGATGCTCGGCGAGCAGGGCGGTCAGGCAGACCGTGTGTTTGCACCAGGGCTCCTTCTCGCTCCAGTCCGGGCATGAGCAGGTCGGCCTGATGTCCGCGGGCTCAGCGGGAAACAGCTTGAGGCCGAGTGGCGCAAACACATCCTCGATGTTGCTGGGCAGCTCGCCCGCGAGCAGCTTGGCGGTGTAACGCACCTGGTCGGCCATCGCCGCGATGACACGCTCCTGCGACTCGGCATCGAACTGGTCGAGCGCGATCACGGTCGTGTACGGCCGGTCGCTGCGACCCTGGATGATGCCCTCGCACAGCGTGTCCTCGATTGTCAGCCGTTTGGTCTGTCCGAGTCGGGCGTACTCGAGCCCGTCCTTGTACACCTCTGCGGGCGCTCCCTGCTCGGCGACGCGCAGCAGTCGCTGTGTGACCCAGCTTCTGGGTGATTCGCCCGCCTTGAGCTTGAACTTCACCCCGCCGCGCACGCGACGCGGGTTCACGAGCGATTTGCGGGACGAGCGGAACGACGCGTACTGCGGCTTGATCTTCTTTGGAGCCGTCGGGACATGGGCGCTGAGCGTGGGCTTGGAGAGCACATTCATCACCCGATCGTCGCTGGGTGCTTCGACCTTCTTCGTGTCCTTGTCGGACGATTTGGCTGTCTTTTTCTTCGCCATCGCTTCGTCCTTTGTTTACATTTCGTCGGCGATCGTGTCCGCACGCAGCGTGAGCAGCTCGCGCAGCTTGTCGGTGCCCAGCTCGGTGAGCCAGCGTTCGCCGTGCCCGATGATGTTCTCTGCCAGTTCCATCTTGCTCTCGATCATCTCGTCGATGCGCTCCTCGAGCGTGCCGCGCACGATGTACTTGTGTACTTGCACCGTGCGTGTCTGCCCGATGCGGTACGCGCGGTCGGTCGCCTGGTTCTCGACGGCCGGGTTCCACCAGCGGTCGAAGTGGAACACATGGGTCGCCGCGGTCAGGTTCAGACCCACACCACCGGCCTTGAGCGAGAGGATCAGGATCGGGGTCTTGCCCGTGGCCTCCTGAAACTCGTCGATCATCTTCTGGCGTTTCCCCTGGGGTGTGCCGCCGTGGAGGAAGAGCACATCCTTGCCGAGCTCGTGCTGGAGCATGTTGCTGAGGATGTGCCCCATCTGTCGGAACTGGGTGAAGATCAATGCCTGATCGCCCTCGCTGATGAGCTCGGAAGTCTGCTCGAGCAGACGCACGCACTTGCCGCTGCGCATCGGATCGATGACCTTGCCGAACTGCGGATCGGCCTCCTTGAGCATCTGCGCCGGGTGGTTGCAGATCTGCTTGAGCTTGATGAGTGCGGCGAGCACCAGACCACGCCGGTGGATGCCCTCGCTCTGATCGACATCCGTGAGCATGCGCTGCACGCAGTTCTCGTAGAGCTTGGCCTGCTCTGGCGTAAGTGCGCACCATTCCTTGCTCTCGATCTTGCTGGGCAGATCGGAGACGACCGTCGGGTCGGTTTTGACGCGACGCAGGATGAAGGGCGAAACCATTGATCGCAGCTTGGCCATCTTGTTCTGATCGCGGTGACGCTCGATCGGAAGCGAGAAGCGCTTGCGGAACATGCCCGACCCACCCAGATACCCCGGGTTGAGGAAGTCCATGATCGACCAGAGTTCACTCAGACGGTTCTCGACCGGCGTACCCGTGAGCGCGACGCGTTTGGGCGCGACGATCGAACGGACCGCCTGCGACTGCTTGGCGGCGGGGTTTTTGATGAACTGCGCCTCGTCGAGCACGATGCGCCCCCACTTGACCGTGTCAATGACCTCGCGGTCACGGTGGGCCAGGGCGTATGTAGTCAGGATCAGGTCCGAGTTGTTCGCTTTTTCGGCGAACGAGCTGTCCGTGTGCCGATCGACGCCGTGATGCACCATGACGCGTAGCTGGGGCGCGAACTTCTGTGCTTCCTTCATCCAGTTGCCGATCACGGACATGGGCACGACGAGCAGCGTGGGATCGACCTTGCCGTCGGGCGCGACCGTGCGTTCGTGCACGAGCAGCGCCAGCATCTGGATCGTCTTGCCCAGACCCATGTCGTCTGCGAGGCACGCGCCGAATCCGAAGCGTTCCATGAACGCCATCCAGCTCATGCCGCGGGCCTGGTAGGGGCGGAGCGTGCCGTTGAATCGCTCGGGTGTTTCGAGTTCGGGCAGCGAGATCGATGCGCCGCCCTCGCCGCCGAGGAGCGAAGCGACCCAGCCCGTCGCCTCGAGCCCTGTGACGGGCAGCCCGGTCTGGGAAGAGTCGGACGCGAGCGCGAGCTGCATCGCCTCGCCGAGTTCCATTTCTCCGCCCGGGTTCTCGGAGATGAACTTGATCGCGTTCTGCACATCCTCGGGTCTGATCTCGACCCACTTGCCGCCGATGCGGACCAGCGGCGCGTTCTGCTGTGCGAGCTGCTCGAACTCATGAAGCGTGAGGGTGGTATCGCCGATGGCGATCTCCCAGTGGTAGCCCACGAGCGAACTGAGCCCGAGCTGGGGACCGGCACCGTCGGGATCGCCGTTCTCGTCGAACAGCCCCTCCGCGGGATCCGATTCGATCTTGAGGCGCGCGCCCAGACGCCCTGTGGGCGACTCCCACCACGGCGGGCTCTGCACCGCAAAGCCCTGCTCTTCGAGGATCGGCTTGATCTCGCGCAAGAACGCGTAGG
This sequence comes from uncultured Phycisphaeraceae bacterium, assembly GCA_964419845.1. Lineage (GTDB taxonomy): Bacteria > Planctomycetota > Phycisphaerae > Phycisphaerales > UBA1924 > UBA1924. The sequence goes on from CAYQRD010000013.1 coordinate 46,275, forward strand.
CCTCCTGTGAATCGACAAGGATCTCGATTGGCTCGCTCGCGTCGAGCGCCTCTTCGAGTTTCTTGTAGTGCCGGCTGGCTCGGCCCAGCTCGGACATCAGCAGCTCCTGCGGGTTCTCAAGCGTCAGGCCCGAGATCACCACGCGTTCGCGCTGGATAAGCCAGATGTCCGACGCCCGGATCACCAGTTCCTCATCATCCACACTCTGCAGGAAGAAGCTCAACGACCACTTGACGGTATCGTCGGGGCGACTGATATCCGCAGCCAGTCCGTCCGCGATCGGCTCGGCGATCCGCAGACCGAATCTCCAGTCGCTCGACTCGCCGCGGTCCTCCAGCTCTGAGATCCAGTGGCGCACCTTGCGGACGATGTCCGCACGCTGCCCCTGCACACTGGGCACATCCTCAGTCTGATCAAGCAGCCCCAGCAGCCACGCGACCTGCGGGTCGCTGTCGGGATCTGCGTCCTCGACGGTGTCGTACATGCTCTCGCTGATCATCGTGGCCCGGCAGCGTGCGTCGGTCACCGCCGCGAGGAACTCGGTCGTCAGCGACCATGCGTCGTGCGCGTGCTCATCGGTCACCGCCCGTGCAACGCCGGGCATCGAGCTGACCAGTCGTTGGACACGCGACGCCGTCATGGAGTCGCTCAGCCATGGCCACCAGCCGGCGCTGAGTTCCCCCTGTGCATCCTGCATGATCATCGGCACCACGCGGTGCCCCGCGAGCAGGTGCGATGCCAATCGCGAGGCCGCGACGAAGTACTCGATCCCTGCGCCCAGGCCCGCGAAGTGTCCCTCGTCTGAATCGAGATCCGCGTCCGCATGTTCCATGAGCCATTCGAGCACGGGACCCGCGTCGATCGCCCGGATGCCCAGTGTCGGGATCGCGAACTCGTTGAGCAGCGCCGTGTGATCCTCGTCCTGATCCCGGCCCGTCAGCCGTGACATGATCACGCTGGGCAGGGGGCGCTGGTCGATCGAAGGCAATCGCAGCGGCAGGACGCTCGGGACACCTCCCACCCATTCCGGGAGCCCTTCGGGTCGCACCGCGAACGGATGCCGCGGAAGCTTTGAATCAAGCGGCTGAGCCACGGGGTCGATCGGATCAGACTGCTCACACCAGAGGTGCAGCAGACCGGAACTCCAGTTGGCATGGATGACCTGAGTCGAATGGTCGGCGGCGTTCACGGGCACTTCGATCACAGATGCGGCTCCCGTCCGGGTCATGCAGGGTCGCGGCCCGGGGTCGGCGTGATCTGAACACGATCGACGCACCCGGATTGGCCGAAGGTCTCGGCTGGGCGGCTGTGGTAAATAGGGGAGCAGGGACTCGAACCCTGAACCTGCGGCTTAAAAGGCCGTTGCTCTACCATTGAGCTACTCCCCCGCGATGATCGGAAAACCGATCTGCTTGGGCTCTGGAGCCATCGAGGGGCTGCCAGAGAGACAGTGTACGCATGAATTTCATTGAAATCACGCCCGGATTCAATGCGATGGAGCGATTTCAACCCGGACCGGTCGTTCCGGACCCGTCCCCCGTGGCCCACCCCAGCAACACCCCCGCATGAAGGGCAGAAGCCCCCTGCTGGGCCCGGACGCAGGCACGGCCGCGTTCACCCATCTGGCGGCGTCGGTCCCCGTCGCCCAGAAGCTCCGTCACCGCCCCCGGCAACGAGTCCGCATGGACGACACGCAAGGCGTCGGCGGCGGCGAGCAGCCCCACCGCCTGCTCAAAATCGCTGTAGCGAGGCCCGATCAGCACCGCCTTGCCGAGCGCCGCGGGCTCGATGGGATCGGACCCGAACTGGTCGTTGAACGATCGTCCCATGATGACCAAGTCCGCGAGTTCATAGACACTCGAGAGCTCGCCGATGGTGTCGAGCACAAAGCGGTTCGCCCCCTGCACTCGCTCTCCACCCGAGCGCCGAACACACCCGGGCACCGAGGCCGCCGCCTCATCGAATCGTTCCGTCCTGCGCGGCGCGATGACCAACTGCACATCCGGCGGCACCGCGCCGTGCATCAGCGACTCCTCTGTCGGGCCGGTCGACCCGGCGACGACGATCGGTCGATCGGGATCGATGCCCATCGCGTCGGCGATTGCAAGGGCCCTTTCGCCGGGCCCACTGGTCGGATCCGTCTCGATCGAATCCCACTTCATCGAACCCGTGATCCGGATGCGATCTCGGGGCACCCCCATCGCTCCGATCCGCTGTGCGTAGTCCTCATCCTGGACGCACGCGAAGCGGATGCGCGAGAAGGTGGGACGAAGCAGCAGGCGGATCTTCCGATAGCCCTTGAACGACCGGGCGGAGAGACGGCCGTTGATGATACCGATCGGGATCCCGCGTTTGGTGCAGGCCTTGATGAAGTTGGGCCACACCTCAAGCTCAACCAGAGCCACAGCATCGGGACGGACATGGTCGAGAAAGCGGCGAACCATCCACGAGCAATCGAGCGGGTAGCGCACAACACGGACATCGGGCGTGTCGCAAAAGAGCGACCGGGCCCGTGCCAACCCGGTGTCTGTCGTCACGGAAACGAACACCGATGCACGCTCGGCGAGCATCGGCACCAACGCGCGCAGCGCGTTGACCTCCCCCACCGAGACCGCGTGCAGCAATACCCTGGGGCGATCCTCGCCCGCGGGCTCGTCGCCGATCATGCCCGCGACATGCCCGAATCGCTCGTCCCAGCCGGCGCGTTTCTTCCGCATCCACAACGGGGCTGTCAGGATGCCAATCGGGATGTAGAGCAGATCGAGCAGGTTCACCACGAATACGATAGCCGATCAGCGAACCCGTGGGGGCTGCAACGATGACCGACGACCCAGCCCGAACAACTGCCCACACCCGTCGCTTCGATAGCGCGCCCAGCGCGATCGCCCGCGCACCGGGCCGGGTGAACCTGATCGGTGAGCACATCGATTACAGCGGAGGCGTTGTGCTCCCCCTGCCCGTCGATCTCTTTGCGTGGGTCAGCGTTTCAGCCAATGCTCACCCAGGGCTGATCCGTGCCCACGCACTCGACCTCGACGAAATGAGTGAACAGACACTCGATGCCTACATGGCTGCTGAGCCGAGACCGGGCGACTGGGCGAACTATGTGCATGGTACGATCGCTGCGTTGAGCGATCTGCTCCCAGGCGACTGGCTCGCGACGCACGGGATCGACCTCACGCTGCGTTGCGATATCCCAGCGGGCGCGGGGCTCTCGAGCTCAGCGGCGATCGAGGTCGCGACCGCGAGAGCCATCGCCGCGCTGACGGGCATCGAGCTCGATCCGCTTGAAATCGCCAGGCGCTGTCAGCAAGCCGAACACACCTACGCACGGGTGCCATGCGGGTTGATGGACCAGGCCGCTTCGTCGATGGCACCGCGTGGCAAGCTCCTCGCATTCGATTGTCTCGATGAGACCGGCCAGATCATCGACCGCCCGGCCGATCTCTCGCTCATCCTGATCGACTCGGGTGTTCGTCACGCGTTGAGTGATTCCGCGTACGCCGAACGACGAGTTGCCGCGGAGCGTGCTTCGCAACTGCTCGGGGTGAACAACCTGCGTGCATTGCTCGATGAAAACATGCCCGACCGTGTTGAGTCATTGCCCAAGCCCGAACGCGCAGCCGCAACGCATGGGCTGCATGAAATGCGTCGCGTCAATGCCGCGATCGATTGCCTCCGGGCAGTGGATCTCGCCGGCCTGGGCCAGTTGCTCAATGAGTCGCACGCTTCGCTTCGTGATACGCTCAGGGTTTCCTGCACCGAGCTTGACACCATCGTGGATATCGCCCAGCACACGCCGGGGGTTCTTGGCGCACGCCTGACCGGTGCCGGTTTCGGGGGCTGCGTGCTCCTGCTCGCAACTACCGATCGAGCGTCAGGCATCGCCGAATCCGTGATTGCCCGCTGCCCCGATGATGTGCGTGCATCGCTGGTTCTCATCGATTCAGGGCTCTGATGCATCGGAAGTGCGGCTCGATCGATTACCATGGGTGAGTCTCCACACGAGAGGAACGCCATCGAACTCACACCGACAGATCAGCAATCCGCCACACCCGAGCCACTGATCGCCGTGACCGGAGCGACCGGGTATGTCGGCGGACGATTGGTCAGCGCCCTGCTCGACGCCGGCTACCGCGTACGCTGCATCGTGCGCGAGCCGCGCAAGCTCGACCAGCGTCCGTGGTCGAGCGACCCGCGCGTCTCGATCGCCAGGAGCGACCTCTCGGTTGACGACGGGCTTGAACAGCACCTCGCGGGATGCGAGGCAGCGTTCTACCTGATCCACTCGATGGAAGTCAGCGGCAGGCAGTACGCCCAGCGCGACCGCCTGCTCGCACAACGCTTTGTGGACGCGGCCGAATCCGCCGGTGTCGATCGAATCATCTACCTCGGTGGTCTGGGAGAGCTTGGCGAGGGACTCAGCGAGCACCTGAGTTCCCGCCGTGAAGTCGAGGAGATCCTGGCGTCGAGCAGCGTTGCGCTCACCGCGTTCCGCGCCGCGATGATCATCGGTTCGGGCTCGGCATCGTTCGAGATCCTGCGATACCTCGTGGAGCGTCTGCCCATCATGGTCACGCCGTCGTGGGTCAAGACCGAGTCGCAGCCGATCGCGATCGCTGATGTGCTGCACTGGCTGGTTCGCTGCCTGCAGGTCCCCGAAACCAGGTCGCAGACACTCGAGATCGGCGGTGCCGATGTGCTTGCGTACAAGGACCTCATGCGCATCATGGCCGAGGAACTCGAGTTGCCCAAGCGGGTGATCCTGCCGCTGCCGGTGCTGACCCCGCGGCTGAGTTCCGGATGGATCTCGCTGGTCACACCGGTTTCATACAAAATCGCGCGCCCGCTCGCCGAAGGGCTCAGGAACCGTGTTGTCATGCAGGACAACCGCGTGCAGACGCTGATGCCCCATGATGTGCTCGATGCGAGAGAATCAATACGCCGTGCGCTGCAGCGTGTGCGAACCAACGCGGTGAGCACACGATGGTCCGTCGCGGGTCCGGTGCCCGGCGATCCGGACTGGGCGGGCGGGACGGTCTTCGTGGACGAACGCACCATCGAGATCGACGCGAAACCGGCGCAGGTGTTCAGCGCCGTCTGCAGGGTCGGGGGCGGGCACGGCTGGTACGCCGGCGATCTGCTCTGGCGCATCCGCGGCTGGATGGACACGCTCGTCGGCGGGCCCGGGCTCCGACGCGGACGACGAGACGCCGACCGAATTGAGTTCGGCGAGACCCTCGATTTCTGGCGTGTGATCGGCATCGAACAGAACCGCTCGCTCTCGCTGCTGGCCGAGATGAAACTCCCGGGCATCGCGAATCTGCACTTTCACCTTGAACCACAGGACGATCGCACCAGACTCACCATGACCGCACGGTTCAGGCCCAAGGGCATCCTGGGGATCGCCTATTGGTACTCGGTGCTCCCGCTCCATCACCTTGTCTTCGCGGGGATGCTCAAGGGCATCAAACGGGCCGCCGAACAGCCTCGCGAGGGGCACTCTGGAGCGGTCTAGAGCCCGGGGGAAACGAAGAAGGGACCAGCGTTTATGCCGGTCCCTGCAGCGTGCTGCACTTCTTCAGTTGCCGGATCAATAGGCGAGGAGGGACTCGAACCCACGACATTTCGCGTGTAAGGCGAACGCTCTAGCCAACTGAGCTACTCGCCCGGCGTGAGAAAAGCATAGTCCGACCCAGCAGCACCGAAATTCGCCCAACCCAAAAAAGAGATCGTCCCGCCAAGGAGGGAGCTTGGCGGGACGAGCGGCGGGGCATCAACTTACGAAACACGCTTTGCCGATGCCCTTCGCTCAACGATCTCAGAGAGGGCAGTTGTGATGCACAAAGATACTCAATGGCACGCCGATTCGCTCAGGAAATGGATCGAAAATTCAGTAGTTAATTACACACTTTCCTCACAATAAGGGAATCGCTTCACTTCAAACCCCCCAAAACAGCCCTGTTTTCGGGGGTTCTATTCACATCCACATTGAGATGTGAACCCTATCCAGCAGCCTCCGCGCCGCTCGTGTCAAGAGAAAACCACCCCGGTTTGCGGCCGGGGTGAGGCATGAAGCATCTGAAAATCAGTCAGGCAGCAGGCGCGGGGCGTCACGAAAGTGATCAGCGACGCCGACGGGTGGCCAGCAGCCCGATCGGTGCCAGCCCCAGCATGGTCGAGGGCGCGGGGATGACACTGATGGTCATGCTGCTGAAGTCCGCCCCCAGAACATCCTCGAATGGGCCGTCGTCGATCCCGAGCCCGAAGACGGTCAGCCCGGTGAAGTCGTAGGTACCGACCGCGTCGGTGATCTCGAGCGAGCTGAGGGTGTCTCCGAGGTAAGTGACATTGAAGGTGGCTATGAAATCACCAAAGACACCCGCTTCATCGGTCGCGATGCCGCCGGGGAACCCGTCCACGGAGCCGTCGGTCAGGAAGAAGCCGTCAACCGCCGGATCATCGTTCCGCAGGACGAACATCGGGTTGAAGCCAGCGGGGTAGGGGTTGGCGGCATTGACCACCGTCCCTCCGGAGAAGGACACGCTGAAGGTGGACAGATCGATGCTGTAGCCGCGTACAGGGAAGCTGCCGTCCATGAAGGTGCCAGAGCTGAGCTCGAATGAATAGGTCATGCTCTCGCCGGCGTTGACATTGCCGAACGCGCCCAAGCTGATCTGGTTGCCGTAGACATCGCCGTGGATCTCAACGCGGATGTCATTGACGGTACCGGCCAGAACCGGCATGGCGCTCAGCGCGATCGCGCCGAGCAGTGTCGTGGTCTTCATGATGCTCTCTCCGATTCTCTTGCCCCCATGATGGGCACGCTGCCCCGGGGATTGACTGCGATCCCTGTGAAGGATCACATCCAGTATTGCACATCACGGTGCGAAATCCGCACAGAAATCGGCAAAGTTCCGCACGCTGCGGATACCGGCAGTGAGGGCGATAGTCGGTTGCCACGGGGCCCGACCCGGCATCGGCCCACGACCTACCCTTGCCCATGAGCAACGCAACGCCCCGCCTGTGCACCGTCGGCCCGATAAGCATCGGCTCAAATCAACCCCTCGCCATCATCGCCGGCCCATGCACCCTCGAGTCACTCGAACTCGGGCTGCAGGTCGGACGCCACTGCAAAGCCGTGTGCGAATCGCTCGGGCTGCCCTACATCTTCAAGGCCAGCTTCGATAAGGCCAACCGCTCGTCGATCAACTCCAAGCGGGGCATCGGGAT
>CAYQRD010000014.1:0-28772 GCA_964419845.1 uncultured Phycisphaeraceae bacterium
GTAGAGCAGCTGACTCTTAATCAGCGGGTTGAAGGTTCGAGTCCTTCGGGGGGTACTTGAAGAGCACGCATCCAAGCCGATGTGTGCTTTTTCAATGGTCCCCAGCACATGGTCCCCAGCACATGGTCCCAACACAGCGGGCCGCACACTCACCCTTTGTTCGGGTCTCGCCCCCCGCCGGCTCGCTCGGCAGGCCTTTCAGATCCCGCACCCGGTCGGAGGCCGATTCCAGTGTCTGGGTCTCGCTCCGCTCATCCCCGGGATTCCCTGCCGGCGGATCACCCCTTGACGACCAGGGCATACGCTGTCTCTGGAGCACCACCAGCCCCCCAAAGAGGAGCCGCGCATGAGCACAGGCCGCGAGTATTCGGCGCACCAGCGCAAGATCATCAACCGCTACTACGACAACATCGACACGATTGTGATCACGCGGCTCAGCGAGATCGCGACCGATATGGTGCTGGCGATGGGGGATGAGAAGAAGCTCGACCGGCTCTGGAAGCGGGCCGAGCAGGCGCTGTCGAAAGTCACGCCGCGAGGGTCGGATGCGGACCCCGAGATTGCCAGGGTGCTCGCCTCGCGCGATGTCGAACAGTTCGGGCGGCTCGTGAGCAGGCTCAGCCGCTGATCGTGATCATTTGCTGTTCTTGCTGGTCTTGGAAGTCGTGGTGCTCAACGCCTGGAGTTCGTCGTGTTTGCGTGCGTACATGACGCAGGTGCTCACCACGGTCGCGTGCGACCATGTCAGCGGCGACACGCTCATCGGCGCGCCCGAGTAGGGGTCGAACTGCTCGGCCAGCACGCCCGAGTCGAGCGTGCGATTGACCGTCCACTCGAGCAGCGGCACGGCCAGACGCAGCTCGGTGAGGGTCTTGGCGCGTGCGATGTGATACTGCGCCTGCCAGAGCGTGCAGATGACCCAGGGGTTGCCCGGGACATCGTCCGTCTTCTCGGTCTCAACCTGGTGGTAATAGTCGCGCTCGTAGCGGGCGCACCCGCCCACATCGGTCTTGACCCAGAGCCGATCGCGGAGCGAGTTCATCTCCGACTCGACGAGCGTGTCGTCAGCGTCGAACGCGCCGAAGGCAAACAACGCATAGTTCGCGCTGTCGCGGGTCATGTCGAGTCTGTAGCTCCCGTCCTCGAGCGGCACGGCCATGCGGGCGAACTGCTGGCGTTCCTTGTGCCACATGTGACGACGCAGCGCGCCCTTCATGCGTTCTGCACCCTCTCGGAACGACGCGGCCCGGTCCATCTCGCCGAAGTCTCTCGCGAACTTCGCGGCGGCGTTGAGCGCGCCGATGGTCGCGGCGACCGTGAAGGTGTGGATGCCACGCCGCTCTTCCCAGAGGTCCCATGACTGCAGGGGCAGCCCGTTGTGGTCGCGGTGTTCGAGCATCCACTGCGCCGGACGCACGACAAGCGAGATGTAGAGTTCCTTGATGAACTCGACATCCCGGAACTGCTCGTAGTGCTCGCGGAGGGCCCACACCGTGAGTGCTGTCTCGTCCTGCTGGATGGGCAGGATCGCCTGGCCTTCGAGCACCCAGGGGTGCCAGGAACTCGCGAGGTTGCCCTCGGGGGTGTACTTGTGGAGGAAGTAGGGCTTGTCGCCGATGCAGCGGGCCGCGAAGCGGAAGAAGCTCCGGCTCAGCTCGCTCTGGCCGGCAAGGATCAGCCCGTGGGCGACGAGGGCACCGTCGCGCATCCAGCAGTAGGAATAGTGGTCGCCGGCGAAGTGGGTGATGTCGCTGTCGTTGGCCGCGATGATCGCGCCGCCGTTGTCGATCTGTGTGCGGAGGATCAGCTGGCTGCGGTAGAACAGGTCCTGAATCGGCTCGGGCAGCACGCCCATGTTGATCGGTTCCTTGCGCGACCAGAGCTTCCAGTAGGCCTCGGTGCGAGTGATGAGCCGTTCGGGGCCGATCTCCCAGATCCGTTGATTGATGTGCTTGGCCTGCTCGTAGTCCTGCGTGCAGATCATCCACATCGTCGCTTCCTGCGATTCGAATGGCTTGATCTGCAGGTTGATCCCGACGGTCGCGTCGACCGAGCCCTGGCTGATCGCGTTGCGGCCCAGCTGCCCGTCCTCCGCATCACGCCATGTGCCCTCGGCTCCGCCTACACGCTTGGCCCCGATCGCCCAGTGATCAACGCCGGCCTTGTTCTGGTCGCAGGTGTTGAGCAGGAAGTAGGCATCGTCCTTGTACATGATGACGGCGCGGGTTGTCGGGTCGTAGTTGGCGGTGTCGCCCACCGGCGAGCCGTTGATCGAGAGGTCGCTGTGGAAGAACACGCGGACATCGCGTGCTTTGCCCGCGAGATCCCGAACGGTCAGATGGCGGAAGTAGACGGGCTTGTGGATATCAACCACATCGTTGCAGACGACCTCGATGCCGAGATTGTGATGGGTGAGCGTGACCTCGGTGGTCAGCGCGTCGGGCTTGTATCGCATATCGCGGTGCCAGCCCTCGTCCTCGATCCAGGCCATCTCCCCGTCGACCCAGACCCCGAACCGCTGCACATGCCCGTTGGTATGGTTGTGGCGACCAACTCTGGGCGAGTAGATGTCCCTGATCCGATAGAGATCGTCGAAGGTGATCAACAGGCTTCCGTTGCCGACCGGGATATCTCTGGGCATCACACACTCGCTGAGTTGGGGGCAAGGCATTGTCTCCCGGAGGCTCCGGGATACCAGATCGTATCGGCTCAATCGATCATCCGAGTTCTTCGAGTCGCCGAGAATCCCCTATTTTCCGGGATATGCGCATCGTGCGGGGTCCCTGAGACGAGTGGATATGAAGATCCTGTTGTGTATGACTGAGGCCTGTGGTACACTTGTTCGGGTCATGATGGGCAATCGCCCGTCGAAAGCATCGCCCCCAGTTCAGGGGTGCGTCGGCAGCCCGCATATACGCATACACCCGCAGAGGAACTGCCTGTGAAAAAAGCGTTTACACTCATCGAACTGCTCGTGGTTATCGCGATCATCGCGATCCTTCTCGGGATCCTGCTCCCCGCGCTTGGCAGTGCTCAGGGCACCGCGCGGCTGGTCAAGAGTCAGGCCAATCTCCGCTCGCTCGCCCAGATCCAGGAGGTCTACGCGGGTGAATATCGGGGGAGCCTCATCAACCCCTACCAGATCCGCGGCTACCGCCCCTCGGGCGGGCCCGCTTCGGGTGGTTGGGGCCGGGTGGTGAAGGTCGGTACGAATGTCGGCACCGAGTTCTTTCCCGGCCAGGGCAACTCGAATGTGTGGTACACCGAGATGTACGCGTTCCACTGGTATTCCGTCATCGGCGGCTGGATCAACACGGGTGATTATGCTTCAGAGGTGCAGTTTGCCCCGTCCGATCGTGTGATCATCGAGCGCAACGATCGCATGCAGGAGGACCCGCCCTTCCCCAACTGGTCGCTGCATACGGGATTCTGGGACGGCTCCTATGTGCTCTCGCCCACGGTCTGGTTCTCACCTGAGCGATATCGCGATAATGGTCGCGGACCCGCTCCGCGGACCAATCCGGGCTTGTCCCAGGCACGGCGCAACTACATGTCCAATGTCACCTACCCATCACAGAAGGTGATGATGTGGGAGCGATTCGACTGGACGGCCAAACGCCGTCTCGCAACATACCGCAGCCCCAACATCGGCGACGGCACCCCGATCGTGTTCGGTGAAGAGCCGCTGCCTCCCCAGTGGAACAACTACGACGCCCAGCCGTCCGTCGCGACCGCCGACGGGAGTGTTTCCCGCGTCAAGATCAAGGACATCTTCTCCAAGATGTTCGATGACAACGAGTCGGTCGCCCGGGCGTTCACACCCACCGATGATTGGGACCCACGCTACACGGCGATGCGCGACTATGTGATGCACGAGGACGGCTTCGAGATCGGTGACGAGCGATCGGGCATGGGGAAGTACCCGGCGTTCTTCTGGGCAACGCGAGACGGTATTCAGGGGCGGGACTTCGCCCGCTGATCAGCAGCCGAAGGGGGCATTGCTCCATTGTCGGTTGTGGTTGGCTTTGTGGTCACATCTGGCCATCGAGCAGCGCTGCGGCCATGGCTTCTGCGTCGATATCGTCCTGCTGATCGAAACCGCCCGATGCGCTCTCGCCCGGGCCCAATGCTTCGATGCGTTGCTTGGGATCGCCCATGTAGTTGAGCTGCACCCCGAAGTTTTCGCCGACCTTCACCGCGGTGCCTGTGCCGATGGGCTTGTTGTTGATGCGGATCTCCAGGTCTTCCTCGGCTTCCTTGCCGAGCTCGACGATGGAGCCGGGCACCCAGGCCAGGATGTCGCGGACCTTGATCGCCCGCTGACCCAGCACGACCACGAAGGGGACTTCCAGCTTCAGGATCGTGCGCAAATCGGTGCTGCTCATACCAGACTCCATCGGCAACATCTGCGCCGTGATGCAGGCGCAAGAAAAAATGCGTGACTTCCGGAGGGGTCACGCAAGGGGTGTGCCAATGGGTCTGTGGCCAGCGGGCGGGGCTGTGTCAGCCTTCGTACTTCGAGCAGATCAGCGTCACATTGTGCCCGCCAAACCCGAATGTGTTGTTCATGACATGCCTGACCGTCATCTCGCGGGCCTTGTTGGCGACGATGTCAATCTGATCGAACCCGTCATCAAGATTGTCGATGTTGATCGTGGGTGGGACCAGCGATTCATTGATTGCGCCGATGCAGGCGATCAGTTCGACCGCGCCCGAAGCGCCGAGGCAGTGCCCGTGCATGGACTTGGTCGAGTTCATCACCAGGCCGTTTCCGGGCTTCGATCGCTCGCCGAAGACCTTCTGGACCGCGCGGACCTCGGCCTTATCGCCCAGCGGGGTCGATGTGCCGTGGGCGTTGATGTAGCTGATATCGTCGGTGGTCAGCCCGGCGTCCTCGAGTGCCCAGAGCATGGAGTTGCATGCGCCTCGGCCTTCCTCGTTGGGTGCGGTGATGTGGCTGGCGTCGCACGAGTTGCCGGTGCCGGTGAGCTCGGCGTAGATGGTGGCTCCGCGTGCCTTGGCATGCTCCTCGGACTCGAGCACGAACATGCCCGCGCCCTCGGCGAGCACGAACCCGTCGCGGTCCCTGTCGAAGGGGCGTGATGCCTTGGTGGGATCATCGTTGCGTGTTGAGAGGGCTTTCATGGTCATGAAGGCACCGATGCACAGCGGGGTCACGGCGGCTTCGGCACCGCCGGCGATCATGACATCGGCCTTGCCCGAGCGGATGTAGCTCATCGCGTCACCGATCGCGTGCCCGGACGAGGCGCATGCGGTGGCGTGGGCGCTCGCTGGGCCCTGCATGTTGAACTGGATGGCGATGTTGCCCGTGATCGCGTTGACCATGAGCTTGGGCACGGTGAAGGGGTTGATGCGTGAGGGGCCTTTCTCACGCATGGTCATGACAGATTGTTCGATGGCATAGATGCCACCGATCCCTGAGCCCACGACCACGCCGTGTCGTGTGGGGTTGCCCGAAGCCGGGTCCCAGCCCGAGTGCCGCACGGCCTCGATGGCGGCACTGAGCCCGAGTTGGGCGCATCGATCGAGTCGTCGGGCTTCCTTTTTGTCGATCACGGACGCGGGGTCCCAGTCGCGGACCTGTCCCGCGATCTCGACCGACCAGTCTGCGTACTGATCGAAATCGGGGTGATCGATTCTCCCGATCCCCGAGCGTCCCGAGCGCATGGCTTCCCATGTGCTCGGGGCATCGAGCCCGAGGTCCGTGATGGCCCCGTAGCCGGTGATGACAACACGACGGTTTGGATGATTGGACATGGGCTCGATGCTCTCGTTGCTTGTCGGAAACGCCGGGCTTATGTATCACAGCACCCCACCAGCCGAACTGATGGGGTTGCCTGTGTTGCATAGAGGGTGCCGATCAATCGACGCCGTTCGCCTGCTTGATGAAATCGACGGCCTGCCCAACAGTCTGGATTTTCTCGGCCTGCTCGTCGGGGATCGAGGTCTCGAACTCGTCTTCGAACTCCATGACCAGCTCGACGGTATCGAGCGAGTCAGCGTTGAGATCCTCGACAAAGCTGGTGTCGCGTGTGATCTTGGATTTATCGGCGCCCATTTGCTCAGCGACGATTTCGATCACCTTTGATTCAATTTCCTGTTCGGTCACAGCGTCGTCTCCGGTTGTTGAAGGGACGGTCTCCTCGGCGTGTCCCACGACACCCGGGGCTGCCCGTCCCATATCAGGCCACGATTCTAGCCTCCCACAGACGGTTTGCCAAATCGGGGTCGCGGATGGCCTGATCGAGAGATATTCGGGCTTTGTGGATGCCCGGGCGGAGGTTATCGACCGGACTAACCGGCATGTTCAGCCCATCGCTTCGGGCTGGCACCCCTCAATCGTCAGCAGTGCTGTTGCGGGTCCAGACGCCCCGTGAGGGGGTCGATGTGGGCTGTGCACCCCGCGTCGGATGGGGTGGAGTCATCCCCGCACACGGTGCACGGAGGAGTCGTCCATGGGAGCAATGCCCATCGAACCCGAAGCCTTTGCCGAGCAGGTCGCCAAGCTCATCCAGCGGATGCAGCCCGGCTTCAAGATCGATCGCGTCAACTCGCAGGAGTTGCTCGTCAACGGGCGTCGCCTGGATCTTGAGAATCTCTTCCGCATGGTTGCGCACGAGCCCGAGCGTGGGACCGATATTGTGGAGCACTTCCTCGATCAGCTCTTCGCGGGCGAATCGATGGAGGTTGCTGACGAGTCGTTCGATCAGGTCAAGGCGAGGATCATGCCTCGCATCCAGCCCGTTTCGATCTTCGAGCACCTCAGCGAAGAGCTGGTGGCGCATGTCCCGTTCGTGAACGACACGGTTGTGGTGTTCGTGCTCGATATGCCGCACATGACCGTGAGCATCACGACCGAGCAGGTTGTCCGCTGGGGCATCACGATCGACGAGGTCGAGGAGATCGCACGGGAGAATCTCGATCTGTACGCCCCCGAGCTTGAGATGCAGGTCATCGAATCCGCCGAGGGGGGCCGGGCGGTGATTGTTGCCGAGCAGGACGGATACGACGCGGCGCGTCTGCTGCTTGGCGATCTGCACATGAAGCTCGCGGCCCAGCTGGGCGCTGATTTCTTCGTCGCCACCCCCGCGCGCGACATGTTCATCGCACTGAGCTGCGAGCCGACCGATTTCGTCGATCGGCTGCGCAAGCGTGTCGCCGAAGACTTCTCGCGTCTGCCCTACCCGATCACGCAGGACCTGTTCCTTGTGACACAGGACGGCGTCGCGGGCACGACCTGGATGAACAAGGCGGCCTGAAGCATCCAGAAAATCGATCGAGCAGGGCGCGTCTCGGTGCCCTGTTTTTCTGCGCAGTCGCTATCGGTCGCGGTAGGGCACGCAAACATAGTTGAGGTAGGGCTTGTCGATGCTTGATCGCTTGGTGGCAAGCTCTTCGATCGGGTGCTGCTTCCCCTTGTGCAGGTAAAAGCAGGCGTAGCCGATGGAGCTCAGTTCCTGGAACACATTCTTCTCTGTGACCCGCGTGTCGTGGCATTCGAAGAGCAGGACGGGCATATCGCGCCGCAGTGTTTCCATGGCACCCTCGAAGACCTCGGGCTCGTGATCCTCGACATCGCACTTGATAAAGGACACCGGGCGGTCCGCGTGTTCCTTGAGGTAGGCGTCGACGGTGGTCAGCGGGATCGTGAACGAGTCGTTGGCGTCGGGCATTTCCCGTGCGATCGACGCGCCGCCGAGGTGATGGAGCTTGCGCCGCATCTCCGCCGTGCCAGCATGATTGGAAAGCCCCGTCTCGGCGATCTCGAGTTGGGGGAACCTGAAGGAGTGACGGAGTTTCCTGAGGGCCTCGATCATCTCGGGCTGCGGCTCAAAGGCGATTACCTTGCCCTCTCGGCCGACGGCTTTGGACATCCAATAGCTGTAGATCCCCGCGTTGGCCCCGATATCGAGCACGAGCTTGCCCCGCAGATCCTGCGCGAGCATAAATCGAACCTCATCGCGCTCGGTCCGGTTACGGTAGCGCCATGCGCGATGCATCATGTGCAGGGATTCGTAGACTCCGAGGCCACTCATAACAGGCATCATAGTAACCATGACCAGATCAGGGGTCGTGGGCGATGCTATTGTTGGGCAATGATCCTGCTGATCGACAACTACGACTCCTTCACATGGAACCTCGTGCAGCGACTGGGGGAGCTTGACCCCACGCTCGAGCCCGGGCGTGATCTGCTGGTGGTGCGCCATGATGCGATCACCCCCGCGCAGGCGGACGGGCTCGACGATGGCCGCGGGCCCACCCATGTCATCATCTCGCCCGGCCCCTGCACGCCCAGGGAGGCGGGGGTCTCCAGCGACATCATCGCCCATTTCGCGGGCCGTGTCCCCGTGCTGGGTGTCTGTCTCGGTCATCAGTGCATGGCGGACATCAACGGCATGGTCGTCGAACGCCACCCGCTTCTCATGCACGGCAAAACTTCATCGATCGTCCACGACGGTCGCGGGGTGTTCGAGGGTGTCCGTACACCGACGGTAGTGGCCCGCTATCACTCCCTGATCGTCCGCCGTGATTCCGTCCCGTCGCTCCAGCTCGGAAGCGACGGCTGGGAGGTCAGCGCCTCATGCTTCGATGAGATCGACGGGCAGCGCGTCGAGGTGGTCATGGGCCTGCGTCGCGTGTGGGCCGATCCTGGCTTGCAGCCGCTCGAGGGGGTGCAGTTCCACCCCGAGAGTTTCATGACCCCTGAGGGCACGCTGATGCTCTGGAACTTCCTCCGCAGCGGCCCGGGCGGTCGTCATGTCCAACGCCCCGAGCCCAACACCGAGATCGAAGCGCTGCGTCCGGCGTGAAAAACCGGCCCATCGCGGATAAGGTAGAACCATGCTTCACCCCGCCCCAACGACTGTCATCGATCCCACCCTCGCCCGCGGCACGATCCTCGATGTGCTCGATGCCGACGATCAGCGCCCGGCCCGCGTGATGCTCGGATTTCCAAACAGCGACTACCGGATCGATCTTGAGATCAAGGGTGATGTCGAAGCGGTTCGTGCGCTCAAGGGGGAGATGGTGCTCGCGCGGCTGTTCGCCGAGGCTCGCCGTGTCGACACGCCGCATGCCGGCGGTCGTCGATTCGAACCGTGCATCGGACGCCCGACTCGCATCCTTGGCACCGTGGTCGGCGTGGACCCCGTGAGCAACATTCTGGTGGTCAATGCTGGCCAGCCGATCGCGCTCAAGCTGACTGCGCCGGGACAACGCGCACAAAGTTTGGTGAACGCCGACTTCATCGTGTGCGATCTCAAGCCGGGCGCGTGGTTTACGCTTGATCGCGTGTGTTGAACACGCTGAGAGTTCGGGCAGCGCTTTCCCTGAAACACGGTGGGGCGATCACGCCATATGTTCCAAGATATGGGACATGGCATGGCGGTTGAGCCGAGATGGGTTAGGATGAACCCACACCGAGGGACGCGGAGGATGCCCGTTTATGTTCAGTGACACCTTCTTGCGATCCGTACGGATCTGCGCGATTGTCGTTTTCTTCTTCCACATGACACAACCAAACGCGCTCGCACTGAGTGACCCGGAAAGCGGATCATCGGACGATGGTTCTGATGGCGGTGACTCGGGCAGCAACTCAGGCGGTCCCGGTGACCGTCAGGAGTCGTGGGTCTTTGTCAGTCTGCCACGCTACGGGCTGGCCCCGCTGCAGGAGGTTACCGAGCCGGGGAGCCCTGCGAATACGGCGTGGTCGCTGATCGGCGAGCCCCTCGATTTCTATCAGCAGATCCCGATGAACGCCCCATTCGCGAACGAGAACAACGGCGCGATCGTTGTGCTCATGCTGCCCGAACGGTGCATGGGCGACTACAACAGCGACGGGGCCGTTGACCTGTACGATCTCATCGTTTTCGCGGAAGCGTACATCGCGATGGACCCGATCGCGGATCTGACGCGTGATCAGCGTATCGATGTCCGCGACCAGATCCTGTTCTTCCAACTCGCAACAATGCCCTGTGTCAGCGCCTGGTGAGGAGCCGGGTCATGCGATCCGGGGGTCGATCCAGCGGTACAGGATGTCCACAATCAGGTTGAACACGATGAGCATCGTGGAGAACACCAGCACGACCCCGATGATCAGGAAGTAGTCGTTGTTCTGCACGGCGCTGATGAAGTGTTCGCCCATGCCCGGGACCGTGAAGACCCGCTCGATCACGAACGAGCCCGTCATGGCCATCGCAGTCGCCGGGCCCAGGAAGCTCAGGACAGGCAGGAACGCGTTCTTGAGCGCGTGCTTGAGCAGCACGACCCGTTCGGGGTTGCCCTTTGCGCGTGCGGTGCGGATGTAGTCCGCCCCGAGCGCCTCGATCATGCCCATGCGTGTGAGCCGCGCGATGTACGCGGCGAAAGGGAGCGAGAGCGCAAAGGCCGGCAGGGCGATGCTCCGCAGCGTGCCCCACTGGGCGACGGGGAACCATCCCAGCCAGATCGAGAAGACCAGCAGCAGCACGGTGCCTGTCACGAAGCTGGGCAGCGAGATGCCCACCATCGCGACGCCCAGCGTGGAGAGGTCCGCGACGGAGTTGGGTTTGACCGCGCCGATGACGCCCGATGCGATCCCGATCAGCAGGGCGATGAGGATCGCCGAGCCGCCCAGCGTGACGGAGACGGGCAGGGAATCGGCGACAATCTCGTTGACGGATTTGTCGTCGTATTTGAGCGAAGGGCCGAAATCGAAGATCGGGCGTGATGGTTGGGGGAGACCGAGCGACTGGGCCATCTCGTGCTCGCGGGCGAGTTCGCCGCTGATCCAGTCGCGGGCATACTGGTAGCCCGTGGCGCTGCGCAGGTACGAGAAGTAGAACCTCGGGAAGGAGTCGAGGTTGTACTGTTTGTTCATCTGCTCGATGACCTCGGGCTTGGGACGCTTCTCGGGGTTCTCCAGCGGGCTGCCCGGCACGGCCCACGCGAGCGTGAGGGTGATGGTGTAGACCACCAGCAGGATGATCGGCAGCGCGAGCAATCGGCGCAGGATCAGCGTGATCATGGGCGTGCCCCCTGCGGATGTGGCGTGGTGCTCGGCGAGGGGTGCATGGTGCGTGGCTGCTCGGGGCCCTTGCCGTCGCCCAGGACATCGATGAGGAACGCGTTCTGCTTTGTGCGTGGATGCGTTGAAATGCCGGTGATCCTGTGCGGGTCGAACATGTAGATGGTCGCGTAGTGGAAGATCGGGACCAGTGGGAGATCTTCCTCGATCAGGATCCGCTCGGCTTCGCTGAGCATCTCCATGCGCCTCACCGGGTCGAGCTCGACGCTGGCCCGGTCGAGCAGGCTGTCGTAGACGGGGTTGTTGTAGGCCCGGTCGTTGTTGCCGTCGGTCGAATAGTTGATGTTCAGGAATGTGGTGGGGTCGCCGTAGTCACCGAACCAGCCGGCGCGGGCGGTCATGTAGCGTTTGTCTTTGAGGTCCTCGCGGAAGATCTTGATCTCCTTCTGGTCGAGGCGTGTCTGGATGCCGAGGTGCTTCTGCCAACTTTTGGCGATGGTCTGGGCGATCAGGTCGTGCCCAGCGTCCTTGTTGAACGAGAGGGTCACAACGAAATCCTGCGGGTAGTCCGCTTCCGAGAGCAGGGCCTTGGCCTGCTGGATCAGGGACTGACGCTGGGCATCGTCGATCGCGTCGCTGATGCATGGCAGGCCATTTGGGGAGGCGTAGCCGCCGATGGATCCCGGGGGGATGAGCGTGGTCGCGGTGGGCTCGCCCAGACGGCGTACCTGATCAGCAACGGCTTTCTTGTCGATGCACATCGCGAATGCCCGGCGGACGCGTGCATCGGCGAACGGGTTGGGCTGCCCGTCGGGGAGATAGGGCTTGCAGTTGAAGTTGTAGAAATAGGTCCCGAACGAAGACACGGCGTGCGTGTGCGCACGCGGATCGGGCGGGAGCATGCGGTCGATGCTGAACTGATCAAGCCCCTGGGCCCGGAGTCGCTCGACCTCCTGGGCGTGCTCCGCGAGATACTCGAGCTTCTGGGCGACCATCTCGCCGCGATACGGCGCCGTGACATCGGCAATCCAATCGACGGCACCGGTCTGGTACGCGAGCACGCCGGCGTTGGGGTCGTTGATCGATGGGATGTCGATGGTGTCGATGGCGATGCTGTCACGGTCCCAGTAGTGGGGGTTCTTCTCCATGCGCATGTCGCGTTTCATGCGCCAGCGCGTGAGGACGAATGGCCCGTTGGATACGAGGACGCCGCCGCGTGTCCAGCCCGGTTTGCGGATCAGGCGGGCTGTCTGTGGGTCGGGGCGTTCGTACTGGGCGACCAGCGGCTCATAGACCGGGTCAAACACCGCGAAGGCGCAGATATCGAGGAAGTAGGGCACAGGACGCTCGAGCTCGATCACGAGCGTGTGCGGGTCGGGCGCGTGCATGCCCACCATCGCATCGAACTGGGCCTGGGTTTCTTCCCAGAGCTCGTAGGCGGCTTGCTGGCGTGCCGCGGGTGAATCGAAGGAACCCTCGGCGAACGCGTCGAGTTCGGCCAGACGCCAGTCGTAGAACTCCTGGGCCCCTCGGATGAGCATGAACATATTGACATAATCCGAGACAAGATCGGGGAGCATCGCACGGCGCCATGAATACCGGAAATCCTCGGCGGTCAGCGGCTCCCCGTTCGACCATCTGGCCTCGGGGCGAAGATTGAATGTGTAGGTCCGCGCGTCGGGCGAAATGCTCCATGAGGCAGCCACTGCGGGTGCGATATCGAAGCCCTCGCTGAGCACATCGTTGCGGACCAGTCCCTCGTAGAGCAGGCGCGCTGTTCGCAGATCGTGCATCCAGCTCATCCGCTGGGGATCAAGCGTGTTGACATCGGAGGAGTTGATGAACACCAGATCCGCGCGGGGCGATGGGCTGTCGGAGAGCACCGATACACCAACCAGGGCCATCAGCAGCAGGATCGGCACGAGCAGTCGAAGCATGTCTACACGGTACCGCACATGGGCTGGCCTGGTGACAACGAACGCACAAGATGTTCAGGAATCACAGGGTCTGCACAGAGAGTCAGCGGAGGAATCGGTCGTTCTTGAACTGGAACTCCGTCACGATTGCCGAGCCCGGGCCCAGGAGTGCCGCGGCATCGTTGCGGAAGTCGCGGTCATCGGCGTTCTCAAGCTGCTTGCTGAACTGGGTGGTCACGATGTTGTTGTTGGACTGGTCACGCAGATCCGCGGCTTTCCGCCGGGCGAAGTAGAGCAGGGTCTCGCCCGCCTGCACGCTGCGAACGGTCAGGCCACGCTCATTCGCAGGCTCGATGGTCTTGGCGAGTACCCGGCGGAGAGGCACGGAAATGATGTCGCCGCCCAGCCGGACTGCGGCCTTTGCTGCTTCGGGGGTGATGGTGGCTCCTATGTCCGAGATCGACTGGGTTGTCGCGCTGGCGGCATCGAGTGCGAGCGATTGTGCGAATGTGGGGTCATCGTTGGCCTTGAGCGCCTGGAGGTGCCCGCCGACGAGATCCGAGAGGGCGATGATCGCCAGTGAGCGTGCTTCGCCGAGGTCCTTGGTTCCGAGCATGGCCCCCGACGCCAGCGATCTGGCGCTGGCACGGATAACCTCGGGATCCTGGTTGGCCTGGGCGTTGCCCGCGGCGATCGCGTTGATCAGGGAAGTCGCGTCGGTGCCGGTCATCGCGGGGCCGTGCACGCGGGTGGTCTCAAAGACCTGGCCGGCGCGCGAGATCGCGAACAGGCGCACACCGCTGTCCTCGTCGTTGATCATGCTCAGGATGCGAGAAACCGCGGAGGGGGTGGCAAGATCGCCGGCGATCCGCAACGCGCTGAGCTTGGCGCTGACACTGGCGTTGCTGATCAGTTGGTCGAGATGTGAGGTGAGCGACTGGGTGTATGCCTGTCGGAAGGCGACCGAGACACCCCGGCTCTGCAGCGGTTCGGTCAGTGCCTCTACGGCCCGCTTGGTGTCCTGCGCGTTCCCGGAGGTGATCCGAGGGGCCCAGTTGTCCACAAACTGCTGGATCTGTGTGCGCTGCGCGGGGCTGACCGAGATCGTCTCAACAGTCGAGCGGGGCAGATCGCCCACCGGCTGAGCGGCGGCGAGACCGGTCGCCACGGCCAGCACCAGCAGGCTCATGCGGCGAGTGAATCGGGACATCGGCGTCGAGTCGGTGGCTGGGTTCAAGGTCGATCCCTCGGTTGGGGTCAGGGCGCGATCGTCGTGGCGCCGGTGATGTCGAGTCGGGGCACGCGATGGTGCGTGCGGGTCTGAGTTTATCGCCCAAAGTCCCCGATGTCCGCTCTCGGACCTCTTCAGGGGGCTATTCGGCCCTCGCGGGGCCCGGATCCCGCTTGTGACAGGCGGGTGACACATCTGTGCAACGCTCAATAGACCTCAAGGAAGACGCGTTTGGTCTTCTTGAGGGTTTTGGGGATCATGCCCCGTTCCCACTGGTCGACCTGCTCGGCCATACCCTCGGGGAGTGTCAGATACTGGGCGAGCTGGTCGGGCGGGAGCATCCTTGCCAGAGTCTGGAAGACGCCCAGTTCCATGCCCGCGAGCCCGCAGATGTAGATCAGCGTGCGCGGCGAGGCGAGCATCGGCGAGAGCACCTCGGCATCCTCGCGGAGCCGGTCCTGTACATAGAGCTTGGTCGGCTGTGTCGGCGTGGTATGGCGTGAGATCGCGGTGTGGTAGCTCAACTTCTCGTGCTGCCGGGCCCATGCCTTGATTTCGTCGTCGTAGAGCAGGTCGGTCTCGTAGGGGGCACCCATGAGCAGGGCGACACGGGAGGGCATGCCCATGCGTACGAGGTCGAGCAGCATCCCGCGGAACGGGGCAACCCCGGTCCCGGTCGCGATGAAGATGTAGTCATGTCTGCTGGGGTCGCTCGGGAGCAGGAAGCGTTTGCCCACCGGTCCGGTGAGGAGCACCTCGTCGCCGACATTGAGGTCGCAGAGGTAGTTGGAGCATACGCCCTGCACGAGTTTGTGCGATTCCCAGTGCTCGTCGAGCAGGCGTTTGACTGTGGTGGTGATGATGGTGCCGTCGCCGGTCTCGCCTCCGGTTGGTGCGGCGATGGAGTAGAGCCTGAGCTTGTGTGATTTGCCGTCACCGGCATCTCCCGCGGGGATCACGCCGAAGGACTGGCCCGCGTGCCAGCTGTTTTCCAGTGCGGTGCCGGAGACATCGATCTCGACATGGCGCACGAACCCGGCTGCTTTGCGTGAACGGGTGCAGATCCGCGTCGCGTGCACGCGTCCGATGACGGGCTCGATCGGTTTGACGAGGTGCTGAGGCACATCGGGCATCTCGGGTGTGCCCGGGAGATCGGTCGTGGTCGTGGAACTCATGGTTGAGTGTAGGTCAGATGAAAAAACACGCCCACGATCGGGTCGCGGGCGTGCGTGGGTTTTGGGTTGAATCCGGGTGCTTACCCGTTTTCGATCTCTTGGATCCGGGCTTCGATCTGGCGCTTCACCCAGTTGAACCCGGCGTTCATCTGATCGAGCAGTTCCTCGGTCTGCATCTCGGGCGGGAGCATCCCGCTCGTGGCCTCGGATTGGGCGTCGATCTGGTCGAGCATCTCATAGAGGGTGTCGACATCATCGGTCGCTTCGAGGGTGTCGATCAGGCCCTGGAGCTGAGCGCGGACGGTCTCACGCATCTCCTCGGGCGTGTTGGCGAGGATGTCCTCGAGGGTCATCTCGCCCGAATCTGTGCTCATATCATCGGCATCATCGTACGACTCGGCATCCTCGTCCTGTTCGATGTACTCGGGCTCAGGCTCGAGCCCGCCGAGCATTTCGAGGCGCTTGGCCGTCGATTCAAGCCGTTCGCCCACATCGCCGCGAACTCGGGCGGCGCGGAGCGATGCCGCCGCATCGAGGTAGCTCTGCTGAGCGGCCTGTGTCAACTCCTGGGCTTGAGCGGTTGCTGCCTGTGCCCGGCTGCCCCAGTCTCCACTGATACCGGATTCGTCGAGCGCCATATAGAGTTGGGCTTCCTCGTGTTCACCGCCGGCCTGACGAAGCGAGAACTCGGCGAGGAGTTGCTGAGCGTCCGCTTTATTGAGTGCGGCACCTTGTTTGATGGCATCACGCGCGTCACGCACCGCGTTGATCGCGTCGCGGGCCAGCTTGATGGCTTCGTCGTGGGCCTCCTGCACGGAGGTGTCACGAAGCGACTGGTACGCGGCGACTGCGGATTCGATCCGCTCAACCGCGGCGTCCGCGTTCTCGCGTGCCTGCTGGGCATCCAGACGGCTCGCCTGGGCACGATCACGCAACTCGGCGACGGCTTTATTGAGCAGTTCGACCTGAGAGCGTGCCTTCTCGACATTCAGACTGACCTCGCGCGCTCCGGGGCGGAGTTGGCCCACGACCCCCTCGATACGAACGGCTTCGAGCTCGTACTGATCGGCTCGCAGCGAGAACTCGCGCACCTGCGCGGCGAGCTTCGCTGCTTCCTGCGCGCTCACGCGGGGCATCTGCAGTTCGATTGCACCGGCTTGATTGCGTTGCTCGTCGGCACGGGCTTTGAGGGTCGCGATCTTGGATTCGTGCTGGCTGATCTCTTCGTTGATGAGTTCCATCTGCTGCTGATAGCTGCTGATGTCGTCCTTGCGGAGTTCGATGATGCCCTCGAGTTCCTTGATCTCGCTGCTGGGATCGAACATCCCCGCGGCCTTCGAGATCGCGTTCATGGTGAGCCACTCGTTGATCATCCCGCGGATGACGCGGGCCTGATGGCGGGCTTCGTTTTCGATCTGGGCGGCACGCTGTGAGGCGAGCGCGGCCTGTCCCTTCTTGGCCATCGCGACGCCTATCGCCGCGGCTTCGGCATACCCGTCAGAATCGCCGGCGTGCGGGCTGAGCGAGTTGACGGCTTTTTCGTAAGTCTGCTCGCTGAACTCGGGTGTCGCGTTCGCGTCGCCGACGGCGACGGAGGTGAACGAGCGACCGGCCTGCTTGACAGCGGACTGGGCTTCATTGGATTCGCCGCAGCCGCTGAGGCCGAGCAGTGTGATTGTGGCGCCCGCGAGCAGTGTCATGGTGAGCGGACGGAGCGATGTGGGCTGCGTGCGATGGATCATGCGTAGCTATTCCTTCTCTGATGATCCTGACCGGTCACGAGGTCCGGTGCGAACGAATCGGGGCTCGAAGCCCGAGCGGGTGTGTCAGTGCCATACTCCCAAGGGCCGCGTTGGTTCCGTTTCGGTTCCAACCCGACCCGGCGGGGTCAGATGGTAGCACACCGGAGCAATCGTTGCATCGCCTGAGAAGCGATCCGTAGGGCTTAGGGCTGGTTCTGATCGGGATCCGGCAGGGTGGTTTCGGGCTTGGGTGGGTAGTCGAATCCATACTCGGGTCTGGGCTGGTACATCGATCGGATCCAATCGACGGCCTGCTGATACTTGCGATCGCGCGTGTTCCGGAAGATGGGCCGATACCCCGTGCCCGGATAGCCGCGGGGGATCTCGGGGTGGGGGACGAGTGCGTTGCTCTCGATCATGCCCATCTGAAGCAGTGGGGAGCGTTCGGGCGAGTTGTAATCGATGAGTGGGAGGCCGTTGGAGAGTTTGGTGTTCTCGATGATGTAGAGATTGGTGAAGACGGTTTCGTCGGTGTTGGGGCGATCGTTGATGAGCTGGAACGAGCCCGCGTCAACCCCGCCGTGGCATCTGGTGGAGGCGCAGGCGTTGATGAGCCAGCCGCGGCCGTTGTGCACCTGATCCTTGAAGCGTTTGATCGAGCTCGGATTCTCGAGCACCTGCACACGCGCGTAGAGATCGCGGCTTTTGAGCGAAAAGAGGAGTTTGAGCTTCTCGATTCCCGGGAGGTCAAAGACCGCCTGGCGTTCGTCCTCGTTCGGGCTGAAGGCTTCGGGGTTGCGTTGGATCAACTCCTGGATGACATCGTCAGGGACCTTGATCCGGGGCGGGTTGCGCAGATCGATCTCGTAGACGCGCATGAGGTTGATCTGTTCGTCGCTGAGCAGGGGGAGCTCGTTGCGTCTGATCTGGTACGCGCGGGGCTCCTTGGCGGGGGGTGATTGGGCCTCTTCAGGAGAAGCCGTTTCCTGATCCTTATCCTGGGGCTGTTCGCTGCGGCTGAGTTTGTCGTACTCGGCGAGCCAGGTGTGCAGGAGCTTGGCGTGGCTGTTGTTTGGCTCGAGCAGGAGAATGGACTCGAGCTCACGCAGGGCGAGGGCATAGGCCCGGCGGGCCCTGAGCCACTCAACAAGGGCCAGTCGGGCATCGATATCGTCATCGGAAATGGTTGCCCGCAGGTCGCGGTATCGCTCCGCGACGGGCGGGAGCACCACGATACTCGACACCAGACGGCGCTGGAAGGTCGTTTCGATACCCTCGATCCCGATCACAACAATCCGCGAGTCTTCCCGGATCAGTTCACCCGTGATGGTCCGCCCGCTCGTCAGTGTGATGACGCATTCGCGCATCGCCTGGTCGTCGGGTGCGTCGGTTGCGTCGGGCTCGGGCTCTGTGATCCATGCGACAGGCACAACCGCGTGTGGATGTGCCGGCGCGGGCAGCATCAGGGCGACGAGCAGCAGGACGCCATTGGCACAGAGAAAGCTCACCAGCGCCGGTGTGGCGATCCGGAGCGGCGGCTTGGCCGACGGGATGTTCTGCTTGACTGAGTCCATTGTGAGCGCACATGAGTATACCGCCGGCTGCGGCGTGCGGTTCCATTCAGATTGATGCAGGGGGGCGCGGGGCCAGGTGGAGGGTCAGGCGGCTTTGGAGGCTTCCTTGAGCGGTGCCGGGACACGATCGTCGCTGTTGACCTTTGCGTGGGTGCTCAGGGGCTCCGACTTGCCGTCACGCTCAAAGACCGGTTGGCCCCCGGCGTTGAGTCGAATGGTGAACTCGCCCTTGAGATCGTGGTCGAAGCTGACATGCTTGCCCGGGAGCCAGAGCTGCGTCTTCGCAAAGATCCTGCCGGCAACGGTGAGCTCACAGTGGGTGTGCTTGCCGAGCAGCGTGTAGAGGCGATCAAGAGCGGACTCGAGATCGCTCTTCTTTGCGTTCAGCGATTGGAGATTCGATTCGAGGAAGCAGATCTCTGTTTCGAGTTCGGGGTTCGCCCTGCCGGAGCTGGCCTTGATCGCTTGAAACTCGCGTTTGGACTTTTCGATCTCGCTGGAGATCCTTGGAAGGAGTGCTTTGATCTGGCTGATCTGCTTCTGGATGACCGGGTGGGAAGCGAGCACCACATCCGTCCGAACGCCGCCCTCTGAACCGAGCGTGCCGACGACCCCACCGCGTGCGACCTCGATGATTCCGCCGCGGATGGTCGCGTTGCGGGCCTCAACACGCCCTGAAATATGTAGATTGCAGTTCGTGACTTCGCGCTCGATGATGCAGTTGCCCGTGATGTGTGCATCGACCGCGTCGAGATAGCCCGAGTCCAGATCGCCCACGGCGTTGATTGTCCCCGTTTCACGCCCGGCCATGCCCTGATGGAGCTTGATGTTGCTGTCCGAGTGCAGGTGCGCGGCTTCGACGAGCTTGTGGATCTCGATGTTGAAATCCGAATCTACCCGGAATCGGTCACGCACGCCTTTCTCGATGACGATGTCGCCGGGAAAATCGATGTTGCCGGTGGAGAAATCGACATACCCCGGGATGTTGAGGGTGGACTGGACACAGATGCGGTCGTGCTGGACATGGATCAGCCCGTCCTGCATCGCGATGATGCGTCCCTTGGCATCGATGCGGCAGCTCTCGTCGCACGGCTTGCTGATGGGCTTGCCGGGCTTGGCCGCGATCATCCTGCCGAAGATATCGGTGCCGTCGGTCCCCTCCGTGTGCTCCACGAAGTTACCGATGTGATCGCTCTCGAGTGCGGTCACGAAGCTCGATTCGTTATAAAAATCGATCGCGTTGCCCGCATCGGGATCGAAGGTATTGTCCTCCTGCGCGATCAGGAAGGCCTCTTTGCGCTTCTGGATGCGTTCGAACCGTTCAGCGATGTCTTCGGTCAGGTCGATCCGAGCGTTGGTGCCGTGGATGGGCGGGGTGCCCTTGGCGATCACGGC
This sequence comes from uncultured Phycisphaeraceae bacterium, assembly GCA_964419845.1. Taxonomy (GTDB): domain Bacteria; phylum Planctomycetota; class Phycisphaerae; order Phycisphaerales; family UBA1924; genus UBA1924. Next base: position 20,060 of record CAYQRD010000014.1, read on the forward strand.
CTCGTGCGGCACTGTGTTGTCATTCCTGACCGCTTCGACGAGCTTGTCGATCTCGCCCTGGATGACGGCCTGACTGTGGATATCCCGACCGAGCAGGTAGGCGTTGATCGAATCGCTGGTGATGAGTCCGGGTGCGGTCATCGCCTGAATGCGCAGCGTCCCCGTGATCGAGAGTTCCCCGGTCTCGAGTTTGAGTAGATGATCAATATCTGCGCTTTGATTCGACATAGTCGTCTTTGTAGTTGCGCGTAGCCGCCCGAGATCCTGCGGAGTCGCTTACGAGCTGACGCCGCATTTCGCGAGCGTTTCTGTGATGCGCTCGCTGAGGAGGTCGGGTGTGAAGGGCTTCACGACATAGTTATTGACGCCCGCCTTGATCGCTTCGATCACGCGGGCCTTCTCGGCCTCGGTGGTCACCATGATCAGCGGTGTGGACTTGTCCTGCTGGCGGAATGTTTTCACGAAGGTCAGCCCGTCCATGTTGGGCATGTTCCAGTCGACCAGGCACAGCTCGGGCTGGAAGGCGCCGATCTTGCTCAGGGCGTCCTGGCCGTCGCACGCTTCTTCGATATCCGTGTAGCCGAGCTGCTTGAGCACGGACTTCTGGATGTTTCGCATGGTCTTCGAGTCATCGATGAGGAGGATTCGCATGATTGTTGCTCCTAGGTAGTTTCTGTCGCGGCTCAGGCGGCGTTGGACTGCGCGTCGACGGTTTCGGTCGCTTCGCGGAGGGCGACTTCGAGCACGACTTCGCCACAATCGGTATTACAGGGAATTTTGACACACGCCGTGCCCGAGGGGCTCGACACACGATGGTCTGGTCCGATGACGACCGATGGGCACGAGATCGAGACGCCCTTGCGCTGGAACTCGGCCTTGGCGTTGCCGGAGATCATGTTCACGAGTTCGCCCACGGCGTCCGCAAAGTCATCGCTCTCAGGCTCCATCTCCATACCCGTGAAGAGCGCGACGATGGACACCGCGGCTGCCTGCGGCATGCTCAGCACGATGGTGCCGACCATTTCGCCCGAGACGCCGATGATGCCCGAGACATCGTGTGTCGCGGTTTTGTCTGTCTTGATGCTGGGCTCTCCGATTTCGACGGGGAGCTGGAACATCGTCGAGAAGACATTCTGGATCGATGTCATGAAGGGGGTGATGTAGCTTGGGTCCATGTCGCTTACTCCTTAGTGGATTCACTGTGTGTTAGGCGTGTGCCGCGTGCCCCGCGCGTTGGTTGCGTGAGTGACGCATGAGCTCGGCGATGTCCATGATGAGGCTGACGCCACCATCGTTGCGGACCGTTGCTCCCGAGATGGGACCATCTCGTTTGACCCCGTCGAGGGGCTTGATGACGATTTCCTGCTGACCGATCACCCGTGTGACCCGCAGCCCGATGAGTTTCTGATTGAAGCCGATCACGACCACGAACTGCTCCTCCTGTCTCTCGTGTTCGGGCACGGCGAAGACCTCCTGCGAGCTGATCAGCGGGTACACAGACCCACGCAGGTGGATTACGGGCTCATCGCCGAGCTTCGAGAGCATCTCGGGTGTCGGGTGAACGATCTCTGTGATATTGGTGAGCGGGATCGCGAAGACCTCGTCAGACACGGCGACCATCATGGCCGGCATGATCGCGACGGTCAGGGGGATGGTGACATTGATCGTCGTACCCTCGCCCTTCTTGGACTCGATGGAGATGCCGCCCTTGAGCTTGGATTCGATGTTTGTGCGGACGACATCCATGCCCACGCCACGCCCCGAGAGGTCGGAAACCTGCTCGGCGGTCGAGAAGCCGGGCTCAAGGATGAACCGGAAGATCTCCTCGTCGCTGAGTGAGCCGAGCTGCTCGGCGGAAACGAGCCCGCGCTCGACCGCTTTGGCACCGATCACATTCCGGTCGAGGCCCTTGCCGTCGTCGATGATCTGCACGCAGACATGACTGCCCTCGTGTCCCGCGACGAGTTTGATGGTGCCGGTCGGGTCCTTGCCGTTCGCGCTTCGGACAGCGGGGCTCTCGATGCCGTGGTCGGCGCTGTTGCGAAGGAGGTGGACCAGGGGGTCGCCGAGTTCTTCGATGACCGATTTGTCAACCTCGGTATCGCCGCCGATGATCTCGAGGTTGATCTGCTTGTGTGTCTTGGTGGCCAGATCGCGGATCAGTCGGGGGTACTTCCCGAACAGCTTGTCGAGCGGCTGCATTCGTGTACGCATCACGGCCAGCTGGATATCGCCCGTGACACGATCGAGCGTGCTCGCGGTGACCTCCATCTGTTCGATGAGGTCGGGGTCGATCATCGAGCGCGTGACATCCTCCGCCATGGCGCCGATGCGGTTTTTCTGGAGCACGAGTTCGCCCACCAGATTCATCAGCGATTCGAGGCGAGAAACCTCGACACGGATGGTCTGCTCGACGGCGTTGACCACGGGCTTGCGTGCCGCCGCCGCTGGTTCCGACTGGTTCGTGGGGGCCTTGATTTCCGTCTGGCCAGCGGCCGGCGTGAGGGCGGTGTCGTCCTCTTCCGCGATGCTGAGTGCGTCCGCATCGCCGTACGCGATGCCATCGATCTGCAGCGCCGCGTAGCCGTCCGCCCCGTTGGGGAGCACGCCATCAGTGAGCTCGTGACCGTCGATCAGCTCGCCCATGCGCTGGATGAGGGTGTCGCATGGCCAGGTGATAAGCGATTTGTTGACGAGTTCGGCGCTCTGCTCCTTGAGGAGCATGCACAGACCCATGAGACGGGGTGTGAGCTGGGCGAGCTGGTCATCCGTGAGCGAAGGAACAGCTTCGATCGCGCTGTCGAGCACCTTCGCCAGTCGGGCGACGGGTGGGATCTCGAAGAAGTCGACGGTCTTGACGATGTCCTCGAAGAGATCCGTGAGGTTGTTGCAGGCGACCTGGCGGGTGCCCGGGTCTATGAGTTCCGCGATCCGCTGCATCGACTGGTCGATCGTATCGCTGATGTCGCTGGCCATGTGCTCGATGAGATCGAGCTTGCCCGCATCGAGTTCGATCGATTGGATCGTCCGCCCGTCGGCGGCCTGAGACGGTTCGGGTTGTGCTGTATCGCTGGTCTGGGCGGTCGTTTCGCATGGGGTGTCAGCGTCGAGTGATCCACCGTCGCCGAGGATGGTCAGCTTGCTGATCAGCTCCGGGTCCGCAGCGGTGAGCTCGAAGTTGCCCGAGGTCAGTTCTTCGAACTGGATTTTGAGCACATCGATCGCGGCGAGGAGTAGGTCCATCTCGGGCTTGCCGATGATCAGCTCGCCGTTGCGTGCGGTGTTGAGGGCGCTCTCGCTGCAGTGAGCGATCGCGACGAGATTGGTCAGCGCAAGGAACGATGCGCTGCCCTTGATCGTGTGCAGCGCACGGAAGATCTGGTTGAGCAGCTCGGGGTCCTGCGGGGTCGCCTCAAGATCGACAAGGTCGCTCTCGAGTTCTTCGAGAAGCTCGCCTGACTCGGTCAGAAAGTCTTGCAGGATATCGGGATCGAAGTCGTTGATTGACATGGTTTAGTTCCCGCCTTTTGATGACACATGATCGCACTTCTGATAGCAGAACCCCTGCGGGATCTCCAGTTGTGCAAACCGGTCGGTGAGTGACTTGATTCGTTCGGAGTGGCCGATGAACAGCGTGCCGTCGCTGGCGAGCTGGCGATCGAACATATCGATCACGCTCTTCTTCATCGGGTCGTCAAAGTAGATGAGCACATTTCGGCAGAAGATCACATCCCATGTCCCGTGACGCTTTGCGGCCATGGTGTCCTTGAGGTTGTGTTTTTCGAAGTTCACCATCGATCGGATGGTCTGGCTGAGTTCGAACTGGCGATCGGACTGCTTGAAGTAGCGATCGAGCATGAGCTTGGGAGTGCTGCGGATCGCGTAGGAGGTGTACATGCCGCTCTGGGCAACCTGCAGCGCCTTTTCCGAGATGTCCGTGCCCAGGATCTCGATGTGCCAGTCGTTGAGACGGACACCAAGCGATCGGTGGATCAGCATGGCCAGCGTGAAAGGCTCCTCGCCCGTCGAGCACGCTGCAGACCAGATGCGGAGTCGCTTGGTCGTCGAGCGAGCGTCGAGCAACTCGGGCAGGATCACCTTTTCAAAGACATCGAGCTGTGCTTCGTTGCGGAAAAAGCTCGTCTCGTTGATGGTGATCCGATTGAACATCTCCTGGAACTCGTCCATCTGGTACGGGCCCATGGTCAGGTACGCGATGTACTGATCGAAGTTCTCCATCTCAAGCTCGGAGATCCGGTGCGAGAGTCGGGACTCGATGATGTATTTCTTGTTCTCGGGAAAGTGGATGCCGGAACGATCATAAATGATCTTGGACATGACCTTGTACTGTTCCGTGGACATCGTGATTCGGTTGCTGAGTGTTGTCATAGAGGAGCGTCCGGAAGGTGTTGATGTCTCGGAATGGTTCAGGCGGCGTTCTTGCTCATTCTCGTCACGCGTCCGAGCGATTCCGGGCTCAGCAGATTGTCGAGCTCGATCATGATCAGGAGCTGATCATCGAGCTTGGCCACGCCGGAGACGAAACTCGAGTCGATGCTGGTGCTCATCTGCGGGTTCGGCTCGACGATGCTGCTCTGGATCCGCATGACCTCATGCACGGAGTCGACCACGAACCCCACGGTCTGCCCGCTTACCTCGATCACAACGATGCGGGTGTGCTCGTTGTGCTCGGCGCGGGGGAATCCGAACTGGACGCGCAGGTCCAGCACCGGGATGATCCGACCACGGAGGTTGATGACGCCCTCGACCCCGTCGGGGCTCTGGGGGACCTTGGTCAGCGCCATCATCCGATTGATCTCCTGGACGCGCAGGATGTCGACGGCGAAGAGCTCCTCACCGACGGAGAAGCTCACGAGTTGAAGCTGCTCGCCGGTCTGCGAGTTGGAATGAGGCTGTTTTGGTTTTGCGTTCGACATGGGCTGCTTCCTGTGTGGGTGGACGCATGAACTGGTCATCTATCGAACCGCGGCAGGGGATATTGAAGTCGTATTTCCAGATTGCCGTCAGGCGCTGCGTCGTAGATCGTCTTTCTTCGATATCAGACCGTCCGAGGGGGCAAGTTGGACGCGCGAGAACTGCGCGATCAGATCGCGGATCGTCTTGGGTGCGAGCAACGCGTTCGCGTGACCCGCGTCCACAACGGCCTTTGGCATGCCGTAGACAACACAGGTTTCGGGCGATTGTGCGATCACCTGACCGCCACGGGCTCGGATCCGTCCTGCGCCCTCGGCGCCATCGGCACCCATGCCTGTGAGTTGGATTGCCAGCAGTCCCTCGCCCCAGATATCAGCCGCCTGACTGAAAAGGTGGTCCACAGAGGGGCGATAGATCGCGTTCTCGAGCACATCAACCAAGCGAGTGACCACCTTGCCGCCGGCGATCCGGGTCGGGCGGATGTGGCTTCCACCCTGAGCGATATAGATCCCGGGTTCCGTGAGGATGGTGCCGTTGGTCGCGAGGCGTGCTTTGCAGGCGCACTGCTGATCAAGCCGTTCGGCGAGACTCTTGGTGAAGATCTCAGGCATGTGCTGGGCGACGATGATCGGCACTCGCAGATTGGCCGGCACCTGAGAGAAGATCTCCTCGAGCACGGGTGGGCCACCTGTGGATGATCCTACGACGATCGCTCTGACACGCTTGAGATCCAGTTCATCGGTCGAGCGGAGCTGATCGAGCTGCGTATCCTGCTCGGCCGACCCCGAAGTCGCGCTCTTGCGCACCGCGTCGCGGTGTCCACGCAGTGCGCGGAGTTTGGCGATCAGTTCTGAGCGGAAGCCTTCGTCGTTTTGCCCGACGACTGCCGGGTCCTTGGCGATGAAATCGGCGGCTCCAATCCGAAGGGCCTTGAGGGTCTCCTGTGATCCCGCAACGGTCAGCGATGAGCACATGAGCACCGCGGGGTTGAAGGCGTGGCACCTGGCCTTGATCTCGCGCAGGGCGGTGAGACCGTCCTTCTTGGGCATCTCGATGTCGAGCGTGATGAGGTCGGGCTTGAGTTCGATGGCTTTCTGCACCCCGTCCTCGCCGTCGCGAGCGGTCCCGATGACCTCGAAGCCTCGTTCCTGATCGATCATCTCCGAAATGATCTTGCGCATGAAAGCAGAGTCATCGATGACGAGTACACGCACAGGGCACCTCCAGGCAGCATTGCCGGTTCGGGATACCCAAGGTTCGGCCGGATCGGGGGGAGGCTTGATCCGAGCGCGGGGAATGGCTGATATCCCCCGGGCAATCCTCGGCTCTGTGGCACATCGCTACGCAATGCGGATGGGACCAATGAAAAAGCGACGCCAATGGCGTCGCTTCATCAATGCCCAGGAGAGGACTCGAACCTCCACTCCCTTGCGAGAACCACCACCTCAAGGTGGCGCGTCTACCAATTCCGCCACCTGGGCTGGTCGATGCGGGGGGAAGTATAGACGGAATTTGTCAGTTGTCGAGTTGGGCATCTGTCGAGAATCCCAAATCTCGCTCGTGATTATCGGGCACGCATCGGATGCCTGTACCCTGACCCGCTAGGATTCGACCGAAAGCCGATTCGTGGCTCAGCTGGAAGCGACGCGATCTTGACCATACGCTTCACCCGGATTGATGAGGATCGAGATGACGACTGATTACTCAGACACCAAACACAAGCTGTACGAATACATCAGACAGGGCGCGGCCGAAGCGGATGTCTTTGCCTCGGTCGAGATCGATGCACGCGGTGTTTGCTGCGAGGCCGACGGCCCGGCCGAGCCCGCCTTCTACAGGGTCTATATAGAGGAAGGCGACATCTGGGTCGCGCTGGAGACCGAGGATCGCTGGCTCTCGGGCTCGATCGAGGGTGATCTGGTCGGTACGGGCGACAAGCTCGACGATCTGCTCGAAGAGGAGATCATCGACCTCGGGCACACCGATGCCGTGGTTGAGTTCGATCACTTCCGCTCCCCTGAGAAAATCTATGTCTTTCGTTCGAAAGTCTCGACCCCGCTGAGCAGCCCGGACGCACCCCGGCACGCGTTGCTCTGGCTCCTCGGGTATGAGATCGTGTTCAGAGAACTGGGCGACATGACTGAGGACGACGAGGACTGACCTCGTTCTGTCCCGGGTCACTTATGAGTGAAGGCACAAGGCACCATGCGCATACTGATGCTCGGATGGGAGTTTCCACCCTTTATGGCCGGCGGCCTAGGCACCGCGGTGGAGGGGCTCACGCGCTCACTGGTGAACCAGGGGCACGAGATTGTCTTCGTGCTCCCGCAGGCGGTCCCCGCCGGTCACAAATCTCATGTCGAGCTGATCGGGCCGCGGGTGCTCGCCGAGCGAGCGCAATCGCTGCGTCAGGGTTCGATGAGCCCCGAGCCCGTTGCGGCCAACACCAGCGCCGTCGCGGCGAGACTCCCTGCGACCAGGCAGCGTGAACGCCTGATCGAGACGCTGACCCGGCGCATCGAGCAGATGACCACCAACTCGCCAAGTTCATACCCGGGTGTCGATACCGAAAACACGCTCGGGCAGATGGTCGAACGGATCCAAATCGAGCGGGCGATGCATGCCGAGGGGTATGAAACTCACGACGATACCGAGGGATTCATCGGGCTCGGGACGGCCAGCGCGACACAGATCGCGGACACATTCGATTCAGTCGTGGACTCCGTCAAGCAGTTGGGTACCGGAGACAGCGGTTACGGCAGCGACCTCTTCGGCGATGCTCACCGATACTCCAAGCTCGTCGCGGCGCTCGGGCTCACGGAGCGCTTCGATGTCATCCACGCCCACGATTGGCTGACCTATCCCGCTGGGCTGCTGCTCAAGCAGATCACCGGCAAGCCGCTGGTGTGCCACATCCACGCGACCGAGTTCGATCGATCGGGCGAGCACATCAACCAGCAGGTGTACGACATCGAGCGCGCGGGCATGAACGGTGCCGATCGCGTGATCGCGGTGTCCCGTCTGACCAAGGCGATCGTGAACAAACGCTACGGCGTGCCCGATGCCAAGATCGATGTCGTCTACAACGGCGTCGCTCAGCACGAAGCCCAACCCCAGCAGGGCGCGGCGATCGAGTCGGAAGACCGCATCGTCCTCTTCCTCGGGCGCATCACGATGCAGAAAGGCCCCGAGTACTTCATCCAGGCCGCCAAGCGGGTGCTGGAGAAGGAAGACAAGGTCAAGTTCGTGGTCGCGGGCTCCGGCGACATGGCGGTGCGGATGATCGAGCACGCCGCGGGGATCGGGATCGGGCACAAGGTGCTCTTCACCGGGTTCCTGCGCGGTCGTGATGTGGACCGGGTGTATCAGATGGCGGACTGCTATGTGATGCCCAGCGTGTCCGAACCCTTCGGGATCGCGCCGCTGGAGGCAATGCGCAACGATGTCCCCGTGATCGTGTCCAAGCAGTCGGGCGTATCCGAGGTGCTCACGCATTGTCTGAAGGTCGATTTCTGGGACACCGACGAGATGGCCAACAAGATTGTGGCGGTGCTGCGATACCCGCCGCTGGGCCAGACCCTGCGTGAGCACGGCCGGTTCGAGCTGCGTGGCCTCAACTGGGACGGCGCGGCCGAGAAGTGTGTCAAGGTCTACGGTCGGGCGCTCGCCGCTCAATGAGAGCCTGTGAGCGACCCTCAGCCCACATCCCGGCCCTGGAACAGGATCACCGCCAGCGACAGGAACACCACGATCTGGCATGTGCCGTAGAGAAACACCA